>JBOFHK010000018.1:0-3816 GCA_051649605.1 Brevinema sp. | reverse complement strand
TAACCTCCGTTATATCTAATATTATTAAAGTACAAAGAGCTGCCAGGCTGAGTATGGAAATAAAGGGGTAGATCTCTTATATGGATACTCCCATTGATATAAATAGGAGGATTTTTAAAAGCAAAAGGGAAAGTAAAATCATGTCCAGAATAGGTAGTTTCTGGAGTAGGAGCTTTCCAAGTTGAATGACAGATACAAATCAGCAATCCATTCTCAAACTTAACATAATGCCCATTATTGTTACTACCGATTTCCATATAGGGAGTGCCGTTAATTTGGAGATTATTTGTGATGAGATTCAACAAAGGGCTGTTAATAGTCGTAGAGTTTTCAAGTGTAGTCAAGGCTGAAGTCTTGTCGCTCAAGTTGTGGATTTGAGAGAGAAGATCTTGAGTGACCTTAGGGAGTGTGCCAAAGTTTGGAGCTGTAGTTATTATTTCAGTAATAGAAGTAGGGTTGAGTTTGATTGTTGCAAGCTCAAACTCATTAGCTTCTAGAGTTTCTTTGGTTACAAATTCAACAGTTGGAGTCCATTTGGTATATACAGTATTTCCCATAATATCAGTAGATGACTCTGTTTTTTCGTAAGATAAAATAATACCTAGTTTAATTGTTTTATCACCTGTGTTTGGTTTGTATCCCACAAGATTAACTTGTTTCCCCCCTGCTAATATAAGCCTCTCTCCTTGTAAATTAAAAGCAAGTCTTGCACTTACACCAATAATATGTCCTTCTACAGTTTCAATTCCAAAGCCATTCACAATACCATATCCTAATAATGAGGCAACTAAATTAGCTTGTCCTTGCATTGTGAAATCTTGTAATTTATTGAGATGTTCTGGTGCAACACTCTGCCCTTGATAAAAACATTGTCGTGCTTCATTTCGTCCTGAATTTTCCATTATATCCTCTTTTATTATTTTTTATAAATAGGTGTTTATGCCTAGTTTTTCTTCTTTATTCACAAGTTTCCAATCATCAACAATACGAGCATTAAGATGAAAACCTATATGAGCTGGCTTGTATAAGTCTAATATTTCTGTGAGATATTGCTTCTCTTCCACTGTTAGTGGGTTTGTGAAATCCATTGTGAAATAATAGCTTGCTAAACTGTTTTTTAGTTGTGTTGTGATACCTAACTTTTCGTTAGGATTACCCAAAACAAAGTCTTCTCTATAAAGCTCACGGACTCTAAATTCTTTCTCCGTAAAACTTCTAAGAATATCTATTATACCTTGCTTTGTTGAGGAGTTTTTTAAGAATGAATAAGCTCCCAAAACTCGACTATAAAAAGACTGGCTACTCTCGTTCTTTATTCTTACTATTCCTCTATCCTTTGAAAATTCCTCAAAGTCGTCATTGCTAATAAAATGCCTTTGTATAATATCTTCAGTATAACTTTTTAGATTTTCAAAGCTTTTAGCTATTGCTGAAAACATTCCTACAAACACCTTAGAAGTGTCTTTTAATGGTATTAAAAGGCTATTAAAATGGTCTAAAAAGCCTGTTTTATTTTTCAACTGCATTCGATAACTCCAATGCTATTTCTCCACAACGAGCAATCTGAAGTTCTGATATTCTTTGGCTTGTTGGACTATTTACCATTACAGACTTTACTCCTTCAATACCAAAAATACAACCTACTAATGCTGACGGCTCGAAATCACTACCTATCCCCAAAGTGGTAAAATACATACTTACTTTATCTTTAATAAGTTCTTGTGTAAGCTCATAATTTGGCAAAACCTTTACTGTGATATTAGTATCAATAATTACTTCAGAAGGTGCTTTAACTTCAACATTCGTTGCTATAGGTTTTTTCTCATCTATTAGCTTTTTTACTTTTTCAATTAGTTCTTTATTTGGTTGAGTGTCATCCACCCCAACAAAAACTACATCCACAGTCCCAAGTCCTCTTGCAGTAGATATTATCCTTACATCGCCTACACCTTCAACTATTTTACACCAAGCAATATAAGCTCCTTTATTAGCTCCGCTAAGTCCTTGCCATAAAGCAAGACATCGACTACGTAAGTTTTTGTCTGTTTCTGTATCTTTTCCCACCTCTGCAATCCAACCACTAGAAGTAGAAATACTGTCTATCCCACTAATAGGTGTTATAAGCTCTGTTGTATCAATAACATTGTATTTTGATCCAACTTCTTCCGCTTCTACCAATACACTTCGAGCCGATTCGTCTTCTTGTAATACCACATCGGCAACCACCTTATACCTCAATCCTCTTTTTGTTGCGATAATTTTATCTTTAGCAATAGTCATTGCCCTTGAGGAATCCAACCTTGAGAAAATAACGTAACCTCGGGTTTTACTTGCTGGATAACGATAAAGAGAAAGCTCTTCTGCTTTGAGATCTAGCCACTTCCCTTTTGCCGTCATTAAGAATCTGTTGGGGAGCAATTGCTCCAATTCTTGATAGATTTTCTCCAAGAAGCTGGCAACCACTTGAATAAAGGTATAAAACACCCCACCACTACGGTAATTACTGATTTGGGGAATACTTCGTGCCGTCTCTTGTATGATTTCTTCCACTATTTTTTCTCTGTTTTGTGACATATGATTAACCTCCAAGGGTATTAAATTAAGATATTTGTACTTAATTTTTCATTATTAAGCGTAGTAAACTCCACACTGATCGTAAGTCCATTCTATTTAGATAGATATCAAAGGAATCTTTTGACGTACCCATCCTTGGACGCAAAACCGCTTCGGTTATCCTAATACTATTAGAATTAATCCTACTATCCTTCTTCAGAGTAATCATAATTTGTTGTTTCAGTTGTTTCAACCTGCTTTTATCCGTTTGGATATACCGTAACACACCCGATCCGTAAGTTTTATCGTAAAACAATGCTCCAAAATCCGTCATTAAGAGATTTCTTACATCCTGCAATAAGCATTCGCTTCTGCTTACTAATTCCAAATCTTCATAACCTAGTACGATCTCGCCATCAACTAATTTAAGATCTGTCATGCTAACTCCTTTATTTTAATACCATAGGGATCTTGGTACTGATTTCTATACACTTTGGAATTAACGCAGGATTAAGATTTTGAGCCATAGGAGAACCTAGCGTGTTGATCGTAGGTAGAAAATTACCGATCTCCGAAAGAATATCTTTCAAATTCCCCATACCACTTTTAATTTCCAATTGAGTATCCACCACTACAGATGATCCTGTATTGTTTTGAAGAACAATCTTATCACCTAGCTCTATCTTTGTCCCATCTTTGGTTTCCAAAGAGATTTCTGATTCTCCAACTATCAGTTTCGTATTCTTTGCCTGCAGAAGAATCTTATCGTTCAATTGGATCAGATTGTTTCCTAACTTAATAATAAGCGTATCTTCAGAAGCTTATCCTCTATATTCCGATCCCATCACGGCAGAAATAATAGGATAATTCCTGTCCCCATTCAAAAAATTAAGCAAAACAACAGCTTCCTTGCTCGGACTCATAAAGATCCCTCCATCCTTACTCGCTAACAATTTCGGGATTTTTACTCTTGTGTAAATCGTATCAAGTTCTTGCCCCTCGTTTGTCAGTTCAATACAATCACAAGTATACTCTTTATGATCTACTCTTTCTATCTTTGCCAACACAGGGCTTGCTATATTCTCTTTTATTTTTAGCTCTATCACTTTTTCTAAATCTTCCAATATTCCCACTTGACTTGCCTCCCTTTATGTATTATACTTAACTATGAAATACTTTTTTAGAAAAACAGGAGACAAAAGTCGACTAGGCTTTTCTTATGCAGAAACAAAAACTTTGTTTTTGTTCTCTGTATTCCTGATA
>JBOFHK010000017.1:0-192832 GCA_051649605.1 Brevinema sp. | reverse complement strand
GCAACTCTCTCACAAACAAAAAATTAAAAAAATTATCGTCACCTTCTCTAAAAAACTACACCTATACACCCCTCTCAAAGCACTCTACCATCTCATAAGAAAAATTATATAAAATCACTTAATTTTTTTAGTAAATAATTGAAAAAAAGTGTGAAATATTGTATGATATAGAGTATTATTTAAAAGATATTCGTGGTAGGCTGCACCATAATCTTAAGTAAGACGAAATTTACACATTTCTTAGGAGAACGTTCATGCGTAAAAATGGACCTAAAGTCAAAATATCCCGATATTTAGGGATTGCGATTACTAAAAAAGCTGCAAAAGTGATGGAAAAAAAATCTTATGGACCAGGACAAGCTGGAGCAACAAAAAAATTCCGTGGGAAAATGTCTGTTTATAAAACTCAACTCCTCGAAAAACAAAAAGTTCGGGCTCAGTACAATATTTCCGAAAAACAAATGAGAGACAACTACAAAGAAGCCTCTCGCTTAGAAGGGAACACCGTCGAGCTTTTAGTCCAACTATTAGAACGTCGTTTGGATGCTTTTGTTTACAGAGCAGGGTTTGCTTCTACCATTTATGCAGCACGCCAAGCAGTAAATCATGGACATTTTGAAGTCAATGGAAAAAAAGTAGATATTCCTTCTTATCGTCTTCGTTTGACCGATGTTGTTACTTTAAAAAACAAATCCAAAGACAAGGAAATATTTGTCAATGCCGTTAATGATGGCTCTGTAGTTCTTCAACCATACATCGAGCGTGATATTGCAAAAATGTCGGCGAAATTTTCTTATTTTCCGACTCGCACCGAAGTCCCAACAATAGGAGATATCCCTCTTATTATCGAATACTACTCCAGATAAAAGCTAATACAAAAAGGGAAGGCTCAGTCTTCCCTTTTTGATTTTTATTTCTCAAGAGGTCTTATGAGTGATTTTGTCAATCTCCATGTACATTCCCACTACTCTATATTAAAAGCCATTCCTACCATTACGGAATTAATCGAAAAAACCAAAGAATGCCAACAAAAAGCTCTTGCTCTTACTGATTATAATAATCTTTTTGCCGTACCAGAATTTTATAAAAAAGCAAAAAGTGAAAATATCAAAGCGATTTTTGGTGTTCATATTGACATCATGGAACAATCTCGTTTTTCTTCTCAACGTAAAGATGATCCAATTATTGATCGCTACTCTATTGTGTTATTAGCCAAAAATTTTCAAGGTTATCAAAATATTCTTAAAATCGTTTCTACGGGCTATGATGACGGAAGTTTTGGGCGTTTTTGTGTGGATAAAGCTTTACTCCAAAAATACACTTCCGATATTATTGTACTTTCTTCTGACCATAGTGGGGCGATGTACCACTATGCCTTACAAAAAAATGAAGAACAAATGCTCAAAATCCTTAAATTTTATACCGAAACATTTGAGCATTTTTATATCGAACTTCAAGATCGCAATCTTCCTGAAGATAAAATTGCTAACAATACCTTGATTCAATTTGCACACCAGTATCATGTTCCGGTAGTAGCAACCAACCCTGTTTTGTATCTTAACCCTGAGGATAAAGTTCTCTTAGATATTGTTACTTGTATTCGAGAAAAAGAGTTTTTGGATGGATCAGCAAGATCAGGATTTTCTTATTTTCGATCCAGTGAAGAAATGAAAGAGCTTTTCAAAGAAATCCCCGAAGCTTTATCAAATACTGTTAAAATAGCAGAATTATGTACGGTGAAATTTCCAACATTTGAAGATCAAAGTCCTCAATATCCTATTCCCTCTGACAAAAATTTAGGAGAATTTCTCCAAGAAAAAAGTTTCCAAGAATTACAAAAAAGATTTTCCACCCCTCTCTCCTCTAAATATAAAGAACGGCTCCAATGGGAGCTTGATACTGTCTGTAGCATGGGATTCCCCAATTATTTTTTAGTGGTTAGTGATTTCGTCCAATATGCAAAAAAAAATGGGATTCTTATTGGACCAGGACGTGGCTCTGTGGCTGGAGCTTTATTGAGTTTTGCTCTTGGAATTACCAATGTCGATCCTTTAAAATACGAGCTTCTATTCGAACGTTTTCTTAATCCTGAACGAATCTCTATGCCTGATATTGATATTGATTTTGAAGATGACCGTAGAGATGAAGTGAAGCAATATCTACGAACACACTATGGAGCTGATAAAACAGCCGATGTGGTTACTTTCGGATATAATAAGTCAAAAGCCGTGCTTAAAGATGTGGGACGTGTATTAGAAATTCCTTTAGCCCGCGTGAATCAAGTTACAGGTGTCGTAGAAGCTAATGAAGATCTGGACAAACAGGCACTACAAATTCCAGAATTACAAAATATTCTTGCAGGAAGCAACCCGAAAGAAAAATTGTGGATTCAATATTCTATTAAGCTAGCCAATCGTATCCGAAATTTAGGTACACATGCCTCTGCTCTGATCGTTGCGGGAAATACATTAAATACCATTATCCCTTTATTTAAAGACCGCTCAAATACAATCACCACAGCATTCGAAGGAAAATACTTAGAAGAACACGGTCTCCTCAAAATGGATATTTTAGGACTTTCCAATTTAACACTAATTAGAGATTGTATTGACCGTATCTATCAAAATCATCAAATTTGGATCGATATGGATCAAATTCCTTTGGAAGACCCTAAAGTCTTTCAAATGTTTGCCCAAGGTCATACCGCTGGAATTTTTCAATTCGAATCACAGGGAATGACCAACTACTTAAAACAACTACAACCAACTAGTATTGAAGACTTAATTGCCATGAATGCTCTCTATCGTCCAGGACCTATGGATAGTATTCCCAGTTTTATTGATAGAAAAAATGGTCGAGAGGAAATTGATTGTTTCCATGAGAATTTAGAACCTATCCTCAAAACTACCTATGGAATTATCGTATATCAAGAACAAGTTATGCAAATTGCTCAGATATTATCAGGATTTTCTTTAGGAGAAGCTGACCTAATTCGCCGAATTATGGCTAAGAAAAAACCCGACGAATTAGAAACAATACGCCCTAAATGGATTCAAGGAGCTATCAATCAAAATTATGACCCTAAGCTTGCCGAACAACTTTTTGAATTATTAATTCCTTTTTCTAATTATGCATTCAACAAATCTCATGCTGCGGCTTATTCTATTCTCGCCTACCAAATCGCTTGGCTCAAGACACATTACCCTGCCGAATTTATGGCTTCTCTCATGAGTGCAAATATGAATCACCACGATGATCTTACTCTTTATATTGCAGAAACTAAGAAATTGAATATTACAATCCTCATGCCTGATATTAATAGTAGTATTATTTATTTTCAAGTAAACCCATCTGGTATTCGCTATGGATTTGGGGCGATCAAAGGACTCGGCGAACAAGCAAGCCGAGAAATCATCAAAGAACGAACATGGGGAGGGAATTATCTCTCTGTTGAAGATTTTATCGAACGAACCGTAGATAAGCCCGATATTAGAAAAAATACCACAGAGATTTTGTTAAAAGCAGGGGCTTTTGATTCATTATTTTCTAAAGATCAGATTATGCAAGATAAAGCAACATACTTAAATCCTCATAATCTTAGCAATTTATACCAAAAATACGAAAAAAAAGAAGAAAAAGAGACAACTTTTTCTTTGTTCAGCGAAGAAGAAATCCAAGCTGCTACAGAAACTTTACAAATAACAGCTCCATTAAGTTTTGAGGATGATTTTAAAAATGAAATACAAGTCTTTGGATTTTATCTTACGCAAAAAATATTTTCTATGCTCTCACAAAAAATTGGAGTTCTTAGCTCTTATCAGCACAATTTACAAGAAAAATTATCGTTAAGCACTACCGTATCATTCATCGGATACGTTACCGATATTTATGTCCAGCACAATCATCAAAATTCTCGAAAATCTTGGGGAAAGTTTATTTTAAATACAGAATATAATATTATTCCCTTTTTTGTGTTTGGAGAAAAACTTAGCTTAATCGAAAGTATTCTCCATGAAGGAGCATTTGTTTATCTTAAGGCTCAAATCTCTGAACGAAAAAATCAACAGCGTAATTATGAGATTCTTGATATTACTATTCTCAACGAAAATACTAAACCCTTACATGGAGAGCTTACTATTGTTTTACAATCAGACACTATTTGTAAAGATAGTAAGCACTTTTTGTACGAATTAAAACAAATAGCTCAAGAAGATTATCGAAACAATGCTCATCATCGTATCAAATTCCTTCTCCTAGACAGAGAAAAGTGCCAATCTCTTTTTGCGAGTTCGGTGTACCGTATCCTATATCCTTCGCCAAAAATACAAAAACTACTTAGTCATCCTTTGGTATTATCTTACTGGTTATCCTAGAGCTTCAAGTAAATAGTAGATAATCTGACCCAATTTTTTTCCTGTTGTATCAGCTTGTCGGACAACATCTTCATGCTCTAAAATAGCACCAGGAAGACCTGCAGCACCGTTCGTAACCATCGAAAATCCAAAAACTTTCATTTGACAATAACGAGCCATGATTGTTTCCATGACGGTAGACATCCCAACCGTATCACCACCAATTTGTTGAAAATAACGTACTTCAGCAGGTGTTTCATACTGAGGGCCTAAAGTAGAAACATAAACACCTTTTTTAATAGCAAATTGCTTAACAAGCTCATCATAATAAGATATATCATAGGCATTTTGCATATCTACAAAACGATCATTCGTAAGAATCCCTTCTAAAGGAGAAAAAAACTGGGTTTTAACATGATCTTCGATCATCATAATATCTCCAGGACGAAATTCTGGATTTAAGCCTCCCGCTGCGTTCGTAACAATAAGATTTTTCGCCCCAAGTGCTGCCATAACCGCTACTGGAAACGCCGATTGAAAGGCAGAATATCCTTCATACATATGCATACGCCCTTTGAGAAAGACTGTTTTGCCTGTATAAATAATTTTACTATCATGCCCTTTAACAGTCGATGCATGCATCCCTGGAATTTTATCATAAGGCACAACAGTAGAAGAATCAAAACTATCCGCAATATGTGATAATCCTGATCCTAAAACAACCACATGAGAGACTTGAGAAATCCCTTGTGATTTGAGAAAAACGACCGCTTCCTCGATCAGTTTTTTATTGTATAACATAAAACCTCCTATACGATACCATAAAAATAGACTAGTACCATTTTTGTTTATTTATCATGAAAAATAGATTCATCAAGATCAGCGTTACTTGCCACAGAAGAAACATCTTCGTAATCTTCTAAAGCATCAAACATTTTCAGAAAAGATGTTGATTTTTGAGCATCTAAAGTGATTTTATTCTGTGGAATTTTAGAAATTTCCGAGCTAATAGCTTCATAACCCGCATCTTTAAGAGCATCAGAAATAGCTGCATATTCTTCAAATACTGTATAAACTTCAACAATGTTCCCATCAATATTAATATCATCTGCCCCGACCTCTAAAGCCACTTCCATCAAAGTATCTGTGTCTTCGGTTTCAAATACAAGAAGTCCCTTAGTATCGAACATCCAAGAAACACAACCAAGTTCTCCTAGATTACCATTGAATTTAGACAAGATCTTTCTAATATCTGCTGCTGCACGATTTTTATTATCGGTGGTAACATCAATAATTACTGCGACACCGCCAGGCCCATAACCCTCATAAGAGAAAGTTTCGTAGCTAACTCCTTCAAGCTCTCCTGTACCTCTTTTGATGGCTCGGTCAATATTATCTTTCGGCATATTCGCTGCACGAGCTTTATCAATTGCTGCTCGAAGACGAATGTTGGCACTAGGATCTCCACCCCCATCACGAGATGCGATGATTATTTCCTTTGCAATTTTAGAAAATAAATTTCCTCGTTTCGCATCTTGAGCACCTTTTCTATGCTTAATATTAGCCCATTTACTATGACCCGCCATAACCCACAACCTCTTTTATCAGTTTTTATAAATTTTATAGTAGTAAGGGTGATCTTACGATCACCCTTACTTAAGTTTTTTTTAAGAAATACACCCTTTGAGGCATACAATAACTTGAGTAACCCATTATACTCGCTTTAATAATAAAATATATATTATTGAACGGTATCCATCACATCAACTGCAGTACCAGCAGGCATTTCTCCAGTTGTATCATTCATTTCTACGGCAGGTGTTTCGTCAATTGCGGTATCCATTTCTGTTGTGGACATATCGTTAGTTGTATTATCCATTTCTGTATCTGCTTCTGTTTCCATCAATGGAGCGTCTTCTTCTCCAACGAAAGGGTCATATTGGGAAGATGCTTCTTCTCCAATATATGATATATCTCCAGTAGGGGATAGTATATCAACAACAACTTTGTATTCAACAATAGCACTTTCATTGCCAACAATATCTGTAGCTTTTGCTTGGATTACATATTCTCCTGCTTCTTTAAGATTAATCCCAATTTGAGCATCATAAGACTTAAAGTCTCCGTCATTAATCGCATACATAATTTTTGAAACCATTGTTTCATAATCATAAGCTTCGATTTGAATAGTATCACGAGAAGAAATATAACGAATACCATCGATTTCAACAGCTTTTGCAAAAACATCCAAGGAAGGAGCAGTCGCATCAACAGCAAAGAAACGAGATTTCACAGGGGATACGTTACTTACCATATCTGTAGCTTGGTACGATAATAAGAGAGCACTTGTATTGGTATAACCTAATGATCCAAAAGTAGTATTACTCTCAAAACGCATCATTTCTTGATCTTGGGAGGCAAACTCCACAAAAGCAAGTCCTGTCATATCATCATAAGCACGAAAAGAAATCTCTGTATTAACTCCAACATATTCTGTACCAGAAGCATAGTAAGGAGCAGGATTTAATTCTACTTCTAAAACTCTAGGAGCAGTTGCATCCACAGTAATAGAAAAAACTTTTGAATAAGAAACATTCCCTACCCTATCGATAAATTTATAACTTAAAGAATGATCCCCTTCTGTACTAAAAGCAATCGAGTTTTTATAAGGAGCATAGTCACTCCCATCAATAGAAACAAATATTTCTTTAAGCCCTGACTGTTCGTCTACCCCTTGAACGGAAAAACGAGCTTTTGGAGAAGCGTAAATATAATCGCCATTCGTAAGAGTATAACCTACATTTTGAACAGCAGTGTTCTCCATAGGAGTTACAGGAACTGTTTCAAAGTTTTGGTCGTTCATTTCTCCCATATTCGTATCCATCACATCGGTATTTTGTACCATGTTGGTTTCCATTGTCTCTTCTACGGTTTCTTGTGCATTAAGCTGCACTAATCCAAGCAATAACATAATAAGTAGTTGTTTTTTCATGGAATGTTCCCCTTAACAATTGTTTTTTATTGATTTAAAAGTTCTGTGATTTGTTGTGTTTCGTTATTTTCTAAAATATAACGCGGATCTAACACCGTATAAATATTCCCTTCCACCTGAAGAATCCCAGCAACCATTTTATGTCCTGTGGATTTACCTAATCCTTCCGCGCTTTGAATTTGATGATCTTCTACTGTAAGAATTTTATCCAAATTATCTACCAAAAGTCCTATCGTTACAGAATCTACATTCACAATAATTAATTTTAAAGGATAGTTTGTTTTTTTATCTTCTGTTTGAGCAGATACCCTTTCTTGCACTGATTGAGCCATCTTTGGGAAAAAGGGATCTTCTTCGTCTTGCAGTTCTAAGTGATAATCTTCAAGAGTCGACGAAAGTCTTTTATCAATCGACAATAACGGTGTTATCGTACCACGTAGATTAATAACTCCTTCTACAAAAGAAGGGAAATTAGGCATTGAAGTAATCTGACTTTCTCGGATAACTTCTTGTACTTCCATAATGTCAATACAATAAAACGACGAAGCTATTTTAAAAGCAACAAATTGTTTTTCCATAAGAAAACCTGCACTCACACATATATATAGAATATTATAAGACCATTTCAAAAAAAAAGCAAGAACTGAGTTTTTATTTTTTTGTTATTCGTTAAAGTCAATAAAAATTGTATCTCGACGACCGCTAATATTGGGATTTTGTACCAAAGTAAAGTTCCATTCTACTTGTTTTAGAGCTACGAGTAAATCGTAGTTGATAAATAAATCTAAAATACGAAAATTTTGTATAAAAGCAGGATTTTTAAAGAGTATTTGACCACCAATAGTACGATTGGCAATCAAACGTCGCATAGAAATAGGAAGCTTATTGATAAATCCAATACGGGCATTATAAATATTTTGAACAAAGTTAATAAGATCTGTTTCATCACTAGACACAATAAGATGATTTTCTACAAGACCCACCCACAAGGTTTGATCAGAAAATTCCCACCCATAAAACTGTTGGGTAAAAAGGTTTTTATATTTTATAGTAATTCCTTTTTGTTGACTCGCCTGTACAATATTATTAATGTTTTGCTTCAAGACTATTTTATCCCTAATCTCAGAACTAGCAGTAAAGCGAAAAATATTTTTAGAAGGATCCATCGCCCGTATAACATAGGATAGCCTTCCTTTAATATAAGGAAGAATGCTTTGCTGAATGTCTACCCCATTCTGTTTTAATTGTTCTAATATTGATAAAGTAGATAAGTAGTCTGCTTGGTCGATATGCTGTACCATCGTAACAAAATTAGAAAAATTAACATAAGTATGTCCAACAATACCAGGGTCTCCTGATTCATAATCCAACAATACCATATTTTGAACAGGAGATACTTTTTGACTATCTCCCAAGCGTTGATTCACCTGCGGATCATCATAAATAGTGAGGGTATCAAGAATAATCCTATTATTCTGTACACTAAAAGTCCCAGCAATCCTATCTCCCATTGCTTTAACCGTACTTTTTAACACTTCTTGAGATCGTAACACAGAAGGATCCATCCAGATTAAGTTTTTATCCCAAGATAAAGACAATTCCTTAGCAATTTTATTAAATTCTGGAAGTTTGGTAATGCCTTGGAAGTTATAGTACTCTAAAATTTCTGGGGTACTAGAAAACATTACAAAATTTCCTTCGATACGATAGGGTATAGGATCTACTAGAGTATCTAATCTAGTACGTAAGAGACGCTCATTCGTCATGGTAAAAATCATATAATGGACACCCGAATAGAGCTGGACATAAGCCATCCCTCCAGAATAATCAATCCCTAAATATTCCGCACCTTTCGGATCAAAAATATTTACAGACATTCTTTCTGCTATTTGGGTACTTAATCGATTTTTGATATTATCTGCTTCGATTGTTTTTGTTTTTTTTATAATAGTTGACCATAGATTTACGCCTTGTGCTACATCAACCATATAAATAACAACAGCACCATCCAAAACATAAGGAGCTATTTTATCTTTTGCAAAAACTATTGGTACTTCTAGTACCATAATAACAATTAATAAAATATGTTTCATACGTGAAGACCTCTTAAAATAGGATGTTACTATAATTAAAATAGTTATTATATTCATTATCGGTTTTTTTTCCTTTTTAATAATAATAAAATTATAAGAAAAATGAAAATTATATTGCAAAATTCTCTATTAAATCGTATTATTAATAGATAAGAAAAACATTTTCACAAGATTAAAATATTAATAACTCACCTTCAAAGGAGTATCCATTGACCAAACCAAGTCGCCGATTATTTATGCTTCTAGGTGATTGTAAACTACTTGTTGTGATTTCCTGTATTGCAGCGATTTTATTTGTAACAGGACGTACTGGTATTTCATTACTCATCGGAGAATTTATCAATAATATTTTTATTTCTCAAAACTATTCTTCGTTACAATTACAACATGTAGCCATCCTGTTCGCCTTTGGGTTTTTATGGTCAGGAGCTCAATACACCATGTATCTTTTTTCTGGAAAACTCGCTATTAGGATCTCCCACCGTCTACGAGAACAGTTTTATAGTAAGATTATTAAACTTCCCATGTCTTATTACCATAACAATTCTGGAGCTGAGCTCTTATCTATTAGTTCTAATGATATTACCCTCGTCGAAAGTTTCCTTATGAACGTCATGGTTCAGCTCCTTGCCCAGCCTTTGACCGTTATTGTTTTGGTTTCTTCAATGTTTATCCTCAATTGGAAATTATCATTATATTTTTTAATTTTAGGACCTACTATTGTATTATTGTTGGGGTTTATTGGATCTTCCATCCAAAAAATTGGATTTAATATGCAAGAAAATATCGCCTCCCTCACCAAAAAAATCACCGAAACAATTCGCCACATCCAAATTATTAAAGGATTTAATTCAGAAAAAATCGAAATAGACCAATTTCATGCTAAAAATAAGCACCAGCTCTCCCTTGCAGACAAAGAAATTAAAATAAGACTCCTTGCACTTCCCATGTCTGATTTTTTAGGAATCACGGCAATTATTTTAATTTTATCTTTAGGGGCAGTAGGGATTCAGATGGGGATCGCTACCGCAGGCGATGTTACCAAATTTGCTGCCATGGCGATCATTCTTTCTGAACCAATTTCTTCTTTTAATCAACTGATCTTAGTAGTCAAAAAATTAGGTCCTTCTGCGGAACGAATTTTTCGAATTATCGATACCCCCGAAGAACACGATAACCATACTTTATATTTTGATAAAATCAGTGGCCATATCGAATTTAAAGATGTATCGTTCGCCTATCATCACCAGCATCAGGTTTTAAAAAATATTAATCTCTCTATTCAAGCTAAAGAAACAATAGCAATAATAGGATATAGCGGTTCGGGAAAGAGTTCTTTAGTGTCTCTAATCCCCAAATTTTATACCCCAAATACAGGATCTATTCTTATTGATGGCAAAAATATTACCGAATACAATTCTGCGTCTATTAGAGCTCATTTATCCATTGTTTCCCAAGACACGAGTTTATTTAGTGATACCATCTACAATAATATCAAACTGTCTAAAAACGATGCCACTATGGAAGAAATTATCGAAGCTGCAAAAACAGCTTCTGCACACGAATTTATTACCCAACACCCAGATGGATATTTCCGCCATGTCGGCGATCAAGGCAATAATCTTTCAGGGGGGGAGCGACAACGTATTATTCTAACCCGTGCCATCCTCAGAAAGCCAGCGATCTTGATTTTAGATGAACCAACCAGTGCTTTAGATAACGAATCTGAACAAAAAATCACCAAAGCATTAGAAAATATTTACGGGCAACAGACAACGATTATAATTGCCCACAAACTACCTACCGTCGAAAAATCTGATAAAATTATCGTCATGAAAGAGGGTGAAATTATTGAAGTTGGTGTCCACCATCAATTAATACAACAAGATACTTATTATAAAAAATTATATTATAGTCTATAACATAAAGAGGTATGATTATGAAAGTCCAAGACATCATTATTCAAGATCGCATCCGTAAAGATTTAGGAGATATTAGCCAACTTAAAGAAAGTATCCAAAAATATGGACTCTTACAGCCTATTATTATCGATAACAACAATCACCTTATTGCAGGGGAAAGACGCTTAAGAGCTATTCAAGAACTCGGTTGGGAGGATGTTGATGTATTGGTCAAAGATGTATCTTATACCGACGCTCTTCGTATTGAAATCGGTGAAAACACTACTCGTAAAGATTTTGATCAAGAAGAATTATTAGAAGGAATCAAACGTTATCGGAGATCTCATAATATTTTTCTAAAAATATCTGAATTTTTCCAAAATATTTGGAAAAAAATATTCCCTCTACAATAGTAGTATAAAAACCATATAAATATCATTAGGAAACACTATGAATCTACTATTACTAGTAATATTAATTATCTCAACGCCGGTATCTGTTGTTTTTGCTCAATTTAACACTTTATCTATTAGAGGAAATATTACCGTTTTTGAAACAAATATTCATGGTGATTTTATATATACCTTAAAAAATGAAAGTACCAAAGAACAGAATACTTGGACATTTTTTATCCACCCTTCTGTCAATATTTTATCAGTAAGCCATAACAATGCCCAAGCCTTCCTTGATATTCAAGAAGGGTTCAACTATAGGATTGTTACCGTCGGGTTAGAACAAAAAATTTCCCTAAACAATCGTACAGCAATCTCTATACGATTTTCGATTAATGCACAAAATACCAACCCTCGCTTTACCATTTCTCCTAACTATGTATTTTTAGATGTCCGACAGTTTTGGTTTCCTTATCCTATTAAAGATAACGATGTTAATTTTGAACTTACAGTCAAAACCCCTCTTCATCTCAACAGTATTATGGGTGGAAAAAAAGTTGAAGAAGTTACTATTGTAAATCAAAAATTAAGTACTTGGAAAAATGAACTAAAACAAATATCACCAGGAGCTAGTTTGATTGTTACTGATTTAATACACAGTTCTCAAAATAACATTAACGTTTACAGCAGTAATATTAAATTCCAAGAAACTATTTACCAAAAATTTCAACCTTTTTGGAAGACTATTCAAGCAAAACATCGTTTTTTTCCTCTTAGTGAAATTCATATCGTACCGATTGATATTGTTATCCCTGCTCATACAAATTATGAAATTGAAGGGGAGTTCTTAGGCAATATGTTCTTGGTCAACAATTCTATTATCGATCTTATCAATACCGAAGAACAGAACTACCAATCTTGGAACAGTCAACAAGAACAGCTTGTCGAAGTCCTCATCCATGAACTATACCATAGTTTTTTTCCAGGTTTAACAAAGCATAACAATCAAGAACAACTTTTTATGGAAAGCCTCGTTCAATACCTTTCTTGGCAATTAATTACTCTAAAAAATCCCGAATGGGGTAAAAAAATTGCTATCCGCACACGATTTTATCTTCAAAATTTACATATCACCAAACTTTATAACTATCTTTGGGAATTTTTATCAAATATTAGTTTGTTATATAATGCTGCAGAATATTCCCAAATCGACAGTATTACTCTAACAGATACCCTCGTAGAAAAATACCAATTTATTGAATACACAAGACAAGATGTATTTGATACGATTCACCAACATAAAGTTCAAGGCAGTTCACAAAACTCTTACGATACCACACTACTACAAAATTTTCAGCATCCTTCCTCTAAGAATATTCTGTATAATAGTTCTTTACAAGCCAAAAAAACTAATTTTAATATTATTGTAACTAACGAAACCTTTTTCAAACGAAAAAAAATTGCCCAACTTCTTGTCGAATCTTCCTTTCTTTCTATAGCTCATAGCTATCCTTTTACGTGGTTTGGCACTCTATCGTGGATCGACAATAACGATAATACCAACCGTATTACTCTACGAATCCCTCAGGAAGAAATTTGGGAAACCAACTTAATTGGTAATATTAGTACTATCCAAAGTACCTCTCCCTTAGATATTATCGAAGAAAAACTTAGCGATAATTTTATCTCTCAGCAAAATATAGGAAGAGCCTTAATTTATAGTTTAAACACAAAAAAAACGACAGCAGATCAACGAAAACTTATCTTATCAGAACTTGCTGAAAAAAAATTATCTGCTTTTCAAATGGATAATATCAAATTAAGTTGGGATTCTACCACTATAATTAATGAAAATTTATGGTTTATTAATGCTTTTATCCTTAAAGATTCTCAAAAAATTGCTTTAATTTCTATTCCTATTAGAAGGAATGCAAATAGTTTACTGATCTACAATTTTTTAGATCAGTAATTCAAGTATTACTATCAACAGTGTGTTTAGTGTAATTTAATAAGATTCAAATACCCGTATTCTTTACTATTTTTATGATTTATGCTATAATATTTTGATTATTTATCATACGAGGAGAGTCTGATGAGCTATGAATCAGTGATCGGATTAGAAGTACATGTCCAACTAAATACCAATACAAAAGCTTTCTGTTCCTGCCCCCTGACCTTTGGAGAACAACCTAATACAGCAATTTGTCCTATTTGTTTAGGACATCCAGGGACACTTCCTGTATTAAATCAGGTCGCTCTCCACAAAGCAATCTTAGCAGGGTTGGCATTACAAGCCAAAATTAATCTATTTTCTCAATTTGACAGAAAAAACTATTTCTATCCTGACCTGCCAAAAGGATACCAAATCACTCAAAATACCTACCCCATCGTAACAGGAGGACAAGTATCTGTACACCTCGAAGATGGCACACAAAAAGATATTAGGATTCATCATCTTCATTTAGAAGAAGACGCTGGTAAGCTGACCCATAACGACCATGAAGATTTTAGCCGTGTCGATCTTAATAGAGCGGGAACTCCTCTCTTGGAAATCGTCTCCGAGCCTGATATTCGTAGTTCGGAAGAAGCGTATTTTTATCTCCGAGAATTACGTACTATTATGAAATCTATCAATGTTAGCAATGTCAATTTAGAAGAAGGATCTCTTCGTTGTGATGCAAATATTTCTGTACGAAAAATCGGTGCATCACAATTCGGTACCAAAGTAGAAATTAAAAATTTAAATTCTTTCAATGGGATTCGTAAAGCAATTGATTACGAAATTGAACGGCAAATTAATATTTTGGAGTCGGGAGGACAAATTGAACAAGAAACCCGTCTCTACGATGCCAATAAAAATATTACCCAAGGTATGAGATCCAAGAATGTTGCCGCTGAGTATCGTTATTTCCTTGATCCTGATCTTCCTCCTATTCGCATTACTCAAACACTAGTCCAAGAACTAGCAATGCAACTCCCAGAGCATCCTTTTACTAAAAGAATGCGTTACTATCAAGAATTACATCTTCCTTTAAAAAACTGCATCATCTTAGCAGATGATCAGGAAATATCAGATTATTTTGAACAAACCCTTGCAAAAACTAGTCAAGATGCAAAAAAAACAGCCAATTGGATTCTCACCGAGATGATGAGTAGAATGAATGAACATAAACTTACCGCTGGAGAATTTAGCCAAAAAATCTCCTCTGAAGCTACTGCCGAACTACTGAGCCTCATTAAAGAAGCGGTGATTAGTGGAAAAATTGCAAAAGATCTCTTTGATGATATGCTTCAAACAGGTAAAATGCCCTCTCTACTAGTCGAAGAAAAAGGATTAAAACAAGTCAGCAATGCAAACGAATTAGAGCAAATTATTGATACAATTTTAATAGAAAATCCTAAACAAGTAGAACAATTCAAATCAGGGAAAGATAAGTTGTTTGGGTTTTTTGTTGGTCAAGTAATGAAGATTACCAAAGGACAAGCCAACCCCGAGCTTACCAATAAAATTTTGATTGATAAACTCCAATAAAATGATTTGTGCCATAGATATAGGAAATACCAAAACAAAAGCTTTTCTACTCGATGAAAAATTGATCGTTCTCCAAGAAAAAATCTGGAATACACCAGATTTATTTGATCCAGAACGGTGGCAATATTTTTTTGAGACTTTGTATCAAATGGATTCTTTATTTTTTATTGCAGAAGTTCGGATTTCTTGTGTTAGCTGGAAAGCTTTTTTGGCTTTAAAAGTCTATCTAAAATATGATCTTCCAGAGCATTTTGATATTCATAAAAAATTTAATATTGATTTAATGATTCTCCCTTTAAAAACGCCGATTGTTAGTGAAAGTCAGATCCCAATAAAACGAGATTTTATTCAAGGATTGATTGGAACAGACCGTCTTTTATCTGCTTATGCTGCACACCAAATTTTTAAGACTTCTACAATAATCGTCAGTTTAGGAACGGCAACAACTATTGATTTGGTAACCAATAATGGTGTTTTTTTAAGTGGTGCAATTATCCCTGGGCTAGATACTGCCTACCAGGGTTTAATTACTCGAGCAACATCTTTACCACCAATCACCGAATTACAGGAAGTTAAGCAAGTTATTACGCATAACACCCTAGAATCTTTATATGTTGGCTCTTTTATTGCCCAAGCAATATTAATCGAAGGATTTACCGAACGCTTAATTAGCGAATCAGAAATTACTGAACCTGTAGATTTGATTATCACAGGGGGGCGTGCCCATAGTATTACAAAACACCTGAAAAAAAAATACAAAATCATTGATCGGTTAGTAGCTTATGGACTCGCATTGATTCCTGATTGGAAAGATCCAACAATAAACAAAAATATCGATAAAAAATATATTACTAATTTAGCAACTCAACTAAATAAACCAAATTTATAAAACGCAATAAAATAGGATTAATATTTATGAAAAAGCTCATATTCTTTATGATACTCATTCCTCTTACTCTTTATTCTCAAACGAAAGAACGGTTTATAGATCCAAAAAAATATACTCTTTCTAACGATACAGGACAACAAGGTATTGTAACAAATATTAGCACCAACCAAGATACTGAAGTATCTCAGGAAGTTATTCAATTTATTCAAGAACGAGAGCAAAGAAACGAACAAAAACGAAAAGAAAATGCCACACAAAATATGTCCAACAAACTCAAAGAACCAGAAGATGATCTATTCATGATTCCAGAACAAAATTATAAATTTGCTCCTATCGACGCTATCGTCCTAGATGCTGGTCATGGGGGAAAAGACCCTGGAGGTATTAGTAATGGAATCGAAGAAAAACGTTTGGTACTAACTTTAGTTAAAAAAATTCATGCTCTATTTCGTAAACAAAATCGAGACATTAAAATTTATGTAACCAGAAAAAATGATGCTTTTATTCCTTTAGAAGAAAGAGTTTCAAAAACGGCTCGTTGGTCAGTACGAAAAAATATTTTATTTGTCAGTATTCACGGTAATATCGCTTATAATTCTAAAATATTAGGATTCGAAATTTACACCTTATCCGATAAAGCAAGTGATTCTGAAGCCCTGGCAACAGAAAGAATCGAAAATGCAGGTTTTAGCCCCGAAGATATCCAACAAACAGATTCTGTCTATTCCATCTTAGCCGATCTCATCCGAGACGGTACAAGAAAACAATCAGAATGGCTTGCCAAATATGTGTATGATGACGCCCTACAAAATACCAAAGGATTAGGGCGAGGATTAAAAAGAGCTAATTTTTTTGTTTTAAAATATAATACCGTACCTTCTATTTTGGTAGAAGTGGGCTATATGTCCAACAAACAAGAGGCTGCAAAACTCAAAGACGAAGAATACCAAAATCTGCTTGCCATAGGAATCTACCAAGGGATTTCACGATATATTGATGACTATAACCAAAGTGAAGGATTTGTTAAATGACTGTTATTAGAAATTGTTTGAATAGAATGAGTAGTTTTACCAATCAACATAAAAAAAATATTCGTCTCGTTATTATAGGAAGTATAATCGTTCTTAGTTTATCAATAACAAAGTATATTTTCTCTACAAAAAATGTATATTATCTTAATAAAGATAGCCACCGCCTTATCCATAATAGAATTGTGTCAAAAGCTCTAGGTTCTGAGAGTTCTATTCAGGCATTTTTAAGACACTATCTTTCAGGGTCTTCCGATTACAAAGCAAAAATCCCTTTCACCCATGAGACCCGATTATTAACAGTAAGCCATGATCGACAAGAGAAGGTACTTATTTTAAATTGGAACTCTTATTTTTATAAAGTATTAGAACAAGATACCGCAGAACAAGAGATTACTCTTTTACTCTTTTCATTAAAGAAAAATTTTTCCATTGAAACTGTTTTGTTTCTTGTAGAGGGTTCTCCTCTTATTTGGAACTGGAAAAACCATGATTTGGGGAATGGAATATCAATAAATGAAGTGTTTTTAGAAAAAAATAAAAAAAATCCTAAAAAACTAAACTTTTCTATCGGTCGTTTCCGACAAAATATTAGTGAAAAATTAATTTTTACTTGACAATCATAAAAAAAAATAGCACAATTAGATTATAATGCTATTTTAAATAGAGAGAAAAAAGTAAAAAGTTTAATTTCCTAAGGAGAGGACCTATGAAACAAGGAAGATCTATTATATCTTTAATGTTATTTTTGGGTGTGCTGGCACCTGTTACTGCAGTTGAACGTTCCTTGATCGATTTCACAACCTACAATGACAATATTGCTCAGGTTATGAATACAGATCAAGAGTTATATGAACAAGCGATTGCAGATAATCCAGATCTTGACATCCGTAATTTTGGTTGGCCTGAGTTTAATTTTGAGACAGAAGATTGGAATTTAGAAAACTGGAAAGTTGTTTTAAATCCGTCTGCAACTACAAAAGAAAATCTTAGTGAATCAGTTACCAAAAACTCACCTAGCCAACAGTATGGTAATGTTTTAGGGGTTCGTTTACAGTTTCAACCTTGGCAAAATCCATTCTGGGCTGCAATTAAAAAACCTTTTTATTTTGCTCATACTTATGTTAATGGAACATTTATCTCTCAGGATGAAAACGACCAAGATAACGGTTTAGCCGTTGGTATACTCGCTAATGTAGGACAAATTAAAAACGTTCGATCTTGGGTTTATGGACTCAACTACAACTATAACTATGGAGTCAAAGTTGTAAACGAAATGGGTAAAGAAATTGAATTTGGTATGGGATCCATCTACCATGAAGGTTGGAGAAGAGTCGCTTGGAATAATACCCAATATTCTACCAATCCTAATAGCTGGACTCCTATAAAAAATCCTTTATATCCTTATTCTTTCCCATATATTAAATTTGACTCTCTTGCATTTTATAAACCTGCAGGAAATGTTGATCCTAATTTTATTGGATACGTTAGAGATGTTACGATGGATTTTGATATTGCTATTGTTCGTGAAGATCAGGACATCAACGATGAAGCTATTTGGCAAATGCTTGCTAAAGATTCTATGAAGAAAAAAATTGTTATGTCTAAAATTTTAGCAGAAGAAATTTTAGCACGTAGAAAAATTCAACAGATTCAAAATGCCAACCAAGCGGTAGCAAACGAAGCTGCTGGACAGTAAATTCTAAACAATTATTTGAATATTTTATATCTATAAAGAAAAAACTACTGAAATACTTCGGTAGTTTTTTCTTTATAGATCCCTATCTTAAAATAAGGCTATAATTTATTTAATCTATTGTTACTCGTAATAACTAAGATAAATATTATTAAGAATATTGATACTTGATTTTTCTTAATAATAATTTTATAATATAAAAATCTTGTACAAATAAAATGAAATTAGTAAGATTTTATTTCTAAATAAAATATAGTAAAGAGGTTTCTTGTGTCTCAAAATCATCTCATATTTGATAAACTATATCCTAATTCATACCATCCATATCTTTTGAAAAAAATTGATTTTTTCTTAGCAGGATTTGTTTTTTTATTATCTTTAGGGGTTTATTTCAAAACTCTCAACCCTTCTGTTACAGCAGGAGACTCTGGAGAGCTTATTACCACGGTTTATAATATGGGAGCAAGTCATCCACCTGGCTTCCCTCTTTATGGTATTATAGGAAAGCTATTTACCTTTTTGCGATTTTCTGATATTGGCTATAAAATGAATATTTTTTCTGGGGTGTCCGCTGCCATCACTGTATTATTTACTTATTTATCTATGGTAAAACTATTAGGATTCAATAAAAATGTTCAAAGTTTTGATATTCGTGTCCATTTTCCTGCTCTTGCTGCTTCCCTACTTTTTGCTTTTTCTAAAGCACATTGGT
The DNA here is from genome assembly GCA_051649605.1 of Brevinema sp. Lineage (GTDB taxonomy): Bacteria > Spirochaetota > Brevinematia > Brevinematales > Brevinemataceae > Brevinema_A. Next base: position 173,245 of record JBOFHK010000017.1, on the reverse strand, counting down.
CTCAGGCCGTTATGGCAGAAGTTTATGCTCTTAATGCAGCATTATCATCTGTGCTATTTTTTCTTATGATTATTTGGTATGAAGAAATTATGTCTTACCGAAATGAAGAAGATAATTTATGGTTAGCTCCTCGTACCACTTTACTTCTAGCTTTTTTTATGGGGCTATCAATCACCAATCATCAAATTCCTATTTGGTATATTATTGCTTGGGGAATCTTACTTATCCCTATTATGATTATTTTGGTATCATTTAAAGGGAAAGATTTTATCCAACAATTTCAAGAACGTAAATTTCCAATGATTGTTCTAGGAATTGTCTGTATAATGGCTGTATTTATCTTAGTGATCTCAGCCATTAAACCTCATATGCTTTTTCCGCAAATCCTTCAAGGGGAATATCGTTTGATATTTCCTCAGCATGTTCCTTATATTTTAACAGCGATTTTTTGTATTCCTATATGGCTTAGTTTTTATATTTGTCAAAACTATTTATATAAACTACAACGATTTTCTACTATGAGTAGAAATACATTCGACATAACGCACGCTTTATTTTTTCTTTGTGTTGTAGGAATAATTGTTTTCTCCTTTATTTTTTTAGGGGGAATAAATGGGATTTTAGTCTGTGTTCCTTTAGTGATGACCACCATCTATCAATTTTCTCAACGGCAAGATTTACATAAACGATACAAAAATAACTGGGTCGATTATTTTTTCTTTATTCTTACAATCGCCATGTGGCTTTTAATCTTTGCTGTTTCTATTTACCTCTATATGTGGATTCGTGCCAAAGCCATTGCTCCTCTTGTCGAACCTAAACCGCTTTCTTGGGGAGATACTCAAAGTTTAGATATTTTATTCAACCATATGCTTAGGAAACAATACCCAGTAGGATCTGATGACTATAGTAATATTCTTGGTCAAATTTGGGCATTATGGCAGTACCATATTAATCAATTTGGTATTATTAATGTCATTCTTGGGTTTGTTGGTGCTATTTATTTTCTTAGAAGAGATCCTGTACAAGCTGGTTATTTTATTCTTGCAAGTTTTATCTATTTATGGACAATTGTGGAGTTTATTAATTTTGAAGTTGATCCTCGTTCTATGGAAACTCAAGAAGTATTTTTTATTCAGCAATTCTTAGTATTTTCTTTTTTTATTGCCTTTGCTTATCAATTATTACTGGAACTTCTACAAAAAATTAAATCTCAAAATTCTTAGAGGAACTTATGGATTTTAAAAATATTTTGTTATCCACATTGATTCTTATTGTTGTTGGAATTATAGAAAGTTATATTTATATTAAATTAGACAACAAAGATTTTTTTGGTGGATTCAAGGCGGGCATGATTGTTGGGATTATTGGAGGGATTCTCGGTAGTTTTATTTTTGATCTTATTTTCAAACTTCCAATTTTTCAATTTCTACTCGATATCCCTTATATTAAATATCTTTTAGTAAATCCATTTAATATTAATTTTATCGCTGTTATCCTAGGAGCTTGGATGTTCCTATGGATCTATGAGTACATTTCCGAACATACAGAACGTTCATAAACTCAAATTTATTTAAGGATTAAAACAATGGCACGCTATTTAGTAACTTCAGCACTCCCCTATGCAAATGGCCCAATTCATTTAGGGCATTTAGCTGGAGCATATCTACCAGCAGATATTTTTGTGCGTTCTCGTCGTTTACATGGAGATGAAGTTGTTTACATCTGTGGGACAGACGAACATGGTGTTCCCATAACAATTACAGCAGAAGCTGAGAATGTTGCCCCTAAAGATATTGCTACACGATACCATCATGAAATTAAAGAAGCTTTCGATCAATGTTATATTGATTTTGATAATTTTTCAGGTACAGCACGCCCTCATCACGCAGAGTTATCTCAACAATTCTTTCTCACTCTCCTAGACAACAACCATCTTTCTGTCAAAGAAGAAAAGCAATTTTATGATGAGCAAGCAGAACGATTCCTACCCGATCGATATGTCGAAGGGACTTGCCCAAAATGTGAATACACAAAAGCACGTGGTGATCAATGCGACCGTTGTGGCTTATTATTGACCCCTTTTGAATTAAAAAATGCAAAAAGTACGTTATCAGGATCTAAGCCTGTTATCAAACAAGAAAAGCATTGGTATCTCAATCTACAAGATTTTGAAGCACGACTCGTCGAATGGCTCGAATCCAAAAAAGACTGGAAAGACAATGTTACCAATTTTATGTTGGGTTGGATTCGCACCGATGGACTTCATGAAAGAGCAATCACCAGAAGTCTCAATTGGGGAATTCCTGTTCCTATCGATATCGAAGATGCAAAAAATAAAGTGCTTTATGTTTGGTTCGATGCTCCTATAGGGTACATCTCTTCCACTATCGAATGGGCAGAACGAATTGGTCAAGCAGATTTATGGAAAGAATATTGGCAAAATCCTGATACCAAAATGATTCATTTTATTGGAAAAGATAATATTCCTTTCCATGCTGTCATTTGGCCATCTATTCTTATGGGACAAAATAGTAATTGGATCCTCCCTTATAATATTCCTGCTAATGAATATCTCACATTAGAAGGAGAAAAAATTTCTACTTCATTAAATTGGGCAGTATGGGTACATGATGTTGTAAAGGATTTTCCTGTTGATTCTATTCGGTACGCTCTTGCTGCGAATGCTCCTGAATCAAAAGATGCCGATTTCACTTGGACTTCCTTTCAATCGCGAAACAACGATGAGCTTGCTAATATTTATGGAAATCTTGTCAATCGTACCATGACCTTTGTTCATAAAGAAGGAGGAGAAGTCCCTCCAGCCCTACACTCTACCAGAGATAACGAACATTTTTCTTATTTGGATGATAAGCTAAACGAGTTATTCTCCGCATTTGAAAAATACAAAGTTCGCGAGGCTTGTAAATTAATGATGGATATCGCCCGAGAAGGGAATCGTTATTTTGATGAGATGAAGCCTTGGGAATTGCGAAAAAATGACCCCAAACGTTTAAAAACAGTCTTAAACGTCTGTCTCAATACCTTAAGAATTTTGGCATTTGCATCATTTAGTATTATTCCCCATAGTGCCGATAAGTTATGGAATATGCTTGGACAAAAAAATCCCCTTTCTCAAGAACGACTATCCACCATCATGAGGAGTAGTTTGGCTATTGGTCAAGCCCTTAATGCTAGTGAAATTCTTTTTAGAAAAATAGAAGATACCGAAATCACCACACAAATCGATAAATTACAAAAACAATCAGGACAAAAAATGACACAAGTAGCTCCTATTAAAGAGGCAAAACCAGAAATTACTATTGAAGATTTCCTAAAAATTGATCTTCGAGTGGCGACTATTCTTTCTGCAGAAATTCCTCAAAATTCTCGTAAACTATTAAAGCTCATTGTCCAAATTGGGACAGAAGAACGTCAAATCATGGCTGGAATCAAGGAATTTTATACTCCAGAAGAATTAATCGGACGGAATATCGTTATTGTTTACAATCTCAAACCAACAAAACTCGCAGGAGAACTCTCTCAAGGAATGCTCCTTGCTGCGTCTAGCGATGACAAATCGCAAGTGATTCTAATAGACCCTGGTGATATTTTTTCAGGCTCTAGTGTGGGTTAATGATTGATAAAATCATCGCTTGTTTCATATAATAAACATAAACAAGGAAAGAACTATTATTAATTTGAAGGAGACTAATGATGAAAATATTAGTACTAAATGCGGGAAGTTCTTCCCTTAAATATCAATTACTCAATACCGTTGATCAAAATGTAATTGCCAAAGGAGTCATTGAAAAAATTGGATTAGGAGCATCAATTATTGGATATACTAATGAAGGTTTTAAAAAAGTTTCCTTTGAAACTCCTCTCAACAATCATGAAGAAGCTCTAAAGGTCGTCTTTGATTCTTTAATAAAAGGTAATGAAATCGTTTTATCCAGTTTAGATGAAATCGATGCCATTGGACATCGTGTCGTCCACGGGGGAGAAATCTATAATAAAACAGTTCTAATTAATGAAGCCGTCTTAAAAGAAGTAGAAAAACTCTGTGAACTAGCTCCTCTCCATAATCCTGCTAATATTATGGGGATTCGTGCTTGTCAAAAAATTGTACCTAATACCCCACAAACAGCTATTTTTGATACGGCTTTTCACCAGACAATGGAACCTGTAGCCTATATGTATGGAATCCCTTACCATTATTATGAACAATTCAAAATCCGTCGCTATGGTTTTCACGGAACATCCTACGCTTACGTAAGCCCAAAAGCATCCCAACTACTCAACAAAAGTGTAGAAAATACTAATTTAATTATTTGCCATATTGGAAATGGTGCTAGTGTTGCTGCAATAAGAGGAGGAAAATGTATTGATACCTCTATGGGATTTACCCCTTTAGAAGGATTAATAATGGGTACTCGTTGTGGAAGTATCGATCCTGCAATTATTCCTTTTATTATGGATAAACAAAACTGCTCCACCAACGAGATTTCTAATATTCTCAATAAAGAAAGTGGACTCAAGGGGATTTCTGGAGTTTCCAGTGATATGAGAGATGTCGAAGAAGCAGCTACTAATGGAAATACACACGCCCAATTAGCAATTGATATGCTCGCCCATTCCATCAGAAAAACGATAGGATCCTATCTTGTAGAACTCAACGGTCAAGTAGATGCCTTAGTGTTTACTGCAGGAATGGGGGAATTCGACACCAATCTTCGAGCTTTAGTTACCAAAGATCTCAGTCTTTTAGGAATTGCTATTAATCCCGAAAAAAATAAAGCTTGTCGTTCCAAACTAGAAGATATTTCTACAGATGATGCAAAAATCCGTACCCTTGTTATACCAACTAACGAAGAATTAATGATCGCCTTAGAAACCGAAAATATTCTCAAAAAATAAAAACTATAAGAAGAGATTGTAAAAATGATCCCTATTCTTATTTTAGGATAAGACAATATGATTGTGTATGGAAGAAATTCTATTGAAGAGGCTTTATTAGAAAAGCTCCAACTAAGCCAGGTTTGGATCGATGAAGAAAAAGGTGATAAATACCCTGGTTTAAAACGCCTCCTCAGGGAACATAATATACCAGTACGTTTTATTACGGGAAGAGAATTAGATAAAATTTCTGATACACAAAAACATCAGGGAATTGCTGCAGAAATGATACTCCCCAATAATATTATTACCGAAGATCAGCCTTATGAACGAAATTATCATAATATTAATCGGGTATTATTATTAGATGGAATTACGGACACTGGTAACTTGGGAGCAATTATCCGATCTGCCCTTCTCTTGGGGGCTGATCTCATTTTATTACCCAAAGATAATTCTGCTCGTATCACTCCACAAACAATTAAGGCATCCGCTGGAGCAATCTACAAAATCTCTCTAGCCTATGTTGATAATCTCAAAACAGAAATCGATCTGATGAAAGCTGAAAATTTTGATGTATTAGCACTCGCAAGCGAATCTAAAATTTCTTTATATTCCTTTAAAACTCAAAAAGAAAAAACAGCTCTTATTTTAGGTTCGGAACGAGAAGGTATTAGAAAAGGTATTAAATCCCTCTGTACCGAAAAAGTATCTCTAGCATCCACAAAAAAATTAGATTCGTTTAACGTTTCTGTGGCTGCCGCACTAGCGATGAATGCCTTGTGGGGAGATATCTTACAAATATAGATTACTCTCAATTAATACGTAATATCTTCGGAAAACAATATTGAGTACTAGTACCTTCATTATTGAAACCGCTAAAATACAAAAAAGGAACATATATGTTGAATCCAGAATTATTTCTAAATATCTTTGGTATTATTATTGCGATACTTGTATTAAGTATTCTCGTTGCAGTCCATGAATTGGGACATTTATTAATGGCAAAATGGTGTAATGTCCGAGTTGATGTATTTTCGATTGGGATGGGCAAATCTATTTGGGGATTTCAGTACGGTGAAACATATTACCAAATTGGGCGGCTCCCTTTTGGAGGATTTTGTGGATTCGGTAACGAAGAGAATGCTGATGACCCCGATCCTCGAGCTTTAATGAACAGTCCTCTCTGGGCTCGTCTTCTTACTATTATCGGTGGTAGTCTTTTTAATATTATTTTTGCCTACCTTGTCATGGTCATTATGTTTGGTATAGGATTTAAAGAATACCATCTTTCCAATCAAGTCTATGTCCCAACACAAATTGTTTCCCCACAAGACCAATCGCTCATTGATTCCCCAGCTTATACCGCGGGGTTACGGAGTGGAGATTTTATTATTCAAATTAACGATAAATCTATTAACCACTTTATGGATATTCCCGTCGCTTTATCCTCATCTACAGAAGCAACAAAAATAGTTTATTATGTTCGTGATAATCTTACTAACCAAGTTCCCGTTACTACTATTCCTGATTTTGCAACAGGTCTTGATTTAATTGGCGTTCAACCAGTATCTCCTGCGATCATTAGTAAAGTCTTAGACGATTCGCCCGCTCGGCAAGCAGGGTTTATAGTAGGAGATCAAATTATTGCAATCAATAGTACTCCTATTCAATTTTTTCATTCTGTCGTTGAAAAAGTTCAAGAAGGAAAACCTTTAAGTTTTACCATAGTTCGAAATGAACAAACAAATACCATCTCGATCCAAAATAACGTACTCCAACAAATCGGCATTCAAGCAGAATATCCCCAACAAATACAAATCCTTCGTAAAGCAAGCTCCTTTGGATCGGCATTTTCTATGGCTACAGAAAACATTACTAGCATTATCTCACAAATTAAAGCTTCTTTAGTCAAGCTATTCTCTGGACAAGTGAATGTCCAACAAAATCTTTCTGGCCCTGTTAGGATTATTTCTATTACTGGAGATATTGTAAAAACATTTGATGGTGCTTTATTAGTTAAGTTTATGGTTATGCTAAGTTTAGCATTAGCAATATTCAATCTACTTCCTTTCCCAGGATTAGATGGTGGGCATATTATCTTAAATACTGCACGAAGTATTTTCAAAAACAATCCTCTTGTAGAAAAAATCATTACGGTAATTGAACAAGCAGGAATTATTTTGTTATTAACAGTAGCCGTTTTTGTTCTATTTAATGACATTAAAAATATCGCTAAAGAAAACACTCAAACTCAACAAACTAAAGAATAATTTTTAATAAAAATACTTCTAAGACATAAAACAAAACCACAAAATAGACATCTTTTTTATAAAGATGTCTATTTTTTTTAAATAAAATGCTGTCATCTGCTTATCTTGCATGATAGTATTCAATAGTGTTTTATTCTAAAACCTTGACAACTCACACTTCTGTTTTTATCTTATAAATAACAAATAATAGGAGAATTCTTATGAAAAAATACATACTAATACTTAGTATATTTTGTCTTTTAGGTGCCTGCTCTAATACTCCCGACAAAAACACCAATCCTACATTACCTGATGATGGTGGTGGTACTGACGGAGGTGGTGGTACTGACGGAGGTACGAATGAAGTCATTACTCTACCTGATGGTGTCGTTAGTACGGGTGATTATATTTTAGATACAGGTCTTAAAGATACCCTCGGGCAAGTTATTTCTGTAAAAGGTTTCACCCAATGGGAATTGCTGAGTAATACAACAAATAAAAATGTCCGTGAACTCTTCCTTACTAATAATATTTTCGCTTTTATTAATCTTACTAGTACTAATAATATTCTCACAAAGAAAGTTGCCATCGAAGGATCATTCACTTTAACATTATCTTTTACTATAAAGCATGGGAATGACGATGTTACAACAGAACTGTCAGCTCAAAACTATACCCAAGTTTATACTTTTACCCCATCAAAAGGCAAACAGTGGAACTTTTCAACACTTATATGGGAAGATATTGGACAAGGAAGTTTAAAACCTTATTATTATCTTATTAAAGAAACTAATTCCATTCTGAGTATTATAGAAATCAATCTCGTTAAAGGGACAGAATATAAACTTACAGGCTCCGTAGGCGAAGAACTCCAAAAAGCTCTACTCTACACGAAAAAATAATTTCCAAATAAAATATTCCTTCTACGATCGTAGAAGGAATATTCATAAACTATATCTCCAAATAAATAATCATCACCTTATTGATATATAAGAATTTTATTCCAGCTACTTAGTCCTACCCCTCCAATAGTGTATTTAGTATTGATAATCCTATTTTAGATGAAGATCTTAAAGAGAAACTTAAGCTAATTTTTTAGAAGAAGAAACAATTATCGCGATCTCACAAAAAAATAATAGATCATAATTAATAATAAGTATCCTTCAAGGAAACAACAATAGTCAGAATCTAAGGTTTATAAAATTGATTGACTTAATAGGAAAAGACCATAGAATCACTGTGCACTAAAAATATAGTAACTTTTACTAAGAAAACAAACTCTTGCCAAACAATTATTATTTTATTATCCTTAATAGGGATAAGAATATTCAAAAGGACAGATCAATATATTCTATAAAAAGGAGGATTTTTATGAAAAAATTAATATTAATAGTAAGCATATTATGCCTGCTAGAAGCTTGCTCCACAACTTCTGATAGAGATCATAAGGATGACGACATAACACTACCAGGTGGTGGAACAAATGGAGGAGGCACAAATGGAGGCGGAATAACTAATGAAATTATTACCCTACCTGATGGGGTAGTTGGTACGGGTGATTATATTTTGGATACAGGTCTCAAAGATGCTCTCAACCAAGTTGAATCGGTCAGAGGATTCACCCAGTGGGAATTAATTATCAAAGACCCAAGAAACAAAACTGTTTATAACTACTTCTTCGATAATAATAACTATACATGCTTAACTATTATGAGTGCCAACTCCATTCTCACAAAAAAAATTGCCATCGAAGGGAGTATATTTACAATCTTATCATTCATCATCAAACATGGTATTCAAGACGTTACTAAAGAACTAATCGATGAACGATATACGCAAATTTACACCCTACCTCTTTCAATAGGTAAGCAGTGGAGCGCTTTAACGCCCATTTGGAAAGCGATAAAACCAGAAGACTTAAAGCCAAAATACTTTCTCGTGAAAGAGACCGATAAAAAACGTAGTTTTATTGAGATTGATTTTGTAAAAGGAAAAGAATATAAAATCTACAATTCTGTAGAAGAAGAGCTTAGAAACGCTGTGATCTATACAAAAAAATAATCTCAAACGGGGTTTATAGAGTTTTCTCAAATAGATAATAAATAAGCCCCCAAGATTTTGGGGGCTTATTTTGACTAAAATTTTTAGAGTATTTATTCTTGATCTGTTGGAATTTCAGAATTTTCTTCTAAATTTTGTTCAACAGGTACTACAATCCGTGCAGGATGACGTTTGCGGAAATCATCCAATACAGGAAATCTTGGGCGATCCACGATACCCAAAATCTGTGAAACTTCATCAGAAGAGATTGTTTCTTTTTCTAATAAAACTTCTGCAAGATCAATTAGTTGATCTTGGTGTTGGCGTAGTAATTCTAAAGCTCTCTCATAGCCAACTATAATAATTTTTTTGATTTCGGAATCAATTTCTTCATGGGTTTTTTCGGAGTAGGTTTTACGGCTAGAGATATCTTTCGCTAAAAATACAGGGCCATCACTTTCGCCATACTGCACAGGACCAAGTAAATCACTCATTCCCCACTCACATACCATAGAACGAGCATATTTAGTAACATGTTCTATATCTCCGCGAGCACCAGCAGAAATATATTCTTTTCCAAACATGATTTCTTCAGCAGCACGACCACTTAAGGCCATGATGATATTTTCTTCTACTTTTTTCTTGATGTAAGAATAGCGATCATTTTGTGGAAGGAAAAAAGTTACCCCTAACGCTTGTCCTCTCGGAATAATCGTAACCTTATGGACAGGATCCACCAAAAGGAGAAAATGACCAGAGACCGCATGTCCTGCTTCATGATATGCTGTAGTAAGTTTATCTTCATCGGTCATCACCATAGAACGCCGTTCCGCCCCCATCATGACTTTATCTTTAGCAAACTCAAAATCTGAATTAGAAATTTCTTTTCTATTATCTCTTCCTGCTTTTAAAGCTGCTTCATTGGTGAGATTTTCTAGGTCAGCTCCAGTAAATCCTGGAGTCCCTTTTGCAATAACTTCTAAATTAACATCGGAGGCAAGTTTTTTCTTACGAGAATGTACTTCTAAAATCGCTTCTCGAGCCTTTACATCGGGACGATCAACAACAACCTGCCGATCAAAACGTCCTGGTCTTTTTAAAGCAGGATCTAAAATGTCAGGGCGATTAGTCGCTGCAATAATAATCAAACCTTCTGACGAATCAAAACCATCCATTTCCACCAAGATCTGATTCAAAGTCTGCTCTCTTTCATCATGAGAACCACCCCAACCTGCGCCTCTTGCACGACCAACAGCATCAAGCTCATCAATAAAAATAATAGCAGGAGCTTTTTTACGTCCATTAGCAAAAAGATCTCTCACACGAGAAGCACCAACACCGACAAACATTTCAACAAATTCTGATCCAGAAACGCTAAAAAATGGAACATTTGCTTCACCAGCAACAGCTTTTGCTAACAATGTTTTTCCTGTTCCAGGAGGGCCAACTAATAAAACCCCTTTAGGGATTTTTGCCCCTAAATCTAAGAATTTTTTAGGATGTTTCAAAAATTCCACTACTTCTTCAAGATCTTCTTTCGCTTCATTTGCTCCAGCAACATCTTTGAAGAGTTTTTTCTCTCCTGTCTCATCATGTAAACGGGCTTTTGTTTTTCCGAAATTCATCGCCTGACCTGGGCCACCACCACCACCGCCTTTGGAGAAAGCTGACCAAAGCATTAATACCCCAGCGGTAATAATTAAAATCCACCAAAAAGAATTATTCGCACCAGAGTTTTGGACAATTTTTCCTTCAGTTAAGACGTTCTGCTCCCTCAATAAAGGAAGAAGTTCTGGATCATTCATAGGAATAATAGTAACAAAACTACTTGGGTCTGTACCCATGATAATCCCTTCTATTTTTTGACCTTGTATAGAAAGAGATTGAATTTGACCTTGTTGTAACATATTAAAAAATTTGGAGTATTCTACTACTGTAGCTGGAGGATCAAATCTTGACCATATCATAAATAAACCTAAAGTAATCAACAGAAAAATTCCTATTGTGATTCCTTGATTCCCTTGAGGTTTTTTTGTTTTTTTTCTACCCATCATTTTTCCTTGTTTATGGAGTTTTCTTTTTTAATATAATATTTTTATACCCAATGACCTATATAGGGAAGATTTCTATAGTATTGGTCGTCATCTAGTCCATATCCCAAAACATAGTAATTAGTAATTTCAAAACCTACCCAATCTGGCATAATCATCACTTTTCGATTTTCTGTTTTATCCAAAAGAACACAGATCTTACAATCCAATGGTTTATGAAAATAACGAATATGTTTTAAAATATGTTCAAAAGTTAGACCTGTATCTAAAATATCTTCTACAATAACAATTTTTTTACCTTCTATATCTTCGGATAAATCTCTTATAATTTTCACATGTCCTGAACTTTTATTATTAAAATAACTTTGTGTTTCTATAAAATCCATCTTCACCTTACCTGTAAGACATCGGAATAAATCTGAATAAAAGTGAACTGCTCCCTTAAGATTGGCAATAATAACCGCCTCATCATCACCAATATATTGATTGATTTCTTGAGCAATTTCTTGTACCCGAACGGCAATCTGTTCTTTAGAAAATAATACTTCTATTTTTTTCATATTCCCTTCCCTTGGTGGATTTTATCAATAATCCATGATTTTTATCCCTCTGTTGAGGAATAATATAAGTGATTTTTGTACTTAACAGTCCTACAATCTCACTATTTTTAATAATGACATAAGCTTGTTCTGATTTTGGTGTTTTTTTATCTGCCAATAATCGACTAACTTTTTTTGATCCAATATTCCAAGCAATTCGATCGTCGGAAGCTACAGATCGCAAATAAATTGTATCCGTTTCTCGATCAAAACGTAAGCCATCACCAAAACAAATTTTCCAATCTGAAAATTCGGAATATATCTTTTTATTATGAATGATTAATACATTTTTTTCAAGATTTTCTTTCTCATTTTTAGAAATAAATTTAATTTTCTCATGTTCTTTAATTAATTCAATTTTATCATCTTGAAATAGAATCCCCGAATGACTCTCTCTAATTTTTGTAATCATATCTCGTAACTGTTTTCGAGAAATTTCTTTATACGTAAAAGTACGAATCTTATTTCTCAAAATACCCTGTTGGATAATAGGATGTTCTCGTAAAAATTCGTTAACATCAGAACTTAAACCAGAAAACAAAGCTTGTTCTCTTTGTTTGATATACTCCATCAAAAAATCGCTTTCTTCTTGTCTCTGTTGAGCGAACGAAATGATTTTTTGATCGAAGCTTGCTATCTTATTTTTTAATAACGGTAGAATATCTATACGAAGATAATTTCTTAGATATTTCGTATCATTATTAGACGAGTCGGTAATAAATAATAAGCCTTGCTCTAATAAATAAGATTTGATAAATAATTGGGAAAGCCCCAACATCGGTCGGAATAATTGAATTTTGTATTGATTGTCTAAGAGACGGAAAGAAGGAATAAACATACTAGGAGAAGCACGAAATAATTTTAGTAACACTGTTTCTACAACATCATTTTGATGATGAGCAGTTAAAATATGGGTGAGTTGGAATTGATTCCCATACTCTAAAAAAAGACGATAGCGTTCTCGACGTGCTTGATCTTCAAAATTAGGCATTGCTAAAAAAAGATTTTCAGCTTTCAGTTCGACAAAAGAAAGCCCTAACTGTTGACATTGATCTTGAATAAAAGTAGCTTCTTTCTGGCACTCAGGACGTGTTTGGTGATTGACATGAAGTACAACAATATTTTGTGAAATTCTAGCACAGGTGTGCATTAAAAATATTGAATCACTCCCCCCTGATACCGCCACAGCAATATTAGGGTACGATAAAGAATATTGATCAAAAAACTCTGATAAATGATGAAAAAAATTGTCTTGATATTCTATCATACCTTATTATCCCTATTTTTTTGATGCCAGCAAACAATTAAATAATCAATCATTGTTTTTTCAAGGTCAGGAGACAAGGTTAACTCTCTTACCTTATGAACAAGATTTTGTTTTTCTTCCTCAGAAATCCAATAAATAGGAGCTTGTGGACGGGAGAGAGTTTCTATAGAAATTAAAGGAACACCTGTATATTGAAAACGTAAAGAATGAATACGGTGTTTTTTAGGGATTTTTTCTAAATAAAGAGCAGTATATGCCGTCATGGCAGTTTTAGTAATATCATTTTTTACATAAACTAATAAACGACGATGAAATTCACCTGTATTACTTCCTTTTTCATCTTTTTTAGAAACATATTCACACTTAAAAGGTTGGCTATAACCTGAAAATTTCTCACCAACAATATCAGCCCACATCAAACGAATCTCCGCAACAATTTTTATATTCAGAGGGATTTTTTGTTTGATATGGTGGACAAAATTTTTTAATGTATTCAATCGCATTTTGTACTATTCCTTATGTGAATATCAATCTTAAAAAATTTATAAAATATTTTACACAAGATAAGATTCATCGATATAAAAAAGATTATTTTCGTTTATTTATTAGGTCTTTAACAACATTTTGTACATGGATAATAGATCCATGTTCTTTAATAATAAAATTAGCAATAAGCTCCAAGTATTGTAAAATTAAAACCCCTCGGTGCGTATGCGCTATAATGTTAGGCATCGATAAAGAAAGATTTTGCGTCCAATAAACATTAGGGAGCATAACAACCGTATCTTTTTGGAGAGGGTGAGGTTGACAATCTGATCTTTTTAGAAGTTCTAAAAAAAGTTCTCGCGAACAAAAAAGATCAGGCTTACGGACATCCGTCTCTTGTACAATCTGAAGAATAATAAGTTTAATTTCTTCTAAGGTAGACATCAAATTCCCCCTCTTTTTTCTGAAACAATCTGTTTAAATTATACTACAATATCGTAAAAAAAACAATCAGCCTATTCCAGAGAAATAAAGATAAATTACCTATCACAGCTCTGCTGGATAAGAACAATTGGTCGACTTCGTCTCGCATTTTTCTAAAGAAAAATCAATCTCTTCCGATATTTATAGAGAGAGTTTATTTTGAAAGAGAAGGACTCTACTAGGAGGGATGATTATGATGCGTTCTTTATGGACAGCTGCTTCGGGAATGGTCGGAGAGCAATTTCACATTGATACTATTTCCAATAACCTTGCCAACATTAATACTACAGGATTCAAACGGACAAGACCAGAGTTTGAAGATCTCTTATACCAAACCCAGCGTCTTGCAGGGACTCCTTCTTCAGAAGTAACCCAACATCCTATTGGTATTCAAACAGGGTTAGGGGTAAAAGTCTCTGGAACTCAAAAATTTTATACCCAAGGTAGCCTCCAACAAACAGGGAATGTCTTAGATATTGCTATCGAAGATGAAGGTTTCTTTGCCGTAGAAATGCCTGATAGTACTACTGCATATACAAGAGATGGCACATTCAAAATTGATGCTAATCGTAATATTGTAACTTCTCAAGGCTATTATCTTTTACCCCGCCTTCAACTACCTGATAATTTTGAAATTTCTTCTTTGGTAATTACCCCAATGGGGGACGTTAGCGTCAAAGTCGCTGGAGAACAAGACCCTAGAGAAATTGGAAATATTACCCTAAGACGATTTATTAATCCTGCAGGTCTTATGAATCTTGGAGAGAATCTCGTTAAAGAAAGCCCTGCATCGGGATTATCTGTAGAAGGTACTCCAGCCGATCAGGGATTTGGAGCATTAAGACAAAGTTTCTTAGAAATGTCTAACGTCTCAGCAATCACCGAAATGGTTGATATGATTGTTGCACAAAGAGCCTATGAATTTAATTCTCGTGCTATTCAGACAAGTGATAACATGCTTGGTTCCGCAGTTGCTCTCAAACGATAATTGTTAGTTTTCTTTATTATTGGAGAATCAAGATTTGCTATTTTTTCAAAAATATTTTATAATTACGTCATCGTAATAAACGATATTAATAAAATATTTTATTCAAGAGTGGGTATGGAATATCCAATAAAATTCATTTTAGCAGCTCAGCATTATAAAACCGTCTCTATCTTATCTGACGATTTCCCCGAGCATATCAACAAAGAATTGTCTTTTTGTAAAAAAAAGCAATGTTTTGTTACAACGCTCAATCTTCCTGAAGGGATATACCGTTATCGATTCCAAGCAGACGGAGAAATTCTCTCAGATAGTCTTCGTACTACCAAAGAAATCGCCATTTTAGAAATTGGCTCCTCTCATAATCAAGGAGTAATTTTTGATATTCAAAAATCTTTTGTGAAAAACAATCACCTAGTATTAATGATTGGTATTGATCCTTTATTGTGGCAACAAGTCTTCGTAAACATCCAAACCCTAAAAGGAATGCAAACTATTCACGGTAAAAGTACCTTTATCGAAGGTTCAATAGAATACTATATGTTCGTCCTAGATATTCCAAACGAAGAATCTATTTATGCATTTTTCGAACTTAATGGCCATAATATCCAAAAATATTATGGAGAAAACGGACTCAAAGACAATGAATGGTCAACCTCTCCTTTTGAAATTAAAACACACCTTTCCGAGCCTATTACTCCTTCAGATATTACTGGTATTTACCACCTAGCCACTCCAAAATCAATCTTAGATTTCGAAAAATATATCTCCTATTTTGAAAAATTCCCTATTGACTATGTTTCTGGAGATATTTCTAAAACCTCTGTTTTAAGAAAAACTCTCAACTACTTTCCAACATGCCAAGCACATCTCACTTTATCCTGCTTATTACGAGATATTTTTTTAGAAGAAGATAATTTCTACGCTAGTCTTGGTCTCTTAGGACGATTTGCCTATGAATATTGTCAAGATATAGCGATGATTCCTTTTGTTCTATCAGACAATCAGCTATCATTTTGGGAACTTAGTAAAAGAAATTTCACCGTTGCTGCACGAGGTGTTTGTTTCCAACTCCTAGGGTCAATGACTCCAAAGATTTTATTTGGTGAAGAAATCGGGCTCTATAAAGTTGGTTTAGAACGTTCTATGATTTGGACAAAAACAAAATGGAATAAAGATCTTTTTAATCTCTACAAAAAACTGTTAAAACTCCGAAAAAAATACCCTGTTCTAAGACAAGGTCGTTTTCGTTTTGTAATCCAAGATTGTAATTTATGGGGGATAGAACGTTATATGGATGGAGAAGATTCTATTTTTATTTTTGCGAATCATTCAAAACACAATATTGTGATTAATCTCACCAAAATCATGGATTTTAATGGATCTATTATCGAACTACTTACTGACTACAATCTCAAACGTAAAAAAGTCTGCACCATTTTTAGTGAGTCTTTTACTGCTTTCAAACAAAATAATAGCAAAAAAAAACTGTCTATAGACTATGCTCTTGAGCCATTGGATGATATTGAATAAGGGTATCATATAATTTTTCGTGAGCAACGTGGGTATAAATTTCTGTTGTAGCCAAATCACTATGCCCTAATAATTCTTGGATCAAACGCAAATCTGCTCCATGAGCAAGCATATGAGTCGCAAAAGCATGTCTCAACATATGAGGATGTAGTTCTGTAATATTTAACTCTTGGGAATATTGTTTCAAAACCTTCCAAATAAACATTCGGGATACTTTTTTTCTAAATTTTGACGTAATTACATAAGGACAGGCAACTCCCTTAAGGTACTCTTTCCGAATGGGAAGATAATGCTCCAAAAGTGTTTTTAAACGCATTCCCATAGGAATAAGGCGTTCTTTTCCTCCTTTCCCTAAGATGCGGAGAGTTTTTTCTTCCAAATAGATACTCCCCAGCGTCAATTCACATAATTCTGTTACACGAAGACCACAAGAATATAATAATTCAAAAATCATTAAGTCTCTCAAAGAGGGAAACTGTTCCGTAGTATTATCAAATAATGAGAAAAGCTCATCCAATTCTGTTTCGCTAACGAGGTTGGGGAGTTTCCTTTGGATTTTAGGAAGAACAACCTTCTCCATGGGATTGTCCTTACGTATCTCCATTCGGAGAAGATCTTTATAAAACGACCTCAAACAAGAAATTTTTCGCCTAATACTTACTACAGATATTTCTTGGGATTTACTAAGGTTACAGATATAATCCAAAACATCATTTTTATCTACATCAAGAATATCTTTTTGTATTGAAACCTCAAACTCTTGTAAATCGCTTTGATATGCTTTAATGGTATTTTTCGCGTAATTTTTTTCATGAGCAAGTCGTCGGATAAATTGATTTACTGCCATAGAAAACTCCTAACCTAATTGTATTTTTCGGATTTTATAAAAAAATAATAAGAAAAATCTTGATTGTTTTTTATAAAATCCGATGATATAGTTAGGGAATCCATGGAAAGAGAGGAACTATTATGGTTAAAGGATTATACACTGGAGCAAGCGGAATGCTTGCCCTTCAAGAATCAATAAATTCTATTGCCCAAAACCTGGCAAACGTGAACACCGATGGATACAAAAGAGAAACCGCCGTTATGAAAGCATTTCCAGAAATGCTCGCACGTCGAATCAACGATGATGGTCAAGTTAAATTCCCTTTAGGATCTTACGATAAAGCTCCTATTGCTGGTAAAATAGGTACAGGCGTTGAATACAACGAATCTTATATTCGTTTTGAGCAAGGTAGTTTGTTACAGACAGATGCACAGTTCGATTTCGCTCTCGAAGGTGATGGCTTTTTTACGGTAGAAACCCCTCACGGTATCCGTTATAGTAGAAATGGTAAATTCACTATTTCAGGGGATGGTTACGTCGTTGACAACAATGGTAACTACCTTCTCGGTACAGAAGGACGCCTGCAAGTGGCTCGTAATAATTTTAAAGTTGATAAAGAAGCAAATATTTTAATCAACCCCACAATCCCTTATGACCAATTTACCACCGTTGTCGGTAATGAGTGGACACCCGAACAATCATTAGGTAAATTAAAAATTGTCAATTTCAAACACCCAAGATATTTGGTGAGAGAAGGAAATCACCTCTACACCGAAAGTAAATTTTCTGGAGAAGCACAAGATATTGATAATCCCAAAGTCCTCCAAGGATTTTTAGAAAAATCGAATGTTCAACCTGTCGATGAAATGGTACGCATGATCGAGGTACAACGCTTATACGAAGCCAATCAAAAAGTTATTCAAACCGAAGACGAAATGCTAAACCACGCCGTTAATAAAGTTTTACGTTAATTATTATCAATCACTATCAAAATATACTAACGCATCTGTTATTCACAGATGCGTTTTTTATTGCTCATTAATGATTTTTAAGAAGTGATATCAAAAACAGTAGAAGTTAATTTATTTAATTATAATAACTTATAATAATTATAGTATTGCAATAATCTGTAATTCATATATAATAAGAAATAAACAAAAGGAGTCGTAACCATGACTTTTATTAATGAAAAGTATATCTATTTAAATCAAAATATTCACACCAAGAGCCAGCTCTTCGAATTTATCGCTGATCAAGCTGTTGAAAATCTCATCTGCAGTAAAAAAGATGATCTTATTATCTCTCTCTATCAACGAGAAAAAGAGGCCCCAACCATCATTACTGATCATATCGCTATGCCTCATGTGAGAATGGCTTCTATTCTTAAACTTTCAATCTTTATCATCACCACTAAGGAAGACATCATCTACCATGAGCAAGAAACAGCTTCCCTATTTTTTTGTATATTAGCCCCTCAAACGTCCAACAACCAATTTATCGATAGTTTGGTGAAAATATCGATGTTGGCTTCTAATGACCAATTAATAACCCTATTAACCAATAAAAATAATACCAATCAAAATATTTTTCATCATATTCAAAATATTATTAAGGAGTAAAATAATGAATATCAAAATTGCTGCGGTTACCAGCTGTCCCACAGGTATTGCCCATACCTATATAGCTGCAGAAAATCTCAAGAAACATGCACAAAATCTAGGAATCACCATAGAGGTCGAAACACAAGGATCTGATGGTATTGGTTCTCCTCTATCCCCAGAATCTATTCTTTCGGCTGACTATATCCTAATAGCAGCGGATAAGGTAGTAGAAAAATCACGATTCGCTGGTAAAAAAATCATTGAAGTTGCTGTAGGGGAAGCAGTAAAACACCCTAAAGAGCTTCTAAAAAAAATTATAGAAGGCAAATTATCTCCTACTTCCAGCGAAGAAAATACAGGAGATTTATTTCAATTAAACACAAAAACTGGTATTTACAAACATTTAATGAATGGGATTGCCAATATGCTTCCCTTTATTATTGGTGGGGGGATCCTAATAGGGATATCATTTTCTTTTGGAATCTTTGCAGGTGATCCCAATCATGAAAGTTACAATCCTATTGCAGGATTTCTAAGTACTTGGGGCTCTGAGGCTTTCGGATTTATTGTACCCATATTAGCAGGCTATATTGCTTATAGCGTAGGGGGACAAAACGCCCTAATGCCAGGAATGGTCGCTGGGATAATCGCCGACAAAGGGAAAACAGGTTTCCTCGGAGGAATTATTGCAGGATTTATTGCCGGTTATGTTATTAATTTCCTCAAAAAAATCCTCAAAAATGTTCCTCAAAATATCGCATCTCTCAAACCAGTACTATTTTACCCTGTATTTAGTATCGTATTGACAGGATTAATTATTACCCCCTTACTCACACCGATCGCTTGGGTCATGGAATCTTTAATCAATTTTTTAAACGGTTTAGATCCTGCCAACCGCTCGTTTATCGGAGGAGTTATAGGGGCGATGATGGCATCAGACCTTGGTGGCCCAATCAACAAAACTGCAGCTATATTTGCTAATGGAGCATTTACCTCAGGAAATGCTTATTTTATGTCCTCCATGATGGCTGGAGGTATGGTACCCCCTATTGCCTTAGCTCTCTGTACAACCTTCTTTCCAAAATTATGGTCAGATGCTGAAAAAAAAGCTGGAGATGCTTGTTATTTTATGGGGGCATGCTTTATTACCGAAGGAGTTATTCCTTTTGCAGTAGGAGATCCTATTAGGGTCATATCATCTTGTATCGTTGGGTCAACGATCGCTGGAATCCTAACGCAAATTTTTAATATTTCTCTCCCAGCCCCACATGGAGGAATCTTCGTCATTCCGCTAGCCAGCAGCCCCCTATTATTTATAATATCAATTCTAATCGGAGCAGTAATCTCTGCTTTACTACTCGCATTACTCAAATCAAAATCAAGGAGTCATTAATATGCCTATCATCACTATGGAAGAAGCACTCAAAAAAGCCCGTCAACAACAATATGCCGTTGGAGCTTTTAATATCAGTTCGATGACTTTTTACAGGCAATTCTAAAAGCAGCAGAAAGGAATAATAGTCCCGTTATCATCCAAATTGCAGAGGGGCATCTTATAGATAATGCTTTCAAAATAGAAGATATTGCCCTAACAGCCGTTACAATGGCTCAGCGTTCACCAATCCCCGTAGTACTACACTTAGATCATGGTTTAACCCTACCTACGATCATGAAATGTATCAAAAATGGATTTTCATCCATTATGATCGATGCTTCTTCCTTACCTTATGAAGAAAATATCGCAACCACTCAAGAAATTGTCAAGATTTGCCATGCTCTTGGAATCTCCGTAGAAGGAGAATTGGGGACAATAGGAGGATTAGAAGCCTCACATTTAGGAGAAGAGTACTTTACCAAAGCTGAAGAAGCAACGGATTTTGTACAACGTACTGGTATTGACTGTTTTGCTGTATCAATAGGCAATATCCATGGTAATTACAAAGGAGAGCCTAATTTAGATTTTGACCGCTTAAAAAAAATCGCTTAATCGGTATCAGTACCCTTAGTACTTCATGGAGGGTCTGGTATTTCTGATCAAGATTTCCAAAAAGCGATTCGCTTAGGAATCAACAAAATTAATTTTTATACAGGCAATTGTAAATCAGAGTTTCGAACCGTAGAATCGATTATGCAACAAAATCCCATAGAAAACGGAACTGATATTTTAACACTATTCCAAACAATCGAAGAATATGTTATCACCACCGTCTCCCATAATATGAAAATCTTTGGAAGTATAAACAAAGCATAAATAAAAAGAGCAGTATTAATACTGCTCTTTTTATATTTTTATCTAAAAATCTTAGTGTTTATAAGGGAGAGTTCCTTGAATTTTACATCGTTCAGGATGGTGATATAACTCCTCATACTCAAATAATTTTCCATCATACAAATAGGCGAATGATTCTATCTTAATAATAGAAATATTCAAGGGAACTAATAAGAGATCTGATACCGTTTGATCCGTAAGTAAGGGACAAAAAAACCTCGAACTATAGGAGATTTTATAGCCACACACTTTTGTTACATAAGCATATTTAGATAATATCATATCTTCTTTTGTGAGATGAGGAAATAATTCCACAGGCATATAGGATACTTCAATCATCGCTGGCTGCTGATCCAATAAACGTAAACGTTTAAGATACCATAGTTTATCCCCTATAACTTCATTTTTCCAAGACATTGACAGAGATGATACTTGATCTAAATCTAAGACTTCTGTAGTAATTCTATCTTTTTCCAAAGAAGAAAACGAAGAAAAACATAGGGTATCTAACTCAATCTGAGATTTTTTCACAAAAATACCGACCCCACGCTTAGTCGACAACAAGCCTTCATTAACAAGTATTTGCAATCCCTGACGTACCGTCATTTTACTAATTTTCCATTTATTAGCAATTTCTTGTTCGGTAGGTAATTTAGATCCTTCAGGGAGTTGTTTACTTTGTACTAAAGAAGCATAGTAATCTTTAATCTGTATATAAGCTGGAATATGAGAATGACTATCTAACATAAGATACACCTGTAAGAATAGAACTTCAAGTTATTAATAGAATTAATATACAAATTATAATTTCAATTATAGAGTAAAATACACCTTTTGTCAAACATCTCCAGCTCATTGAAAAAATATATTTTTTCAATGAGCTATATAATTTTCGGTATTACACACAAAATCATTTATAAAGCAATAGATTGACAAGAAATTATTATTTTACATATAATTATATAGTAATCCATAGATTACTAACAAACAATAAATATTTCTATTTTCTATTGAAAAATCTATAATATTTTAATTAAGGAGAATTACATGAAACATTTTCTACTAGTACTCAGCGTATTTTTAATTTTTGGTGCTTGTTCTACTACTTCCAACAAAGACACCAATATCACACTTCCTGATGACGGTAATGGTGATGGCGATCATAGTGGCGGAGGCGATGGTGATAGTAATGGGGGCGATAATAACGGGGATGACGGTTTTATAGGAACTTGTGACCCTGTTTTAGACGAAGGTCTTAAAGATACTCTTGCACAAATCGAATCTATTCAAGGATTTACTCAATGGATGTTAATTAAAAGCGATGTTATCGGGGGAGTTCTTATTAAAAGAGCGATAATTTTCTTCCTTGGTAAGGATACATTCAAAGCTGTTTGCATAAGATCACAAGATGGAAAAACGTCTATCCCGGGATATAATATAGAATTTAACAATGAGGTTACTGTCAAATCTGTATCAGAGGGTCCTTTTTCTTCATCAGAAATATTCACCGTGCTTGATTCTTTCAAAAAAAATGTTACTACCGAACTAAAAAGTAAAGGCTATACCGAAATCACTACTTTTATTTCTAAAAAAATCAAGTTTTGGGGATCTAAAAAGCTTGGGGAGGCTGGTATTTGGGAAAATCATACTCCCAATAATGATCCTGATTCTTATCTTATGAAAGAAACCGAAACAGAACTAAGTCAAATATATATCCATAAAATCGAAGGAGAAAACAATAAATATGAGATTAACTCCTCTGTAGACCAAGTAATCAAAGATGCCCAAAATTTAAAAAAGAAATGATTTTTATCTCCCTAAGACAATCATAAAACTTATATAAAATTTCTTAATCCTATGTTAATTTTATCCCAATCCTTGACATAGAATCATCATTTCACATATAATGATATAATAGCAATTAATGTTATTATCTATTTTAACACTACTAGATAATAATAAATACTGTTTTATAAAGGATGGATTTTATGAAGAACTCTCTATTACTATTTAGCTCAATTCTAATTTTTGCTACTTGCTCTACCGCTCCTAACAAAAATACTAGCATCAAACTACCTAACGGCGTTGTTAGTACCGGCGACCCTATTTTAGACGAAGGTCTCAAAGAGGCACTTGGTCAAATTAGCTCTACTCAGGGACTTGCCCAATGGCTATTAATTGACAAAGAAACAACAGATAGTAATACATTCAAATTCGCAGTAAATCTCTTTATTGGTAAAAATGAGCTAAAACTTATCTTCACAAAATCTACTGATGAAAAACAAAATAACGAAGTTGTAGCTCAATCTGCTGTAGAAAGTAAGTTAGTATTACCCTCAGCAGTTTTAAATATACGAGATTCTTTAGATAATGACGTTACTGCCAAACTAGCAAGTCAAGGTTATACCCAAATTCATACGGTAAGCCCTGAAAAAATTCAAGTATGGGAATCTCAAAAATTGGGGGGGACTGGTATTTGGGCAAATTCCCCTGTTCTCAACAACCACACCGAACACTATCTTATTAAAGAAAACAATACCGAACTACGTCGTATTATTATACGAATAAGATCGATAGGGGTAGATAACGAATATAAACTTAATGACACCGTAGAACAAAGTATCAAAGACGCTCAAGTTTTCCAAAAGAAATAAGATCAAACTCCTTTCAAATTTAGGAAAAATAAAAAATATGAGACAAAGCTAGATTAGGATGATAAAATTGATTTTTATCCATTCTATTTTTGCCGTTATTAGTTACCTAATAAATATTTGACAATTTGTTATCATATTCTATAATAGATATATAACGATAATTAATATTTATATTTTTTCTATAATCATATTAATTATTTAAAATAAAAGGAGAATGTACATGAAAAATTTTCTATTAGTATTTAGTATACTTTTAATTTTTAGTGCTTGTTCCACTACTTCCAACAACGACACCACTATCACACTCCCTGATGATGGAGGAGGGTCTGATAACGGTAATGGGACTGATGATGGAGGAGGCACTACTAATGACAACAACATATTACCCGATGGTGTTATAGGTACTGGAGACTCTGTTTTAGATGAAGGTCTCAGAGATGCCCTAAGACAACTCAAATCTGTCCGAGGATTCACCCAATGGACATGGCAAAGTAACGGGGTAACAATTGATGGTTCTAACTTGAAGCGAGCTGATCATTACTTTTTTAGTAATAATATATTCCGATATGTTAGTACAACTTCTTATGACGGCAAAGGATTTGGGGTTGTGTTTTATAATGAAATAGTTCGTAATGAAGCTGATCAGGGTACATTTACAGCACCTTCAGCTCCTTTTACGATAAGAAATTTTAATAATGCTAATATCACTGCTGAGCTGACTAATGAAGGTTATAAGAATATATATATATTTGCACATGCAAAATCTAGATGTTGGGTATCAAAAAAACTCTCTGGACCTGGTGTTTGGACAAATGGTGTTAGAACTGGTTACTACCCAAATTTGGCTAAAATAAACGATACAAGCATGGGATTTATCATATTAGATGGAACAAGTGGAGCAAATGAATATATACTATCCAAAGGAGCATTTGGTGGATTAAGAGATGCTCAAGTTTTTCAAAAGAAATAAGCTCCAAATATTTTTAAGTACACCAATTTTTAACTTTATATAAATAACTATCCAAGTGTCAGACAAATAATAATATAGGGTTAATATATAAAGATATATTTTATCACAAAAGAACAATTAATTCTTCAATATTTATTTAAAAGAGAGATTGTTTTCATAAGAGAATTTACATGAAAAATTTTCTATTAGTATTTAGTATATTTTTAGTGCTTGTTCCACTCCTTCTAACAAGGACACCAACATTACACTCCCTGATGATGAGGCTACTAATGATAATAACATATTACCCGATAGTACTATAAATACCAGCGACCCCATTTTAGACGAAGGGCTCAGAGATGCCCTAAAACAACCCAGGGCTGTCCGAGGATTCACCCAATGGATATACAAATACACACATATAACTAACAATATTACCTAAAACACTGCTACTATTTACTTCTTTAACAAAAATGGATTTAAAATAATCTCTACAAGTTCCCAAGATAGGGTGAGCCTAGGTAATATATTTAATAACAAAATTATAATCAAAAATGCTTCTGAGGGGTACTTGTCATCATCAGAAAGTTTTACCATACTCTCCACTTCTTCTAATAATATTACTACTGAACTAAAAAATAAAGGCTATACTCAAATTTATACTTTGGATCCTTTAAAAAGTCAACAATATATTTCTCTAAAAGTCAATGGAACTGGTACTTGGGAAAATCTATTAACGGAAACCTATTACCTTCTTATTAAAGAGACCAATACAGAAATAAGTGCCATAGGTATACGTAAATCCATAGATCACACATATCATATTTTCAATCAAACAATAGATGAGACAATCTTATTCTCTTTGATCCTTAAAAAACAATAATTTTACCCCCTAAATACTTGTTTAGGAAGTATCTTATCCAGCCAAACGATACGACAAATAATCACCAAAATTAGAACTATTGAAAAAAAATAGCTTTTATCGTATAATATTTTATGTATAATAAAATATTATCCTATCTTCGCAATCATTATTCTCTTTCTTGGTACCTTGCCTCACGAAGGTTATTACCCAAATCAGATTCACCAGGCCTTGTATTACTTCCTCGTTTAGCATTTTTATCGATCCTTATTGGGGTCACCGCTTCTATTTTGATCTTATCCCTAGCAAATGGTCTACACAATCATTATCTTAGACGTCTGGCCGAATCAGACTCTCATATATCTGTTTTATCCATAGGTCGAGGGATTCCTGCCTATCAAGAGATTATTCAACAAATCAAAACCTATCCTGAAGTAACCACCGCTTACCCTTATTCTCAAAATGAGGCTCTTCTCAAATCCTATGGAGAAACTGCTGGGATTCTCCTCAAAGCCTATCCATCAAATTTTACAGACGATCCTACATTTAATGAATATTTTCAATTAGAACAAGGGACTTGGAGTTTTAATACCTCTCGCACAATTACGATCGGTAAAGCTCTCGCCCGTAATATGGCTCTTTTTGTTGGTGATTTTTTAGAAATCCTAACTTATGACGAAGATTTCGGTACAATTACCTATCGTTTCAAAATCTCAGGGATTTTTTCAGCAAGTGATGGGCTCTTAGATAGAAGTGTTGCTTTTATTTCTTTTGATGATGCGGGAGAAATATTTTCTTTTCAAGGTTACGCCCCTTACATCGGAATCCGTATCCAAAACCATCAAAATCCAGAAAAACTCGCACGTACCCTTACGACAACTCTTCCTTTCTCAATAAACACATGGAAACTTGCTAATCTTAATACCCTTGCCGCCCTCCAAAACGAAAAGCAAATCATTCGAGTCCTACTTTTAATTTTTTTCTGTGTGGCATTTTTTGGAATTCTTGCCGTAATGACCGCCATGATCATAGACAAAAGAGAAGAAATCGCTTTATTAAAAACACTAGGAATGACTCCCCAAGAAAATGTGTCATCATTTTTATGGACAGGATTATTTTTAGGGGTTACCGCCTCAACAATAGGGGTAATTTTAGGGGTCTTCCTCAGCATGAACTTCAACAATATAATCCAAGGAATAGAGATTATCGTTAATTCAGCGCTTGGATTATACGCTTTTATTTTTCGTCAAGAAATTTCTTATCAATTTAACATCTTAAATCAAAATGTCTACTACCTAAAGGAATTTCCTATCTTAATTCAATGGGGTGATATTCTATTTTCCGTATGTGTTGCAATTTTTTGCACTCTAATTGCTACAGTTTACCCTGCATTAATTTCTAAAAAATTCAAAGCAGCAGAAATTCTAAGAAAACGGGCTTTTTAAATATAGGAGAGCATAAAGATGATTAGCGTCAATAAAATATCAAAAAGTTATGCCCAAGGCACAATTTCTATTTTTTCTCAAATTAGTTTTACCGTCAATCAGGGTGAATCATTTGCCATCGTCGGATCAAGTGGAAGAGGAAAAACAACCTTACTTTATTTAATGGCAGGTTTAGATTACGTAGATTCAGGATCGATTATCGTTAATAATCAAGATATTACCCAGTTAGACGAAAAAGAATCGGCATTATTCCGATCTCAACATTATGGATTCGTTTTTCAGCATCATTTCTTACTCAACGATTTAGACGCTCTGGAGAACACTCTATTACCCCTAAGAATTAATCGTTGTTTGAATAAAAAAAATCAACAAAAAGTCTTAGAATTATTTCATTATTTTCAGCTAGAACACCGTCTCCATCATTTTCCTGATGAATTATCAGGAGGAGAAAAACAACGAATCGCCTTGATTAGAGCATTAACGGGAAATGCCTCTATTATCTTTGCTGATGAGCCTTCTGGGTCATTAGACAAAGATAATGCATATAAGCTCCAGGATCTCCTTCTAAACCTCGTGAAAGAGCAAAATAAAACCCTAATCTTATCGACCCATAACTTAGATTTTGCGAAACAATGTGATCGTTGCTGTTCTCTTGATGATTTGGAGGAATCTTTATGAATCTATCCTTTACTTCTACGTCAAAAATCAATCTTTATTTAGATATTGTGGGCAAAGATCTTCATGATGGGTATCATTACCTAGAAAGTATTTTTTATGAAATTCCTTGGGGTGATGATTTTATTATTAAGAGTGCTGCTTATGACCAGATTATTTTTTCTAATACCAATGATATTCCCAACGAAAATACCGTTTCAACAGCCTTACGTTTGTTCAAACAAAAATTTCATATTGACGATTCTTTTGAGATTCAAATCACCAAAAATGTTCCTATAGGAGCAGGTTTAGGGGGAGGGAGTGGTAATGCTGGCTACCTCCTTAAAGTATTAGCTTCTTATTATAAGGTCGATATTACTGAATGTATCGATCTTGCACAAAAGGTGGGAAGTGATGTGCCGTTTTTTCTTTATGGAGGAATGGCTCTCGTAGAAGGTAAAGGAGAAAAAATAACTCCTTTACCAAATAAGATTGCCCCAAATACCCATTTATTAATATTCACTCCGCCCATTCACAGCTCCACTCAAAAGGCATTTCAAGCTCTATCATACGATTATCAACAAAATTCTTTAAAAAATCAACATTTTTTAAAAAAACATTCTTGGGATATTGACAATCTTAAAAAGATAATATATAATATATTCAATGAGAAATTAGAATATATCAACAGTAATTTATATGTCATTAAGCAAGACATTTGTAATTTGTTGTCTCCAGAAATAATTGTTATGACTGGCAGTGGTTCTAGTTTCATTCTCTTTTATAGAGATTTTCAGGATTTGATACAAGCAAAAACTATCATTGAACATCATTACATGAGTTCAACAATTTTTATCCAATCTATTTGAACAGCATCATATGGATGTGGGAGGAGGCTACTATGGAAATTACAGATATCCGTATTAAAAAGGTTGAAGGAGATGCTAACAAATTACAAGCATACGCCTCAATAACATTCGATGATAATTTTGTTATTCATAATATCAAAATTATTGACGGTCGAGAAGGGCTTTTCATTGCAATGCCTTCTCGAAAAACACGAAGTGGTGAGCTTAAAGACGTTGCTCATCCTATTAACTCTGAATTCCGTGATCGTATGCAGAGTGCTATTTTAGAAGCTTATTATGCTGAATAAGCTACGCTAAAAACTCAAATAAACACTGGGGTGTCGCCAAGTGGTAAGGCATCGGTTTTTGGTATCGACATTCGGTGGTTCGATCCCATCCACCCCAGATAACCCTCTATCATTTAATAGAGGGTTTTTATTTATCCTTAAGGAATTTCTATGAGTAGTAAATTAGGACTTCGATTAATTACTGGAAGAAGTAATCCTTCTTTAGCAAAGAATATTTCTGTATATACAGGAATCTCTCTTACAGAAACCTATATCACAGAGTTCGCCGATCAAGAAATTTTTGTCCGTATAGAAGAAGATATTCGAGGAAGAGATGTATTTGTTATTCAATCCACCTCCAATCCTGGTCATAAGAATATTTTTGAACTCTTAGTCATTGTTGATGCATTAAAAAGAGCCTCCGTTGGTCAAATCAGTGCAGTCATTCCCTATTTTGGATACGCACGTCAAGAACGGAAAGCCGAATCCCGAGTCCCTATCACCGCAAAATTAGTGGCAAATCTCCTTGTTGAAGCAGGAGTAACAAGAGTTATCACGATGGATCTCCACGCTGCTCAAATTCAAGGTTTTTTTGATATTCCTGTGGATCATCTATTTGCTTCATCGATTTTCTTTCATTTTGTCCAAAAAAAATTAAAAGCCAATCAAGATTGGGTCATTGTTTCTCCTGATGTGGGCGGGTTAGAACGAGCAAGACATTTTGCCAAACACCTTAATGCAGGAATTGCCGTTTTTGATAAAAGACGAGAACGAAAAAATCAAGCGGAAATTCTCAACTTAGTTGGAGAAATAGAAGGAAAAAACACAATTCTTATTGACGATATGATCGACACAGCAGGAACAATCTGCCAAGCAGCGGAACGTTTGAAGTTTCTTGGAGCAAAAAGTGTACATGTTTTAGCATCTCACGGTATTTTATCCCAAGATGCTCCCCAACGACTTAGAGATAGTTCCGCAGATAGTATTATTATTACTGATACAATCGAAATTCCTAAAGAAAAACAAGAAACAATTGGAAAAAAATTGTATATTTTAAGTTCTGCTGAATTATTTGGTGAAACAATCGAAAGAATACATGCGAATCGACCTATAGGAGAACTATTTTTCGATGAAAATAAAAAAGTATAGATCTAATAAGATAATAAAAAACCTCTCATTATGAGAGGTTTTTTATAAATTTATTCGCCATCAACAAAGTCAACTATAGCCATTTCAGTACCGTCAGTTTGACGTTGACCTAATTTTGTAATTCGGAGATATCCACCATTACGATTTACAAAACGAGGAGCAATATCATCAAATAATTTGACAACAATCTTTTTATCATATACTTTAGCAAGAATTTGTCTTCGATGATGAAGATCCTTCGTTTTCGCTTTAGTAATTATCTTTTCTGCAATAGGTCTGAGTGCTTTAGCCTTAGTAAGTGTCGTTTTTATACTTTCATACTTAAACAAGGATTGAGCAAGATTACGAAAAAGAGCACTACGAGCACTTCTTGTACGACTGAGTTTTGCAATTTTTTTACCATGACGCATCATTAAGCTCCTTAATTTTTTGTTAATTTATAGAAAAACATTAATCTTCTTTAATCTTAAGGTTATACATGGAAAGTTTTTCATCAATTTCTACTAATGATTTTCTACCAAAGTTTTTGATTT
The DNA here is from genome assembly GCA_051649605.1 of Brevinema sp. Lineage (GTDB taxonomy): Bacteria > Spirochaetota > Brevinematia > Brevinematales > Brevinemataceae > Brevinema_A. The sequence goes on along the minus strand of JBOFHK010000017.1, from coordinate 142,570 downwards.
TCATCAAATCTTCTTTTGAATAGGTGAGTAATTGTCCTATCGTAGCAATATGTTCACTTTGCAGACAATTCAAAGACCGTACAGAAAGATCCAGACTTTCTACGGTTTTCATAAGAACTTCTTCTTCAACACTAGAGCTCTCGGCAATCCCTGGCATTACTACAGTTTCCACTGCTTCAAAATTCATAAACATGGAGAAGTAGCTTTTAAGAATAAAAGAAGCGTCAGCCACTGCATCGATAGGATTAATTGTTCCTCCTGTCCAAACTTCTAATACAATTTTTTCACAGTCCGTTTTTTCTCCGACTCGAAATTCTTCAATCAAAAAATTTACACGGTCAACAGGTGAAAAAATAGCATCAATAGGAATAACAGAGATTTCATCGATCTGAGCCAAGGCATCTTCTGCAGAGCGATAACCTCGACCAAACTCAATATCCAATTCTAGAATAATATGAGCAGAATCTTCTAATGTAGCAATTAAAAGATCGGGATTAGCGATTTCTACTGTAGGATCAACTTGAAAATCTCCAGCAGTAAGATACCCTGCCCCTTTTTTTTCAACGCGAATATGTTTTTTATTACTCTGGTCTGTTAAAAAAACCGAAACCTTTTTAAGAGCCAAAATAATATCGGTAATATCTTCTTTTACTCCAGGAATAGAATCAAATTCATGATTTACGCCTTCAATTTTTACAGAAGCAAAAGCGTATCCCGGAATAGCACTAAGTAACGTTCTTCTTAAGGAATTAGCAATCGTTACACCCACGCCTTTATCAAAAGGGTAAATATAAAATTTTCCATAAGTATTGTTATATGTACTATGTTGATATTTTAGTTCATAAGGGAGAATTAAATCTTTTAACAATTCTCTATGCGCCATAACCTACCTTCCTAATAATAATGTATGATTAGACGCGTCGTTTTTTACGAGGACGGCATCCATTATGAGGGATTGGAGTTACATCACGAAGACTTTTCACGTGTACTCCCGCTAAATCGACTGCTCTAATTGCAGATTCACGACCCGGCCCTGGCCCTTTCACGCGAATATGTGCGTTCTGAAGACCATGAAAGACCGCCCCTTCCATAGCTTTTTCACAAGCTAACTGAGCTGCGAATGGAGTACCTTTTTTAGTGCCTTTAAAGCCACCGACCCCAGAACTAGCCCAAGAAATGGTATTTCCATTCATATCAGTAACGGTTACCAATGTATTATTAAAAGTTGCTTGAATATGAACGATTCCTTCAAGGATGTTTTTTTTCTCTTTTTTTCTCTTAGTGGAGCTTTTTGCTTTGGTTGCCATTACATCACCTTCTTACTTCTTTTTAATCGCATTTGCACGACCCCCTTTCCAAGAGCGTGCATTTGTTCTAGTACGTTGACCTCGGACAGGTAATCTTTTTTTATGTCGCAATCCTCTATAAGAGCCAATATCAATAAGTCTTTTGATATTCATAGAACGTTCTGTTCTGAGATCGCCTTCCACTTTAAAGCTTTTATCAATCTCTTCACGAATAAGATTTAATTCTTCTTCTGATAGTTCACCAATTTTTTTTGATTTTTCAATCTTTATAAGATCTAAAATTTTTAATGCAGAATGTCTTCCAATCCCATAAACATAAGTGAGTCCGATCCACGCTGCTTTATTATTTGGTACTTCTCTTCCGGCAATACGTGCCATGGATTCCTCCCTTAGCTTCTTTTTTGACCTTTTTGTCTTTGTTTGTGTTTTGGATTCTCACAAATAACTCTAAGAATCCCATGTCTTAAAATGGTGCGACATTTTTCACACATAGGTTTTACTGATGCTCTCACTTTCATGAAATAGCCTCTCTATTTATAACGATATACAATTCTCCCTTTTGTTAGATCATAAGGAGAAAGTTCTAAGCTAACCTTATCCCCGGCTAAAATTTTAATATGATTAATCCTCATTTTGCCAGAAATATGTGCCAATATTTGTTGCTTGTTTTCTAATTCAACTTTGAAAACCGCTGCTGGCATTTGTTCTAAAACAATTCCATCAATTTTTATAACATCTTCTTTATCCATCATCAAAGTTCTAAAACCTCCTTTATATTTTGATATACTTCTTCAATCGGCAAATCCCCCTGTATTTTATAAAGAATTCCCTGATCTTGATAGTATTGAATAAGGGGTTGGGTTTCTGTTCGATAAACATCCAAACGGTTCTGAACAATTTCAGGTTTATCATCTTCACGCTGAATTAATTCTTCTCCAGATTCATCGCAGATTCCTTCTAACTTTGGTGTATGGAAGTATATATTATACATCTTCCCAGATCTTTTTGCAAGCCTTCTACCAGTTAATCTTTGAAAAATAATACTTTCATCAATTTCGACAAGGATAACATCAGTTGGTGGAAAAAATTCATTAAGAATTTTAGCCTGATTTAAATTACGTGGATACCCATCAAGAATCCAATCTTGATCCAAATTCAGAAGACTGTTTTTGACAACTTCAAATGTTAAGTTGTCTGACACCAGTTGTCCTTCATTGAGACAAGTTCGGACTTGATCTGCAATTTTACCTTTGCCGTCTTTGATCATCTGTCGAAAAGCATCACCAGTTGATAAATGAAAAAATCCAAACTCTTTACTTAGTAAAGAACTTTGGGTCCCTTTACCTGAACCAGGATACCCTAAAAAGATAATTTTTTTATTCATATTAATATGTTCTCTTTTTTGGGCTTAAGAAACCTTCTTTATGATTCATCGTAAGAAAAGATTCTATCTGTCTCAGTGTATTTAAAGAAACCCCAACAATAATAATTAACGAAGTCCCTCCCATCAAATAAGCAATATCAGCAGGAACACGCAGACGGTTAACAATAAACGTTGGTAATAAAGCAATCAGTCCTATAAAAGCAGCACCAGGTAACGTAAGATTGTATAAGGTATTAGAAATAAATACTTCTGTTTCTTGTCCTGGTCTCACTCCAGGAATAAAAGCGTTTTGTCTTCGTAAATTTTCAGAAATATCATGAGGATTAAGCTCAATTTCTATATAGAAAAAGGCAAAAAACAAAATTAAAGAAAAATAAACAATAGAATACCATAATTCTCCAGGTTGTAGTGCTTGTGATACTGCGTTAAGCCAAGGAGCTCTCGTACCAAACCACTGAGATAACTGAATAGGAAATACTAACACTGTAGAAGCAAAAATAATTGGAATAACGTTGGTGGGGTTTACTTTAAATGGTAAAAAAGAAGGTCCAGCCATTGCTCCCCCTCGGGAATATTGTACAGGGATTTTACGAAGTGCCATCTCTTCAAAAACAACAGCCATAATGATTGCTATAAACATCACAACTAAAAGCAAAGCCATGATAGGATCTTGTGGCCGATTAATAAAGGTGTAAAATGCCTGTGGAAAACGAGCAATAATACCACTTAAAATAATAATCGAAACACCATTCCCCAGTCCTTTTTCGGTGATCTGTTCTCCTAACCACATTAACACATAAGTTCCTGTAGCTACCGATACGGTAAATAAAATAACAAATTGCGTAGAGCTTAATAGGATAAAAGGTAAGGAAGTTTGATTATTAAACTGGACAAGATAACTTCCATAAATAATCCCCTGTAGTGATGCCACAATCAAGGTACCAATACGAGAAAATTGATGAATTTTTCTACGCCCTTCAGGACCTTCTTTTGCCGTTTTTTCTAATGCGGGAATAATAACCGTTAGCAGTTGCATAATAATACTAGATGTAATATAAGGCATCACTCCAAGTGCAAAAATCGATGCTCTTTCTAACGCTCCACCACTCAACAAATTAACAAAAGCAAGAAAACTGTTGGATTCCGTACCAATCGCAGCTAATAAATTATTAAGCTGTACTCCAGGTACAGGAATTTGAGTGCCAATACGAACAACGATCATAACACTCAATGTGAAAAAAAGACGTTTTCTCAATTCCTCAATTCGGAACATATTTATTAAAACAGACATATCACCTTCTTAACAATTTATCCGATCATCACAATTGTTGCACCAGATTTTTCTAAGATGTTTTTTGCTGTTTCAGAAGTTTTATGAGCATGAACTCTAATATTTTTTGCAGTAAAGGTAACATCACCAAATCCCCGTGCTAATAATTTAATAGGATTCCCATTATCTTTAATAAGACCAGCTTTACAAAGTAAATCTGGGGTAATCTCCGAACCATCAGGAAAAGCGTTAAGAGACTCTAAGTTGATAACATTATTAACAACTTTAAAAATGTTTTTAAAACCTCTTTTTGGAGTACGTCTGTAAAGAGGCATTTGCCCCCCTTCAAAATATAACGGTACTCCACCGCCAGATCGAGCTTTTTGCCCTTTATGACCTTTTCCGCAGGTTTTCCCTGTACCATTTCCTGTACCGCGACCTACTCGCTTACGCTTCTTTGAAGCGCCTTCATTTGCTATCAGTTCAATATGACCCATTTTGCGCCCCTCTATTTATTTGGAAAACAATTCAGTTACTGTTTTTCCACGTTTTGTAGCAATATCTTCAATACTATACAATCGTGTTAATCCGTTAAAAGTCGCTTTAATAAGGTTGATAGGGTTTGATGATCTTAACGATTTTGTAAGAATATCATGGACTCCTAACAATTCAAGCACAGGACGCACTGCACCACCTGCAATCACCCCTGTTCCTTTGGTTGCAGGTTTCATGAGAATTCGAGAAGCTTTATATTCCCCTAGAATTTCATGAGGAATCGTTGCTCCTTTGAGTCGAATTGTAAAAGCATTAGCGATAGCCTTATCTTTTGCTTTTTTAATAGCATCGGCAATCTCATTTGCTTTTCCATAGCCTAAACCTACTTGTCCTTTTTTGTTTCCAACAACAACCATAGCATTAAAACGGAATCGACGTCCCCCAGAAATTACTTTTGTTGCTCGTCTTAGGCTTACTACTTTTTCTTCCCATTCCGAAGCTACAGTATCTGGTTTTTCTCTACGATCTCTTCTATTGTTGTTTTTATTGTTTCTTCCACCACGAGAAGGTCTTTCTTTAGAAGTTTGTTCTACAGGAGTGTCTATTCCTTCTAACGATTCTGTTTGTAGTTCTTGAATCTCAGCCATCTTATCTCCTCGCCCTTAGAATTCGATTCCTGTATTACGGCAAGCATCAGCTAACGCTTTAATCTTTCCGTGATACAAATAACCGTTTCGGTCGAATACGACCTTTGTGATATTTAATATTTTCAATTTTTCTCCAATTTTTTGTCCAATAATAGCAGCAGCTTCGGTATTACCACTGATTTTTTTACTACCTAATTCATTGGATATTGAAGAAAAAGAAGCTAATACTTTATTAGATTTGTCTAATACTTGTGCATATAAGTATTTATTAGATCGAAAAACGGTTAAACGAGGTCGATCTTCCGATACAAGAAGATTTTTTCGGCTTCGTAACTTTCGTTTTTTATAGCGTCTTGTTTTATCAGCCACGATATTAATCATGAATTACTCCTTTTATTTACTCTAAGAAGTGAACACTCTATTCATAATTATTATAGATTATGGGATAGAGCGTGCAACGAATTGTTCTATCTATTTTTTACCAGAACTTTTCCCTTCTTTGAGGCGTACTACTTCACCAGAATATCGAATCCCTTTCCCTTTGTAAGGTTCAGGTTTTTTGATAAAACGGATATTAGCAGCAACTTGTCCAACAAGTTGGCGGTCAATTCCTTTGACAGCAACAGTGTTTGGAGAAGATTGTTCTAACTTGATTCCATCAGGAGCAACAAAAACAACAGGATGAGAAAAACCAACCGTACAATGGAGATTTTGCCCTTTAACTTCCCAACGATAACCAATCCCTTGAATTTCTAAAAGTTTTTCAAAACCAGCAGAAACACCTGTTAGATGATTTCGAAACAACGCCCAATAAAGACCTTGTTTTGCTTTTGCTTCTTTAAGATCACTAAGACGATTTACTAATAATCCTGTCCCTTCAAGAATAGGACTAATTAAATTTGTATCGAATTCTTGAGAAAGAGTTCCCAAATTTCCTTTAAACGATACAATCCCATTTTCTACCGCAACGGTTACGCCATTGGGAATGGGCAGGGATTTTTTTGCCAAACGAGACATAGTGGACTCCTACCAAATATGACAAAGAACTTCGCCACCTACTCCTAGGAAACGAGCTTCTTTATCTGTTATTATACCTTTAGATGTAGTAAGAATCGCTATTCCGTAGTTATTATAAACTCTAGGAATAGAATCTTTTCCAACATATACACGACGTGAAAGTTTACTAATACGCTTAATATTATCAATAACTGATTTGCCATTAATATATTTTAAGGTAACGTCGATCATGAAAGCTTGAGTACTATCTTTATAATTCTCAATATATCCTTCACGCTTCATTATTTTTAGAAGCTCTTCAATAAGCTTCGTCTTTCTTACTGTTGTTTTGGAAAGACTACGCATAGTAGCATTTCTTATTTTTGTTAAGCTATCTGCGATAATATCCATAGGATTCCTCGCCTTATTTTTTTTTTGATGAGAACTCTGTTCTCTAAACTAAATCTTACCAAGAAGATTTGACAACACCTGGTATTTGTCCTTGTGAAGCAAGCTTACGGAAACATAAACGACAGACTCCAAAATCTCGCATATAAGAACGAGGACGACCACAGATATTACAACGGTTGTAAGCTCGTGCAGCGAATTTTGGTTTTTTCTTCCAGCGTTGGATCATTGATTGTTTTGCCATATTGTAGCCCCCGCTTACTTATTACGAAAAGGAAAGCCGAAATGAGTCAATAGACTTTTTGCTTCCTGATCCGTATTAGCTGTCGTAACAATGGTAATATCCATTCCTCGAACTTTAGCAATTTTATCAAAATTAATCTCTGGGAAAATGATCTGCTCTGTTACCCCAAAAGAAAAATTACCTCTTCCATCAAACCCTGTTACCTTAACCCCTCTAAAATCACGCACACGAGGTAAAGCTACAGAAATAAGTTTATCTAAGAAATCAAACATACGGTTTTTCCGAAGAGTTACTTTCGCTCCAATTGCCATTCCTTCACGTAATTTAAAATTGGAGACCGATTTGCGAGCTAAGGTTTTTACTGCTTTCTGCCCCGCTAATAAGGTTAAATCATTAACAGCAGCATCAGCGATATTTTTATCTGAGATCGCATCACCAACACCCATATTAATCACTATCTTGTCAATATAAGGAATCGCCATTGGAGATTTATAAGCAAACTCTTTATGAAGAGCAACTTTGATCTCATTTTCGTAGCGAGCTTTAAAACGAGACTGGCTTTTTAGAGGTACTTTTTTTGCTTTAGGAGTAGCTTCTTTCGGTGTAACTTCTTTTTTAGCAGTAGGTGCTTTCTCTATAGATTTTTTAGCAACAGGTGTTTTCTCTGTTGCTTTTTTGATGGTTGTTTTTTTAGCAACAGGTGTTTTTTCTACTGCTTCTGCAACAGTTTTTTCTTTGTTTTCAGCCATTATGAAGCCTCTTAATTATCAAAAAAGTAGTCAACGCCTTTTGCTTTGCGTCTTTTATTACCTTTTTCATCAATAACATGTTCAATACGAACACCTTTATCAACTTTAGGGCAATAGAGCATAACATTAGACACATGAATTGGTGCTTCTCTTTCAAGAATAGTTCCATTCGGATGTTCTTGACTTTTCTTTACTGTCTTTTTTACAAAATTGACGCCGCGGACAAGAACAGTGTCTTTAGAAGGAAATACGTGGAAGATCTCGCCTCTACGTCCTTTATCTCTACCGGAAATTACTATAACTTCATCGTTTTTTTTAATTTTCACGGTATCCTCCTAAAATACTTCAGGAGCGAGAGATACGATTTTCATAAAATCTCTATCTCTTAACTCCCGTCCTACGGGTCCAAAAATACGAGTTCCGCTGGGTTCATTTTTTTTATTCACAATGACAGCAGAATTGCGGTCAAAACGAATAGCTGAACCATCAGTACGGTTAATTTCTTTTTTTGTACGAACAACTACTGCTCGTACAACATCTCCTTTTTTAATAGGAGCATTTGGAGATACGCTTTTTACTGCAGCTACAATAATATCTCCTACCGACGCATATCGGCGACGTGTACTACCAACAACGTGGATACATTCTATTACTTTAGCACCACTGTTATCAGCAACATCTAAGCGTGTTCCAAGCATTATCATATATAAATTCCTCCCGTTTTTAGTCCTGGTGTTTCTCTAGGACCTCAAGAAGAACCCAGCTTTTACGCTTACTAATAGGTCTTGATTCTCCTATTAGTACTTTATCACCAAGAGCAGAAGTGTTTTGTTCGTCATGAACCATTAGTTTTTTACGTTTAGGAACATACTTTTTATATAAAGGGTGTTTTTCCTTAGTCGTAATAACAACGGAGCGAGACTTATCCATTTTATCACTGGAAACTACTCCTGTAAAGGTCTTTTGCTTTGTCATTCTGCTTTCCTTTACTTTTGTTCTTTACTCGGTGTACGGATCTCAAGTTCCGTTTCACTGATTAAAGTGTTAATTCGTGCAATAGTTCGTTTCATATTTCGGATCTCCATAATATTTTTAGGAGCTTCAAATTTAGAACGAAAACGAACATGCATTATTTTTTCCTGCAAGTCTTTTTTCATTGAAAGAAGTTCTGCTTCTGACAAGGAACGAAGATTCTGAACTTTAGTCATATTACCCCTCGATTCTCTTGACAAATTTCACCTTAATCGGTAGTTTGTGTCCAGCCAAACGAAATGCTTCTTTTGCCTTCGTTTCGTCAACACCGGTAATCTCAAAAAGAACTTTACCAGGTCGGATTGGAGCAATCCATCCATCTGGAGACCCTTTCCCTTTACCCATACGAACACCTTCACCTTTACTGGTATAAGGATGATCTGGAAATATCCTAATCCAAACCTTCGCCCCTCTTTTGAGATAACGGTTGATCGCGATACGGGCAGATTCAATTTGTCTATTGGTCAGCCACGCTGCTTCTAATGCTATCATTCCATAATCTCCAAAAGAGACCATTTCCCCATCATGAACAGGAGAATGATTAATTTTAGCTCTGTGCTGCTTTCTGTATTTAACCTTAGATGGCATCAACATGGGAGAATTCTCCTCAGTTTATTTTTTTGACTTATTTCGCTAACCACACTTTAATACCAATAATTCCCATTTGCGTTAACGCTTCAGTTAAACGGTAATCAATATCAGCATTTAAGGTGTTTAGAGACATTCGTCCTTCTTTAAATTCTTCACTACGAGCAATCTCAGCATTATTGAGACGTCCCGAGATACGAATTTTAATCCCTTGAGCTCCCGCACGCATTGCGTTACGAATCGCTTGTTTGATTGCTCTTTTATAAGCAACACGGCGTTCTATCTGAGCTGCAATATCTGCACCAATAATAGAAGCATCCAGCTCGCCTTGTTTCACTTCTTTAACAGAAAGAGAAACTTTCTTTCCATCAATCAGTTTGGAAAGTTTATTAGCGATCACATCAATCTCTGCCCCTTTACGCCCAATCAATATACCTGGTTTTCCAGAATGAACGGTAACGTTAACAAGTCCAGGAAATCGTGAAATTTCTATCTTTGATAAAAATGCCCTTTTATATTCTTTATGTAGAAGATCACGAACTTTGTAATCTTCATGTAAGAATAAAGCAAAATTCTTCTCTGAAAACCAAGATGATTCCCAAGGTTTACTTATTCCAACACGATATCCTACTGGGTGTACTTTTTGCCCCATGAATTACTCCTTATCGCCCAAATACAACGTCAAATGGGCAGTAGAACGATACATACGATCAGCTTTACCACGAGCACGAGGTTTAGAACGAGCATACGCCGTACCTTCATTCACAAAAATAGTGGAAATACTCAAATCGGTAGTGTTCCCATTTGGATTTTTATGAAGAAAATTCGCTTTTGCTGCATGAACGACTTTATAAATCATTTTTGCACCTTTTTGAGGCATATGATTTAACATCGCAAGAGCAACATCCACCTGTACATCTTTCACAAGACGTGCAATACGCCGCAGTTTCATAGAAGAAATTCGTAAGGATTTTGCTTTAGCAATAGCAACATTCATGAATCACTCCTTATTTTATTTCTTGCCGGCTTTTTTAGAACCAGCATGTCCGCGGAATACGCGGGTTGGTGAAAATTCTCCCAGCTTATGACCAACCATATTCTCGTTGATATAAACCGGTACAAACATTTTACCATTATGTACTTGAAATGTCAAGCCTATCATTTCTGGAAGAACAGTAGACCGGCGTGACCAAGTTTTGATTGGCTTGGAATTTCCAGAAGCAATAGTATCTTGAACCGCAGCCACTTTCTTATACAAAGAAGCGTCAATATACGGTCCTTTTTTAATCGAACGTGCCATATATCCTCCGGCCTATCTTTTTCTTTTGGAAACAATATAACGATTAGACGTTTTTGTTTTCTTACGGGTTCGGTAGCCTTTGGAAGGAACGCCAGTAGGAGAAGTTGGTTTTTTATAACCTTTCTGTCTACCACGTCCACCACCGTGAGGGTGGTCATGAGCGTTCATCGCAACACCACGAACGGTCGGACGCCATCCAAGATGACGTTTTGCCCCAGCACTTCCATAAACAATATTCAATCGTTCTGCATTTCCAACTTCACCAATAGTCGCCATACAGCGAAGAAGAACAATTCTAATCTCCCCCGAAGGAAGACTCAAAAAGGCATAACCATTTTCTTTACCGTCTAATTTTGCACTAGTACCAGCAGATCGTGCTAGTTGTCCACCTTTTCCAGGTTTCATTTCGATATTGTGTAGAACAGTACCTACAGGAATATTCTCCAAAGGCATAGCATTACCTATTTTAACCTCTGTCTGTATTCCTGCGGTGATCCTATCACCGACTTTTAAGCCATTAGGTGCTAAGATATAAGCTTTTTCTCCATCCATATAATGAAGAAGAGCAATACGAGCACTACGATTTGGATCGTATTCTATAGAAACAACTTTTGCTTCTATATCCCATTTATTACGCTTAAAATCAATAGCACGGTATAGTTGTTTACTACCGCCACCACGATGGCGAACAGTAATACGACCTTGGCTATTACGTCCATTACCTTTACCTCGAAGAGTCATCGTAACAAGAGATTTTTCCGGCTCAGTTTTAGTGATTTCGGAATAATCAAAAGCTACCCTGTGGCGAAGTCCTGGGGTTTTTGGTTTAAATCGTTTGATACCCATTATCTGCCTCTATTTTAAGAAGTCAATCGTACCGGATTTCAAGCTGACAATTGCTTTTTTATAGCTTTTTGTAAATCCTGTACGAGACATTTTTTTTGTACGGAAATTTTTCTGACGAGGTTTTACTATAAGAGTGTTAACCTTATCAACTTCCACACCGTAATACGATTCTACCGCTTTTTTAATCTCTATTTTATTCGTATCCATTGAAACTTCAAAAACAAACTTATTAAGATTACTAAGAGCAGAACTTTTTTCAGTTAAGATCGGTCTGACTAATATTTCACTTATGATCATTATGAACCTCTCCCCACTTTAATCATACCAGTATATCGTTCTTCAAACTTACGAAGGGCTGATTCTGTAATGATTACTTGTTTTGCATAAACCAAAGGCAGAATATCAATAAAGTCAACACCATAATATTCTTTCTTTGGGATATTAGAACAAGCTTTTAACATATCAGCATTATAGTCTAAATCAACAATTACGACACGACCATCTACGGTATCAATATTGTGTTCTAATAAAGCAAGAAAACTTTTTGTTTTTGCATCTTGGAGTTCTAAAGACTCCACAACTCTCAATGCCCCTTTACGGTTGAGTTCTGCTAAAACAAAAATATAAGCGTTTGCTTTATGTTTTTTATTAATATGTTGTGAAAAATCTCTTGGTTTCGGCCCAAATGTAACACCACCACCTCGAATTAAAGGGGAGTAGAAAGAACCACGACGTGCTCTACCCAATCCTTTTTGACGAAATGGTTTTGCTCCCGTTCCTTTAACTTCAGCACGCGTTTTTGTAGAAGCAGTCCCTTGTCTTTCATTTGCAAGACGAGCGACAACAACCTGATGAACGCATTTGCCAGAAGCACTTTCCCAAATATTAGAAAGTTCAATTTCACGAACTTTTTTCTTCGCATTATATACATCAAACTTCATAATTACCCCTTTACCGCATCTCGGACAGTAACATAACTTTGTTTACTACCAGGTACGGATCCTTCGATAAACAAAAGTTTTCTATCTATATCAATACGGAGAAGTCTTTGACTAAGTATGGTAACTTTTTTTGCTCCCATATGCCCAGGCATTTTTTTACCTTTAATAACACGAGCAGGGAAAGTACATTGTCCAATAGAACCAACACGGCGATGGGTTTTAGAACCATGGCTAGCTGGACCTCCCCCAAAATTCCAACGTTTCATAGCACCTTGAAATCCTTTACCTTTCATGATAGAACTAACATCAACTTTTCCAAGAGATCCTAAGATTTCTTCGTATACTTTTCCTTGATAAGGTGTCGTATCTTCAACACGAATTTCGGAAATAAATTTAGCTTTTTCTCTAACTTCTTTCCCTTTTTTAACAGTTTTGAAACCGCATCCTAAGATAACAGCATTATACCCATCTTTTTCAACAGTACGAAATCCTAATACATCCGTATCGGAAAAATCAACGATAGTAACACCGCAAAGAGCACCTTTGTTATCATATAACTGAGTCATACCGAGTTTTTTCCCGATAATTCCAACGGTCTTAGCCTTCATTGTACATCCTCTAAATTACTATTGCTTTATTTCTACTTCTACACCTGCAGGCAACTGTAGTTCCGATAAAGCATTGATGAGTTCTGTAGTAGGTTCAAAAATATCAATCAATCTTTTATGCGTACGCATTTCAAATTGTTCCCTTGAATTTTTGTCTACATGTGGAGAACGCAACACTGTATATTTTTTTATATGAGTAGGAAGGTGAATAGGACCAGCGATCCTACCACCTTTACTTTTTACAGACTCTACTATAGAAACAGTGGATTGTTCAATCAACACTGTGTCATAGGCTTTGAGCCTCACTCTAATTCTATTCACGATGTGAAACCTCTATTCTAAAATCTCGGTAACAACACCGGCACCGACTGTACGTCCACCTTCACGAATAGCAAAACGCATTCCATTTTCAACAGCAATCGGTACGATTAATTCAATACTCATCTGAATATTATCTCCAGGCATCACCATATCCGCACCTTTAATATCAATGATATTACCAGTAACGTCAGCTGTTCTAATATAGAACTGAGGTCTATAACCTTTATGGAATGGAGTTTTACGTCCACCTTCTTCAGCTTTAAGAACATAAACTTCCGCATTGAATTTTCTGTGAGGGGTAATTGATTTTGGTTTTGCAAGAACCATACCACGACGTACTGCTTCTTTATCAACACCTCTTAAAAGAATACCAGCATTATCCCCAGCTTGACCTTGATCAAGTTGTTTACGGAACATTTCCACACCAGTACATACGGATTTACGAGTATCTTCATATCCAATGATTTCAACTTCATCTTGAATTTTAATAACACCACGTTCAATACGCCCTGTTACAACAGTACCACGCCCAGAAATAGAGAACACGTCTTCAACAGGCATTAAGAAAGGTTTGTCCAATTCGCGAACAGGCTCTGGGAAGAAATCATCCATAGCATCAACAAGCTCTTGAATACATTCTGTTTTCCCATCTTCTAAAGCTCCACGAGCAGAACCACGGATCACTGGAACATCATCTCCTGGAAATTGATAAGCACTAAGGAGCTCACGAACATCCATTTCAACAAGATCAATAAGTTCTGCGTCTTCTGGGCCGATCAAATCAACTTTATTGATAAAGACCATAATAGAAGGAACATTAACCTGACGAGCCAAGAGAACGTGTTCACGAGTTTGAGGCATAACACCATCTGTCGCAGCAACAACAAGCACCGCACCGTCCATTTGAGCAGCACCAGTAATCATGTTTTTGATGTAGTCGGCGTGTCCAGGACAATCCACGTGTGCATAATGACGTTTATCCGATTGATATTCAACGTGAGCGGTATTAATCGTAATTCCACGAGCTTTTTCTTCCGGCGCTCCGTCAATTTCTTCGTATTTTTTTGCATCAGCTTGACCTTTGGAAGCAAGGTATGTTGTAATTGCAGAGGTAAGAGTTGTCTTACCGTGGTCAACGTGACCTAAAGTTCCCACATTTAAGTGAGGTAAAGAACGATTAAATGTAGCCATTCAAACCCTCCTGAATTTTCTGTTATTTGTTATTTATATTGTTTCTTTTGTCTTCGTTAAGAAACAAATGATTTTCCCGAATTAAAAATTATTTTTTCAATCCTTCCCAAAGATTTTTTGGGAGTGGCTCGTAGTGCGAGAATTCCATCGAATAAGTCCCTCGACCTTGTGTCATCGACCGAATATCCGTTGCATAACCAAACATCTCCCCTAAAGGTACATGACAGTCGATTTCTTTTGCCCCATGCTTGGATTCTGTGCCAGTAATTTTAGCACGACGTCCTGAGAGGTCGCCCATCACTGAACCTTCATATCCATCAGGAGCAATTGCAACCACTTTCATCATTGGTTCAAGGATAATAGGATTTGCTTTTTTCATTGCAGCTTTCATCGCCATCGATCCTGCAAGTTTAAATGCTAATTCAGAAGAGTCCACATCGTGATAAGATCCTTCATATAAACGAACCTTAACATCGACAACAGGGAATCCCGATAAAACACCGTTTGCAAGGGCTTCATGACAACCTTTTTCAACAGCAGGAATATATTCTTTAGGAATTTTCCCACCTTTAATATCGTCAACAAAGACAAATCCTTGCCCAACCTCGGAAGGTTCAACTTCGATAACCACATGCCCATATTGACCTTTACCACCAGACTGTTTTGCGTATTTAAAGTCTTCACCAGCTTTACCAGTAATTGTCTCTCGGTAGGCCACTTGTGGTTTACCAATATTTACTTCAACCTTGTGTTCTCTTTTCAAACGATCACAAATAATTTCCAAATGAAGTTCTCCCATTCCAGAAATAATTGTCTGCCCTGTCTCTTCATTAGAAGAAACTCTAAAAGTAGGATCTTCGTCTTGCAGTTTACGGAGACTTTCTCCCAATTTGTCAACATCTTCTTTAGTTTTTGGTTCAACCGCAACGGAAATGACTGGTTCTGGAAAATCAATCGCCTCTAAAAATAATGGTGCATTTTCAGCAGTAACACTATCTCCGGTAATGGTATCTTTCATCCCAGCAATACCAACAATATCCCCCGCGGAAGCCGAATCAACTTCTTCTCTTTTATTCGCGTGCATACGCATAATACGAGAGATTCTTTCTTTATTGTCTTTATTGACATTATAGACATAAGATCCTTTTTCCAACACCCCAGAGTAAATTCGAGCAAACACTAATTTTCCAATATAGGGATCAACCATCACTTTAAAGGCAAGCATAGAAAGTGGCTCTTTATCATCAGCTTTTCTCAAAGCTTCCTCTCCACTAAGAGTAATCCCTTTCATTGGGGGAATATCCACAGGAGAAGGGAGATACTCTTTCACTCCATCCAACAATGGTTGAATTCCTTTGTTTTTGAGAGCAGCCCCACAGAATACTGGGTACATACGCCCATCAATTGTCATCGTACGAATACCAGATTTAATCTCTGCAACAGTCAAATCATCACCTTCAAGAAATTTATGCATAAGATCGTCATCAGCCTCGGCAATCACCTCAACAAGGCTATGATGCCAAAATTCCGCATCATCTTTCATATCTGCAGGAATTTCTGCAACACGGTACTGAAGATTATCACCCTCATCATCCCATAAAAGAGCACGCATTTCAACAAGATCAACAACACCCTGAAAATTATTCTCAACACCAATAGGAATTTGCACTGGAGTTCCTTTGACTCCCAATTTTTGTTCCATTGAGTTCACAGACATAAGGAAATCTGCACCCATTTTATCCATTTTATTCATAAATGCTAAACGAGGAACATTATATTTATTTGCTTGACGCCACACCGTTTCTGATTGAGGTTCTACACCAGCAGCTACATCAAAAACAGCAACCGCACCATCTAAAACACGAAGGGAGCGTTCTACTTCAGCAGTAAAATCTACGTGTCCTGGGGTATCGATAATATTGATTTTAATATCATCCCAGTAACAAGTTGTCGCAGCAGAGGTAATAGTAATCCCTCTTTCTTTTTCTTGTTCCATCCAATCCATTTCGGAAGCCCCTTCATGGGTTTCTCCGAGTTTATGGGTTTTTCCAGTAAAGAACAAAATACGCTCAGTAATAGTTGTTTTACCAGCATCAATGTGAGCAGCGATACCAATATTTCTCAATTTATCTTTGGCAAACTTTTTTTCAGCCATTGTCTAATCCTCTTCCTACCACTTATAATGAGCAAAGGCACGATTTGCCTCAGCCATTTTTAGTGTATCAGTACGTTTTTTAATGGTTGATCCAGAATTATTAAACGCATCCACTAATTCTTTACCTAATTTTTCTTCCATAGAATGCTCTCGTCGCTTTCTTGCAAAATCTACAAGCCACCTTAAAGCCAATGCTAATTGACGTTCAGTACGCACATCTACAGGCACTTGGTATGTTGCACCACCAACACGTCTTGATCTCACCTCTACAGGGGGCTTAACATTGTTGATCACTGTTTCAAAAGCTTCCAATGCTGGAACTTCTGTTTTTTCCGCTAAAAACTCCATCGCTGTATAAACAATAGATGTTGCTAAACTTTTTTTACCACTCAACATGATACGATTAACTAGTTTAGCCACCAAAACACTATTGTATTTTACATCTGGAGATACAGGACGAAAATGACCTTTTGCTTTTTTCCTCGGCATACAAAACCTCTTTCTGTTATTCACTAATTAGCAAACTGCTTCAATAGGAAATCCCATTTACTCAGAACTGATAATTAACATATTATTTTTTTGGGCTTTCACCAAATTCTTAGATTAAATCTAATTTTTAGGACGCTTAGATCCGTATTTGGAACGACCTTGCTTACGATTATCAACACCCATAGAATCTAATGTTCCACGAATGATATGGTAACGCACCCCTGGTAAGTCTTTCACACGACCCCCACGGATTAGAACAACGGAGTGTTCCTGCAAGTTATGCCCAATACCAGGAATATAAGCAGTTACTTCAACCCCTGTCGTCAAACGCACACGAGCAATCTTACGAAGAGCAGAGTTAGGTTTTTTAGGTGTCATCGTTGTTACACGAGTACAAACCCCTCTCCTCTGAGGATTTGCCTTAAGAGCAGGAGATTTTGTTTTTCTCACCGCTGACTCTCGTCCAAATCGCACTAACTGGTTAATTGTAGGCATTAAACAAACCTCTTTTTTGAATTAAGCTATTACACTTTTTGATATTTTATATAATATATATTAAAACCATAGTCAATATGGTTTCATATTTTAATATAAAAATCAATATTTGTCAAGGAAATATCAACAAATAATGACTTTTATTTACAATCGATTCCCTCAAGATGCAAGACCATATTTCTGGATTTTGGGTTGTTTTTTCCTAATTTTTAGGAAATGCTTTTATAAGACAGTGCCAGAATATATCTTTAAAAGCTTCCCTTATCATTATAGATAAGAATTTTTATCTCTTCATTAGCAATAAATAAGAGATCATATATTCACCATTTAAAAAATGATTCATAATATTATAGATTAGTATTTCAATAAAGTCAATCAATCTCAAAAATTTAATTAATGATTTTAAATTTATACACCCTATTATAATAATCAAATCTATTAACTTCTCATATATGCCACTATAAATGAAAATAATATTCATACCAACATTCACTAATACAGTGCAAAAAATTATATTTCTTAAAAACATAGACTAATCACCATATACCTAGAGATAATAAAAAGTAAATAGTCAATAAAAAAATCTCCCATTCTCACTATCGTAATGAGAATGGGAGATTCTATAAATAAAATTTCATTAAGCTTCTTTACGAACAATATCTTTTACTTTCATCAAACGAGCTAAATTGGAGCGATCCATTTCATCAAGTTTCATTACAATAAAACGAATGATCTCTTGAGTATGAGGAATCAAACGATATTCTAAAGCGTTTACCCTTCTTCGGGTCTTTTCGATTTCGAGTGCTAACAATTCTACCAGTTTTTCCATTTCGGCGAGTTCGATCAATTTTCGAACAACATGAGAAAAAATTTCTAACGCAGAATCTACTTCCGCTGATGTTCCGACCAATCCATATTCATGAAGAGATCCTTTTTGCTCAAATTCAAATTTCGGTGAACGCACCCCAAGAGTGTTAATCACCTGCGCTTTTAATAAAATTTCGGCGTTAGATGATCCAAACACCATATTAGCGGTATCTCGATCCATCACACTATGAGCAATCATAAAATAAGAGTAGGCTCTTTTTAATTCTATTTCGGTATGCTCTCGAAGCTCTTTGACGGTATAGACTTTTTCTAAAAATAATTTTGTTAAAGCATCTTGCTTGTCTTTAAGAAGCTTATGCCCTCGCACAGCTGTACGAAGCTTGGCTTTTTGGGCTTGAAGCTCCATTCTGTTAGGGTTGGCTTGAATCATTAGAGCCTCCTAATGTCCCGTTTTATCAAGATATTCTTGTAAATACTTATCTTTATATTCTTGACGAATACGTTTTAGTTCACCAATTGGAAGTTTAGCCATCAATTCGTAACCAACTGCTAAGGTGTCTTCGATAATATTTCTATTTTCTGTTTCTCCTTGGGCAACAAACTTACGTTCATATCCTTCCACAAAAACTGCAAATTTTTGATCATCTGGTGTCAACGCACCTTCTCCTAAAATCGCTTCTAACTCTTTTGCTTCTTTTCCACGAGCATATGCTGCAAAAAGCTGATTGGCAAAATCCGCATGGTCTTCTCGGGTTTTCCCTTTACCGATCCCCTTATCTCGAAGACGAGAGAGAGACGGTAGCACATCCACAGGGGGGTATATTCCTTTAGAGTGTAAAGCACGAGAAAGAATAATCTGCCCTTCTGTAATATATCCTGTTAAATCTGGAATAGGATGAGTTTTATCATCTTCTGGCATCGAAAGAATAGGAATCATTGTTACTGATCCTTTACGCCCGTTAATTTTTCCTGCTCTTTCATAAAGAGTTGCCAAGTCAGTATATAAATATCCTGGATAACCACGACGTCCTGGTACTTCTTTACGAGCTGCAGAAATTTCACGGAGAGCCTCTGCATAGTTTGTCATATCGGTAAGAATTACAAGAATATGCATATCTCGCTCAAATGCAAGGTATTCTGCTGTAGTTAAAGCCATACGAGGAGTAGAAATTCTTTCAATAGAAGGGTCATCGGCAAGATTGATAAACATTACTGTCCGTTCAATCGCTCCTGTTTTACGAAGATCTTCCATAAAGAAGTCCGCCTCTTCGTAGGTTACTCCCATAGCAGCAAAGACCACAGCAAAGTTATCGCCATCTTTTAAGGTTTTTGCCTGACGGGCAATCTGAGCAGCAAGATAAGAATGAGGAAGCCCAGAGCCAGAAAAAATAGGAAGTTTTTGCCCTCGTACTAGAGGACTCATCCCGTCAATAGATGAAATTCCTGTTTGAATAAATTCATCGGGATAATCTCTACTAAAAGGATTAATCGAAGCACCGTTAATATCTAGGTATTTATCAGGAATTAATTCTGCAGCACCATCTTTAGGTTTTCCAGAGCCATCAAAAATACGACCTAACATATCTTCTGAAACAGGAATAGAAAGAGTTTTCCCTAAAAAAGTAACTTTAGTGTTGGCAACGTCAAGTCCTGAAGTCCCTTCAAAGACCTGTACCAAAGCACGGTCAGTTTGCGTTTCTAATACTTTTCCATTCCGACGAGTACCATCAGAAAGCTCAATTTCAACAAGTTCTTCATATTTAACATTAGCAACTTTCTCAACAATGACAAGAGGACCTTCAACCCCACGGATTGTACGATATTCTTTAAGCATTATAACCTCCTGTTGTTAAGGTAGAAAATTCATTTTTAATTCTTTCTTCAAAGGATTTAAAATATCCTTCAAATTCGGAAGTAGGAACATATTTCATATCGGCAAAATCAGCGTTACAAGGAAGAGATTCAATTTTTGCAAACTCCACTCCAGCATACACAGCATCCATTCCTTGCTTATAAAATACCAAAATGACATTAAGCATTGCTTTTTGTTTTCCCATAGGAGTGTAGGTATCTACTTCATGGAAAGAGTTTTGATGTAAAAAGTCTTCACGAATTTGTTTTGATGTGTGAAGAACTAGTCGCTGTTCTCTTGTTAAGGAATCAATCCCAACTAGACGAACAATTTCTTTAAGATCTGCTTCTTCTTTGAGGAGACGCATTCCTAAAGCTCGCATTTCCGCCCAATCTTCTCCTACATGAGTTCGCCAAAATTCTCCAAGCTGAGGTACATACTGCGAATAACTCTGTAACCAATCAATAGCAGGGAAATGACGCTGATAAGCCAAGGATGAACTCAAAGCCCAAAACACTTTTACCACACGAAGGGTGTTTTGAGTAACAGGTTCTGAGAAATCTCCCCCCGGAGGTGATACCGCACCAATCACAGAAATCGATGCTTCTTTTTCTCTTGAACCTAATAAATGTACAATACCTGCTCTTTCGTAGAATGTTGCAAGTTTTGATCCTAAGTAAGCAGGATAACCTTCTTCCCCAGGCATTTCTTCTAAACGTCCACTCATTTCACGAAGAGCTTCTGCCCAGCGAGAAGTAGAGTCTGCCATAATAGCAACATGGTATCCCTGATCGCGGAAATATTCTGCCAAAGTAATTCCCGTATAAATAGAAGCCTCACGAGCGGCCACAGGCATATTAGAAGTATTCGCAATAAGTACTGTACGATCCATTAAAGGTTTCCCTGATTTTGGATCGATTAACTCTGGAAATTCTTTTAATACGTCTGTCATTTCGTTTCCACGCTCTCCACAACCAACATAAACCACAACTTCTGCCTCAGACCATTTTGCAAGCTGGTGTTGAGTAACAGTTTTTCCAGCACCAAAAGGTCCAGGAATTGCCGCCGTACCACCTTTAACTAGCGGGAAAAAAGTATCGATCACTCGTTGTCCTGTCATCATTTGGGTACGAGGAGGTAATTTCTTTTTAACAGGACGAGGAACACGCACTGGCCAATAATGTGCCAAGCGGACTTCGATATCCGTATTAGATTTTTCATCCGTAACAAGTGCAACCACTTCTTTAACAGTATATGAACCAGAAGCAATAGATTTAATCGTCCCTTTAATTCCAAAAGGAATCAAGGTACGCGTTTCTATTAATTCAGTTTCTTGCACTGTGCCAATAATATCACCTGTTTCGACTTTATCGCCTACTTTTACAACAGCACGAAAATCCCATTTCTTATCATAATCTAATGCTGGAACATCAATACCCCGAGCAATAAAAATCGATCCAGAAGCTTTTTCGATTGCTTCTAAAGGGCGTTGGATTCCATCAAAAAAGTTTCCAATAAGCCCTGGCCCTAATTCTACAGATAAAGGTTTTTCTGTTGATACTACTGGTTCTCCAGGACCAACACCCGATGTCTCTTCATAAACTTGGATATATGCTTTATCACTATCTAAACGGATGATTTCTCCGATTAGTTGCATATCTCCAACTTTCACCATATCAAACATTTTTGTTCCAGTCATCCCACTAGCAATAACGAGAGGCCCTGTAACTTTAACAATTTGTCCTTGTGTTTTCATTTAGTTTCCTCCCTTTTGGGCAAAAATATCTATCCCTATCGCTCTTGTTACCTGAGCACTAAGACGTCGTAAAGAAATACTTCCTTCGCCTGTTGTGCCAGGAATCGGCGTAACAGCTACTCCCCGATAACGGTTATTAATATCCGCTACGACATCTAATACAGACTCTGCAAGATTTTCTTCAATAAAAATAATACCAAAACTTTCTTGTTGAGCAACTTTTTTTAAAGTATCCGCTAATTCTTCAGAAGTTTGCACTTCAAAAGATTCTGCACCAATAGAACGAAAAGGAAGAACAGTATCAGGGCTGCCAATAACAGCAATTTTACTATACATTTCTTACCCTCTCTTTAATATCTGTAACACTCATATTATTTAGTTTTCCAATAATAATCAGTTTGAGATTTTTAATTTCAATCTGTAAAGAACGTAACGCCTCTTCTATAACAGCAGGTCCAAAACTCTGATAAGTAAAATTAGAAACAAGATCCAATAAATACTCATCAATCTGTTTTTCTAAGAGAGAGCAAGACTGTTCTCCAAGCCACTGAGCAATCCCTAAAGTAAATATTTCTCCATAAGAAGAATTTTTCACAAGATCCGCTATTTCTTCAGTAGATCCGTTTACGTGATCAATAAAATAATCAGCTGACAAATAGCCCCCGGAAATCATTATATCAGCTATTTGTTTTCGCTCTAAATGCATCGTTTTTGCACGAAAAATATTTTTAATATTTTCACAATCAACTTCTTTTTTATAAAAATCTAATAGTATTTTATAAAGATCCCATTCATAACTTGCTGCTTCTTGAAGAATCTCGATCCTATAAGTATAATACGCTCTATCTAGTAAAAAATCGATCTGTCTCAAGGAGTCTTTCGATACACTACTTAAATTAATCAAGGTTTGGGAAATCACCGATGGAAATTCGTTCCACAGCTCTTGTTCTACAATAGAAAACATTCGTTCAGGAGAAATTGTTCCTTTTTCGGATAAATTTTCCCACGATACCGTTTTTTGAGAAACTTTAGCCTTATAACATAACTTAAGATTGTTTAAATCAGTTTTAAGCGTATGAATACGAAAAACAATAGGACAAGGAGAAACATCAGCCATCGCCTGAAATTTATATTGATAATATTCATCAAAAAGCTCAGAAAATTTACTGAGATTCTGTCCTCGAAATAAAACACCATATTTGGTATCTTCCAGAGATTTCATGAAACTATCTGTATCTAGGGTCTCTGCTAATAAAGAAAATGTATTATTAGTGAGGTCATGAACTTTTTCTGCTCGAAGCAGTCCGCTTAGGTATCCCCAGCTATTCATCGTTACCTCCCAAACAGTATATCGGCAACAGGTTTTTCTGAATCTTCCCGAAGCAGTGCAAACAAGGTATCTATTGTAATATTAACAAAAGTTAATCCTTCAGATAAGATAACTCCTCCATGAAAACTTCCTTTTTCTTTGGAGAAAACTAACGAAGCACCAACACTTTGATTAATACGATCGAGCCATTGTTGATTTAAGAATTGTTCATCTTGTCCTAAAATCACTTCCTCTTTTTTGGATACTATAGAACGACAAACCAAAGCGTGCATAATTACCGTATATTCTGGGGAAGAAATAAATTCTAATTTTGCTTTTGTAAATATCTGTTCGATTCTATTTCTTTTTTTTGCTAACATTTCGTTAGCAAGTTTCCGACGAGCATCAATAACCAATCCTCGCTCTGAGTTCTCAGCAAAACTCAAGGCGTGTTTTTGGTGGTCTTCTTGATATTCACGAGCTAATTGATGTGCTTGATCTAAAATCTCTGCACTTTGTTTGTGTGCCAATTCTAAAAGGACTGATTTTTTCTGCTCGGCATCGGAAATAATTTTTTTTTGGATATCTTCCAAAGCCATAATCTACTCCTGCATTTTTTATTCTTTTAAAGGGATAGGAGTTATCTTCCTAAATTCATTAAAAGAATAGAAGCAAGAAGCCCAAAAACAGCAAATGTTTCTACCATCGCAGGAAGAATAAGAGCCTGTCCCATTTGTTTAGGTCTTCGTGCAATCAACTGCATACCAGCTGCAGAAACTTTCCCTTGCCAAATACCAGAAATAAGACCACAAATCCCTACAGGCAGAGAAGCAAAAAATAACTGTAATCCACGTGTTAAATCCAAATCGTTGACAGCACCTAAGACCATAAATGCATATAATAATCCATAAATCCCTTGAGTCATAGGAAGTGCTTGTAAAATCAGAACACTACCAAATTTTTTCCCATCTTCGGTAAGCACTGCATTACCAACTTCTCCAGCAACACCAACACCAATACTTGATCCATATCCTCCAGTAAATGTTGCAAACGCTGCTCCTAAAACTGCAAATACAAGACCCCAATTCACAGAACCCCAAATCCCTGGTGTTGCTACTACTGTCATATCTTGTGCGTAAACCGTACCTACTAATACAAAAATAGTAGAAAGAATCGTCATTCTTTTCATCATGAAACCTCCATTTCACCAAATACTAATCAATCATTTATTCAAATACAACTATTTGAGTTTTATTTTTGTGGTATTTCTCAATACAAATACCTATTTTATTTCACCGTGTAATGTGTCCCTTTACAAATCAAGGGAGCAAAATCTTTTCCACCACCTTCGATAAATTGACCAAAAAATTCAACAAACTGTAACCGAAGAGCATGAACAAAGGCACCAAATCCACCTAATACCAAATTAAAAATATGTAATGATAGCAATAACATTATCCCAAATACACTTAAGATCGGAGAAATCGAAAATAATCCTTCGATAACTCCAGAACCAAGATCGTTAAATACATTAGCAATAATACCAGAGGATAATCCTAAAGCCAATAAACGAGCATAGGATAAGAGATTACTCAAATAACCAGAAATACCGTATAATTCCCAAGCTCCTGCCAAAGGTCCAACAAGCCCTGAAACTAAGCCTTTTTGAAATCCTATCCGTACATTATTAAGAATTACTAAACCTGATCCGATTTTAATTAATAGAAAAAATATTGCTATTGTTTCCTGAGAAACTAAATTTAATCCTGCTAATCCCGCAATCCAAGCAAAAATCGCCCAAGCAAAAAATCCTGCTAAAAGAATCAACCAAGGAAGCTGATTAAAAATCGCTTCGATCCCATCGTTTTTAAGAGCAACAAAAAATTTAATCCATTGTCCATACCACAATTGCACCGCTCCTAATAAAAGAGAGACAAATAAAACAAATAATGGTTTATCAAAAAAACCCATCCCATCACTAAAAGAAAAACTAATATTTTTTAAAAAAGGAATAGGAATATATTTTGTAAATAAATCACCTGCATAAGAGCCAAAAATCACTCCTGCGATTACCGCCGAAAAACCACTCCAAGCCAATAAAGCAAAGAAATTTGACATCCCACTATTAGCTCTATTTTTAAACATCATCAGTAAAGAAAATATTGCTAACACAGCTCCATAAAGTGCATCTCCCAAACAAATTCCATAAAAAATAAAGTAGAATACAGAAAGATGCGGTGTCGGATCAACGGTACGTCCATACATAGGAGTGCCGTACATTGTTGTCAGAGCAGAAAAAGGTCTTGTAAGAGCGTTGTTTTTGAGAAGAACAGGGACAAAGGGATATTCTTCTTCGCTGGGATCTTCAATAGAAATATCAATAGATTTATGATAAATAGAAAGAATAGCTTCAACTTTGGGCATATAGTCTTCAGGAACCCAAGCTCTAAAAAAGCTCACCTCTCCTGTTGCCACACCTAAAGCACTTGCACGAGTTTGCTGAATTTGGATCTCTAGAATATCATGTAATAAAGCCAAATCGTTTAATTTATGAGAAAAATGTTCCCATTCTTTGAGAGCAAGGTCGTATTGTATTTGTGCTTGTTGTATTTCTGATTGGAGGGAGTAAATAATATCGTTGATGAGACCAGTACGACGAGTAATTTGAATTGTATTAAAAGAAAAATTCCGTAATACAGCACTAACTTCTTCCCAAACACTAGTATCTGCAATCACATAACAATATACTTCTTTATCTTGTACCCAACAAACGATGATTTCTGCTAAATCTGTTATATCTTCTAATTCAGCAGATAGATTAAAAAACACCGACTCAGAAATATGACCAGCAAGCCCTCGAATAACAGAGTTTGTCCCATGAATTGGGCTCATACTATCAATTGTAGAACTCCAACGTTGCACTTGATCTAATTCAAGTTTAGCATTATGAATAAGTGCTTCATTTTCTTTTGTTTGGTTATCTAATTTATGGAGTTGTTGAGTAAGATCCGCTAGATTATATTTATGAGAGACATGCTGCATCATATCAGAGGTAGTTATTTCAAAAGAAGGAGCTGCAATATCAAACAAATCAGTGATCCTCGATAAAGCATTAGAAAGTTCCTTACGTTGCTCTTCTAACATTGAGACATCCATGGACACGGTATTTAAACCTTCATACCAAGAAGATTCAGTAATTTCATCTTCTATTAATGAATCAACATGTACAGCACTTAAGGCTTGTAATTCTTTTAATAATTGATCTCTTAGACTATTAATAACAGCAAAAGTCAATTTTTTCATTTTACTAATCGCCATAAACTACCTTCATTTGTTCTTTAAGATAAGCAACAGCTTCTTTTTCCCCTTTATCAGCTGTATGATTGATGTGGGATAACTCCCGTTCTAGCTCGGATAAAATAACTTCTGCCTGTTTTTCACCTTTTTTTTGGTACTCAGATAATAAATTTAGCTCCTGATCACGGGCATTTTTTTTTGCATCATTTTCGATCATAGAAGCCTGTGATTGTGCTTCTCTAATTTTTGTATTAACCAATTCCTCTGTGGTAGCAATTATTGTTTGTGCCTGGTCTTCTGCCTGACGAATTACTTGGATTTTTTGACTGTCCATTGAATCCTCCATTTTTCACATATCTTTTGATTATTATAATATTTTTTCTCGTTTTTTGCAATCTATTATCTCAAAACTATCTCTAATCATAAATAAATATTAATCTATAGTGATATTTCCTTGATTTTATCTTTAAAATCTTGTATTCTTATTATAGATTATAAAATACAAAAATTTCACTAAGATTGTATAAAAGCTCTTATTATTTTATTATCGTGAGCTTTATATCAATTCAGAAAGGAATCTCTTATGAAATATTTTTTCATATTATTGCTAATGTTTATTTCCACCAATCTTTCCTATTCATATACAGGAATATACCTTGGTTGGGAAAATTTTATCAGTCCTGCTCTCCCCGAAAATACAAAAGCCAACAATTTGGTTTTTGGGCTCATCGGTACAACGCCTACCAGAGTTTATTTTTACTATAATATGTTTGGACACTTGGTATTGACCACAGGTGATCACCAAGGACAATTGGGGTGGGGAGTAGAACTGGCCGGTGGAATAGGCTATCGATTTCTCAATGCGGCTCACAAAAGAGCTGGTTGGGATTTAGGACTAGACGCTTTCGGTTATTTTACTCCCTATTTCTTAAATAGTGAAACAGGTTACACCGAAACAGCACTCTATTATGGTGTCGGATTGGGACTATCGACGATGTACAAATTTAATCCTTATATTGGACTCGGTCTGAGAGCTAGTCTCAAATATAATATCGGATCTGACTATTTAGCCTCAAAATCGCCATCAGCACAAGGTATTTTGTTTACCGTGGGGACTTTTTTAACGTTCTAAAAAATAATAATCTCCCAAAATATTTTGGGAGATTATTATATATCCCACATCTTTAAAGAGTTTTCTGTTTTTTCTAACTCATTTTGAATCTCAGATAATTTTGCTTTTTCTTTAGCAATAACCTCTGAGGGGGCTTTTTCGACAAATTGAGGATTATTCAATTTATTAGTTACCGAAGATTCCACCTTAAGAAGTCTTTGTTTTTCTTTTTGAAGACGATTGATTTCTTTTGTTTTATCAATACTATCAGCCAGATTAACAAATATTTGAAAATCATATTCTGACGCCGTTGCTTCTCCTGGTTTTAATATCCGTCCTGAAGATTCAACATCAACGCGAGATAGACGGGCTAATTTTTGGAGTACTGGGGTATTTCTTTTAAATATCTCTTGGAGAGAATCTACAGCAGAAATAACAACATTAGGTTCAGCACTAGTAGGCACATTACTTTCTGCCCGAATTTCACGAATCATATAAAGAACCTGCTCTAATCGTTTGATCTGTTCATTCTCTTCTTCAAAGAATTCTTGGGGATCTACCTGAGGGTATTGTCTAAATAACAATTCTTGGGAGTGAAATATTTCTCGATATAATTTTTCAGTAATAAAAGGCATAATCGGGTGTAATAACTTAATAATCCGATAAAACATCATTACTAAGACCTTAATCTTTTGAAGACGAATTTTGCTATTCTCATGATTTAAAGTAATTTTAGAATGTTCTACATATTTATCACAAAAATCACCCCAAATAAAATCGTAAATTTCTTTAGCGACATCGTTAATCCGAAATTTTTCAAAATGATCTCTCACTTTTTCTACAGTATTATTAAATCGGGTGAGAATGCTCTTATCAAAATCATCTAAATGATAAGACAATATATCTTTTTGAGGCACAATATCAATATTGTTTTGATCCACATAAATCTGTACAAATCGTGCGGCATTCCATAATTTATTTGCAAAGCGTTTTCCTAGCTCTACTTTTTCCGTAGAATATAAAATATCATTCCCCAGTGGTGCTAAACGAATAATAGAAAATCTTAATGCATCAGCCCCATACTCTGCCATAATATCCAAAGGATCTGGAGAATTTCCTAAACTTTTACTCATTTTTCGTCCCAACTCATCTCGAATCAATCCTGTGAAATAAACATTTTTGAAGGGAATTTCTTTCCGAAAGTACTTAGCAGCCATAATCATCCGAGCTACCCAAAAGAAAATAATATCAGGAGCGGTAACCAGTGTATCTGTAGGATGATAATAATTTTTATCTTCTTCTGTCCGATGAACGGCATAAGACCAAAGCCAAGAACTTGCCCATGTATCCAAAACAGATTCCTCTTGTACCATTTCTTGAGAGCTGCATTGAGGACACTCTAATACTGTCTCTAAAGATGCCACACAATATGCACAAGAGCTACAGGTATATACAGGAATTCTATGTCCCCACCACAACTGACGAGAAATACACCAATCCTTAATATGATCGAGCCAATGAAAGTAGGTTTTTGTCCAATGCTGAGGATAAAATAAAATCTCTTCATTTTGTACCGCTTTTTTCGCTTCTACTGCTAATTCTTTCATCGAGATAAACCACTGCTCGGAAAGCATCGTTTCTATAGGGACTTGTCCTCGTTGAGAATAGCCAACTTTATGAGTATGCTCATGAACTGCAACTAGTAAAGCAAGTTTGTTCATTTCTTCAACGACTAGTTTGCGAGCTTCAAAACGTTCTAAACCCGCAAAAGGAAAAGGAACATTATCCTTTAAATAACCTTCTTCCGTCATAATAGAAATCATTTCTAAACCATGTCTTTGACCTATGTCATAGTCGTTAGGGTCGTGAGCTGGGGTTACTTTTACTATTCCTGTCCCAAATTCAGGATCGACATAGTCATCTACAATAATAGGAATTTCTCTCTGAACAAAGGGAAGAATTACCATTTTACCAATTAGGTGTTTATAACGACTATCACCAGGGTGTACCATTACAGCCGTATCTCCAAACATTGTTTCGGGACGAGTCGTAGCTATCGTAACAAATTCCGTACTATCTTTAATAGGATAAGCAAAGTGCCATAAAGACCCTTGTACTTCTCGATATTCTACTTCATCATCAGAGATCGCTGATTGAGAGTTAGGACACCAATTAACTAAACGAGTTCCTTTATAAATCAATCCTACATTAAATAAATCAATAAAGGTTTGTAAAACTTCCTTACTGTAATCAGTATCCATGGTAAAACGTTCTCTATCCCAATCACAAGAAATCCCCAAACGTTTGAGCTGATCGTTAATAATACCACCATAACGTTTTTTCCATTGCAAAGCGTATTCTAAGAATTTTTCTCTACCAATTTCTTGTTTATTAATATTTTGAGAATCAAGCCACTGAGTAACTTTGGTTTCGGTAGCAATTGACGCATGATCCAAGCCAGGAATCCAACACGCTTCATAGCCATCCATTCTTTTATAGCGGATTAAGGTATCTTGAATCGTATTATTTAAAATATGCCCCATATGAAGCATTCCTGTAATATTCGGAGGAGGCATAACAATAGTATATGGTTTTTTACGAGGATTTACCGTAGAGTGGTATCGATGATTGATAACATCATCCATCCCTAAGGTCTGCTCAAAATCCAAAGGATTGTATTCGGATAATCTCGGCACTTCTGCCTCCTTTTAATCTCATTTTATCACTATTTTTCGATAAAAAATACTACAAAAACTATCAGAGTAGTACGATTCATAGATATTGATTACTTAAACAGAGAAAATTATGTTATTATATACGATACGATACAATAACATAATTATAAAAATAGAAAATCACCTTATCCCCTTAATAGGGGAGTTTTAATAATGATCCGCTAATAAAGAGCTAAATTTAAGATAATCATGAGTCAAATTACAAGACCATAACTGTTGATCATATTGTCCTAGCTGAAGATCAATAACCATTAATACTTCCATAGCAGTGGTATCAGAAGACATCGTAGCAATTTGGGCACTATTAGGTTGCCCATTTTCAAATAAGATAAGACCATTACAAGATAAAATTAATTTTTCTAAATTAAAGTGATCTGTATGACAAGCAATAACATTAATAATCTTATGCCACGGAATAGTTTGTCCAAAAAACCCTGCTTTTACTTGATAAGATTCTGCAATAGCACGGATAAGCGATTCTGCATTTTCCAAACTTGGTGCATTCTTTACTTGAATATCTAAGAGGCGTGTTGTACCCAATCCTTGTTTTAACAATAGTTTAGAGATATCCAATACAATCTTTTGAAGAACTTCTACAAAAATCTCAAAACGAGGGTCATCTTCTTGGTCAATAAGAAATTGCTGAGACAATCCATTTGCTAAAAGAAAAATGCTATCATTAGGACTAGTATCATTATCTATACAAATACGATTCACCGTTTTATCTAGTGTCTTTGCTAATGCTTTTTGTAATAAGGAGGAGCTTATACAAGTATCAGTTGTAAGAACAATCAATAGTGTCCCTTGCATTGTTTCCATCCAAGGTTTTACCATACTTTCCCCTTTAGCAGTCGCTCCTATGGTAACTTCGTTTTCTCCTAATTTGAAACGATAAGCAAGATTTTTATAACGAGTATCACTTGTAGAAATACCAGAACAAAAATTCCTCAGATTATTTTCGTTTGGAATAACATTCACTAAACGCTCTATACCGTATTTTGCACGTGTCATATTGAGTGGAATACCTATGGTACCCGTAGATGCAAGAAGACACGATTTTTCAGGGATTTTTAATAGATTGGCCAACGTTTCTACCATTTCATAGGCATTATCCAACCCCTTTTTTCCTGTAAGGCAATTTGCATTTCCACTGTTAATTAATAAAGCCTGACAAGGGTGATTGAAACGCTCTTTATCAAGAGCAATATGAGCCCCTTGAATTTTGTTTTTGGTAAATGCCATAGCAGTATTACAGCAAGTATCACTAAAAAGAAGAGAAATATCTTTTGAGCCACCCGTTTTTAGTCCACAAGAGACGCCTGTAACACGAAAACCTTGTACAGCAATAATCCCTTCTTCCAATTGTTGTATTTCAACCATATTTTATCCTTCTAAATGGGTCATTGACTTAACGATTCGCTAATTTTTCTCGTACTAAAAGATCGATTTCTCGAAGTTTTGATGGTTCACTTTCTAACAACTGAATAACATTATCACGTCCTTGTCCAATACGATCCTCCCCTTGAAAATACCAAGAACCTTTTCGTTCGATAATACCTAATTCTGTTGCAGCATCTACGATACAGGCAACCTTAGAAATCCCCTTCCCAAAACGAATTTCAAAAGTCGCATTTTTATGAGGAGGAGCCATTTTGTTCTTGATAACTTTTGCTGTTACTAAATTTCCGACAATCTCATCACCACGTTTGAGTTGCTCTTTACGGCGAATTTCAATACGAACAGAAGAATAGAATTTTAATGCCATTCCACCAGTTGTCGTCTCTGGGCTACCATATATAACACCGATTTTCATACGAATTTGATTGATAAAAATTACCGAACATTTAGCTTTACTAACTATATGTGTTAATTTTCTTAGTGCTTGACTCATTAAGCGAGCCTGCATTCCCATTACAGAATCTCCCATATTGCCTTCGATTTCGTTTTTAGGAACTAGCGCTGCCACCGAATCAATCACAATAAGCTCTACCGCTCCACTGCGAACCAGAGCTTCAGCAATCTCTAAAGCTTGTTCTCCATTATCTGGTTGAGAAATTAATAAATTATCAATATCAACACCAATATTTTTAGCATAATCCGAATCTAAAGCATGCTCGGCATCAATAAAAGCACAAGTTGCTCCTTGTTTTTGGGCTTCGGAGATTAAGCTTAGGGTGAGAGTCGTTTTCCCAGAAGCTTCTGGTCCATAAATCTCGGTAATACGACCATAAGGAATGCCCCCTATCCCCAAAGCAAGATCAAGCGTCAATGCTCCCGTAGGAATTACTGGTACTGCTTCAATTTCTTTAGAGCCAAGACGCATGATAGAACCTTTACCATATTGTTTTTCTAATTGATTGATTGTTGCTTCTAAAGCTTTTTTCTTATCATCTGAAACGACTATTTTATTTGGGGTGATTTCCTCAATGATATTTTCTTCGCTCACAATAGACTCCTACACATAATTTGCCCATATTATAACACAATTACTAAAAAATCTCAATCTATCTCTCACAAGAAATTACTCAATAATATTCTTGCATGAAATTTATTTATAAGCTATAATAATAATGTCATGTCTATTTTAATCAATATCGGAGGATTATTCATGTCTCATTTGATCCTTATATTAGCATTCATTCCTAGTTTTTTATCAGCACAAGCGATTGCCGTATTCAATGCCAATTCCGTTGCGGATATTATTGAAACTTCCTCCGCAAAAATTACCAGTTTTAAAGGAAACTTCGTTTATAAAAAAGATCGTTCTAATTTTTCTGGGATTATTACCTACGTCAGTCCCGATAAACTTCTTATGCAGTTTGGTACAGAAGCCAATCCCCAAAATAAAAAGATCGTTTCTGATGGGAAATTCATCTGGGTTCAGGAAGGCGATATTATTGCCCGTCAAAAAATGACCGATACGAGTAATCCTATATCAACTTGGAATATCAGAAAACTGCGGCGTCAATACATTCCTACCGCTCCGAGCTCAGGATTGGAAATTTCTTTTGGTAATATACCAGCTTATCAAATCATTTTAGAACCCAAAGTCAACACTACTAGTTTTCGTAATATCGATATTATTGCCGATCGAGAGGGTTTAATCCGAAGAATTCGAGGCGTTTCTCGTGTAGGAACAGTAACCGAATTAACCCTCTACTATAAGGAATTCAACAAAGAATACCCTTCCAAAAACTTTACTATTACGACTACCGAAGAGTCTCAAATTTATGATAATATTTTTGAATAAGGATTAACACATGAAGAAATATATCCTTAGCATTTGTTTTTTATTAAGTGCTTGTGCCATCGAAGGAGAAGTATTCCGTTTACAAACAAGGTTAGACGCATGGTATCAGTTACTAACAGAGCCCGAAAATCTCCTCTTTGCTCAAAATAAGATAATAGAACTAGGTCTTTCAATAGACCAAAAAGAGCAAGAAAACGAAGTATTTCAAAAACAGCTCCGTGCCATTAGAATCAAAGAAGCTATAATGAGTTTTGACGGAGAACAGACAACTCATTTTTTTTATAATATTCTCCTTCAAGATTTGGCAAAATTTTCTTATGAAGAATTTCTTAATTCTCTTAGTACCCAAGAACAAATCGAGTTTATTACCAACAAGATTTTCACCCCTAATACCAAGCAAGATAAAGTTTTTAGAAACGCAAAAAAAAATTACGGATTTCAACATTTTAGCGATCAACAGATCATAAATTATTACCGTACCGTATCTTTTCCTGCAAATTTTTATCCTTTGGTATACGATGTCTTAGCATTTTTAGCCCGCTACCGGAGTATGGATAGTTTTCTACAGGGGGACATGCCTTTAGAAGTTTTTGATGATATTGAGGCTTTAAAAAAATCAAAACGTATTCCTTTACGCACACAAGGAGAAAAAGATCACAATCTTTGGCAGGAATTAAAACAACGGAGTCATTTGACAAATTTATCCAACCAAGAATTTTTAGGAATTCTACGTGCTACATTATCAGAACTGGACGAAAGTGTCCGAATAGGAACTATTGAAAATATTAGAGAAAGGTTTAAGGAACAATAAATGACTCAAAAATTAGATCAACTCATTACCCAAATTACTAAAGAATGTGAGCGTCTCACTCTACAAGATATTCAAGTATACGATGTCAAAAGTTCTTTAACCGATATTGTTATTGTAGCAACAGCAGACCATGTCCTCCAGCTCGACGCTGCACGCAAACAAATTGCTTTTATGGCCAAACAAGCAGATTATCCTATCCAAAATCCTACCGAGGATCATTCGGAAGGTTGGCTTGCTATGGATTTTACCGATCTTGTCGTTCATATCCTAATCAAAGAAAAACGTTCTTTTTACGATTTAGATAGTTTAATGGAATCGATTATTAATTCTCGTATGCAAAACGATAAGGAACTGAGCGAAGAAGATTGGGAAGAGATCTTAACACAACTAACCCCTGAAGAAGCAGAAGAATTACTTAATAATCTTGAGGAAGTAGAAGATTAAATATCGTTCTGTGGAATAATAAAGTTGAGATCCTGATTGACTTCTTTTACTCGTCGATAATTGATCCCTTTGAGAGAATCTTTATTTCTCGCTTTATTATAATCTCTAACAGTGATCATTTGAAGAGATTCTTCATTATTTTCTAACGGTACTATTTTGATAAAAAATCCTTGTTTCTGTTGAATAAGATCTTCCGTAGGATCCTGTTCAGGCGTATGAAAGACAATAAAATCCAAACCAACACGTGTTAAAATAGTAAAGACACTTTTACCACGAAATTTTTCAGAGTTTTTATCATAAATATAGACAATATTATTAGGGTGAAAAATCAAATCTTCCTCATAATACGAAAATGTTCCCTGGTTACTATCTGTCCAAGGGCGATATACTCCATAGGTACGATACCAATTACCTTGAAGCGTTTGCAGATCTATCGACCAAAGAGATACATTTGATAAACAAAAAAATAAAAAAAGAATTATTTTCATCGTTCTCTCCTTTTATAATTTTATAATGAGATTTCTCTTCTCATTTAAAGATAGCTAGGGAATAGACAAAATGTCAACTTACACTTTCTCAAAGATAAGGAAGAATGGTTATGGTGATTACCATTGATGGTCCTGCAGGATCTGGAAAAAGTAGTATCTCTCAAGAATTTGCCAAGCGGATTGATTTTGATGTTTTAGATACTGGAGCAATGTACCGGTGTGTAGCATTATTACTAGAACAGACAAAGAGTTCTCTTGATGATCCAAGTTTTCAACAACGTATTATCGATATTAATATTATCTTTAATCAGAAGCAAGTTTTTCTCAACGGACAAGATGTTAGCGTAGCTATTCGAACTCCTAGTATTGATAACCTTACTTCTACAATAGTCAGTACTCATTATTTTGTTCGTGAGCATCTTTGTTCTCTTCAGAGAAAATTAGCTAATCAAAAAAATATAGTCGTAGAAGGAAGAGATATGGGAACTAACGTCTTCCCCAACGCTCTTCTAAAATTTTATCTTACGGCAACACCACAGATAAGAACAAAACGCCGACAAATCCAACTCCAAGAAAAAGGAATCTCCAAAACACTCAACGAGCTAGAAACCGAAATTAACCAGAGGGACTTAGATGATTCTACACGGGAACTGAACCCTTTATGCATTCCCAAAGATGCTCATATAATTGACACTAGTATTCTTGACCCCAAACAAGTACTTGAAGAAATACTTAATTATTACTATCTTTTTAAAGGATCATATAAAAATACCACTAAAATTTAAAGGAAACATTCAATGAATATATATTTCTTTTTTCTACTATCATTTATTACTTTAGGAGTCTTACAAACACAGGACACTCCTATAGCCTCCCAAGAAATCTCTAGTAAAGCTATGATTCGAGAGAATGAAGATAAACTTGGTACAGAGATCATGAGTACCTCAGAAAATTCTGTCCTCTATGGAAATCTCTCCGTAGAAAATATTTTTCATGCTTTACTTCAATCTTATCCTCATATCGTCAAAGCCGTTCCTCAATCCGAAAATCCTTACCACACCGACCTTGCAATCAATGTAAGGGGGACAAATTTTTATAATGTTCATGGACGATTCCTTCCTGAGCAAGAACGGGACAATTGGGAAAAATACAGTTCTAACGCTCTCTATATCTATACCAAGGTTATCCCCAACCCTGCCCTACGATCTTTAGAAGAAATCAATCTTATGAAAACACAAGGATCTACTAGCTACCGTAAAAAAAAGAAACAGTCTTATTATGGTTTTCATGAGGCATTATACGGTATGAAACAAATTTCAGATACTAATAAACAGATTATGAAAACACGATTTTTAGGTAAACAGGTCTTAATCCACCAATTTGCATACTCTGCTCTCCAACAAGTAGAAAAAGAAATCTATGGCTTAACTAATAACGCAGTTTATGGTAGAGAAGTAAGAAAATTTTTGAAAGAAGGTGATACCGTCTATTCATTTTTTTGGAGAAATATTGCAGGTTCCAAATCACGAAGCCTTCATTCTTATGGGGTAGCGGTTGATGTATTAGAAGCTAATTCCAAAAAAGCAATGTATTGGTTATGGCGACAAGATCAAAAAATCGATTGGATCCGAGAACCTATCTCTGTTCGTTGGAATCCTCCCCACTCCGTAGTGCACATCTTCGAAAAATATGGATTTGTCTGGGGAGGAAAATGGAACTTTTATGATACGATGCATTTTGAGTATAAACCAGAAATCTTATTAGTAAATGGTTATAAAGTTAAATTTCTAACACAAGAACATATTACCCAATAGTTTTTATGTTAAAACTCTTCTTCCCAATCATTTGAAGTAGAAGCTGAAGTATGATAAGAATGTTTATAACAAAGACGAGCTGTTTCTGTACATAAGTCATACAAAAAAACTTCTTGAGCACTTAAACGAAAATCTTCCTGCCCTATTTTTTGATGTTCTTCTTGAATTCTATGAAGTAATACTAAATAATTTTTAATAAGTGTTTCTATTCCTGTATCACCAAAATCATTTTCTCTTTGGATATCTTCAAAAAGCTCTATATGGACTAATAATTGACTCTCAGTAAAATCTCGGATCAATTCAAAATTATAATCTCTAAAAGACAGCATATATACTCCTATTAATAAACATATTATTTTTTTAAGGATATTAATCAGATAGATAATATTCTACAGTAGAAACGACACGAATCACTTTTAAATGAGGATTATTAATATCCCTATCATTAATAGTAAACTGTCCTTGTGAAGCGTTTTTAATTTTGCCTAGTTTACTTTGAGAATCTTTAGCAAACTTCAAAGCAACTATTCGAGCTTCTTTCGTTGATTCTTCGATCATCTCTGGTTTAATTTCATTTAATTTTGTAAACAAATACTGGATAGGGTTATCGTATTTATTTTCTAAAAAGACAATCCCTTGTTTACCCAGTTCAGGTAGACCTGTCATGATTTTACGGATTAAAGCTATATTTGTCGTTCGAACGGTAATATATCGACGAGCAATATAACGAAACGTTCCCGCTCCTTCGTTATAACTTAAGGCTTGTCGATCTGTAATCTGCGGTGGAGCAAGGGTAATATCTTCATCAACAATACCTCCTTCTCGAAGAAATCCTGTAATACTATTTTTTTTACGTTCTAAAGAATCATACAGTGCCGTCAAATCATTAGAAATGTCACTAAACCCAACAGGCCAAATCACTACATCCGCTTCATATTCTCGTTCTGATAGCCCTTTAACAACAACACTTCGATCAAGTTTTTTAAAACTAAGGAGAGATTGCCCTAAAATTACAGAAGAAAAAATAGCCCCTAAGAGTATCCCTAAGGCTAATATATGTTTTGAATCCCAAATTCTATTCATCATTATCACCTCATCTATATATCTAAAGAAAGAGAATCCCACAAATCTAAAATCGCTGGATTTGTTAAAGGAATCATTTCTGGTTTTAAAATTAATACATCTTCCTGATTAAGAAAATAGTCAGTGTTAGGGCAATCCTCAAACAATTTCTCCCAAGAAACATTCAAGCGTCGCTCCAAATATTTTTTATTAATCCCAGAAGATTTTCTCAGACCGAGCATGAGCATTTCTTTGACTGCTGTCCGTAAATCAGGGTATTCAGATTCTTCGTACTGACAAGGTTCTTTACAATAATATTGAAAAGAGGAATTATTCTGATAATGAAATCCATATTCTCCACGAGGGAGAAATCCAAAAGCTCCCACTCCCAAGCCCAACCAGTAATCATAATCCCAATAACCAATATTATGTTTCCCTTCTTTACCTACCTGAGCGTAGCTAGAAGTTTCATAGCGATGAAATCCTAAAGATTGTAAAAATTCTTGGGTATGTATTTCTTTAGCAAGTGCTTTATTTTCAGCAATCGGTAAATATTTTTGTTGTTTTGTCCATAAAGAGAGAACTGTTTTCTCCTCAATAGAAAGTTGATAACTAGAAATATGATCTGGTTTACAACGTTCTACAGCACGGAAAAACGATGCATCATTATCACCCCGTACCGATAAAATACGATCCACAGAAATGTTAGTAAACCCCACCTCTCTAAGAATCTCAAAAGCCATAATATTATCTCGGGAAGTGCTTGTTCTCCCTAGAAACTTGAGAACAGAATCTTCCATCGATTGCCATCCTAAGGAGACACGATTGATTCCCAATTCGAACCAGTATTTTGCTTTTTCTTTTGTTACCGTTTCTGGATTAATTTCTAAGGTTATTTCTGTATCAGAATTAAAAGAAAAAAAAGAGAAGATCGTTTCCAAAAAATCAATAGGCATCAAAGAAGGAGTTCCTCCTCCAAAATAAAAAGATTTTAAGGAATGATAGTTTTGCTGATAGTAGGATATTTCTTTGATAAGCGCCTTATGATAGAATTGCATAAAATGTTCTAGAGGAGCAACCCCAGCAACAAAATTACAATAATGACAAAGTTTAGTACAAAAAGGATAATGAAGATAAATACGGGAAAGATTCATCGATCAATTGTTAAGCGTCGTTGCAGAATTTTGATTCATTGTTTTTCCCTGATACACCTCAAAATCTTTACGCTGGTATAATTGTTTTTGCATAGTGAATCCTGGATCGGCTGCCATTTCTAAAGAATTTTTATAAGGCATCCTCAAATAAGCTCCCAAAACCTGCGTACTCTCCGCAGAAAATAAACTTAAATACGGAACATTATCTCGTAAAGATAAACTATAACGAAGACGATAGGTAGTATCTTGAAGATAGTCTTTTTCTTTCGCAACAACATTTAAAACAACGTTTTCCTTATCTTGAAAAAATAATCTCTGTTCTGTTGCAATCAATTTATCCGAGGTAAAAAAATCACTGGTAATGTGAAAATAAGACCAAACACCCTCTAAAGCGGAATAAGTAACCTGTTGCTCCGTATAAGACACATTTTGGAACAATAATATCCCTATCGTTATTAATAATACACGATTCATTGAACTACCTCTATCTCTTTCAAAACAAATCTTTCTACTATTGCAACATCGTTGCTTTTTCGTATTGAGGAAATTTTCTCCAATACATACTATTCTCAGGTTCAAAATTAGGACTCGTAGACATTTGCATATAAGAACCATCTGATAAAACACGAACAAAAAAACCTTGTTTATCGCGAATTTTTTGAGCACTAGGATCTTGATCCCGATAATAAAACACAAAAAACATATGATTAAATAAATCAAAATAAGAAACCTGTAAACGACGCTGAGAGCTAGATTGAACAGTTTTACTTGTTTTAATATCTTGAAGCCATAAGGCATCATTCACTTCTAAAGAAAGAATTTCTTCACTAATAGCAGGAATATTAAAAAGACTAGTCGTTTGCGTATAAAAACGCCACCAAACTCCTCGAACCACTGTAGGAATTTGTTGGGCATTAGTACCTTCATAAGGCTCAAATTGATTTCTAATGTTCTCTAAGGTATTAGAAGGCGTGATAATCGAGGACACAACTTCTAAATTAGGAAGCTCTACTATTCTTGGAGGATTTGGAATACCTATAGAGTTTGTAAGTGCTTCAAATGCAGACCCTTCTTGAGTAAATAAACTTCCTGCTAAAAATATTATTAATAATATATTTTTCATAACACCTCTATGGCTCACCGTTTCTTTATTGTACTCGATAATGAATCGTTTTGTCAATTTATCGTATTTATAGTTTTACAATACGATCGGTTTTTAGATATTCTTGTAATGCTTCAGGAACTAAAATAGACCCGTCTTGCTGTTGATAATTTTCGACAATGGCAACCAAAGTCCGACCCACCGCTAAAGATGAACCATTTAAGGTATGAACAAACTCCGTTTTTTTAGAATTTTCTGGGCGATACCTAATTTGAGCACGGCGAGCTTGAAAATCCAAACAATTTGATACAGATGATATCTCTCTATAATTATCAAAAGAAGGAAGCCAAACCTCAATATCATAAGTCTTCGCCACAGCAAATCCCATATCTCCTTGTGATAATACGACCACACGATAAGGGAGTCCTAATTTTTGGAGAATTTTTTCTGCTGTTTCCAACATTCTTTCGTGTTCTGCAATAGACTCTTCAGGCTTACAAATCGTTACTAATTCTACTTTGTCAAACTGGTGAACACGAATCAAGCCTTTTGTATCTTTTCCGTACGTGCCTGCTTCTTTTCTAAAAGAAGGAGAGTAAGCAGTAAATCGGCTCGGAAGTAGAGACGAATCAATAATTTCTTCTCGATAGATATTAGTTAGGGCGACTTCTGCCGTAGGATTGAGAAAGAGATTAGAGTCAGCAAGTTTAAATTGATCATCTTCAAATTTTGGAATCTGCCCTGTTCCATACAGTGAATGATCGGCTACAACAAATGGAAGCCATATTTGTTCCGCACCAGCAGTAATATTATGATCCAGCATAAAATTAATTAATGCCATTTCTAATCTTGCTCCCATATTCCGTAACATGGGGAATCCACGCCCAGATATTTTTGTTGCTCGCTCTGGCTCCCACATATTAAGATTAGTTAATAAATCGATATGCGACAAGGGGGTAAAGGAAAACTTGGTCGGCTCACTATATTTTTTTATTTCCTTATTAGTATGTTCATCTTCGCCGATAGGTACATCATCCATAGGAATATTAGGGATTTTATCGAGTACTTCTTTTAAACGAGCTTCGTAAATTTTCTGAGAATCTTCTAGAGCTACAACTTCCCCTTTAAGATGATCAGCCTGTTGAAGAAGCTGTTCTACAGCTTGACCAGTTTGCTTTTTGATACCGATTTCTTTAGAAATATCATTACGCCGATTGCGAAGTTCATCTGCTTTAGCTTGTGCTTGACGACGCTCCGTATCAATCACAACGGCTTTATCAATTTGATTTACTTCAGTACGGAACTTTAATAAGGTTTTAACACCTTCGGTGTCTTCTAATAATCTATTAATATCTAGCATATTTACTCCTAAGGTCTATAACGTTCAAGAATTAACTCAACATAAGCGGACGTCAGTTTTAAATTTTTTGCAATATCGTCAATACTCCAATCTTTTTCATAAAGACGGAGGATATTTTTTACATTGGCATCTTCTAAGCCAACACTATCTGAAGAAATAAAGGAATTTGTTCCCATCTTAACACCCATTTTTTCGACATTATTCATAGATTTAGCGATCCATTCTCTCATTTTTTCGAGACGTTTCATTTCTTCATCAATATGAATAACCATCATTTCTAAATCATTGAGCTTAGAAACTGCCGTTTTTACTTTTGTTTGATCACCAGCTAAATCCCTCATTTCATGTTGGAGTTGCTGGAGCTTATCTTGAATATCATGAGCATAGATATTCATCTCATTCATCCTACTGTTAATTTCTTCAGAAGAAGAAGAAAGCATAACCATATCATTTTTAGAAGTATCTATTGCATCTTGCATCCCTTGAACTAATACCCGCTTATGCTCAAGCTGGTCTAAAGACTCTTGGAGATCATTAAATACCATTAAATTATTTTGTAAAAGTTCTTCTAATTGCTGAGCCTTCTCTCTCTCATCAGATAGTGTCGCAAATAGATGCATGAGTTGGTCAGCATCTTTCATTGCAGTGATTAACCCCTCTTGCATACGATCTGCAGAAGAAGAGTGGCTATTGAGGCTTTCTATTTTTTGCTCTAATTCTTTACGAGCAATATCTAAATTACGGATCGTACCTTGCCCTTGATCCTGTACTATTTTTAACTGATTCTCTACTTGGTCCAACTCTTTTTTAAGGTTGTTGATTTCGCTATATTGTTGAGGTAGTTTTCGTAATAAATCTTCTACATAGTCTAATCGTTTTGATTTTTCTATAAATTTTTGAAACTGTTTTTCGATTTCTTTCCCTTCGCCTCTCAAACGCTCTAAATCTTTTTCAGTTAGTTGCTGAAGCTCTTTTTCTTGATTACGTAATTCTTGTCGAAGATCTTTAATCTCACTTTTTGCCTGATCTGTTTGTACTAAAAATTCTTCTTTACTATTACGTAACAAATCACTAAGATATTT
This sequence comes from Brevinema sp., assembly GCA_051649605.1. Taxonomy (GTDB): domain Bacteria; phylum Spirochaetota; class Brevinematia; order Brevinematales; family Brevinemataceae; genus Brevinema_A. The sequence goes on along the minus strand of JBOFHK010000017.1, from coordinate 99,649 downwards.
TTTAAAATCTTCAACTCGATGTTCTGTATCATAGGTTAAGCGTTCTGCAGATCGTTTGAGACTATTTAGCGAAGTATCTTCTAAATCGGCAATAAAACGATGAATCGTATCAATATCTTGCTTAATCTTATGGTATTCATCACGTCCTTCTTTGACAACTTCATCATATCGTTCTTTCCAAGATTCTTGCTCGTTTAATAGATTTTGTCTCCCGCTCTCCAAGAATTGCTGAACAGACAAATTCAACTCATTTTGAAGCTCAAGCATATATTCTTTAATTTGATGAAGCATTAAATCAGTACTCTGCTCTCTGTCTTTTTCTAATTCTCCACACATAAAAATAATTTTTTCTTTTTCGTTATTAAAGAGTTCGTTAATCGTGATAAGACGCTGATCCAACTCTTCCACATGAGCATAACGACTTTTTACTAAATCTTCCAGCTCTTCCGCTTTGCGTAAAATATCATCAGTACTTTCTTGGTAACGATGTTTAAATTCTTGTTCTAAAGAAGTTGTAATATCATTAATACTTTGCTGAACACGTTCTTGGTTGATTTCTTTGAAACTTTCTTCTAGGCGAATCATATTTTGATATGCTTTATCTCTAAATTCATCTTCAATACCAACAATTTTTGTATCAATTTTTTCCTGTACCGTTTGAAGAATATTTTCTGAATAAGTTTTTGTCTGATCAACTATCTGCTGAAGTTCTACAAGATTTTCTTGGAAACTATTTTCTGCTAATGCGAGACCTTCACTAACACGACTACCCAAGACACGAATCCTGTCTTCTATCCCCTGCTCCTGTTCCACAAAGGCAGAATGTAAGCGTTCTAGTTCTTCTCGAATGGATACTGTCTGTGTAGTTAGCTCTCCTCCTAATCGATCTTGAACTTCGTTTCCTTTTTTTTCAATATCAATATATATATCGGCAATTTTACTATCGAATTCACGATATTTCTCTTGAATATTTAAATCCAAATTGGTTTGTATTTCTGCAGATAGAGTAGCCAGACCTGTACTAAATTGCTCTATATCATTACGGAGAGCATACTCAGAAGTTTCAAAAAATTCTTTTTGGTTGTTATAAGTATTCATAAGATAATCGGTATCTTGCTGTGTTTGCTCTTTTATTCTCGACCACATATCATAAATATCAGTAATATTATCTTCCGAAGCGGTTTTTGCAATTAAGAGATCTTGTTCGTATTCTTGTTTTAAGTGTTCGATACCACTTCGTGTATAATCTTTAAATTCTTTAATTTGTTCTTCTATAGATCCAGAAACAGTCCCTAATTCTTGAATTTGATTCGTCATCTCTATATCTTTGCTTGTAAGTTGTTGACGAGAATTAGCAAGGTATTCCGAAAGATCTTGTTGCATCGTATAAAAAAAATTATCGAGTTCTTTGCGAGAATTATTTTTGATATGCTCGGTGATTTGCGTATATTCTTCACTAAAGAAATGCATTTTTTCTTGTAATTGCCTAAGCTCTAAAGCACCATCTTCGGCTTGTTTTTTGATATTAAGAATACCTTCAATCCTATCTTCAATATCTTTAAATTCTGAACGAATTTGACGGTATTCTGATAACTCTGTATGAACAACAGACACTTCTTTTTTTAGAGCTTCAAATATCTCTTCCCCCTGAATAATATCGCCATCAAAAGAATCTAGTTTATCCTGAAGTGATAAGGCAAGTCGATGCATTCTTTCGATAACAATTTCGGAAGCAATCGTTTTGTCTTCAAATTCTTTTCCTTTTTTATTAATCATCATTTCAATATGTTTTTCTGATTGTTTAAGATGATTCTTTAGGGTTTGGACAGTAACGTTTCGCACATCTGTATATCGAAAATAAAGCAATAATCCAACACAAAATACTGATGTTAGGACACTTAACACTTCTACCATAATAAACGATTAACCCTATATAAAATTTGACAATAATGAAATATTATACAAGATAAAACAAAATATAGCAACTCATACACAGGATTTATTGAAAATAATATTGATTTTTCAATAAAAATTCCGTATACTTGAAAAGAGAACGTAAATCAAATAATATTTTAATATAACAAAGAGGATATCGTGTCTAAAACAAAAAAATATATCAAAGTTCTAAAAATTGCTCCTTGGTGGAAAAGACTCCTCGCCTATATTATTGATAGTGTGTTTTTATTTATTGTTTTGGTATTATTTGTTTCAGGAATCTATGGGCAAGAATTCACAAAGTTATTGGAAAATATCTCCCAATACGGAGCATTAGAACTATTAAAACAAGAACAGAGCTTTCCCGCTAATATTCTAGTACAGATTACTGCGATGGATCTCAGTGAACAAAATATGTCTTATTGGCTCTACGTGATCCGCAATAGATATTCTCAGTCTATTTTTATTTTAAATCAAATTATTTCTATCTGTTACTTTACGTTATTTTGGTGGAATACAGGACAAACGATCGGAGGAATGTTCTTAAAAATCCGTGTGATGTCGCCGTTTTTTGATAAAGTTCCACTTTTATCAATCCTAACTCGTGTTGCTGCTTTAAAATTAGTCGAAATCGCCTGGGGATTACCATTACTTATTGTGGTAAATCCAGTATTAAAACAAAGGATTCATGACAGTTTATCCAATACCGTCGTTGTTGAAGATTTACCTGAAGAAGAGGAAGATGAAGTATCCAAAAACCCTGAAGATGATCCAGAATTATCCGATTTGATGTCCGATAAAAACAATTAATTAACTAATAAAAAAGCATCTCATAAATAGAGATGCTTTTTTAGTTATTAATCGACAAAGGGGATATGTCGTTCTATTTTTGACTCAATAAGGAAGTCGGTAGACACATAAGTCGCTGCACCAATCAATACCGCTACAGAAACATAGCCCATCACTTTTTTCCAATAACGATCTCTTTTATTAATTTGAGTAATTTGATCCAGTAATTTAGTTTTATTTTCTGATTGGATTTTTGAAGGAGTAAAATTATCTTCATAGTAGGATTTTAACTGTGAATCCAAAAAAGTATCATCTAATCTCTTAACATCTTTCATAAAATCGCCTCCTTATTCAGCTCTGTCTTGATTTTAAATCGTGCTTGATAGAGACGGTTTTTGATTGCCGTTTCTGTTGTACCCATAATATGAGCAATTTCTTTAATAGAATATCGTTCATAATAATATAGATCTACCGCCTCCTGAAGGTCTTTATTCAATTTCCCTATAGCATTTTCAACAATATTTCTATTAATAATTATTTCGTCGGTGTTTTCTCCTGAAGAAATATTCTCAATAGTATTTTCTTCTTCATTTCCCAAACCGACAAAATACTTTTTTTCTCTGGATTTTTTTTTCGATACCTTAAAAGCAAAGTTTAATACAATACGATAAATATAGGTCGAAAACTTGGAATTCCCTTTAAATCCTTTTAAAGACCGAAAAACGATGAGGAACGCTTCGTTAACGATCGCATCAATTTCTGCAGAATCAGGTCTTACAATTCTCCGAATAATCGAAACAATCATTTTATAATAGAGATCATAAATAACTTCAAAGTACTGGGTCTCTCCCTGTAGAATTTTATTAATAATTACTTGAATTTCCACTTCGGAAATCACCTCATCTTTTACCATAATATACCTCTAGTGATAAATTACTAATAATGATTACAACAAGCAAGTTTTTCGGTTCTAAGATTATTCTATTATTGTACAAAATACTACAGTAACTTTCATTTGAAATATTGATGCTAGGACTTGCAAAAAGAAAACGTGTCTTATATAATAGTACATAGAGGTCATATATTTGCCCTATATAAAATAGAGTATAGAGGTTTTGGTGGAATATTTCTTAGATTTCGATCTCCCAGAAACACTTATCGCTACTCAACCTTCTTACAATAGAGACGGCGATCGGATGCTTGTTTTTCAGGATTCTCATCTCCTTCACGATCAATTTATCCATATTAGCCAATACCTAAAAAAGGGAGATATTATTGTTTTTAACAATAGTAAGGTATTTAAAGCACGATTAGAATTTTCTTCTGAGTCAAAGCATTCTGAATTATTACTTATTAACCAAGAAACTTCTAATACATGGACGGTCATGATCAATAAAGCTAAAAAATTCCCTGTAGGATCGGTTCTCCAATTTGCTCATGGGATTAACGCTCATATTAGTGATATTTTAGAAGATGGATTAAGAAGAATCATATTTGAACAAAGTTTTTCTCCGATTGATACCGAACAAATAGGACAAATCCCTCTTCCTCCTTATATTATCAAAGAACGTAAAAAAAGAGGAGAACATTTATATTCTTCCCACGATGAAGAGCGTTACCAAACATTATTTGCTAGATATTACGGATCTATTGCTGCTCCTACAGCATCCTTACGGTTTTCTCAAGATATTATTAAACAATTACAGGATCAAGGGGTAATTTTCAAAGAGATTACCCTTCATGTCGGTCTTGGAACATTCAAAGCAATCGATACAAATCCTGATGAATATAAGATCCATCAAGAATTTGTTTCCGTAGATGAGCAGACAATTAATGAAATCCACCAAGCCAAAAAACAAGGACAGCGTATTATCGCTGCTGGGACAACCGTATGCCGTGCCTTAGAATCTGCGGGGCAATCTGCTTTTGAAGGCTGGACAGATATTTTTATTAAGCCTGGGTATCAATTTCAAGTAATTGATGGACTATTTACCAATTTTCATCTTCCTCATTCAACGTTATTACTATTAGTACAAGCATTTATTGGAATCGAAGAAACCCAACATATTTATCAACAAGCTCTCAAACAAAGCTATCGGTTTTTTAGCTATGGAGATGGTATGCTCCTTCTAAATAAATAATGTTTCTTATTATAGACATAAATTTAATAGTTCTACAAAAAATCAGAAAATCGTGTAATAATTTGGTTATTTTTAATAAGATAACAATAAACAAACTCATCTATCGATATAAAGAAAAAAATATATTAAGGAGGTAACCATGTCTTGCTGCATTGTTATCAACTGCTGTAGTCGTGGTTGCTGTTCACCACAGCAACATACAGGTGTATAAAGCCATATATTTCTCAAATCTATCATTAAGGAAGAATATATGGCTCATACCAATGAATGTTGTCATCACGATGAAAATCAACATAATCACTCCCAGGAGAACAGTTTTAATCTTAAAGAAATTATCAAAGAATTAACGATTGCTACAGCCTCATTTATCCTACTTTTTGTAGGAATTATTATGGAACATTATCAAATCGCTCTTTTTCAATATACAATCGTTCCTATTATTTGGTACGGAATCCCCCTAATTTTTGTGGGACTCCCTGTTATGGTAGAAGCTTGGAAACTGGCTCTACAAAAAGATTTTTTTAATGAGCTCTCACTAATGTCTATTGCCGCTATCGGTGCTTGTATTATTGGAAAATATTCAGAAGCCTTAGGTTTGATGGTTTTTTATACTTTAGGGGAAGTTGCCCAATCTTATGCTGTGTCAAAATCAAGAAATAATATCAAATCCTTATTAGATGTTCGCCCTGATACTGCTCATATCGTCCAAGATGGTGATATAATTCTCACCATTCGTCCCGAAGAGGTTACTGTCGGCAATATTATCGAAGTCTACGCTGGAGAAAAAATCCCTTTAGATGGAATATTACTCACCGATAAAGCTTTTTTCAATACCGTATCCCTTACGGGGGAATCCGTTCCTCGAAGTATTAAAAAATCAGAGGAAGTTCTTGCTGGAATGCTCTCTTCTGATAAGACCGTACGTATTCAAGTTACTAAATCCTACCAAAATTCAACCCTATCCCGTATTCTCAAAATGGTTGAAGATTCTGTACAAAATAAAGCTCCAACTGAACAATTCATTCGCAAATTTGCCCGTGTTTATACCCCTATCGTTTTTAGTTTAGCAATATTGGTAGTCGTCGTTCCCATATTTATCCTAGGAGGCGATTACGTCCTACAAGATTGGTTTTACCGATCACTAATTTTTTTAGTCATCTCTTGTCCTTGTGCCTTGGTTATTAGTGTTCCTTTGGGATATTTTGGAGGGATCGGTATTGCTTCTCACAATGGGATTCTTTTTAAAGGAAGTAATTTTTTAGAGGCAATTACATCCTTAAAAACTCTCGTAACAGACAAAACAGGGACAATGACTAAAGGAGTTTTTACAATCCAAGAAATTATCTCTGAAGATTCCAGCAGGCTACTACAATATCTCGCCTCTTTAGAAAGCCATAGTACCCACCCTATTGCTACAACCATTGTAGAATATGGTCAAAAAGAAAATATCAAAATCCTAAAAATGGACGATGTGACTGAAGTAGCAGGATTTGGACTAAAAGGACATTATCAGGGTTTACGTATCCTTGTAGGCAATCATAAACTTATGGAACAACACCAAATCATAATCAACCCAGATTTTACCAAATACGTCGATACCTTAGTCTTTGTTGCCCTCGAGCAAGAATTTTTAGGCTTTGTCGTCGTTGCCGATAGCATCAAAACAGATGCCCTTAAAACAACCAAAAAACTCCATGAGCTTGGTGTTAAAATTATGATGTTATCTGGAGACAAAAAAGAAATCGTCCAGAAAGTCGCTCAAAAATTATCAATTGATGAAGCCCATGGAGAAATGCTTCCCGATGAAAAAGCAGAATTTGTTTTGAATTTAAAACAGCAGTACGCTCAAACTATTGCTTTTGTCGGCGATGGGATCAACGATGCTCCTGTTTTAGCCTTAAGTGATATTGGTATTGCCATGGGAGGAATAGGAAGCGATCTCGCAGTTGAGACCGCAGATATGATCATACAAAATGATGAACCATCCAAAATACCCCTCGCAATCTTAATTGCCAAAGCCACACGCTCCGTCGTTCTGCAGAATATTACTCTTGCCATGCTTACCAAGGTTGTTGTCTTAATTTTAGGGGTAAATGGTCTTACCACAATGTGGGAAGCGATTTTTGCAGATGTAGGTGTCTCTCTAATTGCGACCCTAAATTCTTCTCGTCTTCTCTATAAAAAATTTGATGGTTTTTAAGAGAATCTTCTTACCAAAAGAGAAGATTTCTACAACATATAAAAGAGAAAAACAAATACCTCACTATATGGTGAGGTATTTGTTTTTAAGGATAAGATATTTTAATAAGGTGATAGCTGAGAAAAATTCAAGGCATCAACATCTAAGCAATTATCAATTTCTCCATAGAGAATTTTTTCTATATAATCACAGGTGGTTTCTAAGGCTGGAGTGAGTTTTTTGATTTCTTCTTTAGAAAAAGAACCTAAAACATGAGATTCTACAGGAGCATATTCATTACTCGGTTTACCAATACCAATACGGATACGAGGAAAGTCATCAGCCTTAAGAAATTTAATTAACGATTTAATCCCATTATGACCGCCAGAAGATCCATATTTTTTAATAGAAACACAACCAAAATCAAGATTCATATCATCGTAAACAACAATAATATCCTGAGGCTGGATTCTTAAAAAACTAGCCATATAAAGTACCGCTTCTCCACTAAGATTGGTAAAAGTTTGAGGTTTTAAGATAATAACCTTATTATCATTAAGACGCATTTTACCTATTAACGATTTTTTTTTCTTAATATCAATAGAAATATTATGCCTCTTAGCAAGATGATCCAAAGCTAAAAAACCTAAATTATGCCTTGATCGTGCATAAACTTCTCCAGGGTTGCCTAAGCCAACAACAAGTTTCATACAAACCTCCTACACCTTTATCAATTATTTATTAAATAAATTTTTATTAGTTTACTTCGATAAGAACTGTTCCTCTATTTGTTAAGACTTTACATTGTTCAGAAATATCCAAATCACGGACAATAACATTTTTTTTACGTTGTAATGGAGCAATATCGTAGGTGATTTTAGCAGGCATATGCTCTGGTGTTGCTCTAATTAATACTTTTCTAATATAAGTAAGTAAGTTCCCACCTTCTCGAACCCCAACAGGAGTACCAATAAACTCAATAGGAATAAGGGTGGTGTAAGGAGTTTTTGGAGCGATAACACAAAAATCAATGTGCATAAAGCGACGAGTAATCGGATCAATTTTGTAATCCCTAGTAATAACGTGGTATTTATTAGAATCTACCGTTAGTGTAAAAGGAATATGTCTTTCATTAACGGCAAACAATTTTTCAAAAGCGACATAATCTATAGAAAGATTAACATTTTCTTTAATACCTGCTCCATAGATAACAGCAGGTAGGCGAAATTCTGCTCTCAATTTTTTGTTGGCACTTTTTGTGCCGAGAGTGCGGGGTTGTCCAACTAATTCTGTAGTGGACCATTTAGATGTAGCCATATTAGGCCTCCTCTGGGTATCGGTTTTAGAACCTACAACCAGCTTAGTACTTACTAAGCGTGCATGATACTATTAGACTCAATTATACCATAAATCCTTGAGATTTTCAAGTTAAAAACAATATTATCTGATTATTTTTATTGTTTTTTCGCAAATATCTTCCAAATCAAAAACTTTTCTTAATATTTTTAAAAAAATGCCGATTCTTAATTAACGGTATTGTATCTTTTAGGAGGCTTACATGATTCAAGATCTTGACACAGCATCAAAATTAATAGAAATTTTATTACAGATGAAAACATATATACAAAAAATATTTGATATTGAAGAACAAAAATACGATGTAATCAAAAATATGGATATGGAGCAACTTGTTATTTATAATGAAGAAGAAGTTACCTTCGTCCAAAAAGTCGACAATCTCGAAAATAATCGCTTGGAATTAACCACCATATTATCAACAATTGTTGGTTGTTCTCCTAATACGACGATCTCCCAACTCGCTCTTCTATTACCTCAAGAACACCAGCAAAAAATATTAGACACCTGTGCCAAGATCAAAACTCTCTGTAATCGTTTAGCAATCGTTACCGAACGAAACGAATATATTTTACAATACAATATCGAAGTTATCACACAGATTTCAGATCTTAGCCAAGGAGATCTCACCGAACAATACAACAATCAAGGAATGACCGCAGATATTCATAAACAACATCTTTATATGTTAGACCAAACGATATAATAAAATTACGATAAAAAAGGAAAAGTCAATGATTTCTTCATTCTTAGGATTAGAAATGGGTCGCGGAGCAATGCAGACTACCCAAAAAGGACTTCAAACCGTTAGCCATAATTTACAGAATCTTAATACCGAAGGGTATTCCAGACAACGTGTTACTCAAAAAACCATGCCAGCACTATTCCCATCAGGAATAAACAAACCTAACATGCCAGGTCAACTCGGTACAGGGGTTACTGTAGAAGAAGTAACCCGTATTCGAGATATCTTTTTAGATGATCGTATTATTGCCGAAAAAGGAAAATTAGGATTTTGGGATCAAAAAAAAGCCATGCTCCACCAAATGGAAGCTGTTTTTAACGAACCTGGCGGTGCTAATATCCGCACCGATTTAGAAGCATTTTGGGAATCTTGGCAAACTGTATCTGAACATCCTTCTGATGATGCTGCTCGTATCCACCTATTAGAGCGGACAAAAACTCTCCAAGAAAGTTTTAAAGCTCAGCATTATACTTTAAACGATATGAGAACACAAACAAATACCCTTGTTGCTCAAAAAATCAATGATGTTAACAATATTGCCAATACCATTGCTACCTTAAATAAACAAATCCAAAAACAAGAATTACTAGGTGATAATCCTAATGATCTCTATGATAAAAGAGATTTATTAATCGATAAGCTATCTTCCTTAGCAGACATCCGATTAGAAAGAAATAGCGATAAAGAATTTATCGTCTATATCGGAGCGGAAAAGCTAATCCAAGGTGAATATGCAACAACTATCGAAGGGTATGAAGATCCTGACAATCTAGGGTTCGTAATTCCTCGTTGGAAACAAACAGGACAAAATATTGTCCTGGGACAGGGAGAAGTTTCTGGACTCATCGAAGTAAGAGATCAAGATCTCAGCGAAATGATTATCCGATTGGATGAACTAGTTGTCGGTGTGATCGATTCGGTAAACTCCGTCCACAAAGAAGGATTTGGATTAAATGGAGAAACAGATAATGTTTTCTTTAGAGAATTAACTCTAGCCAAAAATACCGAAGGTGCTATTGATTTTAACGAAGACGGTGTCTTAGATGGAACAGCATTATACCGAATTACTGGATTTCAAAAAATTACCAATGATACCATTATTGGTACGAATGGAACTTTAAATTTTGGTGTCGTTAATCAGACAGAAATTACTATTAATTATACAGCGAGCGATACAGTAGAAAATGTAATCGATAGAATCAACCGCTCTGGGGCAAAAATCACTGCATTTTTAGACCATATGGGGCGTTTCAGTATCAAAGCACAAGCCAATTCTGACAAGGCAGTCCCGCAATTTGCCTTACATCATTTAGAAGATTCTGGTGGATTTTTAACAGGGTTAACAGGGGTATTAGCAACAGCAGGGCAAGACGGAGCATACAATTGGCAAAATCCCACAGCTATCGAAACCCTAAATACACCACGCAATTTGATTTCCTTAACTCCAGAAAATAACGTTGCGGGATGGATCAATCTTGATAATGCTGTTGCCAACAAACCATCAGGTATTGCGGCTGCACAGGGTTATGATTCGACAGGAGACGGAAATCCAGATATTCCTACTGGTTTTAATGACAATAGAAATGCTCTTGCTATTGCCAATCTTCGTTTTGAAACGATCATGACAGGACGGGCAGCAACCTTTGACGATTATTTCCAACAAACCATCGCAAAAGCAGGTACACTTTCTGAACAAGCAATCCGTTCTTTTGATAAAAGTGATGCTGTATCATTTTCTCTCAACGGACTCCGTTCCAAAGTATCTGGAGTAAGTGTTGACGAGGAAATGACCAAAATGATCACCCTACAACATGCTTATAATGCAGCGGCACGTCTTGTATCAACCACAGACCGATTGTTAGATGTTATCATCAACAGAATGGGTGTATAATTTAAATAAAAGAGGTTTTTTATGTTAGGACGCGTTACTCCAGGATATATGACCAACGATTTTTTACAAAATATCAAAAATAAAAATGACCATTTTCAAAAATTACAGACACAGATTTCTTCCCAGCGAAGAATAAATCTTCCTAGCGATGATCCTGCAGGAGTTATCAACTATATGAAATGGGAAAGCAAGGTTCAAGATCTTAGCAAATTTAATCAGGTGATTCAGTCTTATAAAGATAAAATGAACGTTGTTGATAGTCATTTAGATTCAGTAAATTTCAATCTCCAACGTGCTAGAGAATTAACCGTACAAGCGGCCAATGGTGTCTACACTAGAGATGAGAGGGTTGCTATTGCCATGGAGATTGACCAAATTACTCGCCAGCTTGTTGCCGATGCAAACAGTGAATATCAAGGCAAAGCGTTATTTAGTGGTACGGCAGCCTTAAGCCAGCCTTACCGTATTACCGAAAATATGAATGAAGATACAAATAATAATATTGTTTCTCAAGTAGAATATTTTGGGAATGCTCAAGAAAAAGTGATGGATATTGGAAAAAACGATCGCATCGTTTCTGTTTTACCTGGCTCTGCAATTTTTGAAACCTTAACAACCACCATTCAAGGAAGTAGAGATGTCTCGGGGTATGTTGTCGCTCAAGATTCTGCATTGATGATTGAAGGAATTGAGATTCCTATCTTGACAGGAGATAACTTAGAAATAATTGCCCAAAAAATTAACAATCAAAATCTCTCCGTACAAGCTTCAATTGAAACAAATAACAATGGAGAAGCTAATTTCCGGATTACTAGTATTTCAGCACGACAACCTTGGTTACAAGATATTGGAGGAAGTACCGTACTTCAAGATTTGGGAATTATCAATAATGGTGTAGAAGGTCCAAGAAACTATTCTACAGAAGCAGTATTACAAAAACAAAGTATTTTTGATACTTTAATCAGCCTTAAAGAGCGTCTCTTAAACGATGATGTTTTATCCTTAGGAGGAGAAACATTAGGGCATATTGATCAAAGCTTAAATAATGTCTTACATTACCGAACCTATACAGGTGCTTTAACAGAACGACTAGAAAAAACTTATGACCGAAATGAGACAGAAAAATTGTATATCAGTAACTCTTCAGCCAATACCATAGGAACTAACTTCACACAAAGTATGACAGAATTAAAAATGGCCGAATTTGCCCATCAGGCAGCTTTAAATATCGGTGCAAAATTATTACCAACCACATTAATGGATTTTTTACGTTAAATAGAACGTTATCGTAAATCTATATATTTGAAAAATATTATAATTATACTTTATGGAGGATGTTATTGTGCCAATAGTTAACACAAGAGAATATGGGGAAATTCAAGTTTCTGAGAGTAGCAAGATTGTTTTTAAAAAACCAATCTTTGGATTTTCACAGTTATTAGAATATTATTTACTTCCTTTAGAAGAGCCAGAAAATTTTACTTTATTACAAAGTAAAGATGATAAAGATATATCTTTTCTTTTAATACAACCACGTTTATTCATATCGGATTATATTTTAGATATTGATGATGCCGACGCAGAATTACTTGCTATCGAAAATCATGAAGATATTGTAGACTATGCTATCGTAACAATCCCACAAAATATAGATGATATTACGATGAACATTTTAGGGCCTATCGTGATTAACTCAAAAAATAATTATGCAATTCAAAGTATTTCTAATTGTTCCCATTATTCGACAAAATGCCGATTGTTTGCAAAGAAAGAAGTAATAGCTCTTTAAAATAAGTACGTTATAAGTGCGTTCAAGGAGGAGTTGTGCTTGTTTTATCACGGAAGGAAAACGAATCAATTATTATTAACGACGAGATAGAGATCAAAATTATTCATATAAAGCCCGATCAAGTCAAAATAGGAATCGTTGCCCCTAAAGAAGTTCGGATTTTTAGACAAGAGATTTTCCAAGAAATTATTAAAGAAAATCAAATGGCTCAACAAAAACCATCATTAACTCATTTAAAAGATTTAATGAAAAAAAATAAAAAATAGTTGTTTTTATTTAAATATTGTTTTATTATAATAAGTAAGATAGCAATTTTATTGTAAAATAGCCGATTCTAAATCTATAAAAATAACAATCCCTTCGGTCGAAAAACCAAAATTAAGAGGTCCTAATGAAACATATAAAAATATTATCGCTGTTAAGTATATTCACCATCGTAGCTTGTGGTGGTAATACTGTTCAACCAACAGATTCGGCGGTGCAGGCAATGGAAAGAGCCCGAGCAGCTGAAGCTCCAACCTATGCTCCCCAAGAATACTCTATTGCAGAAGATCTATTTAATCAGATGAATAGAGCTCTCGAAAATGGCGATCAAAACTTAGCCAATCAATTGGCTCAAGAAGTTGTTGACGCTGCTAATAAGGCAACAGATGTTGCCCGCAAAAACAAAGCAACCGCACTTATTGCTCAACTCAAACAAAGTTTAGCTACTGCTACTAGTATTGGTATCGATCAAGAAAATCCCGATATCTATGCCCAAGCAACACAAGCGTTAATCGATGCAGAGAATTTTTATCAAATACCCGATTACGAAAAAGCTATTACTTCAGCTCAAAGTGGTTTAGATTTATTAGAGCCACTGATCGGAGGTGCGGAAGCCCTCGCGTTAGCCAATCTTAACAGAGCTCGTGAATTATTAGATAGAGCCTATAAAACTACAGATTTAACACAAACAGAAGATTCTCTCAAAGAAATTTCTAATCTTATCGAACAGGCTACTGAAGAATACCAAAACAAACAGTACAACGACAGTATTAAATCTTCTCAAACAGCAATCGATTGGCTTAACGAACTACTCGAAAAATACCCTAACGATGCTGCTATTTCTATTACCGTCGATCAAAACGAAAACCTTCAACTCCAAGCATATGATCTCCTCCGTCGTTTGGAATCGGTATTAAAATTTATTAAAGAAGAATATGGCACAACTCCTATGACACCCTTGACTCCTGCAGCGACAGAATACGAAGCAGAGTACGAGGAAGAAATGGAACTTTTCCTTTATGATGAAGAAGATACATTGGCTTCTCTTCCACTAACTTTCAAAGCACAAAATCAATCGTATACCAACACCATGGAAGCCACTGCGGTAGCCCCTAACGAACAGGTTACTATCGATATGATTGATAGCTTGTACAATTCAGCACAAAACTACTACAACGAAGGTAGTTATCTTAATTCTATTGATGATGCTCGTGAAGGACTCCGTTTAGCCGATTTGTTCCTTGCGAATCAAACCCTCACCAACCACAAAGTAATCAAAGGTGATACTTTATGGGATATTTCTGGCGCTATTTATAAAACACCATGGCTCTGGCCTAATATTTGGAGAGCTAATAAACTCCAAATTAAAGACCCTGATCTTATCTATCCTGGACAAGAGTTCCGTATTCCTCCAGCACCAGTTACCAAATAAATAGATATAATAAAAAAAGCACCTCTTCATTGGGGTGCTTTTTTTATAGTTTTTAACTTCTTATAATATCTTGAGAAATACTTTCTCAAGATATTTAATGATAAAATATAGATTTTTTAGTATTTATATACTATAATATAGGTAATTATTAAATATTGTTTTGATAAACTATATCAAGGAAATATTATGAAAAAGATCGCTCTATTAGTACTCTTACTTGCTTCATGTGGAAAACAAAATATCCAACTAACAGATGAAGCCGTACAGGCAATGGAAAGAGCTCGTGCTGCAGAAGCTCCTACGTATGCTAAAAAAGAGTATACTATTGCTGATAAGCTATTTAATCAGATGAATGTCGCATTAGAGGTGGATAATATTGATCTTGCCAATCAAATAGCGCCCTCTGTCGTAGAAGCTGCGAACAAAGCTACAGAAGTTGCTCGCAAAAATAAGGCTGCTGCCTTAATCAAACGATTACAAATGGCTCTCGCGACAGCACAAAAAAATGGGGTTGCTAAAGAATACCCAATGGACTATGCTCAGGCGTCTCAACTTCTTGTCGATGCAGAAAACGCTTACCAACAAGAGGATTACCAAAAAGCAATCTCATCAGCTCAACAAGGATTAGATATTTTAGCAGGTCTTCAGCTTAGTGGTACTGACTATACCGTTGTCAAAGGTGATACTCTATGGTTTATTTCCAATAAATTTTATAGTGATCCCTTATTATGGCGTAATATTTGGGAATCTAATAAAACAATCATTAAAGATCCTCATTGGATTTACCCTAAACAACAACTATTAATCCCTAATACTTCAAAATAGTAAAAAAAGCATCTCTTTAAGAGATGCTTTTTTTACTATAAACTGTATAAAACAATTCTCATGATAATTCTATTAATTTGAGTAACAGTCGGGTAGTATCAATAAGATCTTGGACACGAATATATTCATCAACACTATGAATGGCTTCCATTCCTACACTAATGACCGTAGAATGAATCCCTTTTGTAGAATAGATATTCGCATTTGTTCCTCCACAAGATTCTTCATATTTTGGTGAAATACCAATATCTCTTAGTCCCTGCGCAATAAACTGAATAATATCCGAAGAAGGGTCAAAATTATAACCAACCGTACTTTGTGCTAAATCACAAAGAATATCTACCGCATTCACCTTATGCTTTTGCACAGCATTCAGTACTTGTTCTTTAAGGGGTTGACAATTATCATCCACTAAAGATCGAAATTCTCCAATAATGGTAACCGTATCAGGTACAACATTTCTTCCCGAACCCCCATTAATCAATCCTACATTACTGACTGTATCTTCAGAAATTCTTCCAGAAGGTAGATCATTGATTAATTGAGCAGCAATTTTGATGGCATTAATACCTGCTTCAGGAGCCATCGCAGCATGAGTAGCACGTCCTTTTACTGTAATAGTATAGTGGTAATGAAAAGGGGCTTTCAAATTAATTGAACCTACAGCTCCCCCAGCATCTAAAATAATCCCATAATCCATATTAGAAAAAATTTCTTTAGGAATATACTGAGCACCAACCAATCCTACCTCTTCCGCAGAAGAAACAATAAATAATAATTCTCCATGAGGAATATTATATTCCAAAATCATATCAATAGTAATAAGTATACTCGCAATCCCACATTTATCATCTGCTCCTAATACACTATTACCAGAAGAACGAATAATATCTCCATCGAGAATTGGGGTGATATTTTCACAAGGGGATACCGTATCTGCATGGGCATCAAAAAACAAACCTTTTTTTGTTTTATCAGTAGCTGGGAGTTTAATAATAAGATTCTCTGCACTCGATCCATTTTTATCTGTGTAAGGTATTTTTCGTAGCTCAATATTTTTACCTAGTAGATAATTTTCGATAAAAATCATCATTTCTTTCTCATAAAAGCTAGGACTAGAAATAGTAGCCATCTCCATAAATAAAGAAACAATTTTTTCTTGATCAACAGAATAATTCATATATATCTCCTTAATAATTCGTATATATAATTATTATAAGCCAAATAAGCAAAAAGTCAATAATTATCGAACTACTTAATTGCAATACATTACTAATTATAGTATAATTATAATTTAGAGGAGAACTTATGAATTCTTTATTTCAATTAGTTTTACACCCTCATACGAATAATCAAAGAATCAATTCACTTACAGTATCCCTAAATATCAACCCCACACTATTAGAATTGATTGATTCACAAACATCCCTTGGGATTATTTATTCTCGTCACCCTGAAATCCGACCTATCGAGCTTGCTTTTTTAAATTATTGGTCATCTTTAAAAAAAGACTCTAAAAAAAATAATACTGTTTTTTTTAATGCGCCTTTTGATCAAGAATTAATAAGTTTTATTACTCAAATTCCCTGTATTTTAGTAGGAGCTAGTCAAAAAGAGCTTTCTTCTACGATAAAAGCATTTTCTCCAAAAATATTTTTAGATATTACTCATTCTTCTATTTCACTCGATCCTAAAGAAGAAAGCCTCCTTCTCCCCTCAACAATTCCCTATATTATCCACCAAAAAACGATTTCTCCACTTCATATTTTGTTTTGTTCTACGACAACAAATGACTTATTTTCTCACGGTAAAAGTAGTATTACCACAATAGAAAGCGCATTTCTTATTCAAGAAATGCAAAATAAGCAGTCCCCCTTATCCAAATATCTTATTGTCCCTAAAATCCTCCACCCTACATCAATTACCCCTATTTTTGAGTTTCATTTTAATAAGTCTAATCACAAATATGAATTATCACTATTCTTAGAAGCATTGATAGAGAATAAAAAACACCTTTTTCCTTTATATTTGGAAAGTATTCGTAAGCATCTTCAGTCTCATAAAGATTTTGCAGTTAAGGGAGCTAGCAACACTGCTCTGATGATTAATTATCAACATCCTATACGAAAACAGCTAGAAAAAATTATTGAAAAAAGTTTCCAAAATTTTTATAGTCTTTTAGGGGAAATCACAGAAAATAAAATTGTTACTGATGACCGAGTAAATTTTTTTGAAAGTTTTCTCCCTCAAATCGTTGAAAATGCTAAAATTTATCATGTGGGTAAAAAACAGAAACTCCAATTTATCCTTGGAACAGAAAATCCCACTGTTTCTATTTCTAAATCTTCCCCTACTCCTCTATTTAGTAGTATTGATTGGTTATCTATAAACTTTGAATATAATTACCAAGAACTCAAACTATCCCTTGCCGAATTAGAGCAGATTATTAATCAGGGATTCTTAGAAATAGACGATTCCCTCATTACTATTCCAGAAAGTCAACTAGAAAAAATTAAAAAATTATTAGCATTAAGGCAACAAAAACATCATTCCGAAATTCAGATTCAAGCTTCCTTTCTTCCATGGATCTTATCCGTATACCCTGATGCTTTAATTCCCAAAGAATGGGAAGAATTAAAAGACTTTATCCATCAGGGTACGGTACCTAATATTGAAGTACCAAACGCTTTGACCTTACGTAATTACCAAAAAATAGGCGTCGAACGTATGGCTCTTTTATATAAATTTGGTTTTGGGTTTATTCTTGCCGATGAAATGGGGTTAGGTAAAACGTTACAAATTTTAACACTGTTAGATCTTTATTCCTCTCAGGGGAAAACATTAATTATCACTCCAACTGCCCTTATCCTTAACTGGCTTGTCGAAGTCCAAAAATTTTACCCTGATCGTTTTGATATATTATTAGTTAATGGAAGTAAACAGCAGAGAGAGGAAAAACTCAAAACACTAGATCAACATAGTATTATTATTACTTCTTATCACATGCTAAATTTTGATGTTGAGCATTATCAAAATCAACAATTTCATTTTTGTATTCTCGATGAGGCTCAGCATATTAAAAATATTAATTCTAAACGCACCAAGAATGTAAAAAAAATTCAAGCTCTCTCAAAAATTGCCGTCAGCGGAACACCCCTAGAAAACAATATTTCAGAACTATGGTCAATTTTTGATTTTGTTATGCCTGGATTCTTGGGTTCTCATCGTTATTTCCAAAAACATTTTGAAGATCCCTTACAAGGATTCGATATCCAAAAACGAAAAGAAACCTTAGATAATCTCTACCAATTCTGCCATCCTTTTATTATTAGAAGAACCAAAGATACTGTCTATAAAGAACTTCCTCCAAAAATAGAACAAACAATTTTAACAGAACTCACTGACCTTCAAAAATCGCTTTATATGGATACCCTATCTAAAGTTAAAGATTACTTTCAAACGATCATTAACGAAAATCGCTTTAATCAGAATCGTATCGATTTTTTATCAGCATTGACCAAATTACGACAAATATCCTTACACCCAGGTTTGATTTATCCAGAATTAGAACATGAAGATCCCGTAGTTTGCTCATCAAAAATGACCGCACTATTAGAGCTTTTAGATGAAGCCCTAGAATCAAATCACCGTGTTTTAATCTTTAGTCAATTTATTTCTATGCTCAAAATTATCCAACAAGCATTAAAAAAACGACATATTGATTTTTTGTATATCGATGGTAAAACACAAAATCGCATCCAATTAACCGACGAATTCAACAATAGTACCACCCCTATATTTTTAATTTCTCTACGAGCAGGGGGCATTGGATTAAATCTTACTGGTGCAGATACCGTGATCCTTTTCGATCCTTGGTGGAATCCCGCTGTAGAAAATCAAGCAATCGACCGAGCTCATCGAATAGGGCAACATAAAACGGTAAATATTTATCGCTTAATGACTAAGGGAACAATCGAAGAAAAAATCTTTAATCTCCAACGTAAAAAAGATTTTTTATTTGACAATCTCATGCAAGAAAACAGCAATTTTGGTACTTTTTCTTCCGAAGACCTACTATCTCTCATCAGCGACCAAGACTTGTAAGTCTATATATTACACTTAATAATATTTGTATATCTATAACAATCCCAATAAACTAAAACAGCTCCCAAATTTGGGAGCTGTTTTAGTTTATTATAAGAGATTATTGGAAAGTATAATTTTTTCGTCCAATTTTAACACGAACATTCCAATCGAGCGTTTCGTATAATTCTTGTGATATCTCAAAGACCTCAGCATCATTAACGGTAATACCAGGATTTAAATCTGACAATAATTTTGTATCAAAATCTCCCTCTGTAGCATAAGAACTATTTGCACCTAAATCAGGTTTATACTGTGCTCCATTAGAATCTACTAGTGAGATTTTAGGGGTATCCCACATCGATATTGGTTGTTGAGAGACGTTTTTATACTGATATAAAACTACCAAATACATCCCTCCTTGTGCAGGTGTGGAATTAAAAAACTGAGACCCAACTTGATTACGTTCATACACTCCTGTAATAGTAACCTCTAGTTTGTCATCACTAACAGGAGTACCAATCGCATAAGTAGGATCTGGTGAAGATCCTTCTCCCAAATTACCCAAAATTATTAGGGCAAGAATAATCCCCCCAATTACTTTAAAGCGTTTACTAGAAAGGAATTTTGCGAAACCTTTCTTTTCTTTTTTATTTTCTTCACTCATTAGAAAACTCCTTAAATATTTAGGTATCCACCTAATTTTAAATCACCTTAAAATATCCTATTCCCCTATAAGAAGAAAACAAATTTTTATAATACAACTACTAAAATAGAATATTTATAAGGACATTATAAATTATATATAGAATATTGTCAACTATTTTTCCCTATACTAAAGGAGAAAAATAGTAATTTTGGTACTTTTTCTTCCGAAGACCTACTATCTCTCATCAGCGACCAAGACTTGTAAGTCTTACATACTACACTTAATAATATTTGTATATCTATAACAAAACTCCTTCTCAAAAGAGAGGGAGTTTTATATTTATTTTCTATACTGGATTTTAGAAGCATCACCAAAACGAATAATGACCCCTGTCGACCCAAAAAGCTGATCAGCATGGATTGCCATACCAATATTCCACAAAAATGCTGGTGTAATTACAACATTAAATCCTGTAGCAAAACCAACATGGATATTGTATGCTCCTGTCGTACCATGAACAGGCAATAACTGTAAACCCATCCCTAAAGAAAGATACATATCAAAACGAGGGGCTAAGGTAAAATGCCCTGTAAGCATCGGTGCTATCGTTCCTGTAAGTTCATTAATAAAATTAATACTACTATCAACCGTAACACCTAAAGCAAACATACCCCATGTCCCAACGATAAGCTCAACTGAAGGGTGAATCGTCATTTGAGGACTTCCAATAGGATAGACACTCGCCGTACCAGCACCAATACCAATACCTAGTAATAAATTACCAGGATTATAGTTTTGAGCTGTATGCGCAGGACTAAGCACTGCAACAAAAACAATCCCCAAAATAATTTTTTTCATAAAATACCTCCCTAAAGTATATTTTTTAATTGTTGTTTTTTAGCAACAGGATAAGATTTAATCTGCCGTTCCCTTTTGGCAGCAAGAGTATGATTGGTATATTCTTCGCAATGAACCAAGCAAATTGGCTTATAAATCTTAGTATATTTTGCCCCTTTACCCGCTAAATGAGTTCGAAATCTTTTTTCGGGATCTTTTGCAATTCCCGTATAAAGACTATTATTTTCACATAAAATAATATAAACAAACCATGGACCACAAGAAAATTTACTCATTGACATATCTCTAGTATAAATATTATATATTATAAAGCAAAATAATAATAAAAATCAATTTATGAAAAGATCTCTATCCGAAATTTGACACCCAAAGACCCAAAGATCTGAGGTCCTTGAAGATCAATACCCATGGAAACAAAAAACCAATCTTTTACTAGGATATTAAACCCCGTCGCAAAACCCACCCCATATAGTACCAGATGTTGGTGCATCGTTATTCCAAATCCTAATGCTAGATACCAATCAACATTAGAAAAAAAACTCACATGGAAACTCGGCATTAGGGATAATCCCCCCTGAAATAAATCAGGTGCAATAAAAAATGATCCATTTTTTAAAGTACCAAGAGATAGAGTTACATTATTAGGCATAAGCCACGAAACAACAATAATCTCTGAACTAAGATTAAGAACAAATCCATTTTTTCCATAAGAATAATATTCATTCCCTCCCCCTAAACTAATCCCAAATAAAATATCACTAGAAGAAAACATTTTTTGAGCATAGGTAGGAGAGGTCATCACTATTATAAATAAACATAATAATATTCTATTTTTCATCACGGTATCCTTTTATAAAAGATAATAAAATTTACGACTTTTTTATCCCTTTTTCTCAACTTTTTTCAAAAAATTCCGAAAAATAAGTTAGTTGGATAAGAATATTAGGGAGGAACACATGAGTGATTCAGTATTATCGCAGGATGAATTAGACGCTCTTCTTCAAGGAACATCATTAGAAAATAACGACAGTGAAAATTTAAGCAATACCGAGGAAACCGTATTAAATAAATTATTCAACGAAATAGGTGTAGCCAGAGTCGCTATTTTAAGTCAATTAACCAACACTTCTATTAGTTTAGAAAATATTGTTTTATTAACAGGTTCAAAGGCCAAAATCATTGAAGATTTAACCATGAATATCGTTGGGAACACCAGTAGTGTTACTGGAAATATCTCGGGATCGTGGATGCTTGGAGCTCCAGAAAATACAGTTTTTCAAATCACCAATCCAATGCTCGACACTGAATCTACAGAACTCAGCAACGATGTCATTTCTGCCTTTGGAGAAGTAATCTCTACAGTTATCGCTTCTGATACAAAAATTTTATCGGAAAAACTTAGTATTAGTGTTTCTCCATCCTTATCAGAATCTCAAAAATATGACAATGGGGATTCTTTTATCGATGCAACAGGGTCTTTATGCCGTATTGGAATGCACTTAAATGTTAATGGAGCTTCTTATACTTTTTATACGATTTCTTCCACGAAATTCATGAAAAATATTGCCAAGATTTTGATCCCAACACCTAATAAAGCAAATGAAAGTAATACAGCTAATGCTGATACAAAAAGCAATCCTAACGCCGTCAATATGACTTCTGCACAATTCCAGCAATTTTCAGTTCCCAATTCTGTAGAACCCCTAGACAACCTTGCTTTATTACTTGATGTGCCTATGCGGGTTACAGTAGAATTAGGACGCACACGGATGACTATTAAAGATATTCTCAATCTTGGGGAAGGGTCTATCGTCGAACTAGAAAAATTAGCTGGTGAGCCCGTAGATGTTCTAGTTAATGATAAATTAATCGCTCTAGGAGAAGTCGTAGTCATTGATGAAAATTTCTCTGTTCGTGTTACCAAAGTGGTTACCCCTATGGAACGACTTTTTGATAGAGAAAATCTCCACGGTAAAGGCGGAGTATAATCAAAGATCATCTTAATTTATGATACAAATAACCTCTATAAAAGAGGTTATTTTGTTTGAAAAAGACTTTTTAATGAGGATATTATGTTTTTAGAGCAATTAAGACTAATCAATTTTCGTTCGTTCTCCGAGCTGACGATTCCTTCATTTACCCAGGTCAACTGTTTGGTCGGAGACAATGGATCGGGCAAAACTAATTTACTAGAAGGGATTTATCTTCTATCATCAAACCGAGGATTTCGTACAGGAGATCGTAAAGAATTAACCAAACGATCGTTTGACGGATTTTTTATTCACGGAGTTTTTGATGGTGAAATAATAGAACGAGCCATCTCCGATAAAAAAAAGTTACTCCAGCTCAATCAAGAAAATATCTCTGCAAACAAATTACGTACTTATAATCCTATTATCACTTTTTCGCCTAGTGATATTTTTTTAGCAACAGGTTCATCGGAAACAAGAAGAAAATTCTTTGATGCAGCAATCGCCCTTCGTGATGATGAATACAACGATTATTTATCGGTCTACGAACGAGCTTTACGTCAACGAAATGCCTCTTTAAAAAAAGATCCCAAACACACTGGTATTTGGAATGAAGCTCTCATCACAAATGGAGCAAAAATTATTGAGAAACGACTCTCTTTTGTAAAACTACTCATTCCTAAGGTCGAAAAACTTTATCATGAATTAGCTCAAGGAAAAGCCCAACTAACTTATTTTAATAATTTTAAATTATTACAACAGACTGAGGATTCCCTTAAAGAAGCTCTAATAAAAAGTAAAGCCGAAGATATTTATAAGAAATACACTTCTAAAGGCCCTCATCGTGATGATATTGGCATCCTAATTAATGATCTTCCCGCAGCCAAATCTGGCTCTCAAGGACAAAACCGAACCCTTTCTTTCGCAATGAAAATCGGAGCAATAGAAATTATTGAAGAAACACTAGGACGAAAACCTATTATCTTAATTGATGACGCACTATTAGAAGTTGATCCTTCTAAACGCCTAAGAATCTTTGAAAAACTATATCATTCAGGTTTGCAACTTTTTTTAACAGGAACAACAAAAGAGTTTTTTAATTTTATTCATCCTAGTTATAAACCTCAAATTATTGATCTTGAATCATTTTTTTAATAACTGGTAGACTATAAAAAGATCCTGCAAATACTTTTTTAGAACAGCGATCCCATTGAATCATACTACTAGCCTCCCAATAATAAGATAAAATATAATCTTTTGTCAATTCATATAAGGGTTTAACATCGGATTTTCTTGAATTATTTGTCTCAAATTCAAAAAATTCGATCCTCTGAATAAGACTTTTATATTTGATCAGAACCTGACTAATATCTTGAATTTCTTTCCCTTGCAAAATGGTTAGATAAAGCACTACTGAATCCCACGATAGTGATTGTAAACCTCTTAGAAGGTTTTCAAAAGATGCTCCATTATGTGCTGTATCAATAATCAAATCCTCTCGCACCATATCCATCCGATAGGGATAAGGTAATAATGCAGTATGGTAAATCCATTGATTATCAAAATCAGGAAATACCTTATAAATCCCCGCAACTGCAAGACAAAAATTCACCACATGAGCATCCCCAATCCGTGCCAGTTTAATCTTAGGGATAAAGATTTTATCAAAGAGCATTAAATCAAAAACCTGTAGACGGCCTTCTTGGTAGTAATTTGAGATGGAAATAATATCAGCAAAAAAATCAACTGCACCCTGTTCTTGGAAAATATCACTAACAACTAGGTCTTGATTCACACTAAAAGCAGGAATCCCTTCTTTAATAATTCCCGCTTTATCAAAAGCAATCTCTGCGATAGTATTACCTAAAAAGTCTCTATGTTCTAAAGAAACATGCCCCAACAAAGAAAACAAGGGACGGCAAAAATTAGTAGGATCAAAACGGCCACCAATTCCCACTTCAAGGATAGCGTATTCACATTGTTGTTCTAAAAAATAGACTAAAGCGAGGAACAAACAATTTTCAAAAAAGTGTAATTCTTTTTGTCTAAGAAAAGACTGGTAACGATCAATCAATTTTTGCAAATCTTCTTCCGTAATCATCCCTTGGTCTGTCATGAATCGTTCTCGAATATCAAAAATATGAGGAGAAGTAAATAATGCTGTTCGGCAACCTTTCGTTTTTAGTAATTGAAAACAATTGTAGGCTAAAGAACCTTTTCCTTTCGAACCCGTGATGTGGATATATCGTAAACGATCGGGGTCAAAACCTTGCTCCTGAAGTAAATGATAAACACGATAAGGGTAGTGTTCTTTAGGGGTATTTTTTACCGTACTAAAAGACAGGATCTGATCTAACATATACCAACCTCTCAATTTATTGTAATAATAAAATTCTCTCACGACTAATTTTAGGATCTGTTTCTTTAACTCGAGCAGCCCAAATTGCAAAATCAGCTTGAGGGATAGTACTTTTGCCTATCGAATCTTGCCATAGAGATCCAAAAACAAAATCAATAAAGATATTTTCCCATAATAGATAGTTTTTGGGGGATAATTTCACTTCTTGAGCCAAGAGACCTAAGTATTGCATAAAGCAAATAATATGCCGATCTAAAATTACGAGGTTTTCACTTTGTCCAATATTACGTAAGAAATGGGTTGCCTCTTTATAACCCATCCCTTGCACATTTTTAACGATATAGTCTCTTTTCGCTTGGGCATCGGACAAAGCCAGGATATTCTCAATATGCCTAAAACCTTCGTTCTGCCAACAAAGAAGACGTTTAGCTTTTTGATTGTGAAAACGAATATAAGGAGGTTCACGAAGAATTACAGTGACCTCGCTTAGAGAAGCTTGGAGAAAAAAATTATTATTGAATAGTTTTTGATGCGTATCGTAAGCAGAATCTGATTTAGTTGCTGGAGTTAAAAAACAATATACTGCTTGTTGAAAAATTTGTTGGGGAGTTGTATTGATTTGGCATTGACTTTCGTATTGGATAGACTGGTGGTACGTGTCATGAAAAAACAAAAGATCATTAAAAAAAGTTTGATTATCCTGAAAATAACGAATCATAAAAATTCCTAGGATTGTTGATCCAATAATTCGACAAGAAAATCTGTAATAACGAGACTCCCATCTTGGAAAATATTTAAGTGATCAATATTATTTTTTATTTCTACCAAAATATTAGGATTGTCGATCAGTCGCTTGATTTTTTTAGGCAATGATTTAATATATTTACAAGAAAGTGCCGCATCTCTCTTAATAAAATATTTAGCGGTATTTCGTTCCGCATCATTTGCCGAAAAATTAATTAATACAGGAAGCCTCATGGTCAAACATTCCAGGATAGTTGCTGGCCCACTTTTGCCAACAAAGAGATCACTCATCTGAATAAAATCTGTCATGCTCTCCACAAAAGAGAAAACAAGTAATTGAATGGGGTGATTTTCACCTGCTAATTGTTCTTGAATCTTTTTCATTTTTTGATAGAGGAATTTATTTTTACCACAGAGAATAACGATATTTAAAGTTAGAGAACTTTTTAGTAAATATTTTATAGATTCATCAATTTTCCCCAATCCTTGCCCGCCATCACTCATAAATACAGTAAAAACATTAGGTCTTAATCCATGTCGTGTACGAAGAGCAATAGGATCAGATTTTTCACTATTAATAAACTCTTTTCGTAAGGCTTGAGGAACAATTTTGAGTTTTTCCGCCTTATGCCCTTGTTTGAGAGCTCGTTCTTCTGCTAATTCTGAACAAACAAGCAAAAGGTCTCCTCTACCATCCCATTGCGGGAAGGTATCAAAAGTATCAGGATTTAATCCAATGACTGGGCAGGTAAGTCCAAGCTCTTTTTTCGCATCAATAGCAACACTATGAGTGAAAAAATGAGTGCTAAAAATAAGATCAGGATCTATTTTTTGAATATATTCTATTGATTTTTTCTGTACCTTGGGGTGCAACCATTTGATATAAAAAGGTACAAGGTAATAGAAAAAACGTCCCCACTGTTGAAGTGTTTTGGTTAACACTGGGTGTTTTAATAAAAAATCCCATGTTGTTTCAATATAGGTATTAAAATCTTCGGCTCCTGCATCATCAAAAAAATTACTGGTGATAATCCGAAAACGATTAGGATACCGCTCTTCAATACGTTCTGCAATAGCCATCGCAGGTGTAATATGCCCCGCTCCAGTATTTGTATATAAAATGAAAATACATTTTTTTTTCATGAATCATCCTATTAGTAGATAGCGATACATTATACATGATATTTTATTTTTTTTCAATCACTTTTTCTTTTGATTGACTACATATCTTCAAATATAGTATAATAAATATAATAGCGTATATTAAATATTTATAAATGATTAGAAGATATTATGCCTTATTTTTTATTAATTTTTATTATAGGATTAACAAGTCCTCATTATAGTAACTATATTGATATCCGTGATATGACACAAGAATCAGCACGAATACAGCGTCTTCTAGGTCAGCTTGATGTCTTAAAAATTTCGGAGTATCAACAACAATACAACGACAACATCACGCAGTTAACCAT
Source organism: Brevinema sp. (assembly GCA_051649605.1). GTDB lineage: Bacteria > Spirochaetota > Brevinematia > Brevinematales > Brevinemataceae > Brevinema_A. Next base: position 72,165 of record JBOFHK010000017.1, on the reverse strand, counting down.
GCTTTCTATGATTACTACGGGTTTAGCTTTATCATCTTCCCAGTATTACAGATATCCTTACCAAAGCAGATCTTATTATAGTCGACGTTATAGACCATCTACCACAGCCTTAGGATCAACACTGACAACAATTGGAGTTTTAGGTTTGATCAGTTCTAGTATTGCCGAAGAAAATAGACAGCAAACCCAAAGACTACGGCAAAGCCAGCTCACAAAAATAGAAACCGAAATTAATAATATCATTAGTAATCTGATTACTAGTGATAGTGATTTCATCCGAGAAAATAAAAATCTCGAGATAGAGCTTACCCGCTCTGTATCTAATAATATTTTAGAAATTACACAAATTACAAGCAATGACATACAAATACTCAAACAACAGGAACAAAAACTGAGTGATGATTTTGTAAAAAATACTAATATGCTCACGAGATATATTAACAATTTAGAGAAAAATACTACAGAACGTATCGTACAAAATATTACTCAAATGTCTCAAAACTCTTCTAGAGTAACAATAAAAGAATTAAAAATGCTTAATAAAAGCTTCAAAAAACAATTAAAAGATCAACAAAAAGAGTATAAAAAAAATCTCAAAAAAGAAATTAAAAGCTTTCATAAACTATTTTTTAAGGTACAGAAAGACAATAAAAAAAATATTACCAAAATTGAAGACGCTAAAAATAATAGGATTCTTAACGAGTTAACTTCTGCTCAAAATAACAAATCAGCACTATTCCAAAAATATATTACATTATATATTAATAAATTAGTTGCTTAATTAGAGGATAATATATGGCTTTCCCACTCACAGCATTTCTGACACTAAGTATTTCTTCCGCATTTTCTCCTGGTCCAAACAATATTACTTGTATGGTACTTGGTCAGCAAATCGGCTTTAAGAAAAGTATACCTTATATTTTAGGGATTATCTCGGGTTATACGGTACTATTAATAGGGATTAGTTTATTTCACACTCTTATTGCCCAATACATCCCTACCTACTTATTGGGAATTTTAGGAGCAGTTTATCTTTGTTATCTAGCGTGGACTCTTCTCCAAACATCCTCAAAAAAACAAAATACTCGACTTATTGAAAGTAATTTTTTTCTTGCAGCATTTTTATTCCAATTTATCAATCCCAAGGGAGTTTTATTCGGGATTACGCTCATTTCTTCTTTTGCCTTCCCTTATGCAAATAATATTCCCATTGGTCTTATTGTTTCTTTTCTTGTATTTCTTACTCTATGTTCCGTATCAATATGGGCAGTTTTTGGTTCTCTATTACAACATTTCCTTTATCAACATCAAAAAAAATTCAATCTTGTGATGGCATTATTATTAATCTATAGCGCTTTTGTGGTATCGGGAATTTCTAATTTATGGATTTATTAATATCTTATAAATAAAAAACCCCTCATAAATTATGAGGGGTTTTTTATTTATAAACTAACTCGGATAAAAGCATTAATTTTTGCCGAACCGAGAAGCTCAGACATTTTTTTACTTTCATCAAAAACAAAAGGTTGTTCTAACAAAATACTTTCCGCATAAAATTTGCTCATCATTCCTTCAACAATTTTGGGAATAACAGTATCGGGTTTACCAGATTCTTTCGCTTTTACCGTATAAACTTCTAGCTCACGATCAATAATATCTTGAGCAATATCTTCCTTGACGAGTCCCAAAGGATTCATAGAAGCAATCTGCATCGCAACATTTTTCATCGTCTCCTCAGAAAGAGTCCCAACGAAATCAATAGCAACAACAATTTTACTCATATGAATATAGTGGTATAAGGTATCCTTTGCATCTAAATATTTCCACTCAGAAAGGATCACATTCTCGCCTAATTTTGCGATAGCAGCTTTACGTTCTTCGTCAATATCAGACGGAAGTTCGGCACCAGGAGTAAGGTTCGATTTAAGAATCATTTGGGCAGTTTCTTTTGCAAAATTTTGGAATACATCAGTTTTTGCAACAAAGTCAGTTTCACAGTTTACACGAAGTGCTAAAAATTTATTTCCTTCTTGAGCAAAGGAAACTGTACCTTCTTTAACTTCGTTATCGGCTCTTTTATTGGCTTTTGCTAAGCCTTTTTGGCGGAGAATTTTAACAGCTTCGTCAATATTACCCCCTGTTTCTTCCAAGGTTTTTTTAGCATCCATCAATCCTGCACCAGTCATTTCTTTGAGTGTTTTAATATCTTCCATAGATACAGCCATTTATGTACTCCTTATTTTTCATACCCTTGGGCAAGCTCATCAACAGAATCGTCTAATGTTGTTGGGGAGGTAATTGTTTGTTCTACTTCATCAATAGAGAATTCTTCTTCAGCAATATCTGTTTTTGCATGAAATCCTGCCCCTTCGATAATTGCATCAGCCATAATAGAGCTTAATAATTCGACAGAACGGATAGCGTCATCATTACCTGGAACAATATAATCTAAGAGATCAGGGTCGATATTGGTATCAGCAATACCAAAGATTTTTATCCCCAATTTACGAGCTTCAAGAACAGCGTTAATTTCTCTTTTGACATCCACAACCCAAAGAGCTTGCGGTAGTTTTTTCATATCACGAATCCCATCATAGAATCCAAGCATCCGATCTACTTCTTTTTGAAGAGCAAGACGTTCTTTTTTGATCATTTGATCGCCTTGGGTTTCGACTTTACGTTCAAAACGCTTCATTTTTTCTACGCTTTTACGAAGAGTGGCATAGTTGGTTAATGTACCACCTAACCAGCGTTTACTCACAAAAAACATTCCACAGCGCTGTCCTTGTTCTTTGATAGACTGCTGAGCTTGTTTTTTTGTTCCTACAAAAAGAACCTGACCACCTTTCTCGGCGATCTCTTTCATTGCGGCATAAGCTTCTTTCAGCTTTTCCGTGGTGTAACGCAAGTCTACGATGTAAATCCCATTTCTTTTAGTAAAAATATAAGGTTTCATTTTTGGATTCCATCTTTTTGTCTGATGCCCAAAATGAACGCCCGCTTCAAGCAGACTACGCATTAATTCGGTATCATTATAAATGATGCTTGCCATATAGATTTGTCCTCCTAAGACATATTTAATATCCTAATATTATAACATACTATTACCTAATAGTCAACAACGCTCTTGTAATTCCTTACAAAATGTTTTATAATAGTAGTAATAATGGCAAAAGGAATCCTATGATTACGATCAATAATTTTTCTTTAATTTTTCCTAATTTTTCTCTATTGATCCCTTCCTTAGCACTCCCAAATAAAGGTTTAGTATTCCTTCATGGAACAAATGGCTCAGGAAAAAGCTCCTTATTTCGTGCTATCGTAGGTTTGCATACTCAATACCAAGGTGAAATCCTCATCGATCATTCATCAACGCTAAGTCCTCAACAAATTATAAAAAAAATATCTTATCTCCCACAAATATCCACCACTCTCCCTGCAATTACGGGTGAGGAATTTATCAGGCAAGGCTTATACCTTCCTGGACAAGATCAAAGTAGCGATCTTATCAGCAGACTCCGTGCAGACAATCTACGCAATAAAATGTGTAATACGATGTCAGGGGGCGAAAAACAATTATTAACCATTATTCGTAATCTCGCTCTTAAAAAAAATATTTTGATTTTAGACGAACCTGATTCATTTTTGTCCAAATCCAATAAAACCCTTCTATCTCAATTAATTTCTGATCTTGCCCAAGAACACTTGGTTTTTATGTCAAGCCACCAGGCCGAGCTTTACCACGCTCATCAAGTTTTTTCCTTAATTGAAGTATCTGATTATCATTTTATCTTAGAACAAAATTAATATTTTTCTTGACCTTTATCACTAAAATAAATACCTTTCGTATAGAAAATATACTTGGGAGGTATATCATGAAATTATGGAGGATTGAAAGACTAATATTTATCACATTATTTGCTACAATATCAATATCTTATGCCCAATTTGATGGTGATTCTGATTACGGAAACATAGCACAAACAGAATATAACATGATGAACGACAATCTCGAATACCCAAATGCCACGCTTACCGATGATCCGATATCACCATCGAAAAAAATTATTGATGATAGTGGATACCACTTTGGTGTTTGGGTAAACTATCAACAACAATTTGGGGCATTAGAAGACAAGTTATTAACGATTGGTGGTCCTAGTTTTGGGTTTAATCTGGGACGCTATTTCTTTATCGGAGGAGGGGTTTATTCTTCTTTCGGAAATCTCGAACTCAGTGGGTCAAACCATCATTCCCTAGTTTATGGGGGAGGGATCGTTGGTTTTCGTTGGAATCCTTCTAGTCCTGTCGTCTTTAGAACACAGGTTTTAGTTGGAGCAATCGGATTTGATACCATTTCTCGCAAAACTCCTGGATTGGTAGAAAATAGAGAAACATCGGTCATCGTTGTTCCAGAAATTGCTTTAGATATTCGATTAGTTGGGCATTTATACTTATCATTATCAGCAAACTACCATTATGTAGAAAAACTACCAGAAGCTTGGAAAGATTTTCAAGGTCTTGGAGCACTCTCTGGAGCAGTCAGCCTCGGTTTATCATTCTAAAAAATACAGACATAAATCGTAAAAATCCTTCTCTATCGTGCTATTAGAGAAGGATTTTTATTAATTAATATAAATTATAATCATTTAAGAAACGATACATCCCGTGATTGTAAGTAATAATTTTTACATAGTTTCTCGTTTCTAGATAATCAATTGCTTCAATAAACAAATAAATATCATTAATAAATCCATATTTCTTCTGCCAACGAGCAACGGCTCCAGGACCGGCATTATAGGCAGCAAGAGATAATAAAATATTCCCATCCATAGTATCTACCATCCTTTTATGGTAATAGATTCCCATCCGCATATTATCATAAAAATCATAATTAGATAAATGGGGCATTTTCATCCATCGTTTAATATCTTGAGCTGTGTAAGGCATTACCTGAGCAAATCCTACCGCACCCACATGAGAGTAAACTCTTTTCCGAAAATGACTCTCCGCCATAAAAGAAGATAGCATCCAATAAGCAAGATCTTTATCTCCACCACTCCACTCGGTAATTAAATCAAACTGGGGTTTGGGAAACGCTAACTCAACAACATCTTTTGGATAATTAGGAAAATAGGTATAAGAAAATTGATCACGCATATAAAAATAAAGCCGAAAGGTGAGATACCCTTCAATACTACTATTGATAAAGAGATTCCGATATTTATAATAATAACGAGCTGTATTATGCCAATTTTGGTCACCTTTCATCGCTTCAACAACAGAATTTTCGATATAATCTTGGGTTTCTGGAGCAAAATTACTAAGAGATTTGGGATATTTTTCTAACATGGGAAGAGTTTTTACTTTATTTAAATCAGCGTAAACAATATTATTAAAATCTTGCTGGTCTTTTTTAAACTGCCTCTGATCCACCAAATCATCCAGTTCTTCATCGATCAAGAAAGCTTTTGTTAACATCAATCGATCTTTCAAATCATACTTAGGCATTTTTGTTACCAAATCCTTAATATAAGGATCGAAGATTTCTCGAAATTCCTTTCTCATTATATTTTCTTTTTGTTTTGCAACAATCCCTGGATAGCTAAACGATTCTTGAAACATTAATTTCAAATAGTAACGATACGCCTCTTCTCTTTTACCGAAATGTTCTTTAATTAAGGCATATTTCAATAAAAATGCAGGGTGATCCTGATTAACTATAAGACCTAGGTCTACCGCCTGTTCGGCGATTTTCAAATCATGCCGAATCAAAGCTCGAATAACTTGATTATGTTGGTTTTGAGGAATATTCCGATAGTTTTCTTTATACCAATTAAAAACATACTGGGGGTCTCGATGAAATTCTATTCCCCACTGTGCCTGACAGTAAAAATCTTTACGATAGATCTTGTGTGCTGCCGTTGCCAGTTCATCTGCTAGATCATATTGTTTTCGTTTGACAAGATATTCGTAGGTATAGGTATAAAAATTTAAGCTTGCGTTTTTATTCTGATCAATAAAGGATAATAAGGTGTTAATGGCTTGCTGAGTATTTCCCTCTAATTGAAACTTTGTCGATAAAATTTGGGGATAATATTCTTTATCTTTGGTAATCGTTTGATATTTTTCCGCAAAAATCAATGCTTTTTCTCTATATTCTGGGATTCTTAAAGTCATTTCTACTAAATTAGATAAATCATCAGGTTTTCGGAATTGATCCGGGTTTAATGTTTTAATCAAATTAGAGTAAGCTTTGTTTTTAGCAAATGATTTTTGTGCCTTAATAATAGCAAAGATATCATAGGCTTGACCTAGCTCACTTTTTGCTAATTCTCTCCATCCCTTACCTTGAAGAGAGAGATTTTTATTCAAAGAAAGTATCGCTGGATAATTTTTAGTAGACCATAAGACAGAAAATAGCTCATTATCCAAATAAGGACGAATCGGAGAATCTCCAGGAACCATAGAAACTAACTTTAATAAGACTATTTCCTCTCCCGTACTGAGAATATCAGGGTCTTCTAAGGCAATCAACACTTGTAGGTATCTCCTGACATAAAAAGGAAAAAGTGCTGATTGAGAAAATTTTTCTGCATCAATTTTGTAAAATTGTTGGAAGGCTTTTGGATAATCTCTTAGCTCCAAATAGCTACTTGCAACAATATATTGAAGCTCAAAATTATCTGCCATTTTTGGATTTTTTTCAAAAGATTCAACGACATTTCGGTAATGCCCTTCTCTGTAAGAACTCATAGGATTATTTACAATTTCTTGATAAGATGATACACTTTTTGTACACACTGTAATTCCAAATATACTTAAAAATAGTACTACTACTCTTGTCATTAATGCCCTCTTAATTAATATCTTCGATTTTTTTGTTTATATCTTGTAATAGAGTAATATTATCTTTTATAATAAAGGATCTATTAAATAATCTATTACCAACAAGGATTCGACAATGAAAGCTTATTATTTTATTATCCTTACACTAGTCTTTAATATATCATTTGCACAAAGCAAAAATCAAGCTTATATACTCCTACAAGGACTTTGGAGCTCTCCAATTAACGAAAATTATGATGAAGAAATGGATATTATCTTTAATATCGATGCTACGGGGAAATATACCCTTTCTGTGATCCCTATTTTTGAATACGAAAGTATGACGAGAGAACAACAATTGGATATCATTCAAAAATATGTTTCTACTAAAGGTTATTTCAACATTATTAATATTATGAATACTTCCCCCGAAAAAACAGTAGCTCAAACAGAGATCCTTCTAAACGAAGAAATTTCAACAAATATCTTAGAAATCACTCCCTCCCAAATTTATATCATCAATACGAATAATCTCAAAGAGCTCTTTATGAAACGCTAGGTTTTTCAAATTGTAATACTCTTACTAACCCTGACAAATCCCTAATCAACAAAGGATCTTCATAACCAAACGTCGAAAATAAATGACAAACTTTTTGGTATTTATAATCAACTTCTAAAAATATTGTCCCTCTAGGAGCCAAAAATTTTATTGCAAATTCTGCAATTTTTTGATAAAAAATTAAACCACCCTGCTCAGCATATAATGCCTGATGAGGTTCAAAGTTTTTCACTTGATCTTCGAGATTTTCCATATCAGATTCATCTAAATAAGGAGGATTGGAAACAATACAATCCCACATCTCGGACGGGGGAGTTTGTTTCAAAAAATCCATTTGTTCGAAAACGATTCGCTCTTCTTCTAACTGTAACGCACGCTGAGAATTTTTAAAAGCCTGTCCCACCAAATCAATCCCTTTAATAAAAGCATTAGGGAAAATCTTAGCTAGAGAAAGAGCAATAACCCCTGTTCCTGTACCAATATCAAGAATCTTTAAAGATCGCTGGGGATCATAGTACTGTTTTATAGCATCAACTAAGCCTTCAGTATCATAACGAGGAATCAAAGTCTCTTCAGAAACAGGAAATTTTTCTCCATAAAAATAGCAATACCCTAAAATATAGGCAAGCGGTTTTTGAGTTTGCCGTTCTTCAATAATGTGATAAAAACGTTCTGGGTGGGGTAGAACTGTATTACGGTATAAAGATAATTCATGTCGAGAGATCCCAAGAAGTTCCAAAAAAATCCGTATTAACTCTTCGTCTCTTTCAGGAAAAAGATCTAAAGGGAGCTGTTTTTTCCCATAATCCCACAATTCGTTTACCGTATCATTCATAAAATATTATAACACTGATTTTATTTTTATACAATCATAACTAGGATATTGAATTTTTATAAAAAAAATAGTATCATTTATAGTAACGATTAATAAATAAGAGGCTCTTATGACCACTGCCTTAATTACAGGGAAAACAAACACCCCACATCTAGCCCCTTTGTTTCAATTACTCCAAGAAGAGCTAGCAATACTCGGCATTAATTCATTTATTGTCCCTCCTAATAACATACTACCTTCAAATAGACCATTTCATATTGTTTTTTCAATAGGTGGGGATGGCAGTTTTGTTGGAGCAGTACGGAAATATATTCGTTACGCTATTCCTATTATCCCTGTCAAAGGAGGTACAGTAGGTTTTTTAGCCAACCTCGAACCCAAATCCTTCAAAAGATCTCTCCCAAAACTGTTTTCTCCTAAAAATAAATGGACAAGAAGAATGGTATTATCTGGAATAAAAAATGACGGTCAAAAACTGATCGCCTTAAACGAATTTTTATTCTCAAACAAACGCAAGGGGATTTTAACCGAATTTGTAGTCTATATTAATAACAAACAAGTAATGAAAGTGCGAGCTGATGGGATTCTTATCGCTAGTCCAACAGGATCAACCGCCTACAATCTCTCCGCCGGTGGCCCTATTTCTCTACCAGATATGGAATTAATCACCATTACCCCGATCTGCTCCCATATTTTAGGAGAACGACCTCTCGTGATTGGACTCAATAACAAAATTTGTATTACCAATCCTTCTTCACCAAATTCCGAAGTGTGGGCAGATGGTCAAGAAGTATTACCATTCGAAAATGGAGACACTTTTACCATTATGAAACCTCTTTATGTAAATAGCCTATATACTCCTTCCCATGAATTTTTTAGTTCCCTATCCCGAAAATTGGGGTGGAGACTAGGAACAACTAATACCAAATCTCAGGATTTTTTATGTTAGAAAGAATATCAATCAAAAACTATGCTATTATCGACAACCTAAATTTAGAGTTTCATAAGGGATTTTCTGTATTTACTGGAGAAACTGGAGCAGGTAAATCTGTCCTTATCGGAGCTTTGGGATTATTATTGGGATCTCGGAGTGATTCTTCGATGATTCGTTCTCATACCGAACAAATGATTATCGAAGGAGAATTTAGTATTGAGGATCCCCAAATACAAAACACTCTTGAGAGTTTTCATATTGATAATCCTGCTAACCTCATTATCCGAAGAGAAATATTCCAGCAAGGAAAAAATAGAGTTTTTATCAACGGTCATCAAGAAACAGTCGCCCGTCTTGAAGAAATAGGGAATTGTTTGGCTGATATGCATGGTCAGCACGATCATCAGTTATTGCTCAACAAAAAAGTCCACGGTGATGTTTTGGATTCTTTTGCAGGATTACTCCCCCTCCGAAACCAATTTAGTACTCTATATCAAAAAACGCTAGATAAATTAGAAGAAAAAACTCTCCTACAAAATAATGCTCAAAAACTCAAAGAAGAAATAGAGTATTATATGGATGCGTATCAGACAATTACTGATGCTCAGCTATCTACCAATGAAGAAGAGGCATTAGAACTAGAGCTTTCTCAACTACAAAACAAAGAAAAAATCGCTCAGGCACTTCATCATGCCCACCAAGCCGTCTACTCCGCAGAAACAAATGCAACTCTAATTTTGGAAGATGCAAAAAAATCGATGAGTAGTATTTCTTCATTCGCCCAAAAATATGAAGAATTAACTGATATTTTAGAAGACGCTTTAATCAAAACAAGAGAAAGCGGACATTTACTATCTTCTTATGCAGAAGAGATTGATTTTAATACAGTATCCCTAGATACCATCCTCGATAGAACAGCACTGATTAAAGAATTCAAAAGAAAATATCAAAAAAATAATATTGAAGAGCTTCTTCTTTTTGCTCAAGAATGTCAGATCTTAATTGATAAAGCTGATAATCTCGACCAAGAGCTAGAAACTCTAGCAAGAGAATACCAAGAAAATCTCGACAACCTAAAAAAAGAAGCCTTACAACTCTCTCAAGCACGTCAAAAATCAGCAATCACGATGCAAAAAAAAATCGAACAAGAACTATCATTCCTAGGAATGGAATCTGCTCGATTTGAGGTGAGAATCACTTATGCCAAACAGGATACATCCTTTTTTGTATTGAATGACAATCCTATTTTTATTTCAGAAAAAGGTATTGACCGTGTAGAGTTTTTGATTGCCGCTAATATCGGAGAAGAAGTAAAACCTTTAGTCAAGACAGCTTCTGGGGGTGAAATTTCTCGGATTATGCTTTCGATTAAATCAGCTTTAGCCCAAAGCGATCCTGTGGGGACAGGGATTTTTGATGAAATTGATGCTGGGATTGGAGGGATGATTGCCCATAATGTCGCTTTGAAAATGAAAGAAATAGCAAAACTCCGACAAATATTCTGTATTAGCCATCTTGCTCAAATTGCCTCTAAAGCAGATCATCATTACCAAGTTCGTAAAGAAAGTAACGGCGACCAAACATTTACTACAATTATTCATCTCTTGCCAGAAGAACGGATTAAAGAGATTGCCCGTATGTTGGGAGGGGAAAGTCAACATTCCGAATCTCTCGCAAAAGAAATGATCAAATCTTAAATCTGGGTAATTAATGAAGACTCAAGATTGTAATTAATTTCTGATAGTATTTGCCCTATTGTTGGTTCTTCGATATAAATATCATAAGCATTTTCTAATTGAATATTCTTCTTACCAAAAATTTGTTCAACCTTATTACACAGATCCAAAAAACTAACCTGTATTCCCGATAAAATCACTGCCTCGTGATTTAAGGAATATCCTCGAAGATTGCTAATAATGTCATTTCCATGAATCACTCTAAATAACGAAGAACGCTTCCACATAATGCTATCCGCATATTGTAATTGATTATAAGGATGATAATAGTATTGTTTATTCAAAATATCAGGAATATAGATAGGAAGCACTTGGTATGCTTTGATAAAAAACTCACTAAAAGCTTTATATAAATAAAACACCTTATTTAGAGGTATAAAACTCGAAGAATAGAAATAATTAATCAAAATCCTCTTCCGATGAATAGGCACTTCATCACATATTTGATGAATACGAGCAAAAAACTGATAGAGGTATTCTGGTTTTATCAAACGAGGATCGTATAAATCAATATAAGCATCTAGCCAAAGTTCTTCTCCCTCTAAATGAGCAAAATCAGTGAATTTCTCATCCAACACCAAGACAAAATCTTCTAAATAAGGTTTGATCCCCTGCAAAGGACTCTGAGAATAACTAAGTAAAGTAATCATTAATGAGCTTCATCCCAATTATTACCTACTCCGATTTCCACCTCTAAAGGCACGAGAAAATCAGCTAACGAAGTCATAATTGTTTTTAAATCTTTTTTAAAAGGATCTATACTCGCTTCATCAGCTTCAAAAAGAAGCTCATCATGTACTTGTAAAATCATCACAACCTTATCTTGATAAGACTCTTGGATTAAATCGTTGATTTTTATCATGGCAATTTTAATAATATCCGCAGCTGTTCCTTGGATAACGGCATTAATAGCAAATCGGGATGGATGAGATAAATTGGTGATCTTATCAGGTGTTTTACCAAATAATTCCAAAGTGGGACGTCTTCGTCCGTAAACGGTAGAAACAAATCCTTGACTACATGCTAACTCGAGAGTTTGTATCATAAACTGCTGAATCCCTGGAAATGTTTCAAAATAAGTCGTAACAAAATCTCTCGCTTCGACAAATTCTATCCCTAAAGTATTAGCTAATCGAAACACAGACATCCCATAACTAATCCCATAATTTACTGTTTTGGCCGCTCTTCGTTGTTCTTCACTGACAGAAGATTCAGGAATATGAAACATTGCAGAAGCGGTATGTCGATGAACATCTCCACCACTTTTGAAAAATTCAATCATCGTTAGATCTTTGGATAAGGAGGCAAATAAACGTAATTCTATCTGGGAATAGTCCACACTGATGATTTTTTTTCCCACACTGGGGACAAAAGCTTTACGAATTTCTCTACCAATTTCGGTACGAATGGGAATATTTTGTAAATTGGGTTCTCCAGAAGATAATCTCCCCGTTGATGTTACAGTTTGATAGAGTGTCGTATGAATCCGCCCCTTTTGATCAATTAATTTGGGAAGGGCATCAGTATAAGTGTTTTTGAATTTTGAAAGAGAACGGTATAGAAGAACTTCTTTTGGGAGAGGGTGAGAAAGGGCTAAAAATTCTAAACTTTCTTCGTCAGTAGAATAAGACTTGGTTTTTGTTTTTTTATAAGGTTTGAGGGCTAGGTCTTCAAATAAGATTTGCCCCAATTGCTTAGGAGACAAAATATTAAATTCTTTCCCAGCCAAATGGTAGATAGTTTGCTCCAATACTTCGAGCTGTTCCCCTAAATGGAGAGATAATTTTTTTAAAACCTCAGTATCCAAAGCAACACCTATATCTTCTAGAGCGAACAAAATTGGACGAAGGGGCATATCGATCTGATAATAAACCTTCCCCATCCCTTGAGTAACGAGCATCTTACCAAGGTGTTGTTTTAATTCATAAAAAATACGAGCAGTAATTTCATTTTTACCCAAATAAGCCAAACTAAGATATTCTACGGTATAATTGTTGCGAGCAGGGTCAAGTAAATAAGCCATAATTTTGATGTCATCACAGAGTGGTAAGGTAATCCTATATGGTTTTAAGACATGAAGAAGAGATTTTTGATCAAAGACCACGAGACGTTTTTCATTTTCGTCGAGAGCATCAAAAAATAATTGGATCATTTCTTGAAACTCTTCAATACGATCTATATCTAATCGAAACACTTCTTCCGTGGAAGAAAATTGTAGAGCATTATCTACAAACTGAAATCCAACTCCCACCGATTTGCTCAATATATCTAAAGTATTTAAAGAAAAATCGTTGATTAATACGTCCTGACTTTTTTGCCCAAATAAGCTTAAGGTTTCATCTTTGGAAGCACCTTGAGCTAAAGATAATTCTTTTAAGAGAGAAAATAATTCTAACTCCTGGAGTCTTTTGGTAAAAGAATCCGTTACAAAATGACTAATCGATAAGACATCATCGGAGGCTTGAGATAAGAGTACATCCAAGTCTTCCTGTAAACGAATCAACTCCAAACTCAATAGACCATTTTCTTTACCTTCTTCCAGTTTTTTTACCAGAGAGGGCTTAACAGAAGAAATATTTTGATAAATATTTGCTAATGAGTGGTACTCGTTGATTAATGCAACAGCACCTTTTTCTCCTATTCCTTTAATCCCAGGAACATTATCTGAAGAATCTCCTAAGATCGCTAAATAATCAGCAATCTCTTCAGGATAAACTCCTTTATACACTTTTACCCCATCCCGATCAAGGATTTTAACTCCATCAGGAGAATTTTTATCAGGGATCGCCACAAAAACACCGTCTTGAACTAACTGCAGAAGATCTTTATCTCCCGTAAAAATAATAATTTCATAGTCATTTTTATATTTTTTCACCAAAGAAGCTAGTACATCATCTGCTTCATGACCTTCTACTAATAGTGCAGGAATCTCTGCCAGTTCCAAACATTCTTTCGCTAAAGGAATTTGCTCGATCAAATCTGGAGGGGTTTCTTTACGAGTAGCTTTATAGGATTTATAATTTTTTGTGCGTTCTAAGGAGGATCTTGGAACATCCCAAGCCGTAACAATCTGATGACAAGAATATTTTTTAATAAGATTAAAAAGCATTCTTAAAAACCCAAATATTGCACTCGTCGGCTGTCCTGTCTTGGTGCGTAGCTGTGTTCTTAGCATCGCAAAATAAGAACGAAATAATAACCCCGAAGCATCAACCAAGATCATTTTTTTCTTCATTCACTTTTCCTTTTTATCCATAATATTTTATTTATTATAATATAATTTCTTAATAAATTCATCTTTCGGAAAATATTAAATTGCAGTTTCTAGAAGAAAAGGATACAAAGAACCTTTGTATCCCCTCTACACAATTGATAAGACAGGTTTGATCGGGCCGGCTGGATAAGAGATGTATAGAATAGATCTTCTTCTGAACGGCGACTATTAAGCCTCATTTTAAAATTAATTAAATATCAAGACAAAGACAAGAGAAAAATAAGTAATAGAAATAAGTGATAGAAAATCAAAAACGAGGCGGCTGAGGAAAAGCCGACCTCGATTAACCCACCAAAAGTGAGTTTTGTAGATTGGGAGGGGAAATAAAAATACAATATTATATCGGTACGATAAAATAATACCTTTAATAAAATATAAAAAAAATAAACACTTCTAATTTTATAGAAGTGTTTATTTTTTTTATATTTTATTTTTTAGATTGGAGATTCCAATCCTACTAAAGAATTATTAATTAATTCTAAATTTTGTGCTTGAATACGATCCTGTTGCAATTGCCTCTGCAAAGAATATTTCTTTCGTCTTGGAGAATTATCTAACCCAATAGTCATATTAAAATAAAATTGATCACTAACAAAGAAATTAAAATATTTCTCCCGATAATAAGTAAAATCCATTCTAAACCATTTCCAACCCATCCCTAGACCTCCAGTAACAAATCCATCGTACATCCCTACACGAAGATCTAAGAAATTAAACAATTTAAGCTCTGAACCCACACGAACTTTATTGTACCAAGAAGAATATTTACTCGTAGCATCCTCAATCTCGGCATATAAACCAAGTTCTTGAATCCAATTATTTTGAAAGTAAAAACGATATGACGCTCCAAAATCAACAGAGAGAGGAATCTGAGAATCGGCCAATACACTAGCGATACCATTAAAGCTTTTCCAAACAAATTTTGTAGAAAATGCATCCCGTACGGCGACTCCAAAAATAAAATTTTCCAAACGAAGAGACACACCAAAGTCTGAAGAAACTGTACCCGCTTGATAAAAATTATCCAATAAACCACTCACAGACCCTGCAAATTGGTCAATTGCTTGAAATTCTCCCGTTACCGCTTTAAAACGCTGTGCAAAACGGACAGTAGCTCCCAAAGATACCCCTGATACCTCATCGATAAACGCAAAAGGGATACGGTATCCATAGGCTAAATTTACTGTGATTTCGGAAATTAATGATAATTTTGCTAAGGGAAGAAGACCTTTTAATGCTTCAGGATTTTCGGAAAGATGGTCGATCGTATCTCGGATATCTGACTCTGTTAATCCAGCCTTGTATAAATCTTCACCCAGATACTTCTCTAAAATCTGAGAAGCTTCTTCAATTGTAATCGTACCATTATTGATATTTTGAAGGGTAGAAATTTCGGAATAGGCTTGAGCGAGCGTGTTTAAATTGATATCAATACCATTTTGTATAAAAATATTATCAGGATTTTTTTGAATTGCAAGCACACCATCTGTAGAACTGGTCGTCCAAAAACCAAAACCCTTGCCCATATACCCTATATTAAGAGGACCATTAATCCCAATACTTGGAGCTTGCCCCAATAACGAATCAAAATCCATATCTACCAAGCTTGAACTAGATAGAGAACTTACTGATTTTAAAAGACCAACCATTTCTGGATTAATCGAAGCACCTAAACTAAAAAAGGGAATAATATCATGATCTGCCATTAAACCCAAAGCTGCAGGATTACGTATCGCAGAAAATTGGTATCCTATAGTTGAAACACCGACTCCTCCCATGCCTAGTGAGCTTGCATCTTTATATAATCGTTGTTCAATTTCTACTGTATATAGTGGTGTAATGAAAAAAGATAAGAAAAGTATTGTGAGAAATTTATTTTTCATAGCACACTCTCCACCGTCTTTGAATATTATTTATTTACTATTTGATGATATAACTAAATTAAGATATAATATAATTAATGATATATATTATTATAGTATATATTCGTAGAATAATCAACATTATTAGAATAATCAATATGAGCCTTTCTTATTTCATTTGGTTTGAAATAAGAAAAGTTTGTAAAAAATCTCTCTTTATCATATCAATATGGATCTTATTTATTTTTAGTTTTGATTAATTTATAATAAAGATTATTCCATCACAATCAATAAAAGAATTTTTAATAAGCCAAACAAAAATATTAAAGATACTCTTGTTTAAATACTGGAAATATCCGATAATATATTATATAATGAAAAGATGTAATTTTATGAGCGTACCTAGGAGGTTTGAGATGCTTTCTATTAAGCCTCAATCCCATATTTATTTTATCGGTATTGGTGGAGTGGGCATGTCCGCTCTTGCTGTTATTATGAAACAACAAGGATATATGATTTCTGGATCAGACAATTTAGAATCAGCAAGCACACAAAAACTTTCTTCTTTAGGAATCAATATTTATATCGGTCATTTAGCCGAGAATATTAATCCCGAGATTGATTATATTGTCTATTCTAATGCCGTACCTCCAAACAATCCCGAAATCCTTAAAGCGCAAGCACTTAATATTCCTATTATTGTGAGAGCAGCCATGCTAAATTTTATTGGTTCTCATTTCTTTAGTATAGGTGTTTCTGGTACTCATGGAAAAACTACGACCACATCTATAATTGCCCGTATTTTTTTATCGGCAGGACTAGATCCCACCTTGGCAGTAGGAGGATTTCTCCCTGAAATCCAAGGGTATGGCTACAAAGGACTCGGCGACACTATGATTTACGAAGCATGCGAGGCTTTTGGTTCTTTAAATAACCTTTATCCAGATATTGCTTTAATTACCAATATCGATATGGATCATCTTGAGTTTTTTAAAAACCGCAAAGAAGTAGAAGATCTCTTTTTAGAATATCTCGACAAACATATTGCCCCTAAATCTCTCCTTATTTGGAATGCTGATGATGAATGCTTAGCTCATGTTGTCGCCCAAAGTTGCATTACTAATAAAATCTCCGTATCTCTCCAATCTGAGCAGGGAGATTTTTGGATCAAAAATATCAATCTACAGGATCATTTCTCCGAATTTGATGTTTATTCCCAACAAGAATTCATTGGGCATTTTATTTTGGGCATCCCTGGAATACATAATATTTCTAATGCTCTTCTTGCCATCGCTGTTGCAAAAACCCAAGGGATAGATAATTTATCCATTATCAAAGCCTTGGAAAATTTTCAAAATGCTAACCGACGTTTTGAAATTAAAAATGATAGTGATCATTTGATGGTCATTGACGATTATGCTCACCACCCAAAAGCAGTTCTACTAACTCTTGAAGCTGCAAAAAAAATTGCAACGAAAAAAAATGCTAAACTTATTGCTATTTTTCAACCACACCTATACTCTCGTACTCAATATTTTTATAAAGAGTTTTCTCAATCATTACTTCTAGCTGATAGTGTTATTCTTACCGATATTTATGCAGCAAGAGAAACGAATGACCATAATATTTCATCACAACTAATCTACGATGAAATTTCTAAACAAAAAAACATGGATCATTTGATTTTTGAATCAAAATTTGATAACATTTGTACTATTATCAAAAAAATCACCCTAAATCAATCATCAGTGGTGATTACCTTAGGAGCAGGTGATGTTTGGAAAATTTCCACCCAAGTATGTAGTTAGTATTATTTGTTTATTAGTGGTACATCCTATATATAGTAATACCAATAGACAAGATTTATCCATTAACGGCTACCAAGTAAACTCCGTAAATGGTAATTTAAACAAAGCAATCAGACTACAAGGAATCGGCGATTTCTTTTTCAAGAAAAAAGCCTATGCCCAATCGATACCATATTACGAACAAGCATTACAGCTCATTCCTCAGGAAGCTGATATTACTTTTAGATTAGCAGAAGTTTATCAAAACGAAAAATTGTGGCGTCTTTCAATTTTGTACTACAATACCACTATCGATCTCCTAAAAGAAGAGGTCAATTACGGTAAAAGTCAGCTTAATAGTTATATTGCTGAAATTCGTATTGCTTATATCTGCCATTTACAAAATAATAAGGACGAAACTTTAAAACGTCTCGAAAAAATCAGAGAACAAAAATCTCTATTGATTTCTCTCTATCCTGAAGCTTGGGAGGAATTAAAAAATTTTGATTCGATTTATCCTGAAACCGCTATCCGAAAACCAAACAATTAGAAGGTATTATGTCCCAAGTTGTTTTAATTACTTCTTCTATTACGTTAAGTCTTATTATTGTCCATCTTATCCTTAAACGATTCAATTTACTCAAACCCTTCAAAAAAAACCACAATGACGTTCCCTCATTCCTATCAAATGAAGAGGCTCTCAAAGTTATTACCCAAAAAGCAAAACTCAATGAAGAAGAACAAGAACAACTAGCTATTTTATTCTCTATTGTATCAGGGAACCGTCTACATCAGGGATTTGAAGATAAAGCAAGTACAACTCGATGGTTAATTTCTGCACGAAGAGCGATCGCAAATACGACTCAATTTGATCAGTACGCCAAAGAAGATATGGAATATGCTACCTACGAAATTTTCCGAAAGATTAATAATACAAGAATGCTTAGCCATCCCAGTGTTAAGCATATTGCTGACCTTAGTATTGGACAACCTCTAAATATCGAAATTTCTAATAATATGAACATTACTGGCTCTTTGGTTGATTCTAATTTTTACTCACTAACAGTAAGTATTTCAACATCAGATATTAACAAGGTAAAAGGAATACCATTAGCAAAAAAACAAGTAAAAGTGATGTTATGGAAAGTCATGGATGCCCAATATACTTTTACTTCTATTATTAAAGGTGCTGAAAAAAAGAAGAGTAGTTTAATTTTAGTGTTGTCAAATCCTAAAACAATCACTTGTACTCGGATTCGTTCCTATCCTAGATTAGATGTAGAAATCCCTGTTAAATTTCGTCAGGCAATCTTATCTGCCGACCACAACACTGGAGCTTTACAAGAATCGTTTGGTGGAGTATTATTTGGTATTATTAATAATATAGGGCCTTGGGGTTGCAGTATTATTTCCAATATTTCCATTCCTATCCACACCACATTAATGATCGAAGTACCTCTTTTGTCTCAAATGATGTATATCAAAGGAACAATTAGAAATTTGTCTCACAAAGGTGATATTTTTATTCTCAACATAGAGTTTTCTAAAGAAACTTCTAAAACAACAACTCTGAATATATATCATTATATTTTTGCTGAAGATTCATCTAAATAATAAAACATATAATAAATATATCAATAAAAAGAGGTCATTATGAAATATATAAGAATTGGTTTTAGTCTGCTCATCTTTTTAATGTGTTTGATTTTTGCGGTTCAAAATATTATTCCTGTGGATATTAGATTTTTTACAATAAATTTTACTCAAATACCACTATTTTTTGTCATTATTATTATTTTCATTTTAGGATTTATCTTGGGGCGAATCACCGCATGGTTTTCTTATATTCTCAGTAACAAACCGAAAAAAAAATAACCAATCGAGGTGTCATTCGTGGCTAAAACCAAATCTATCTTCTGCTGCAAGCAATGCGGCCATGAAACACCAAAATGGTTGGGGAAATGTCCGTCCTGTTCGGAGTGGAACACCTTTCAAGAGATCCATACCAAGGCCGTTAAAAAATCTTCTGGTTCTCTCACCTACCAAAACCAAAAACCTGAAAAAATCACCGATATTTCTTCTAGTAGTAATATCAGAACGCTTTCTGGATTATCCGAATGGGATAGAGTTTTAAACGGTACAGTGCCAGGACAAGCGATTTTAATTTCTGGAGAACCTGGGATCGGTAAATCTACGTTACTCCTACAAATCGCCCAGAAACTTGCCGAGCAAGGAAGTGTCCTATATATTAATGGTGAAGAATCTTCTAACCAAGTTAAATTACGTGCTGAACGTTTAGGAATTAATAATGAGAATCTCTATCTTTATGCCGAAACAGAAATAGAGCAGATTATCCACACGATCAAAAATTATCGTCCCCTCTTTTTGATTGCTGATTCCCTTCAGACCCTTCACTCGGAAGATTCCGACTCTTCCCCAGGATCATTAACACAACTGCGAGAATGTACTCATCAAATCGTCAATATTTGTAAAACAAACCATATTACCGCACTATTAGTTTCACATGTTACCAAAGATGGGGCGATCGCTGGCCCTAAAGCCATAGAACATCTCGTTGACACAGTATTATTCTTGGAAAGCGATACAAGAGGTATTTACCGTGTTCTCAGAACTCTTAAAAATCGTTTTGGGTCGACAGAAGAAGTAGGATTCTTTGAAATGCATCATAAAGGATTGGTTCCTGCCGATGATCTATCAGAAGCATTTTTATCCATTCACGAAGAGCCTGTTTTTGGATCTGTTGTTTATGCAAATGCCGAAGGACGAAGAGTTTTCCCTTTAGAAATCCAAGTCCTTTGCCACCACACCAATTATAATTACCCAAGAAGAACTGCAGAAGGCCTTGACTACAATCGCCTGACTTTACTATCTGCCGTTATCGAAAAACAGTTGAAAATCCCTTTATCTAAGTTTGATATTTATGCAAATATTACTGGAGGATTGGAAATTAAAGATAGGGCAGTTGATCTAGCACTTGTAGCAGCACTCTGTTCCTCATTCAAAGAACAGATTATCGATGATAGAACAGTATTTATTGGAGAAATTGGACTTACTGGAGAAATACGTCCTGTCCGAGACGTCGAACGAAGAGTCAAGGAACTAAGCCGTTTGGGAATGAAAGCTATTTATATTCCTTATAGTAAAAATATGCAGGGAGAGCTACAAAAGTTCCCAACAAAACCAATTCGGCATATTAGAGAACTTTTTAGCGTATTATTTGGAAATTGAGATCAATATAAAATTATATATTGATTAAATAAAAAAATTATAGTATAATACTAAATAAAATACTGATTAGTATATAAGTAAGAGGAACAATGCGAAAAGCGGACAACTTTAGAAGGCCGGAAAATAAAAACACGACCAAAATTAATGAGTACATTCAAGCACCAGAACTAAGAGTTACTGGACCAGAAGGAGAAGCTCTTGGTATCATGTCACTCAAGGATGCTCTAGCCAAAGCTGAAGAACTAGATTTAGATCTCGTAGAGATTTCTCCAAACGCTGATCCTCCCGTTGCTCGTATCGTCAATTATGGAAAGTTTCTTTATCAAAAAGAAAAAAAAGTAAAAGAAGCTAAGAAAAATCAAAAAATTATAGAAACCAAAGAAATTAAATTTGGCCCTCATATTGATACGCATGATTTTGAATACCGCATCAAAAGAATGCAAGAATTCCTCGATAAAGGTGATAAAGTTAAAGTTAGTATCCGTTTTCGTGGACGAGAAATGGCTCATACCGAGATAGGATTCGGGCTAATTTCAAGAATCATCGAACAAGTAGGAGAAAATATCATCGAAAAACCTGCCAAAATGGAAGGACGACAAATTTTGATGTTCTTATCAAAGAAAAAATAAAAGCAAGTAAATACTTAAAAAGTTATTGGGAGATATTCATGCCTAAAATGAAAACCAATCGTTCTGTTGCGAAGCGGTATTCGATTTCCTCCTCTGGAAAAGTCCGTCGAAGCAAATGTGGTAGACGACACCTTCTCGAAGGAAAAAATCCAAAAGTCAAACGCCAAAGCAAAGGGCTTGTGGAAGTTCGTAAAAAATTAGCGGACAAAATCAAATTAATGATGCCATAATTAATTTGATCTAGGTATTTAAATGGGACCGGGTGTCCATTTAAAGCCTTTACTGTATTTTTTTGGATACAGTAATAATATAATAAGGAGTATCTCATGAGAGTTACCACATCCAAAACAACCCGTGCACGTCATAAAAAAGTTTTAAAACGTGCCAAGGGTTTTAAAGGCACAAGAAGTGTCCGTTTTAATGCCGCAAATGAAACATTATTGCATGCGTTGCGTTATGAGTTTATCCATCGTCGTCTCCGTCGCCGAGATATTAAAAAACTTTGGATTACCCGTATTAATGCTTTTACGAGAGCAGAAGGGATTAACTATTCACGTTTTATGGAAGGTCTTAAAAAAGCCAATGTTGTGATTGACCGTAAAGTATTAGCTTGGCTCTCTATGAATGATACCCTTGCAATGAGTGCTTACGTTGTTCTTGCAAAAAAAACTCTTGGTTTATCATAAAAAATTTATCAATAAAATAAAAAACTCCCAAATAATGGGAGTTTTTTATTTTATTGAATTTTATTTTTGAAATACTACTCATATCTTCTTGTAGAATATTTTGTAATCAACTCGTCAATATTACTGTTGGATATAATCCAAACTATATTTTTTTGCTTGATCACGATAAGGGTAAAGTGGAAATTTATCGATACGATACATTAACGAAGCGGAATCAATCATCAGATGATACAAAACTGTATTATCAGGAGCAAGCTCGATAATTCTTTTGGGGTAGCTATGACCATAAAAAATCAACCAATTTTCATGGTCATTTCCTGATAGATCCACATCTCCAACATAATGAGAATAAGAGCGATCTTGATCTACAAATGAACGGATAAGATTTGCCGTCATGGTTTTTTGATTGATCTGATACTCTCGTACCTGTGAACCTGCAGGATTTTTAAGTCCCTGAGAACGATTATCAAATAATAATAAATTCCCATTATTTTTTATGAATAAGGCGTGCTGACCTTTCGGTGAACTTGTCGTTTTGAGTCGATATTTCTGAAGAGAAGGAATATCAACAAGGTATAAACTCTCCTTAGGTTTTTGCCCATATTTTATTCCAGTACTAATTTTTAAAGAATCCTCCGCCAAAAACCATATTAATTCCCACTTTTGATAATTTACGGCGATCACCCCTAAGTGTCTTAAGGAAATGTAGAGTAAATCTTGTTTGGAATCGTAAACTAAGGAATTGCCGTGTGCCCAATCCACTCGTTGTGGCTCTTGATTACTCATATAAATATTATAATGATCATAAACGAGCCGATCTAGCAATACTTGATCTTTAGGATCAATCACCTTACGAAAAAGATCACCTATTGGTTTGCAGGAGACAAGATTTTTTTCTGTATTTAATTCATAAATTCTATCTTCCCAACCCCACTGGGAATTTCCTAAAATTAATTCTCGCCCTTCACGATAAGGTGTTGATTCGTGGTGAACATGGTATCGTTTTTTATAAATAAGATTCCCCAAGAGATCTCTTTTGAGATAAAACTTATTATCACTCGTATAAATCATATAAATATTTGTCCCATCTTGCTCCATTCTCATCATACTCAGGTATTCTTGAGTATTTTGATATAAGTAGCGAATTTCTCCTTTTCGATCAAAACCGATCATATAATAGGCATTGGGAAAGGTAGAAAAATATAAATCCTGATTGAAAATCCGAGTCGGTTCTAAGAGGTCTGTTTTTACTTCCGTACTAATCGTAAAGGGTCTATCAGCTCGATCTCCTGATTCTGTCGGTAGAGGTTTTGTTGTAAAAGAAATTTTTGGAGTAACAACGCGAAATGGCTTAACAGAGGCAGAACCGTATCTAATCAGTATCGTATTAGTGTAATCCATATACAAACCATGAATAGGAAACTGCATCCCATAATTAGGAGGGTATACAACACCTATCGAAGACAATTTATCTTTCCCTTGTACAATAATCGTTACCGATTCAGTATTGGTTTTAGAAAAATAAACCAACGCAGAAAGAGGGGTGAGTTTATTAGGATTAACTTTTAAAGTAATATCAGGAGCTTGAGCAAATAATACAGAAAGTGAAAATAGTTGAACCAATAACAATAGAGCCATAAAGATTTATCCCTTTTCTATATCTTTTACTCAGAGCCAAAACCATATCTTGGTAAAGCCCTATTCAAAAAAGAGTTTTCTTTATACTATTATAGCAAATAGTCCTATTTTTTTCAAATTATCATAAATAAAAGAAAAATCCCAGAAAGAAATTTCTTGTAAAGATAATCAAAATATGTTAAAATTTTAGGATATGAGAATATAAGAATATCAAAGGAGTCGACATCATGGCAAAGTATATTTTTGTAACAGGAGGGGTCGTTTCTTCTTTGGGAAAAGGAATCACAGCTTCTGCAATAGGAGCTTTAATACAAGCAGGAAAATACTCTGTCAATATGATGAAAATTGATCCTTATTTGAATGTAGACGCTGGTACAATGCGTCCTTACGAACATGGAGAAGTATTTGTTTGTGATGACGGCACAGAAACAGATTTAGATTTAGGCAATTATGAGCGATTTTTACAAATCCGTACAACCAAAGATTCGGCAATAACTACAGGGCGAGTCTACCAAAAAGTCATTGAATCCGAACGACGTGGCGAATATTTAGGGCAAACCGTACAAGTGATTCCCCATATTACCGACGAAATCAAAAGATGTATCCGCGTCTTTGATAAAAATAACTCCGATATCTGTATCATCGAATTGGGTGGCACCGTTGGAGATATAGAAAGCGTTCCTTTTGTCGAAGCCATCCGTCAATTTGCCTTAGAAGAAGGATTAGAAAATGTGATGTTTATTCATCTAACCCTAGTACCTACCGTTACCGGCGGTGAATACAAAACCAAACCTTCTCAGCACTCCGTAAAAACTTTAATGTCCGATGGAATACACCCAGACATGCTCGTCTGTCGTTCTGAAGAATCAATTACAGATAGTCTAAAAGAAAAACTTGCCTTATTCTGTAATGTCAAAAAAGACGCTGTTATTTCTCTACCAAACGCTAAGCAAAGTATCTATGAAATCCCTCTTGCTCTACAGAAGGAAAAAGTATTAGAACAAATTGAATCCCGATTACAATTACCGCTTAAAAAAGCGGATTTAAGTGCTTGGAACCAACTCCTAAATAATATTCAACACATCCAAGAATCTATAGATATTGCTTTTGTTGGAAAGTATTTACAATTTGGTGATACTTATAAATCGGTCGTTGAAGCTTTTAGCCACGCAGGATTTAATCACAAACACCAAGTTAATTTGGTTAATATCGACCCAGAAGAATTAGAAAAAAATAATCCAGAAACGCTAGAACATTTAACCCAAATACAAGGTATTTTTGTGCCTGGGGGATTTGGTACACGGGGAATTAACGGTAAGATTATGGCTTTATCATATGGTCGTACCAACAAGATACCAACATTTGGGATTTGTTTGGGATTACAATGTATGGTCATTGAATACGCTCGTAATATCTTAAATCTTGATGCTGATTCAATAGAATTTAATCTTGATACCCCTCATCCCGTGATCGAAATGCTCTCTAATCTTAAAAACATTAAAGAGCTTGGTGGTACAATGCGATTGGGGACATACACTGCTCAATTAAAATCAGATTCTAAAATTGCCAAGATTTATGGAGAAAACACCATCAAAGAACGCCACCGACACCGTTTTGAAGTGAATCCTATTTATACCCAAGACCTAGAATCAGCAGGCTTAATCATCTCAGGAAGAGGGCCTTCCGATCTTGTAGAGTGTGTGGAAATAGCTGATCATCCTTGGTACATTGGAGTACAATACCACCCTGAATTTTTATCGTCTCCCTTAAAAGCTCATCCTTTATTTGATTCTTTTATTCAAGCAGCGATTCATAAAAAAACTCAGTAGGAATTTCAATGAAAGTATTATTACTTGCTGGAGGCAAAGGAACTCGTTTATGGCCTCTCTCAAAATCACAAACACCAAAACAAATTATTTCCCCATTTGAAGAAGAAAAAACCCTGATCCAAATCACTATAGAACGTACTTTAAATCTGGGTTTCAAAGATCAAGATATTTTTTTAATCACTACTCAAAACCAAAAACATTTACTCCAAGAGTATGCCACACAAATTCTTGATGAACCAGAGGCAAGAAATACGGCTGGTGCCGTCTTACTAGGAGCAAAAAAACTTTTGGCTCTCAATACCGATCCTAGTGAATCAATTTATGTATTTCCGACCGATCATTATATCAATAATTTCACTCCCAATCTATCCCTCAATCTACATGATATAATCCTTTGTTATCGTATTATTCCCACCAGAGCCGAAATAGGCTACGGATATATCCAAGCCCATACTGGTGGAGTGATTCGTAAAGTCCGACATTTTACCGAAAAACCTAATCAAAATATCGCCAATCAATGGTATGAATCTTGGTGCAACGATCCCAAAGGGGCTCAAGAAGAAAAATATTTTTGGAATTCAGGGATTTATGCTTTTTCTCTAAATTCTTTAGGGCTTGCTCTCCAAAAAATAGATCCTCAGATTTTTGAGTTTTGGTTACAATCCACCTACGAAGAGTTTATCAAAAACTATACCAAGATTCCCAAACAATCTTTTGACGTATTAATTGCAGAACAAGCCTTCAATCTCCATTCTGCTCCTTTACCCGCAGATTCGTGGAGGGATATTGGGACTTGGCAATCTATCTATGAAGCTCTTGCCCCACAAGGCTCAGAAAATATCCACATGGGTAAAGGTCAGTTAATTGCTATAGACAGTTCTTCTTGCCTTATTAAATCAGACCAAAAATTTGATATTGCTTGTGCTGGTGTTGATAACCTAGCAGTTATTATTTCTGGTGATAAAATCCTTATTACCAATAAAAACAATCCTAAAGCAATGCAAAAATTAATCAACAAACTCCAAGACGATTACCCAGAATTAATATGAGTAGCTTCATTATTATTGTCTTAGGCGTATCAATACTACTTATTTATAGGATTTTAATGAAACAAAGAAAACCAAAAGATCAAGAAGCATATCAATTATTAATACAAATTTATCATCTAACTCAAAAAGAATTAAATCTGGATGAGAGTACCCAATTAATCGAATTTTCCCGAAAATTTCTCATGATTTTTATCCAAAAAATTGAACAAAAAACGATGACTCCT
This sequence comes from Brevinema sp., assembly GCA_051649605.1. Taxonomy (GTDB): domain Bacteria; phylum Spirochaetota; class Brevinematia; order Brevinematales; family Brevinemataceae; genus Brevinema_A. The sequence continues at coordinate 45,046 of JBOFHK010000017.1, read as the reverse complement.
AACTTAATAGACCCCGTTAACAAACTCCTAGGATTGATTCTTCAAATCCCCCGAATCTCTAATAATGATTTGACAGCAGTGGTGCATCAAATTGCTTGTATTCAAACGGTATCGTTAGACATCAAACAATTTTTTCAAGAGTACTATTCACTTTTTTATCTCTATTTAAAATAAAAACACACCAATTTTGGTGTGTTTTTATTACTTTATTTATTTAGCTTCGTTTATAAAGAGCAGGGGGATTGAGAGTTTTATTATTGATAGAACTAATAATCAATAAATTTCCAGAAAGGGATCCTTTATAGACTGTTTGGATATTTCCTGTCGTTGCAAATTCTACTTGATCACCTTCTCGATTCACCAAAAGACTTCCTTCTTGGATACCTCTCGATTCGGTATTACTAAAGAACACTTCTTCGTAAGTCCCTTTTTTGAGGATAAGAACATGTGTTTTTAAAGTAATATCTGGTATTGTTAATTCGACATCTTCCCAAGTCCATACCCCTTCTAAACTCGAAGTAGGATTTGATGAAACCGAACAGGCACTCATCACCAATAAATAAACGATAAACAATCCTAAAAATTTAACATCTTGTTTCATAACACACTCCTGTAGTAAGTTCTCTTGCTTTTATTAATTTCGACACCCTAATACAACAAACTTTAATAAAATAATTATTTTAAAAGTACTCCCAATACGATCAAGTAGACAAAAAGTATTATTTATGCTATAATAGAGAAAATAATTTTAGAAGGGATTCTTATTATGATCCACAGTGAAGAATATTACATCAGATTAAAAAAAATGCAAACTCTACAAGAGCTGGGACATGATCCTTACACCCCAAGAGCTAAAACTCCTCGTAATATTTTTTCTCAAGAATTACTAACGACATTTGTTAGCAAGGGAGAAGCTCAAGGTACTATCGCTGGACGGATTATGCTAAAAAGAGATTTCGGTAAAGCTGCCTTTGCTGTACTCCACGATGAACAAGGAGAAATTCAAGTTTATTTCAAAACAGACGTTCTCGGAGATAATCTTTTTGAAATATACAAATTACTAGACTTAGGAGATATTATCTCAGCGACAGGGAAAATATTTCTGACTCAAAAAGGTGAAGCCACTTTAGAACTTAGCGATTTTCAGATCCTAACCAAAGCATTAAACCCTCTTCCTGAAAAATTTCACGGCTTAGAAGATATAGAAACTCGTTATCGAAAACGTTATTTGGATTTAATTACTAATAATCATGTCAAAGAAAGCTTTATTATCCGATCGCGGTTAGTACATATCATTAGAGATTCCTTATCCCAGCAAGGATTCTTAGAAGTGGAAACACCTATGATGCACCCTACTCCAGGAGGAGCAATAGCAAGACCCTTTATCACACACCATAATACTCTAAACACAGAATTATACCTCCGTATCGCTCCAGAATTATACCTCAAACGTCTTGTCGTGGGGGGCATGCACAAGGTTTTTGAAATCAACCGTAATTTCCGAAACGAAGGGATAGACACCACTCACAATCCTGAATTTACCATGCTGGAGCTTTATGATGCATACTCCGATTGGCGTGGAATGGTAGATTTATTTGTCAAACTTGTCCAAGATATTGCTCTCAAATTAAATAATACGACAATACTGACTTACCAAGGAAAAACTGTTGATCTAGCACAATGGAAAGAGCTTTCTTATTCGGACGCTCTTCGAGAAAAAGGGATTGATCCCGATAATATAACTACTCGTGAAGAAGCAGTAAAAATTGCTCAGCAATATGACGTGAAGATTACTAATGATATGGGACGTTGGGGAATTTTAGCAGAATTATTTGATTTACTTGTTGCTGATGATATTATTGAGCCAACAGTAATTTATGATTACCCTGCAGAAATCTCCCCACTTTCCAAAAGGTATCCAGAAAATGAGGAGATTGCCGAACGATTCGAAGCTTATGCCTTTGGTATAGAGATTTGTAACGGATTTTCGGAGTTAAATAATCCTCTCACCCAACGTCAAGTTTTTGAAGATCAGGCCAAACAAAAAAATAACGGTAACGAAGAAACCATGGGCTTCGACGAAGATTATATCGTTGCCCTAGAACAAGGTCTCCCTCCAACAGGGGGTATCGGTATCGGTATTGACCGACTCACTATGCTCTTTGTGGATACCTTATCTATTCGTGACGTCATTCTCTTTCCCGCTATGAAAAACCACCACGAAAGACTACAAGAATAGTAACCCATATTTGGTATAAACTGTATATTTTTGTGATCGAAAATCATAAAAATTTCGATATCAAGATTATTTACCAAATACATAGCCAATGCTAAAAGTAAGATTGTAAGCAAGATACGAGGTTTGAGATTGATCTATACCAAAGATCCCTCCTCCTAGAGGTGTGGTCGTCATAGAATTATCTTCTATCGCAATACTTTCACCAGTAGGAATTGTAGAAAAAGCAAAATCTAAGCGGTGTTTGAATCCTAACATCAAACCATTATTAAAAATATATTGCACACCTAAAGGTAAATTGAGAGAAACAAGTAGATTATTCCCCATCCGTGAAATAAAAGTAGCACTCTCGACTTTATCTGATAAAATGAGATTTGCTGTAAAATAGCCAAAATTCAAGCCTAGAATATCTACCAAAATCCTCCCCTTTCCGACTACCTTACCCATAGCATAGCTTGTACCAATAGAAAAACTAAGTGTATTAAACTCTATATCCAAAGGAGATTGTAAGGTTTGACCTTTATGTGGATCATCAAAATTAATCCCAAAACTTAATCTCGTATCCATGGCATGAATTACATCACCTTGGCTAAGATAGAGATGACCAATTTCCAAGTTAAAACCACCTCCAACATAATCTGACATCCGTTTTGAACGTTCTGATATAGTTGAATCGTCATTAATAACCCCTTGGCTATAGTTAAATACTCCTCCAATATTAATTGTCATATTATTTGTACCTACCGCTGTAAAATTCCATACTGGAATCGCAAGTACTGCCAATATTCTTAAAAATGATTTCATAGAAATCCTCCTTTTTAATTGATTCATGATACTTATTTATTTTTCTACCTAGAAAAACGCTAATATACTACTCCCGTATTTTATACCTATTACCATCAAGAAGAAATAAGCACGATGGAGAACTCAATCTGGGCTTTATTCTTATAGAAAAAATATCTTATTTCAAGAAATTTATTAAAGATTCCTTCAAAAGTCAATTACTATCTTAATAGTAAAAACTATCTTGAGAAAAAAAACAAAATATTGTATAATATTAGGAATATATATCTAGGAGTCTAGCATGAAAGAGCGGATCAAACAATTTGTTGATACTACCCTAAGTCAGTTACCTGTTCAAAATAGCCCTTTTGAAATCAAGATTCCCTCTTATAATATTATAATGAATTTCACAGAGACAGAGTGTATTCTGAGTATTGGGGCTAATACCAAAACAATTACTTATGATCTGGGTGAAGAAAAATTTTTTACCGCCCAAAAAGGTCTCTTTAAAAGCTTAGAACCCATCATAAAACAAATAGCTGACAAAAAAGCATTCGGGCAATTTTTATCAATATGGAAAGCTAATGTAGAAAAAGTTCTACAACAAAGACAAGAATCTCATCAAGCACAAGAGTTGCAACAAAAATTATCCTACGGTTATTTAGATCCCAGTTTAGGAAATCAAAAATTAAAATTAGGTTATGAACATTTCCTCAATAAAGTCCGCGATGAAATGCTTACCATATTTCGAGCGATGGGCTACACTCTTGTCGAAGAACGCGAACTAGAAGATGAATATCACAATTTTGAAGCTTTAAATATCGAAGCTGATCACCCTGCCCGTGAAGACCATGATTCTTTTTATGTCGGCAAACACCACCTACTCCGTACCCACACTTCCACCTCACAAATCCGTAGCTTAGAAAAAATGATCCAAAGAGGGGGGGAGCCCCCTTTGGCAATTGTATGCCCTGGGGTGTGTTACCGCAGAGACGCCGTAGACGCAACACATTTTCCGATATTTCGTCAGATGGAAGGTTTAGTTATTGATAAAAATGTACGTTTTTCTGATCTCAAAGGCACACTCTTGGATTGGGCAAAGGCAATGTTTGGATCAGATACCAAAATCCGACTGCGTCCTGATTACTTTCCTTTTACCGAACCTTCTGCCGAGCTTTCTGTATCTTCTCCTGAGCTATTGGGAGGGCGCTGGGTTGAATTACTCGGGTGTGGGATGGTACACCCTCAAGTTTTTCGTAATGTAGGGCTTGATCCCGAAGTATGGAAAGGATTTGCATTTGGGACTGGTATTGAACGTATTACGATGATGCGTTATGGGATTAAAGATATTAGATTATTCATCGAAAATGATCTAAGATTTTTAAAACAAAGTCTGTAATCTTATTAGATGTGATATGTTGGAGAATATTCTATGAAAATAACCGTTAGCTATGAATGGCTTTGCGATCTTGTACAAGACCTTAATAACAAAACCCCGGAAGAAATTGCCCTAGCCTTTACCTCAATTGGAGCAGAAACAGAGGATCTTTCCATTTTATCTTATGGATCAGCTTGTCTCTTGGGAGAAATCACGGCGATCGAAACTTTAAAAAAACTATCAAAAGTCCAAATAAAAACAACCCAAGGTGAGTTTACTACAGTTTCTAATTCCGCTGCCCTTCGCCTTGGAGAATATATTGTTTTTGCTCCACTCAACACAAAAATTTTTGGTAATCACATTGTTTCTGCAAAAAATATTGAAGGAATCACTACTGAAGGATTGATTCTTGCTTTAGAAAATCTCGGTATCGAATCAAAAAGTCATGATATTGCCTTTTTGGGAACTTGCCGTAAAACTGCCGAAGAATTCTTTACTACCTTCTGTCGTTTGGATGCTATTTATACCTTGGATATTCCTGGAAATAGACCTGACTGGCTTTCTGTACGAGAGTTGGCAAGAGCATTGGCAATTACCTTTGATCTCCCCCTCAAAGAATATTCTTACCAAGAGTATAATGACATACCTTGTGATCTTTCAGTACATCTGCAAAGTGATCGGTGCGTTCGCTATAGTTTAAGTAAAATATCACAAATCACCCCTATTTCTACACCTGCTTATATTCAAAAACGTTTATATCTTTTAGGAATGCGTCCTATTAATTATCTTGTCGATATGAGTAACTCTGCTCTTTTAGAGCTTGGACAACCCAACCATATTTTTGATGCATCCAAAATTAAGGGATCGATTATTATTCGGCAAGCAAAAGATGGGGAACAGTTTACTTTATTAGATCATACAACCGTTACTCTTTGTAAAGAAGATCTCCTTATTTGTGATGAAGAAAAAATCCTCGCTCTTGCTGGGATTATGGGTGGATTAGATTCAGGGGTAAGTGAGCAAACCACAGAAATTTATATTGAATCTGCCTCTTTTAATGGAGTTTGGATTAGACGTTCGGCAAAACGTTTAGGAATAAAAACAGAATCTTCTCTCCGTTTTGAAAAAAATATTACTCTAACATTAGTCCCAAAAGCACAACTCTATCTTTGTCATGTTTTCAACCAACAACTACCTAACCTTAAGATTAATCCTTATTCTGATCAATATCCTCAAGCTCTCCAAGCAATCGCGATTGCTATAAACCCTAGAGAAATCAATCAATACCTTGGTACAGAGATTTCAGAGGAGTATATAAAAATGATTATTACCAAAATTGGATGCTCCTGTGATGATTCTCAAATACCGTGGCTAATTACAGCTTGTGAAAATCGTGGGGATATTCGTATTAAAGAAGACTTAATGGAAGAAGTAGCAAGATTTTATGGTTATGATAATATTCCTTGCACTAACTATCGTCCTTCCTCCATCCAGCTCAATCCTGAAAAATCCTTTGATGAAAAAATTCGCCCAATTTTGAGAGGGATGGGTTTGAGTGAAGCTGTTACTAACGTTTTTCGATCTCCAGAACAAAAACAATTCTATCGTCTCACCCAAGAAAATTCTGTTCCTATTCTAAATCCTCTCAATACCGAATGGACAGAACTTCGTACTCATTTGTTTGATGGTTTATTAGAAGTGTTACATTTAAATATTAGTAAAGCATTTGAAAAAAATATCGCTTTTTCCGAAATTGCTTCTGTTTTTTCTCACAAAGGAGAAGAAGAGTTTTGCGAAGAAAAACTCCTTACATTTATGGTAAGTAACGAAAACCAATCTTACCAAAACGCTTTAAACTATCTTTATAATATTCTAAACTATGCTAAAATACCTACTATTCAAAGTAGACAGACTGATAAATACTCTTTTTTACATCCTTTAAATGCTTTTGAATTGTATATTGATAATCAATATCTAGGATTTTTTGGAGAAATCCACCCTCTCCTATTGGAAAAACTAGACTTATCAGATAAAAAAGACTACCCCGCACCTATAGTTTGCGAATTGTCTTTCTCAATCCTTAGCTCTTATGCTGAGCAAAATATTAAAGTCCAAAAAATCGCTGAGCTTCCTCCCTTATTCCGAGATATTACCTTATCTGTAGATGATAAAAAATTAGGAATAAATCTCCTTGAAGAATTAAAACAAAAAAATCCTCTTATTAAAGAGATAGAGTTTCTTTCTGTATTCCAAAACGAACAACTCAAAGCCCAAGGAAAAAAAAACATCTCCCTACGAATCCGTTTCGAATCCGAACAAGTTATCAACGCTCAAGAAATTGACTTATTTATCAAAGACTTATTACAGTTGTAGTGCCGTTTTTAGTTCATAAGCATCTTGCCAAAAAGTATATTCAAATAACAAAGCCTGGCGAAAAACTTGTTTGATTTCTTCTAAGTCATTCTTTTGTTTTTGTGCCAAAAATTCAAACAGTTCTTGAGCTTCTACGAGAAATTTTTGTAATTCCGATCCTGCATTTGCCTCAAACCAATATTGATACTTGGGATTCGCAAAATTATAGGAAGCAAAAGTATCCCCTATAAAAATATAAAGCCAAGGACAAACAAGAATTGCTGTATAAGCAACCGCTAATGATTCACTAGCTGTATGCGATAAGATAAAACTCCTATAATTAAGATAAGCTGGGGTGTAGGTATTCTTTGCTTGATAAGAATCAATATATTGGTAGTGGATTTTGTTTAGCTCAACAAATCCTGAATCAGCAAGATTATGAAAAAATATCAGCTGTGCCGTATCTTCTGAGCGTGCTGCCAAAAAAGACGCTGCACGGATATAGTCATAAAGATAATAAATATCCTGTTCAATATAATAATAAAATCTCTCCTCGCTTAATTGCCCACTCAGCATTTCTTGGATAAAATCCATAGATATAATTTTATCAATAATATCTTGATTATCTTTCCATAACTGCTGGTATATTCGCATTTCCGCCTCCTAGTTGGTTGATATACATATTCGAAATCTCATTAATAAAATATTGACCACACGGGCAATAAGTAAATTCCTTTCTATATCATGAGGAAGATCATCACAAGATGTTTGTTATTTCAACAAGATTATGGTATAATAAATTATAATTTTTATAATAAAAGGTTTTCTATGAAAATTTCTATCGCCCAAGTAAATCCATTTTTAGGTAATTTTGTAGCCAATAAAGAAAAAATACGCCAAATAATACGCAGAGCTATTGCTGATGAGGCACATATTTTATTACTTCCTTATGGGGCTATTTCAGGATTTCCTCAAGGCAATTTAATGGCCTCAGAAGATTTTCGTCATTCTATTCACGAAACATTAATAGATCTCTCCACAGAAACTCTTAATACTGATCTTGCAGTATTCATTGAAGGACAAGAAGTTCTACACCAAGGTAAAATAAGTAAGGAAGGTGTATCTATAGAACATTCAGGGCAAACACATCTTCCTCTCCCTTCTATTTTTAATCAAAAAGACTTCGATATTTTTGTGAATGTTGGTCCAAAAATTTTTGAAAAAAATAAACCCGAAGCCTATGAAATGGAATTAAAAATCCTAGCAGCAGAAAAAAAAGCTTGGGTCTTTGATGTCAATCTTGCTGGAGCAACTGATGAAATTATTTTTACAGGATTAAGCTCTATTACGAATCCTGAAGGAGAAATAATTACTAGACTTAGTTATGCTCAAGAAGATTTCATCACTATCGATTTAGAAAAACCTTATGGGTATCCTATTCAAGAAATCCCTGCAGGAGAAGAGATTTTGCTCCAATCAATTACGATAGGGATTCAAAACTATATGATAAAAAATAATTTCTCTAATATTCTCGTATCCGTCAGTGGTGGTATTGATTCTGCATTGGTATTAGCTTTAGCTACACAAGCTGTTGGAGCAGAACATATTTCAGCCATCTATCTTCCTTCGCGGTTTTCTTCAGAACTTAGCCAAGAAGAAGCCCAAAAGCTCTGCTCCAATCTCTCTGTTCCCCTTAAAGAGATTTCGATTAACACCCTACACGAACAATTTTCACAAGAATTATCTTTTTTACCTAAAGGTGTGTGGCAAGAAAATATTCAAGCACGTATTAGAGGTAGTATCGTAATGAGCATTGCTAATACTGATAAAACCTTAGTATTAGCAACTAGTAACAAAACAGAAGCTGCTATGGGTTATTGTACCTTATATGGAGACACTTGTGGGGGACTCGCTCCTATTGCTGATTTACTCAAAACCGAAGTTCGAGCTTTATGTCGTTATATTAATCTTCGTGCTAATCGAGAAATTATACCAAAACAAACCATCGACCGTGCTCCCAGTGCAGAGCTACGCTTAAATCAAGAAGATGAACAATCCTTACCAAATTATGAATTTTTAGATCAAGTCTTATTTTTACACTGTGAAGAAGGATTAGACTATTCTCAAATCTGTGATCAATTAGGACGTCATGATGATGTTTTAAAAATATTTGCCTTATTGTATCAATCGAGCTATAAACGCAAACAAACAGCTCCAGGGATAAAACTCTCCAAACGATACTTCGCCTTAGATTGGCATATTCCCAGTACTGTATTTCCATGGTTCAAAAATCAATAATAACATAAAAACCCCCTATAAGAGTTTTATAGGGGGTTTTGAATATTAAAATATATATTATTTATATATTGATCCACTAGACTGGAGAGAACTGATTATACCATAGGAAGATAATCAGCGTACCCTTCCTCGACCATTTGATCATAAGGAATAAATCTTAAGGCGGCACTATTCATACAATAGCGTAACGCTCCATTAGGACCATCATCAAAGACATGTCCTAAATGAGAATCTGCGTAACGGGAGCGGACTTCTGTTCGTTTAACAAAAAGCGAGAAATCACTTCTTTCAACAATAAAGTGTTCGGCAACAGGGCTCAGAAAACTTGGCCAACCTGTTCCCGAATCAAATTTATCACGAGAAGAAAATAGCGGTTCTCCAGAAACAATATCAACATAAAGTCCTCGTTCCTTAGAGTCAAAATATTCATTTTTAAATGGTGGTTCAGTTGAATCACGTTGGGTAACCGCATATTGAATAGGGCTTAGTTGCTCCTGTAACTCCTTCTGAGACGGTTTTACAAATCGTGCAAACTTCTCTTCCATGTCTCTATTACCAGTATATGTCATCGGAACCTCCTTAGATAACAAAAAAGATTGGGGGATTTTCTCCCATACTTTTTTAAGATGTTTCTCTCTTCCTAAAAAAAATCGATAAAAATTATTTTGAATCGTATTATTAATACTATTTTGCTGAGATGAAGGAGAGAATACAGCAGCAGAGCAAACATCCACAGTAATTTTTTTATTACCAAAATAATTAGAATTTTGGAGTTTTTGAATAAAAGCCTGAGCAATGTTCTGCTGTTCTTCCGAAGAAGTATAAATTACAGCCTTTTGATTAGAATCAGTAGGGTCAACTGTCCTTAGATAAATATTGAGAATTTGCTGATAAGAAATAATATTAGGATCGTAAACAATATATAGTTGCTGAGAATCTTTTTTAGAAGAAAGTTGCTCTTTACCAGAAATAATCTCTAGTACCCCTGGTAAGTTTTTGAAGCTTGTCTCTCCAAAAAATCCTCCTGTAAAAATCGCCCGATATTCTTGATTATTTTGAGTAAACAAATAATTAGGAATAGCTATAATTAGGAACAGTAAAAATAAACAATATTTCATGGAGAACCTCCTTATGAGATAATCAACTTGCTCCTTTTCCAGATATGACAGCAAGAGGAGTATTTAATAAAATTAATAAATCCAAACTCAAACTCCAATGTTGAATATACCAAATATCAACATCTATTCGTTCTGAGCGACTAAATTGATTCCGCCCACTGATCTGCCACAAGCCTGTAAGACCTGGTTTGACTTGTTCGTATAGAGGCGTCAAAATAGGATTTTCTTCCTGAATCTCCCCTGGAACAAAAGGTCTTGGCCCCACAAGGCTCATCTCTCCTGCTAACACATTAAAAAGTTGAGGAAATTCATCCAAACTATACCTTCTTAAGAAATTCCCAATAGGGGTAATCCTTGGATCGCATTTCAATTTGAAATAAGTATCCCATTCTTGTTTTAATATAGGATTAACTTCTAATAGCTCCTGTAATCTCTGATCGGCATCTTGATACATCGTACGAAATTTCCACATATAAAATATTGCTCCACCTTTACCAACACGTTTTTGCCGATAAAACACAGAACCAGAGGACTTTGTTTTAATAATTAATGCAATTATTAAAAATACGGGACATAGTAAAAGGACTAAAAAACCTCCTAAGATTCGATCCATAGTATTTTTTACAAACTGAGTAAAATAAGAATTGAGCTTATTTTCGATTTTCAAAATAAATAAGCGTTCAGTAAATAAATATTGAACCCCTGAACCTTTTAAACCTAAAGAAGCAGTATTGGGTACAGTGTAGATTTTTCGATAACGGCTATAAAAATAAGCAAACCAATGTTGATTATTGACTAAATCCCCAATAATACACAGAGTGGTAGGAAAAGGAATTTGCGTCTTATCTCGAAAAATTGGAAGCTCTGTACTATATTCCTCGGGAGCATCTTCAATCAAAAATGCAATAGGAACAAAACCCAAATAGAAATCTCTCCTGAACACTTGAGCAATATGAAAAGCATAAGAAAGATCCTCACATTTACAAACGATCACCATGGGGGTCTTCCAAAAAGAAAGCTTAAAAAGGATTTTTTTGAGGATAAAACGATAAAAAGGGAGAATCACGATGAGAATAAGAAACAGTAAAAAAACAACAACCCTACTAATATAGGTAATATCAAAATTAAATAAAAATACATAAGAAATTAAACCAGCAACCATGAGTGACTGCCAAATAAGAAATAATTCTTCCCAAAACGAATACCGGGTCTGATATAAATTATTCCAAATGAAAACTACAATTAAAATAACTAGTAGCACATGTATTTCGGAAGTAATATGAGATTGATAAAAAAAATCTGGAAAATTAAAATAAGGAAGAAAGATCGGAAGCAGTTTTCTGATGTAAATTGCTAAAAATAGACTGCTAATATAAGCAAAACTATCACTCCCTATAAGAAAAAGATTCTTAAATAGCGAATAAAAAGGAAAGTTGTTACTCGTTTTCATAATCAATCCTTAAATCATTAAGTATATAAAGAATCTTCTCCGTGATTCTGTTCATCAGTAATCGCTTTGGAAGCTTTTAACTCTTCGTCTTCTTCTGGAACGACGGATAAAACAGTTAATTCATCATCGATTTTCATCACCAAGAGCTGAGATGCATAATTGGTAATATCTCCCGCTCTTAGGGTTGCACGTTGTCCAAGTCGACTCACAACAAAAACGCTCTCCTCTTCTTGAACATAAACAAAATCGGCAACATATTCTCCATCACGAAGATTCACTAATTTATAGCCCTTACCACCACGATTATTCAATTGAGAAAATTCTTTAGAGCTAACACGTCGTCCTCGTCCTATTTGAGAAACAAATAAAACAGTTTTTTCAGGTTCATCGACTGCCATACCAACAACAGAATCCATTTCATCTTCTACACGAATAGCTCTTTCTCCCATCGCTCCACGATTGTGAGGTGTAAAGAGGTTTTCATCTAATTTAAAGCCTTTTCCTCTTCTTTTGACAAAAACAAGAATGTCTTTGCCAGAAGTTTTTCGAGCAGAGATAAGCTTATCCCCCACTTTCAATTTTAAAGCAATAACACCTACCCGAGAGATATTACTAAAAAGTGAGAGAGGAATTCTAACACCTTGACCATATTTCGTTGCAAAAACTACAAAATTATCTTCTTTAAATTGATCAACAAACATCACCGCAGCAATATTACCTTGCATTGCTTCTAAACGAGTAACACTATTAACATGACGAACATGAGAACCACTATCACAGCCACAGATTTCGTATCCTTTAATTGAAAATGCCTTACCATCAGAGGAGAAAAATAAAATAGTATCTTTAAGATTGCAAGCTGCCGAAGCCATAATATAGTCATCCTCTGCTAGCTTACGCCCACCAGTAGCATTTCCAGTCCGTTTACTACCTCGCCCCATCGTCTTATTGGAAGGGTCAATTTCTACAAATAAATAGCCTTGATTGGAGATTGCAATATGCATCGGTTTATTTTCGATAAACTCTTCATTATCTAATTGTTCGGCATCAGTACTACCAAATAGCGTTTTGCGGTTATCTCCAATATCATTACACATTTCTGTCAATTCTTTTTTGATTAAATCGTCTCTTAGTAGTTTATTTTCTAATAATTCTTTTAAACGACTAATTGTTTCTTCTAATTCTTTTTTTTCAAGAGTTAGTTTTTCAAATTCCATCGAAGTTAAACGTTGCAATCTCATCTCTAAAATTGCTTTTGATTGGATTTCAGACAGAGCAAATTGTTGGATCAACGCATCTTGTGCTGCTTTTGTATCCTCAGAAGAACGAATCGTCTTAATAATCTCATCAATAGCCGATTGGGCAATTAAGAGTCCTTCTACAATATGTAACCGTTCTTCTGCTTTTCGTTTTTCAAAACGGTGTCTTCGGTCTAAAATGATTCTTCGATGTTCGGCAAAAGAAACAATAAGCTGTTTTAAGGTCATTAATTCTGGTCTATTATTGACCAAAGCAACCATATTAACAGAAATATTAATCTCTAAACGAGTTTCTTTGTATAAAATAGATTTAATTTTATTCGCCGTACTTTCATCACCTGTCTTCCCAAGTTCTACTACAATACGCATCCCCGCCTTAGAAGATTCATCTCTCACTTCCTTAACATGGCGTAGGGTATTAACATATTTACTTTTTTCATCAGCAATCAACATCACAATTTCAGATACAATCCTAGACTTAATTGTTTGGTAAGGAATTTCGGTAATAATAAGAGATTGCTTGTTTTCTTCCCAGTGCATTGTCCCAGCAACACGAACAGAACCTCTTCCCGTTTGATAAATAGAAGCAAGATTAGAGCGGTTCGTAATACGACCACCCGTAGGAAAATCAGGACCTTGAATATATTTCATCAACTCATCAGTCGTGATTTCTTGATCGTCTAGATATGCTGACGTAGCATTGACAATTTCGTTAAGATTGTGGGGGGGAATCCCTGTCGAAAAACCAACCGCTATCCCTTCTGTACCATTACAGAGTAATTGAGGAAATAAGCCTGGAAGTACCGTAGGTTCTTCGTTAGAATCATCATAGGTAGTACGAAAATCAACAGTGTCTTTTTTAAGATCTTCTAAAATATAATGGGAAACCTTTGATAATTTTAACTCAGTATAACGCATCGCAGCAGGAGGATCATTATCAATAGAGCCGAAATTCCCTTGTCCAATAATTAGTGGATAACGCGTCGAAAAATCTTGTGCCATCCGTACCGCAGCATGATAAACAGAAGAATCACCATGTGGATGGTATTTTCCTAAAACATCCCCGACCATATGCGCGGATTTACGCATTTTTTTGTCATGATAAATACCTAACTCACTCATCGAATATAAAATTCTACGATGTACAGGTTTTAAACCATCGCGAGAATCAGGAATAGCTCTTCCTGTAATCACACTGTAGGCATAATTTAAATAAGATGTCTCCAACTCATTTTCAAAATAAGAAGACGTAACTCCATGTTGACCTTCTAAACTCATAGCACTCCCTTAATGTTTTGGTGTCTTATATTATAACAAAGAACTTCAAAAAACTCAATCTTCAAGAACTATAATCAAAAAATACCATAGTATAAAAATATTATAGAATAACCCACACTTATTTTAGGATGGATAGACATCTAACATAGAGTTTTAACGGATAGTAGAATAATACTTGGGTAAACAAAATTCTATAGCAAGCTAATCAAATATAAAAGTATATATCCACTAAATCCCCAAATCAAATCTACTAAATAGTACTATATTAAATCCTAATTTTATCTATTTTAAAGAAATACGTTACAAATTAAATATTATGATATATAAATTGACATATTAAATATCTATATTATAATTTTATTATATTGTCATGACAATATAATAAAATAGGTGTATAAATATGCTTAAACAATTAGATTTTAATTCTAAAGTGCCTTTGTATGCACAGTTATATGAAATACTAGTACAAATGATCCATAATGGAGATAAGAAACCGAGAGAGAAAGTTTGGACAGAAGAAGAGCTGGCAAAAACATTTCATATTAGTAGAACTACTATCAGGCAGACGATGGATTTACTTGTACAACAAAAATACCTGTACCGAAAAAGAGGGAAAGGAACATTTATTACCGAACCTAGATTAGAGCAAGGGCTTACAAAATGCTATAGCTTTACAGAAACGATGAAATCTCTCGGAAAAATCCCTAGTTCACTGGTGATAAGCATGAAAGAAATTGAAGCAGATCATAATTTATCTATAGAACTAAATATTTTAGTAGGAACAAAATTATGGGAATTAGTACGTATCCGAAAAGCAGATAACAGCCCTATTTTGTATCAAAAGGAGTTTTTTCTCATAGAATATTTCCCTGATTTAATCTTACATATAGATGTTAATAAATCTTTATATGAAGTTTTTGCACAGAAATATAATATTATCCTTACCCAAGCAGAGGAAAGTTTAACATCTATCCTACTAGATAAGGAATCAGCAACAATCCTTCAAGTACAACCAAACTCATTAGGAATATACCTCGAAAGAAAAATATACTGGAATTCTATTACAATAGGATTTTCTTCTGTTTGGGCTCGAGGAGATAAATTTATTTATAAAGTGTACTTCAACTAGAAAAAATTATTATTTAAATTAAGGAGAACATTATGAAATTATTAGCAATATGTGGTTTTGGAGTAGGTAGCTCTCTCATGCTCAAGATAAGTATCGAAAAAATATGTAAAGAAATTGGGGTAGAAGCCCATGTGACCAATGGAGATCTAGCTTCGGTCAAAGGTGAATCTTGTGACGCCATTTTCACTTCCAAATCTCTTTTAGCAAATTTACAAGCTTCTACATCCTACCCTATCTATGGCATCACTAATTTTATTGATAAAACCGAGGTTAGAAAAGCCATTGAACAATTTTTAGAAGATAGGAATCATTAGTATAGCCATAGGATATATAGGAAAGGGGGGGAGTATGTCAGAACTTATGAATATTATTATACTTATTTTGGGTAATCCTGTTGTTATTATCGGTTTTATCGCACTGATAGGGTTATTGGTAAGTCAAAAATCAGTTTCAGAAATTACCTCAGGAGTGGTAAAGGTCATGCTGGGTTTTCTTATGATGCAAGGAGGAGCCGGGGTCGTTGTAACAACCTTACTACCATTCTCTGCCTTGTTCACTAATATTTTTGGTACTGTGGGCGTTTTAGGAGAAGATCATTCTCTAGTTGCCCAATTACAATCCATTGTTGGATTTGAAACTCCTCTTATTATGTTTTGTGGATTTTTACTTAATATCTTAATTGCACGGATCACAAAATGGAAATATATTATGCTTACCGGACATCTTATGTACACAATGGCTGGAACAATGGCTATCTTAATGCATAGTTTTAATCTTCCTAGCGTATATATTATTTTATACGGATCTCTACTACAGGGAATATCATCTACTTTATTTCCAGCTATTTGTCAATCAACAGTAAGAAAAGTTATAGGTAGCGATGACGTAGCATTTGGATTTTTTGGAGGATCTTCAACAGTCTGTCTAGCAGGTAATATAGGTGGGTGGCTTGGTAATCCTAAAAATTCGGCAGAAGATCTAAAGTTTCCAAAAAGTATAGAATTTCTTAAGGATATGTCTATTTTAATTTCTCTTATGATGATTTTTTTATATGGTGTAACAGCGTTCGTCGGAGGATTAGAAAAAATTACAGAGGTAAACACAGCAGGGGTGCTCGATTTTGTTCTATTAAAACCTCTCAATTTTACTGTTGGTATTTTGGTACTCTTAGCAGGTGTGAGAATGCTTTTAGCTGAACTAATTCCTTCATTCCAAGGTATCTCAGAAAAAATTGTTCCTCAAGCCATTCCTGCTTTAGATATCCCTATTTTTTACCCCTATGGTCCAGTTTCTGTAAGTATCGGGTTTTTTTCCGCTATTGTCGGGGGGCTATGCGTTACTTTCATTCCTTTTTTACCCGCACGCTCTCTTCCTAGTGTTATTGGTTTATTTTTTCAAGGAGCAGCAGCTGGGGTTATTGGAAATAAACTCGGAGGTCTACGTGGTGCTATTATTGCAGGTTTTTGCTTAGGTATTTTTTTTCAAACGGCAATCGTTATTGGATGGTCTCTATTTAGTTTAACAAATTATCATATAGATCCAGGATTGTGGTTTGCCTCTACGGATGCTATTATTATAGTTATTTTAGTACGTTTAATTGCTAAATTATTTGGGGGTTAACATGAATATAAGAACAGTTCTAGGTGATATTCCCCAAGCTAAGGGTTATGTCTATTCTCATGAACACTTAATTTGCGTACCTCCAGAAATACAGAAAGATAGAGATCTCGAGCTCAATGATTATGAACATTCTTTAGAAGAATTAAAAAAGTTTAAAGATGTCGGTGGAGGCCTTTTAGTAGAAGCAACTACGCTAGACTATGGTCGTAACGCCACCTTAGTAAAGCAAATGTCTTTAGAAAGTAAAGTACCTATTACCTTATGCTCTGGATTTAATAAAGCATTGTATTTTCCACAATGGGTATATGATCGCTCCAAAGAAGAAATTACAGAAAGATTGATAAAAGATATAACTGGCGGTGCAGATGGGTGCGATGCAAAAGCTGGATTTGTAAAAACTGGATCGTCCTATCAAGTTATTCACGATATAGAGACAAAGGTACTAGCCACTGTGGTAAAAGCCTCTAATATCACCAACGCTCCTATTTGGATTCATACAGAAGCTGGTACCATGGGTATTGAAATATTAGACCTAATCTCTCAATACCAAGGGGATACCGAAAGAACAGTTATTGGACACTCAGATCGAAATATGGATCCCTATTATCACCTTAATATTTTGAAAAGAGGTGCTTATATCCAATTCGATGGTATATCAAAAATTAAATATGGTACCGACGCCCTACGTATCGAATTAATCAAAAGAATTTTAGATAAAGGATACGAAGATAAACTTTTAATATCAGGAGATATGGGACGTAAAACATATCTTCATTCTTATGGGGGAGGGTCTGGTTTTGAGTTTATTATTACAAAATTTATTCCTCGTTTATTAGAGGAAGGTATACCTCCAGATATTATTCATAAAATATTTATAAAAAATCCCATAATATGGTTATCAAGGTTTTAGAAATGAATAAAAAATATAGTTTAGCATGGAAAACCCGCGATGAAGCGTCTAAATTCTTAAAAATAAATCCTATTATTATTTTACCTCTAGGTGCAGTCGAACAACATGGTTACCATTTACCTTTGGGGACAGACTACATGATCGCAGAACACCTCTCCTACCAAATTGCTGAACAAATAGAGGCTTTGGTAGCTCCCCCTATGCCTTTTGGATATTCTTGGGTATGGAGAGATATTCTTGGGACATTATCCATAGAACAAGATCATATGGAATCTGTATTAAAAGACTTAGCACATAGTAGCTATCGATGGGGGGCAAAGTTATTTGTTGTCATAAATGGGCATGAAGCAAATAATAATACTCTCAAATATATTAGTCGAGAATTAGGCGATGAAAGTAAACATAAGTTTTTATATTTATTTTATCCCAAACTAAAGCAGGTATATAATCAATATTGTTCTTCTGAAACTTGGAATGGTATATTTCATGCAGATGAATTTGAAACCTCTCTCATGTTGACAATAGACCCAAGTGCTGTACAGATGGAGAAAGCTCAAAAAGAATATCCTAAAACTCCTGATTTATATGGTTATACAAATTTATCCATTGGTGATATTAGTTTATCAGGAGTCTATGGAGACCCTACCAAAGCAACAGCTGATAAAGGGGAAGCAATGCTCAAAATATTTGTCGAAGAATCTTGTCATCTGATTCAGATGTTATTAAGAGAGTAAGCTTATTATTCCTAGACTCAATAGTTCTTTCACTGAAAAATATAAAATATTTTTATTAATTTTCTTAGAAAGATACTTATATCATTACCAAGATTACATAAATCTATTAAGGAGGAGAAAATAGTTTCTCAACAATCATTACAATATTTAACACATGTTATAGAATTACAAAAGAAAGCTATTAATACAGAAAGTAGTAAACTGATACAATTGGCCAGTATCATGTCAGATACCACAATCAGAGGAAATAATATATGGTTTTTTGGAGCAACTCATTCTGATGTTGTTACTCAAGAAATGATCTATCGGGCTGGGGGGTGTGCTGTATTTAACGGGATTTTTCACCCAAATATGCGATTAGATTTTAAGCCTCTCTATATGACAAGTCGATATGAACAAACAGAAGGGGTGGGGTATTTGTTATCAGACTCTTATCCATTAAAAGAAGGTGATTTTCTTTTAATCCATTCAGTATCAGGGCGTAATCCAGCAGTAGTAGAATTAGCTTTATCCGCCAAGGAAAAGAATGTATATGTAGCAGGTTTATTTAGTAAACAATACTCTGGAAGTGTCACGTCAAGGCATTCATCTGGGAAAAAACTAGATGAAATCGCCGATATTATGATTAATAATCATGTAGAAACGGGAGATGCCTGCATTAAAATAGAAGGAGTAGATGCCAAAATCGCTCCTACCTCTTCTATTGTAGCGTTGACAATTTCTAATATTCTTTTGATAGAATATGTAAACGCTATGCTCGCCAAAGGAGTTGTTCCTCCTATTATCAAGAGTGGAAATATGGACAAGGCTATGGAATATAACTACCAATTATTTAATCAATATAAAGATCAAATTCACTATATTTAATGGTATCCAAACATACAAGTTGAGAATAAACCTTAATCAACAAAACAGTACAGTATTATAAATACTGTACTGTTTTGTTGATTAAATAGATTTTTTAATTAATAAATTCTACTTCACCTAGTAAGCCCTGTTGATACATCAAGTCCAAAGGAGCGATCGTAATCCCAGACGCAGACGAAACAAAGAAAAATTTCTTCATTGTTTTAGGAGCATTCATATATAAGGAAGATTGGTAACCTCCTAACACCTGAATATTATTCCCATAAACCCAAATAATCGCCTCCATTGGAAGCTGGAATGGTAAGACTGTTATAGAAGTATCTAACGGTTTTGTACGATCTGCAGGATGACCCTTAAAAAAATAATCATAACCATCACCATACTGAGCTTTAACTTTTTTAATTAAGTTGTCCGTAGTATTTCCATAAGGGTTCGTACCTGTAACAATAATATTTGGTTTTGGAGAAGCATCCAAAACTTCACCAATTGTTTGGTCATCCAAAGTACCATCCCCTTCGTTCATTGCCCATTTTTTATCCAATCCCATTAAACGGATGATATTTTGTTGCTGTGCTTGATTTAGGGATTGATAGTAAGCCAAAGGATCTACTTTATAATAACGACTACTATTGTGATTGAGATAATTTTTCAGATCTGTACTATCAGATACAAGCAGTTCTGGCCACTGAAGCCAGTAAGTATATTCCTTTTTAAGAGTTACAGGAGCGTAATTTTTTCCCTTATCGGCAAATAATCCTTCTGCATCGACTTGTACAGTACTATCTTGATTATATTCTCTAATAAAATCCTTTTCTAATTCTTGCCATTTTGCATACCCAGTACTAGAAGAAAAGTGGTTCTTCCACGACGTATAAGTAAATGTTCCATCAGTCATTTGTACAATTTTTACTCGATCCTTAGCGATCCCTTGTCGATAAAAATAATTAAAGACCCGACCAAAACGATTCTCATTAATATAGAGGGTAAATGTTGCGTTGGGGTTTACTTGATTAAGTTCAGTAATTTTTTTACGCATTTCTTGATCCCCAGAAGTGACATCGCCAATAGGTGCAATTAGTTGTACATGACTTGGGAGTTTTTGAGAATCTATAGTTGGTCGCCCCATATAGAGATAACTTTCTTTCGTGTGTGTCTGCATATGTAAGCTCATATAAAGGGTGGGAAGTGTTGCATTGTCGTAGTAGATTACATAATCTGATGTCGGAACAAGAGCTTCAAATTTTGGAGTTGAACCCACTCCTAAAGGAGTACCTGGCTTGGAAACTGAACAGTTTACGATAAAAATTAGCAATGAAATAATTATTTTTCGCATAATTTCTTACAATCCTTTGATATTTTATTTTTACCATATTAATGAATTTATTGATTTTAAAGATTATCATAACATTATAATAATTTTATTTAATAATTACAATACTAAGATGAAAAATAAACAGCTCTTTAATAAGAGCTGTTTATTTTTCATAAAGTTTTTAACAGTACACAAATTAACGTCCTATGCTATATCCAAAATCATTTTTAACCGAAGATGGTCTTGAAACAATTTCTGGAGAGAAAGAACCATACTGACCATAAATATCTTTAGCTCGGATAGAAATATAATAGGGGATTTCGTTATCTAAACCTTCCAAAATATATGCTATATTTTGAGATACAGACGATTTGGCAACATCAATAACAATAGGAGATTGAGGGGATACTTCGGCTTTACCAAAATAATAATTAGGGCAATTCCCATAATAAATTTCGTAAGAGACCACTAAATCATTAGGAAGTGTCTGCCAAGAAATCTCTATCGCTCCATCTTTTGCCAATACCGAATTAATTTGGATTGTACTTGGGTCATATGTTTCTTTAAAACGGGCAAAAATATCTTTAATATAGAACGGTTGATTCGATTCTTCTGTAGCGGTGATATATTCAACACGCCACTGGATATATTTTCCTTGAGATTGAGAAGGGGGAAACTGTTTTTTTGTAGGATCAATATAAATCCAAGGTTTATCAATCGTCTGAGTATCTGGAAGAAAATAAGAATTACTAATCCGATAAGCCAATCGGTAGTATTCGTTTGTTGAGGATACATTTATATTCATTTCATATAATGAAGAAACATTTCGAGAAATACAGAAGACATCTGTTTCAAAAAATAATTTTTTATTAGGGGTATATTCCATAAAATTAGTAATCGAATCCCGATAAATAACAAAACTATCTAAGGAAAAAATCCCATTTCTCCCTATTGTAAATGGTATATTCTCAATTTTGGCAAATTGAGGAGAAGGATAGAGCCGTCTTCCATTGAATACGTTATTTTGACGGACAAAAACTGTATCTTGCTCAATATGATTACGATAGATTTTAATTATACTTTTTGTTATATCCACAACCAGCGTATGTTGTTCCCATTGTGTATTGATTAAAGGTTGCTGTTCTTGCAACTCAAAACTATGATATATTCCTTCTTCATCGATAAAAAAATTCGTAAAAGAATAATTTACAATTCCTTTTTCTATGGTGATACTAAATCCAAATGGTCGCACTTCTGACACAGAATTGGTGTAATAACCCTCGTAAGATACAATATACTGTACCCCTTCACCAGTGCGATAGGGATATAGATAAAAAGAAACGGTGAAATTTTGGATCGTATTATTTTTAAGAATTGATTCTGATTTGGGAAATAAAATAATAGAGTTTTCTTTAGAAACAAACTTAGCAGAGCGTTCGCCTTTTTGTTTTTGTAAAAAATTCTTTTCATAATTATCCTTAAGGATCGTATAGTTATTAGTAAAATCTTGGTCATCAAAATCAAGATACAAATCATATAAAGAAGGAGTTTCTTGCTCAGGACTAGCAACAAGTACTCGTTGTTGATTAACATTAGAAAGCGAAAATCCACTACTCCGAAAGATTTTCGTGTTATCAAAATAAAAAGATTGAACATCATGATTATCAAAAATAGGATTATTAAGCAAAGCTGAGGTAGGAATTACCAAGCTAACAAGCATTAGAAAAGCAATAAATAGCACTGTTGCAATATTCTTAATTAATAAAATCATTAAATCCCTCCTCATATATTATCGGAAAGATTTAAAAATCATATAGATTTTGAACAGGATTTCTAACGTAAAAACACTTCTTATTATTTTATTAAATAAGAAGTGTTTTTACAAGTATGATGATGAAAAAGAATTAATTTAGTGGTTTAGCAGAATCTACCAAAGCATCTTTTACAGATCCTAACACACCCATCAGAGCAGATGCTTCATAAGGCATCATAATAGTTTTATTGCCTGCAGACCCTAGTTCTTTTAATGTTTCTATATAGCGTAAGGAAACCATATAACCAGAAGGATCAACATTACCAGTAAGATTTTCTGATAATAAACGTAAACCTTCAGATTCAGCCTTTGCAATCCGCTCACGAGCTTCGGCAAATCCTTGGGCTCTTAAGACCTCTGATTCTTTAAAGCCTTCTGCTTCGCGGATACGAGCTTGTTTTTCTCCTTCAGCAGTCAAAATAGCAGCTTGTTTTTCCCCTTCGGCACGAAGAATCATTTCCCGTTTTTCTCGTTCCGCTCTCATTTGTTTTTCCATTGCTTGCTGAATATCAGCAGGTGGAGAAATATCTTGAAGCTCGACTCTATTAATTTTAATACCCCATTTATCAGTCGCTTCATCAAGAATTAACTGGAGTTTATTGTTAATAAGATCCCGCGAAGAGAGTGTCTGATCCAACTCTAATTCCCCGATTAAATTTCTAAGCGTTGTTTGTGTTAATTTTTCGATCGCTTGAGGAAGATCAGCAATTTCGTAAACAGCTTTTGGGGCATCCATAATTTGGTAGTACAGTACTGCATTAATTTTAATCCCTACGTTATCTTTGGTAATAACCGATTGAGCAGGAAAATCATAAACAGTTTCCCTTAGATCAATATAAGGGGTATTTTGTTCCATGTACATATATTTATTATTCCGATAAACAGAAATCCGCCAACGAATCATCCTAGGAGCATCTAAAATAGGAAAAATAAAATTTAATCCAGCCCCTAATTGGACATGGAATTTACCGAGACGCTCGATCAAAATTGTCTGACCTTGTTGAACGATTTTGATGGATAAGACTAAAAAAGTCCCCATAAGAACCAATAAAATAAGAATAGTAATCATCAAATGCTCCTTAATTTACTTTAGGATATTTATATTATCCCGATAAATCAAAATCAATAATATGTTATAATGTCCTTTAAAATTATAAAGCAAATACTAAAAAATCTTGAAATATTACCTATAATTATAGTATATTTTAAATAAAAGTCAAGATAAAAAATCTTATATAAATTCAGAGGCAATATATGGACAAACCCTATTTTTTTTGTATCCAAGTAGAAATTGATCCTAAAGATAGAGACGAATTTTTTATTTTAGTAGAATTTCTCTCTTCTAAAATCCGTAAAACAGAGGGGAATATCGAATTCCGTCTTTTAGAAGATCTCCATAATCCTAATAAATTTATCGTATGGGAAATTTGGAAAAGTGAGAAACACGTCCAAGAGCATCAAAATTCTGAATATTTCCAAGAATATATCCCTCAGATTGGAAAATTATACAAAAAATTTCACACTTTAGAATTAACACAAATCTTATAAATAAATATATTTATCCAAGCCTCACCATGATTATTTTAGTTAAGCATACTTGTCATTAAAAATAGCCTGATTATATATAAAATATGCTTTTCCATAGGTTTTATTTGATATTTTTATAATATTTTGATTGAGATTCTTGACTATATAATAAAAATATGCTAATATATTAGATAATTGGGGATATAGCCAAGTGGTAAGGCCGGGGACTGCAAATCCTCTACTCGTCAGTTCGATTCTGACTATCCCCTAGCTCATTTAAAAAAAACAGTTTATCCTGCTCGGGTGGTGAAACTGGTAGACACAAGGGACTTAAAATCCCTCGCTCATTAGAGTGTGCGGGTTCAAGTCCCGCCCCGAGCAAATTTTAACCTGATTTATTTAATAATAAATCAGGTTTTTTTGTAAAAATCTCGTCCATTTAAAAGATAAATCCTTATAAGCTAAAAAGAATATTATTCTATATTTCACTCTCTAATAGATGATATTTGACACTGTTATAAGAAAGAATTATAATAGATTTATGAAGAAAATTTCTATTAGAGACGTTGCCCGTTTAGCTGGCGTATCTACGACAACTGTATCTTTTGTATACCACACCCCTAATCGTGTCCATAGTAAAACACGAGAATCTGTTTTAAAGGCCGCCGAAACATTAGGCTATATCCCTAATATTAGTGCTTCTGGATTGAGGGGACACTCTAATTTAGTAGCACTAGTGATTAATTTTTCTTATGACGAAATCCACCACCCTACCGTTATCGAAGCTTTACCTTATATATCTCAAGCATTAAAAGAATATGGCTATCATACAATGGTTTTTTTTCAACATCATAACGACGAATCTAAAGAACTCCGATCTCTAGTAAAAACAAAACAACTTGCAGGGGTATTATTTTTAGCTAGTAGAAGTGATCTAAGCCTCTTAGAATGTTTTATCGAAAATAATATTCCTGTTACAACAATTGGAACATTAGAACAATACCAAAACAAAATTTATTGTGTTGATAACGATAATATCAAAGATACCTTCAATCTCGTAAAGCAGATTCACCATCTAGGATATAAAAAAATTGCTTTTTTAAGCGGAGACTTGGACTATATCGTATGTCAGCAACGATTAGAAGGTTATCGCAATGCTATTCATGAATTACAGGATCATGAGCCAATAATTTTTGGATACTGCGAAGAACGAAAAAAACTAGAACAATCCATCCAAGAAATCATGAGTTTAGATTCTAAACCTGATGCCATAATCACCAAAGATGATATTAAAGGTATTTATACCATCAATCAATTATTAAAATTAGGGATAAAACCAGGCAACGATGTGGGCGTAGGAAGTATCGGAGGAATATCCGCAACAACTTATACCACCCCTCAACTTAGTTCGATGAGTTTTTCAATCAAGGAAATTACACAGAAAGCTGTAAACGCCACTCATCAAAATATTGTAGAAAATAAATCCCAAACAGGAATCCATTTTGTCTCATCGCTCTTCATTGAAAGAGGTAGTTTGAATAGAAATTTTTCACTATAAACTATCGCTTTTTTAATTTTATAATGAACACATCCTATTATATTTCTCATAATTTATTGTATCACAAATCTTTAAAAGAAATAAAATAATAAAGAAAATTCATATTGACTTTATTACATCTTATTTTATACTAATAATATAGTTTTTGTAAAACGTTTTACATATTGTGAGGGAGGGCAGGATGATTTCAAAAATTCTTTTTGGGGTGGATCATATTCATAAACTCTTTTGTCGATTTTTCGTAAATATGGCAACATTCTTTTTAATAGTAATGACCGTTCTTATTGTTATTCAAGTATTGCTAAGGTATTTCTTTAATTCTCCATTGCCTTGGGCTGAAGAAGTTGCTGTTTATCTTATGTTATGGATGGCTTATCTTTGCTTGCCTTATCTTGTCTACAGTAATCAAAATATCTCCATGACTTTATTATCAGATCGTTTTGTCGGTACTAAAATACAATATATTTTAGAAATACTTTACGTATTATTTATCGTATTTACAGGTTTAACTTGGTATCCCTACGCAATCTTATCCGTAAAAAATGGTTTTTTGGTAAGCTTAACCCAAATACCTCTCAGTATGGGGGTTGTATTAAGTGTTATTCCTGTTTCTTTATTGTTAATGATTACAATTGCCTTACAAAAACTTATTATTTCCTTATGTTGTTTAATCCACGGTAAAAATTCTGAACAGACAAAGTTATTTAAGCCCTTTTTACAAGATATTCCAGAAGAATCACAATAGGAGATATTCATTATGTTTTTTATATTATTTTTAGCATTAATGCTCTTAGGACTACCTGTTTTATTCGCTCTGGCAGTAGCACCTCTTATTGGAGTAATTGTATCCGGCGATGCAATGATGATTTCCACTCTATTCACCAGGATGAATAATTCTTTAGAAAAATTTACCCTATTAGCCCTGCCATTTTTTATCTTAGCAGGAGCAGTCATGGGCAAAGGAAAAATCACTGAACGTATTATCAATTTTTCTCAGGTGATGGTCGGACATATTAAAGGTTCTCTTGGGCATGTAGTCATTCTTTCGGCGACTTTATTTTCGGCACTGACAGGTTCAGCGGTAGCGGCGACTTCAGCAGTTGGTAATATGCTCATCCCAGAAATGTCAAACAAAGGATTTACCCGTTCTTATGCAGCAGCAGTTACCGCAGCTTCAACGGTATTAGGCCCAATTATTCCTCCCAGTGGTATCATGTTGATTTATGCCTTTACAATGAATATTTCTATAGGAGCAATGTTTATTGGGGCCGCAATCCCTGGTCTATTATTTTCTATTAGTTTGATGATCCTAAATTATTTTCTTTGTCAAAAAAAAGGGTTTACCTTCCAACGCCCCAAAGCCAGCACCCAAGAAAAGATCACTCAAACCAAACAATCATTTTTAGCCTTGTGGACTCCTGTTATTATTTTAGGCGGTATATACGGAGGGATTTTTACCCCAACAGAAGCTGCTGCCATTGCGGTCGCCTATGCTTTGGTTGTTTCACTTTTTATTTACAAATCTTTATCGATTAAAAATCTCTACCCTTTATTTCGAGATGTCGCTGTAGGTTCTTCGGCAATTTTATTAATGGTTGCTGTAGCAGCAGGTTTTGCAGTTGTCGTCTCTTTATCTCCTATTTCACAGATTGTTAATAATATGATATTTTCTATGGGTAATAATCCTTATTTTGTTTTTTTCATCGTCAACATTATTTTATTTATTATCGGAATGTTCCTCGATGCAGGACCAGCGATCTTAATTTTTGCCCCTATTTTAGCTCCCCCATTAATCGCTATGGGAATCAATCCTTTACATTTTGGTATTGTAATGAGTATTAATGTAACAATTGGACTAATCACCCCACCAATGGGACTCGTCTTATTTATGGCCTCTGATATCGCTAAGGTTCCCTTACAAGAAGTAGTAAAAGAGTGTATTCCTTTTCTCATTTTAGAAGTATTGTTGGTTTTTCTTATTACGTTCTTTCCAGATATATGCTTATTCCTTCCAAGAACAATGGGATTCTAAGGGCAAACTATGACAGCAATGATTATCATTATTATCAGTATTACTCATTTTCTCAGTGCTTTAACAGGTTTTGGATGTACAATCCTAGCCATGCCCTTTATGATCCCTCTTGTGGGGATAGGAGTAGCAAAACCTGTTTTACTCGTTATGGGTACTTTACAACCGCTATATCTTGTTCTTAAAATGGTCAAATATATTCGTTGGGATATTCTAAAAACCATCTTGATTGTATCAGGGCTAGGACTTCCTATAGGATTCGTTCTCTACAGCTACCTTCCTCAAGAAATTTCCCTGATATTGTTAGGGATTGTCATGCTTATCGCAGGAAGTATGGGAATTGCACGTCTAAGAGGTATAGAATTTAAAAATATTCCTAATCATATACTATTATTTCTTGTATTTATCGGGGGAATATTACAAGGAGCTTTCGTATCAGGAGGTCCCCTAATTGTCATTTATGCAAGTTTGGTATTACTCGACAAGAATGAATTTCGTGCAAGCTTATCCGTGCTTTGGTTGATCCTCAATAGTATTATTATGGGACAACATATCATAAACAATCAATTTACTCCAGAAGTCAATACGATGATTTTATGGAATTTACCATTTTTAGCATTATCTATTTATCTTGGAAATATCCTAGCAATGAAAGTCTCAAAACGTCTTTTTGACTATATACTAAATATTATTCTCCTCATGGGGGGGGCAATAACTATTATTAATCAAATCATTTAAATCATATGGAGGACAATATGACTATAGGTTTTATTGGATTAGGCATTATGGGAGAGCCAATGTCTACAAATTTAATTCAGAAAAGAAAAGAAGACACTATTTTAGTATACGATACCAATTCATCAAAAATAGATCAACTAGTCAAACAAGGTGCTAAAGCTGCTCATTCTGCCGCTGAAGTAGTAGAAAAATCTGATGTTATTTTTTCTATTGTGCCAAAAAGTGAACATGTTAAAAGTCTCTGTAAAGAATTAAAGCCCTTTTTCAAAGCTGGTAAAATATGGGCAGATATGAGTACTATTGACCCTTCCGTCTCCCAAGAAATCGCTCAAGAAATCACCCAAACAGGAGCGGTATTCTTAGATTGTCCCTTGGTCAAATCTAAAGCAGCAGCTATTGATGGGACTTTAGGTATTTATGTGGGAGGGGATAAAAAATCTTTTGAGCAAATCAAAGAGTTACTTCTCTGTATGGGAAATAATACCATTCATTTGGGAGAAAATGGAACAGGATTAGTGATGAAAGCTTGTCATAACAATCTCGTCGCCCAAATCCAAAACGGTGTTAATGAAATGATTCTTCTCGCTCAAAAAGTAGGAATCGATCCTGAAACCTTTGAAAAAGCTATTTCTTATGGAGGAGGTCAGAACTTTTATTTGTCGGGCAAATATAAAAATATTGCTCAAAACACTTATAATGTTGCTTTTTCTGTAGAAAATATGCACAAAGATGTCTATATCGTTGAAAAACTAGCAAAAGAACACAAACTCCACTTACCAGGAATGGACAACACAAAAAAAGTATACGATCATGCCATAGATATGGGCATTAGCAATGAAGATTTCTCTGCGACCTATAAAGTGGTCAAAGATAGAGCTGAGTAGGAGAGTACCATGAAAGGATTTGCAAAAATAGGTGTTGCTTGTTTTTTAAGGAAAACTTTTGATTGGGAATCGGCATGGGAAGAATACAATCAAAAATTAGAACTTCTCAAAAAAAATGAAAATATTGAATTTATTATTTATCCTGAGCCAGTAATCGAAGCTGAGGATGCTCATCAAGCAGGTGATTTTTTTGCCAGTCATACGTTGGATGGATTGATTCTCTGTAGTGGGACTTTCCATTTGGGACATTTGACCCTGATCATCGAACAAAAAGTCAGCAAGCCATTATACTTATGGACCTTGCCCGAAGCTCCATATAATGGAGGAAAAATACGCTACAATTCCATGGTGGGGTTACACTTAGATGGAGCGAATCTAGCAAAAATGGGAATTAAGAATTTTTGTTACAGTGTTAGTGATACTGTCAATTACCATTGGATCGATGCTATTCGGATGTTACGGGCAATGAAAGGTTTGACTATAGGAATGGTCGGAGCAAGAGCCCAAGGATTTTATGATCTCGCTATTGACGAATTACCTTTTTTAAAAGAATCAGGAGTTATGTTGGAGCATTATACGCTTGATAGTTTTTACGGTCAAGAGGTTAGTACCCAAGAAATTGACTCTTTTAAAAAAGAATTCACGAGCGTATTTGAAGATTTATCAGAGATGTCCGAAAAGCAAATTCATCTTATTTCCCAATTAGCAGCCAGTGCAAAGAAATTTATGGATCAACATAGACTCAAAGTACTCACCGTAAGGAATTGGCCAGAATTTGGCCCTACTTATGGCGTTAGTCCTTGTGCCGTTATGTCTCTTCTTCAAACGAAGGGCTATATTATTTCCCCAGAAGGAGATACGCAAATTGCTTTAACTATGTATCTCAGTCAAATTGCAGGAGCTGATAATCCTTTCTGTGCTGATTTTTCCCAAATTTTTGATGATAATACTGCTCTCTTATGGCATGGTGGAGATGCTCCTTATACCCTTGCCGAAGGTACCAAATCACTTGATACTTTTTTTGCTGGAGGTCGAGGAGTAACAGCTGGTTTTGTTCATAAAACAGGGGCATTTAGTACTTTTAGAATAGACACTGCTCTAGGACAAACACGTATTTTTATGGAAAAAGGTGTAGCACTCCCAATAGAAAAATTATTAAAAGGAACTTTCCTCAAAGCTCAATTCGAACATGGAGTAGATCAGGTATTTGATACCCTCATTATGAACGGTCTGGCTCATCACATTTCTCTAGTTTATGGAGACTACACGGAAACTTTTAAAATATTTGCAAAACTCAACGATTGGTCTATTATTACGGTTAATCACTAGAGAAAGGGGTGAATAATGTTAAAATCAGAATTAAAAAATAATCACCTTAAAATATGGGTAGACAATATTCTTATTCTAGAGCATAGTCCTGAAAATCCTTCGTTTTTTGTAGGGCAGGGAACAGAAGAAGTCAAAATGTACCGTGGAAACTTTAGAATCAAAGACAGGACAGACGAAAAAACCCCTCTTCGACATGTTGAACAAATAGGAGAAAATTTCCGTTTTTACTATGGTGAAGATGAATTGATTTTAAATTTTGGAAGAGAAGGGCAAGCTTGTAGTTGGAATTTTTCTTCTTCTAAAAATTATACGCGATTCTGGATAAGAGTCGTTGCTAAACCAAAGGAGCATTTCTATGGACTAGGCGAACAAATGAGCCATTTCAATCTTCGCGGAAAATTATTTCCTATTTGGAGTTCTGAGCCAGGAGTAGGGCGTAATAAAGAAACTTATATTACTTGGCAATCCGATGTTACGGGGATGGCTGGAGGTGATTATTGGAATACAAATTATCCTCAAGCATCCTATCTATCCGATCAAAAATACTATCTATTCGCTGATTCTTTTGCTTATGCAGAGTTTGATTTTAAAGATCCTTTATTCAATGAGATTCATATTTGGGAAATTCCAAAACGGATTTTATTTTGGACAAGTAATAACTATTATTCTTTAATTGAACAATTCACTAGTTATATCGGTCGTCAAGAAACTCTTCCTTCTTGGGTTAATGAAGGATTTATTCTAGGAATCCAAGGAGGTTGGGAGAAGATCGATCAAAAAATTGAACTTTTACAACAACATGGTGTCATGATTAGCGGCATTTGGGCTCAAGACTGGGAAGGGATCAGAATGACTAGCTTTGGTCAGCGTCTAATGTGGAATTGGCAACACGATCCAAAACGTTATCCCAACTTCAAAAATAAAGTTCAAGCCTACAAAAATCAAGGAATTAGATTTTTAGGATATTCTAATTGCTATCTCGCCATTGATGGCCCTCTCTTCGCAGAAGCAAAAAATCTTGGTTATCTGATAAAAAATAAAGATGGAGAGATTTATGAGGTCGACTTTGGTGAATTTTATTGTGGAATTCCTGATTTTACACGTCGTGAAGTCCAAGAGTGGTTTGCGGAAAGAATTTTAGGTCAAGAGATGATTGATTACGGTTTAGAAGGTTGGATGGCCGATTTTGGAGAATATTTGCCCATCGATTGTAGCCTCGCCAACGGTGATGCTATGAAATTACATAACGCATGGCCAACTTTATGGGCAGAAGTTAATGATATGGCATTACGTTCAAGAAATCAAAAAGGTAAATCCTTTATCTTTATGCGAGCGGCAGGATCTTATACCCAAAAATATTGTCCTATCTTATGGGCTGGGGATCAGTCTGTGGATTTCACTAAAGATGACGGTCTAGCAACAGTGATCCCAGCGGCCTTATCTTCTGGAGTTAGTGGATTTGCTTTTCATCACAGTGATTTAGGAGGTTATACTTCACTTTTTGGGAAT
Source organism: Brevinema sp. (assembly GCA_051649605.1). Classification (GTDB taxonomy): domain Bacteria; phylum Spirochaetota; class Brevinematia; order Brevinematales; family Brevinemataceae; genus Brevinema_A. The sequence goes on along the minus strand of JBOFHK010000017.1, from coordinate 12,935 downwards.
ACTCGTTCCGTTGAGTTAAATCTTCGATGGGCAGAGTTTTGTGCATTTACAGGGATCATGAGATCCCACGAAACCAATAGACCTAGTGAAAATATTCAGATTTATGATAGCTCTTACCAAATGAATTTTCTTGGCAAAACGGTTCGTATTTTTAAAGCGTTAGCAGAATATCGCTTACCTTATATTCAAGAAGCTGCAGACAAAGGGTATCCTCTCATGCGTCCTTTATTCTTTGAATATCCTCAAGATAAAGAAGCTTATCTCCAAGATTATGAATATCTTTTAGGGTCAGATATTTTGGTAGCTCCCGTATGGAAGGAGAATATAAAAATATGGGAGGTCTATCTCCCTAATGATATCTGGGTTCATTTATGGACAGGGAAAGAATTCAAGGGAAATAGTACTATTACCGTTGATGCACCCTTAGGGCAAATTCCTGTATTTATCAAAAAGTCTTCTCCCTATCTACAAAAATTTAATTTATTAAAAAATTTATAGGGGTTTAAAATGTCAATAGAATATACTTGTACTAAAATAAGAGAATATCTTACTCAAAATCAATATGATGGAATGCTTCTCGGACGACGTAGTTCTTTTGCATGGTTTTCTGGAGGAGAAAGCTCCATGAATTTTTATACCGATATGGGACTGGGTTTTATTTGGGTAACTAAAGATAATGCTTTCGTGTTCTGTGGCAACAATGAACACGATCGTATTTCTCATGAAATTTTCAAAGATAAATTTCCTGTCCAATCCTTCTCTTGGATCGAAGGGCCTGCTCCTAATCTCCAAAACTTAATAGCCAACAAAAAAGTCGTTAGTGATTTTGGATTAGTAAATACTACTGAAGATTTTGGAAATATCAAAAAACTTCGTTATCAATTAAGTCCAGATCAAATCAAAATTGCTACAGAACTTTCTAAACGTTCCTCAGAACTCTTAGAAAAAAGTCTCAAAAATCTTAAAGTTGGTATGAGCGAGCTTAGTATTCAAGCAGAAATTCGTTATACCTTTGAAAAAGAAGGTATCTCCCTTCCTGTTTTACTAATCGCAGGAGACGAAAATTTGAATAGTTATCGCCATCCTTTAGCAACTACCACAATTATACAGGAACGAATTATGGCTGTTATTTGTGCCCAATATAAAGGAGTAATGATAGCTGCAAGTCGTATTCGGTATTTTAGAGAAGAAAATTCCCAAGAAAAATTATATAATCAAAGGGTTGCAAAAATTAATGCAGAAATGATTGCGACCTCAATCTTAGGAATCCATAGTTCATCATTATGGGAGTCCCTACTTCAAAGTTATAAAAACCACAAGGTCGAAGATGAATACCTTAATCATCATCAAGGAGGGGCAATAGGATTTGAATCAAGGGAATGGATTCTTCGTCCTAACTTGGATGAAACACTGCTCGAGAATCAACTGATTGCATGGAATCCCACTCTAAGAGGGACAAAATCAGAAGAAACGGTAATTATTAACGGAGATAATCCTAAAGTATTAACAATTAGCGGAGATTTCCCCATACTAACACATAAGGGGATTACCGTTACCTTACCACTAATATAAGAATATAACATATCAAATCGGAGGAAACAAATGAAATTTTTCTTAGACAGTGCAAAAATGGATGAGATCCAAAAAGCTTACGAATTTTTTAGAATTGATGGGATCACAACCAATCCTAGGCATATTCAATTAAGTGGGAAACCTTTTTATTCTGTAATCAAGGAAATTGCTGCTTGGGCAAGCAAGCAAGGCTTCCAATCATGGGAAGAGTTTCCTATTTCTGTAGAGGTAAATCCTCACTATAATACGGCAAAAGAAATGATAGAGATGGGAAAATCTCTTGCGGAGCTTTCCAATACTTTTGTGATCAAACTTCCTTGTACTTATGCAGGGATTGAAGCAGCTCATAAATTAGAAGAAATAGGAATTCGTACTAATTTAACACTGGTATTTTCTGTTTCACAAGCTCTTTACGCTGCTCATGCGGGATCTTTATTTGTATCTCCTTTTGTCGGCTGGAAAGAATCAAACGGAGAGGATACGAGAGATTACATAGAAGGCATCGTCGAAACGTATGCCAATACGGGGGCAAAAACAGAAGTATTAGTTGCGGCTCTCCGCTCTGGATCTCAAATCGCTCATGCATTCCGTAGCGGGGCAGATGCTGTAACCTGCGGACTTGCTATCTATGAAGAATCTATGCTCCACCCATTCACCGATAAAGGGCTGGGGATTTTTACAGATGCATGGGACGGAACAGATACCACAACCAAATAATAGGAGACTATCATGAAAAAAATACTCGCTTTTTTGATGATTTTTGTTCTTACTTCTTGTGCCACCAATGGAACAGGAATTTCTGGAATAAGTAATAGTTTAGCTTATCTAGAAGTACCCAAAAATGCTGAATATATCCTCACAACGTCTCACGATCATAATACTGAAGGTTACAATCACCTTGCTTCTTTGGTATTCAAAGCTACTGTAGAAAATAAATCCAATGGACGGATTGGGGTGAAAATTTACCCTAACGGTCAACTTGCAGCCAGTGGGAAAGAAGGAGTTACAGGGCTTATTAATGGAACTTTAGATATTTTTAAAGTAACAGGAGACCTACCAACATTTTGGGCTCCTGCGGCTATTTTTGATATTCCTTATATTTTTCCAGATGATCGAGTTGCAGAATCCGTGTATGGAGATGCAGAATTTATTAATCTCATGCGTCAAGATATTCTTAAAGTACAACCTAAGTTAAAATTAATGATGGTTGCAGCCAGCGGGGGTTGGAGAAATTTTGCTACCACTAAAAAACAAATTAAAACCCCAAGTGATATGAAGGGGTTAAAGATGAGAACCCTTCCTTCTATTGTCCAGCAGGAATTGGTTACTTCTTTAGGGGGAGCACCAACTTCGATGCCTTATGATGAGGTTTATACTTCTTTATCTACAGGGGTTGTTGATGGGGTTAATCTCAGTATTGTTGATATTATTAACGCAAAGCTCAACGAAAGCCTAAAATACTATATCTTGGATAATCACTCCTATCTTATTGCTTTTTGGTTTATTAATACCGATAAAATCGAATCTATGCCCAAAGAACTTCAAGCCATCGTAGTGGACGCTTTTGAAGATATGAGGGTATGGTTAAATGCTTATCCAAAATTAGCTCAGGTATCCGCTTTTGAAACATTCCGTAATAGTGGAGGTACGATCTATACCCCTACAACAGAAGAGCTGAATCAATTTAAAGAAGCTACAAAAAATATTCGTAACAATCTCTTGACTCAAAATCCGCAAATTAAACCATTCCTTGACACCTTGGATAAAAAAGTTGCTTACTATGAAGAAGAAATCGATAAGATTAGGCAACAGGTTATAAATTAATATCCTAAAAGAAACTTTCAGAAAATAGCAGGATATATATTATATCCTGCTATTTTATCTCTATATGGATCTCGTACTTTATATAGTATCACTAACTGTAAATAAAAGAGAATCATTCTGGTGATCTAATGTTTTAAAATCATTAACTTGAAATCTTTTTTCTTTTTATCAAACTGAACCTGCTGAGAAATCCCATTTTTCTGAATATCTTTAATATGCTGATCAATAGAAAAGACCTCAAGCCATTTTTTAATCATATCAACCTGTCGGAGTTGCACCATACTAGAATTATTTAATTCCATTTCTTCCACTTTATGAATAATTTTTTTCTTGATTCCCTCAATTCGCTCTTTGTTCCGAGTGTGAGATAATTCTTCCATAAGTGAGGATAATCCTTTTTCACTATTTTTTAGCTCTTTTTCTTGAGCATAGGTATTTAATAATATTTTTGTCTCCTTAACTACTTTTGGTGAAATAAATAAAAGTATTACTCCACCCATACCAATCAATATTAAGAAAAAAACGACAATAAATATATTGATTTGATCAATCATATAGACCTCATGTTACTTTAGTTGCTTTAATAATTCGATATTATGATACTGAATATCACTTTTATCTAATGCTAAATCTGTTAGTTCATCTAATAAATCTTTATATTGTTGATATTTAAGATATTCTATCAAACCTGGTAATGCATCCTCCAACGATAACTGCTTCCCTGGTATTTTTTGTAGTAATTTAACAAATACCAGACTTTCATCTTCTAAAGGGAGAGTCCCTATTTTTTGTTCTGGGAGATCTTTCATCATTTCCTGTAATGCCACCGGAAGTTGCTGAAAGCGAATACTCTCATTGAGTACGGCGTCCCAACCATAATTTTGTGCTTTTTTAATAATCTCTGTCGTATCGTTTTGAGCAAGAATATCTGCTGCTATCTTAATATGCTGAGAATTTTTTATTTCTAATTCGATAAAGGTATAAGAATCATTAATTTTCATTGATTCTAAATTTTGCTGATAAAACTCTTCTGCTTTCTCACTATCCGGAACTTCAAAAAGTTCTAAGTGAGACTGAAGGAGACGATCGATCATCAAATCCCGATAAAACACTTCCCGAATATTTTTATCATCAATTCCTAAATCATCCAAGCTTGTTACCCAATCGACTTCATCATCATAAGCAGAGCGTAATTCGTAGATGGTTTGAGAAAGCTCTTCTTCCGACACTTCTATCCCTTCAAACTTGGCTAAAGCAACTAAAGCTTTCTGTTGTATCGTTTTTTGTAAAGCTTCTGCATTTAAAAAAGAATTGTTCTCTTCGTTAGGAATACTTACAAAAGTCGTACTCTCAGGCTCTAATTCTGATAAAAGACGTTTACGACTAGTAAGAACATCTTCTCCTAAAATATTCTGTCCATTAACAGAAGCAAATAATATATTTTTCATTCTAGACCCTTCATTGATATATCTTATTGGATTTTTTAAAAAATTTATATTATAATATTTATATCGTATATTTTCTTGTGATACTTAACCATATCAATTTATATGTAAGAGGTTATTTTGTTTTCTTTATCCAATATTATTCGTGTTTATATTATTCTTTCTATTGTTGTCATGATTAGTTTCTTTGTCATGCTGACAAGTGTCGATATTATTTTAGAACCAGTGTGGGGAATTGTTTCTAGCGATATTGAACAAATATACCGTAATCTCTATATTACCGTTATTATCATGTCTTTAATAGCAATTATCACTGGTATTGCCATCTCTATTTTTATTTTTGATAGAGGAATTAACAAATACAAAGATTTATTACGTCGTTTTGAAAATATTGACCAATCTTCGATTTTGAGACCTGCTAGCCTACGTTTTCCCGATCAAGATGAATTTGGAAACCTTGGAACACGTTTAAATGATTTTATTACAAAAATCGATTATTACGACCAACTAAAAACTAATTTAGCAAAAGCAGAACAAGGAAAATTCACCAATGTTGCAGAACTGCTTCCTTATCCTCTTTTACTCATTAACATGAATACCAATGAACCTTATATCTCTTTTTACAACAATAGTTTTAAAGAACATTTTCTTAAAAAAAGCGTTTTTATTGATATTCAAGGAAAACCTAAGACACAATATTATATTTTGGAAGATACTCCTTTAAGCTATCTTACACTCAAAACAGAGGAACAAGAACCATTTTTCACCGAACAACAGTTTGCCCAATTAAAAAATAATCTCATCCATCAAGAAAAAAAACATATTATCCATGATGGAATATTTTCTGATTTAGTAGGTGATAAAAAATATATTTTTGAACAAGTTGTCGGGATTCCTATTATTAACGAGTTAGAACATTCAGTATCCCAAATGCTATATATATTCATTAATGGTCAAAGTATAGAAAAAGAGAAAAAAAATATTGTTGATGAATCTAAAATTCATAAGTAACTTACTATTAAATAAAGTTTAAGGATAATTTCGTGAAAATACAAGTTCAAAGAAGAATTATCATCGTATTATTAATTGTTTTAGTCATTGCTATCACCCTGTATTTTTCCGCATATTTTATTATTAATATACTATGGCTCTATTCTCAAAATATTATCCATTCGACACTTAGGCTTATTCTTATTCGATGGATTTCTATCCCTACTTTTGCAATGGTATGTACTATTTTTAGTTTATTTCATATATTTTCAGCTCCCCAAAAAGAGAGAAATAATAAAAAATTCTTAATCCTCAAAACAACAGTAATTTTTGTAGTTTCTCTCACTATGGAATATTTTGTACAGCTTTCACCAGCGATACTCAATGCTACATTAGGTGGCTCTACAGGGTCTATTGATCCTTTAACACAATTAGATTTTTCTTTCTTTTTATTTACCATTCCCCTCATTAAAAAAAGTGCTTTATTTTTCATTGTTTATACATCTGTTCTTTTAGGATTTCGATTTATTTGTTATTCTAAACAAGAGAAACTCCATTTCTTAGATAAATTTCTACTTTTATCTGTTATCGCTTGGCTTTTCATAATAATGTTAGTAAACAGATTCGAGAATATTCATTCTTCTGTTCAAAATTATATTGGGTATCTGGATCTCTATGGAAATTTTCTTCCCTTAGTAATTTCATTAGTTATTATTTACTTCTTTTTAGTTTTTATTACAATATTCCCTCAAAAACGTATAATCGCTATCGGAATAATAACCATCACTTTATTTAGTGTTGTTGCAAATACTCTTTGGCCCCTGTATTTAAAAACAGTAGTCTATACACCAAATCAAAGTTCTTTACAAGAAAAATTTGCTGGAATCCATGCAGAAAGTACTAGAAAAGCTTTTGGTATTCAAACGATTATCCGTGATAATAGCTCTATCATCAAACGAGAAGAACTCTCTAATGTACTTGCAAAAAATTTCTGGCAAGATGAATTTCACTTTCTAAAAGTGATCCAACAAAATCAAGAAGTCCTCCCCATTTTTACGATTCATTCGGTAAGTTCTATTGTTTTATCTGACGATAAGGGAGATATAGCCCCTTATCTTATTGCTGCTCGAGAAAGTTCAGAGGATCTTGATGTTCTTTGGGATGTCAAGCATTTTCGGAATATTTTCGGTTATGGTGCGGTCATAGGAGCAGCACATCTTTTTGATAATAATGGATTTTCCCAGCTTGTTCTTAAGGATTTAGAACTCCACACCAATATAATCGATCTTCCTCTAAAAAATCCCCATATCTTTTTTAGTGAATACTATGACGATTATATTTTTATCAATACCAAAATGCCTTTAGCAAATTTTAAAAAAGAAGGATTCCCTTTAGAGAATCAATATTTTAGAGATATTAAAAATATCCCTATAAATTTCTTTACTAAAATACTCCTTATGATTATCTACAAAGATAGTAGATTTTTCCTTACCGATTATTTTTTACCTGAAACACAATTTATCTTTAGAAGAAAACCCAAGGATATTGCTAAAACTATTCTCCCTGATTTTCACTACTCAGAACCAGCGTTAATCTATCATAATCAAGAATTATGGTGGGAAATGGACGCCTATACCGTATCAGATTCTATCTATGTTTCTAAATCAGTAGATACTCCTTGGGGATCGTATAATTGGGTACAATCACCGATGAAAGTATTTGTCTCCGCCTATTCTGGAGAAGTGATTTTTGATGTCCTAGAAGAAGAAAATCCTTATATCCGTATTACAAAAAAACTATACCCTAATCTATTTACCAAAACACTCCAGCTCCCTACTGATAAATACCGCTATCCTAAAGAATTATTTCAGATCCAAAGCACTTTATTACAAACGTACCATGATATGGATGCTACTAGCTACTATTCCGAAATTAATAAAAGAGAAATTCATCTCCAAGAGAATTTCCCTTATTCTTATCAAATCTATAGCAACCGAATTGCACTCCAACAAACTTATAATCCGACAGGGAAAAGTATTTTTGCAGCACAATTTCTTGCCTATATTGACCACAATAAACAAAAATATCTATCCCTCTATGAAGCCCCATCAAGCTTAGGAATCCCAGGAGCTGGGCAAGCCTTAGCATTCTTGAATCAAGATTCAGAATTCTCACGGATGGCAACATTGTGGGGACAAATTGGATCAAAATTATCGCCTTCACAGTTAACATTCTATCCTATAGAAAATAAAGGAATCTACGCTCATACGGTATTTCTTGAAGCAGAAGGTCTCAGTACTCCTTTAGCCGCTCAGTTTACAATAATTGATCAAACATCTATTAGTTTAGGACATACAATCAATCAGTTAATTTATACAGCCTTACAAAAAATTAGCTCAGAAGAAGAAATCAGCCTATCAGAAGAAGAACAGCTCCGCTCGATTCTACTTGAGAGTTACCAATATTATCTCCAAGCAGAACAAGCAAGAATCACTGGAAACACTCAAGAATATAAAGAAAATGTCGATAAAATAGGAGTCGCTTTGCAAAAAATAACCAGTAGCGAATAATAAAAAACGGAGATTTTTTATGATTGATACTTCCGATAAAATCATACTAATCCGTCGTGGAAACGAGCTATTTACTAACAGAGATTATAAAAATGCTCTCAAAATATTCTTAGCTATTGATTATAAAGAAGGAATCGCCAAAATCGCAAGTGTTTTAGAACATGAAAAAAAAGATCTCGTTGCTGCATTAAAACTCTATAAAAAAGCTGGTCTTTACGATAGTGCAGATAAAATTGCGTATAGTATAGCTCAAACAGTTCGATTTCTTATTCAAGAAGATAAAAAAAGAGAAGCACTCCAAAAAGGAGAAAACTTTAATACAGGTTCTAAAATCTCTGGGCAAGCACCAACTATGCTTCCTCATGAAGCACTAATAATCGCTAAACAAAAATTAGGGATTATTCAAAATACTATCCTTCAAAAATATCAACAAAATATTAGTGCTTGGAAACCTCAAGTAATTTCAAAAAAAGATATTGATCGATTAAGTAAATCATGAGTACCATTATGAATCGTTATATCCTATTTTTTTTCTTAAATATTTTTTCTACCATCGCCCTCTACGCCCAGTTAAAACCAGGAGAATTTATAGAATACTCTGATATCGTTAAAGATTCTTTACAAAAAGATATGGTTGAACCTCTCGATGAGTATCATTCTTATATTAATTGGTCCAAAGGAGAAATAGTTACAGAATACAATATCCCTATTACTTATAGTGATCGTAATATTGGTCGGCATAACCAAAATATGTCTGGTCAGTTAAGAGAACGAATTTTACAATTTATGACTGGAGCTATCACAAAATTACGGATCTCATCAATATTCTCTTTAGGAAATCTTTTTGATCAACAACAAACAATCCGCCTTAATATACTCTCTATTTTATACGATCGCCCCTTAGAAAATACTATTATCAGTAATTCTAGTATGTACGGTCAGGTTTCTATTCCCTTATTCGGCACTAATAGTATTACCCAGCTCCTATACCAAAATATCCGACCACGAGAAATTACCAATTATCTTCAACGTGAAACAACAGGAACACAGATTTATGATACCTTAATAATCGATATGGTTATGTTCCCTTATTTTAAAGCCTCTCTTACCCCAAGAATTCTCAACACCAAAGGAGAAATCCTCCATAGTATCGAAACAGTTGATCCTCAAATTCTTCTCAAACAAAGTGCCGTACATTTTGTTACCTCAATCACTGAGGCATTAGCCCACCCATCTTTAGGTAAATATATCTCTTACACACTACCCCATTCGATCGATGGGGCTTTATCCGCCGATATTGTTTTATTTGATGAAGACGTACAAAAACTATTTAGTCAACAGCGGACAATCAATAACCTCAAAAAAGGAAATGTTATTGTCATTATTCCCTCTTCAAACTAATCATGAATCTCTTAAGATATGATACCCGTCATATTAGGGTTTTTCAAGAAAATTTATCTTTTATCAAATTTTCCCATTTTCAAGATGAGCTTCTTCCTATCGCCGATAGTCTTTTTGCCCAATCATCAAGTATCAAAATTACCCCCAAACAAATCCAAAATTGTTTCCCATTATTAGAACTCAATCAAGCATACCTAATTACTATTTATCATAAAAACAACGATCTCTTATTCGATATTCAGACTCCCAATTTTTCCCACCAATATTCCTTATCTAAAGCCGATCAACAATATTGGTCCCATCTATTTTCTGAACAAATAGAAATTTTTTCACGATCAGATTATTTAGGTATTGTTCATCAAGGGCAATCTATTATGGAGAGTTTTTTTGAACAGCTAGGTATCCCTCTTCCTAGTATCCCAACAATTTTAGAAATTTCTTACAGAGAAAATTTTTATTTTATCCCTTTCGAATTTTTATATCCTTATTTTTTTGTAAAAGTTTTTATCGTATCCAAAACAGGGCTTCTTCTTCCTAAAATGATTCACAGTACCTCTATCATGTTTGATCCTAATTTAGAACTCGCTTACGAAGAGTCTCTCTATATATTGAAATTATTAGAAAAACGATCTTTACAGCTTAATAACAAAAAAGCGGAGTTATTACTCGTTTCAGCACATGGGGCTACCAGTGAAGGGCGATCATACCTAGAAAATCAAACCCTCGAATCATTAATTATAGAACTCTCTCCTCATATTGTAATATTTAATAGTTGCGTTCTCGCTCGTCAACCACAGGGAATTATCCAACATTTTATAGATAAAGGTACTATCGTTATTGCTTCACCTTTTTATACCTTATGCAAAAAAACCATTTTTGCCCCAATCCTAAGATTTATTACTAACTCTGGGAATACTTGGACAGCATTTTGCCTACTTAAGATATTCTATCCCAAAATTTATAAATATTTCCGTATTTATTTCCCAAGTAAGCATTAAAAAATACCCCAAATAAACTAAGGGGTATTTTCTGATAAAAAATCTTATTATCTATTAGCTTTGATTTCAATATTTTTGATATTTAAATCTGCTAATTGTTGCTGATCCACTGAAGAAGGAGCATTCATTAAAAGACAAGTCGCTTTTTGAGTTTTAGGAAATGCGATTACATCCCGAATAGAATCTAACTCTTGGAACATCATTACCAAACGATCCAAACCTAAAGCAATACCTCCATGAGGTGGTGCTCCATGTGCTAACGCTTCTAACAAAAATCCAAATTTTTCTTCTACTTCTTCGGAAGAAATATCCAATAATTTGAAGATTTTACTCTGCATATCACTCGTAGCAATCCGTATCGAACCCCCACCCAATTCTGTACCATTACAGATAACATCATAGGCGTTCGCACGAACTGATCCAGGATCGGAATCTAATTGATCTAAGTCCTCTAAACGAGGGGATGTAAAAGGATGATGAACAGAAGTCCAACGCTTAGATTCGGTGTCTCGTTCAAAGAGAGGAAAATCAACAACCCACAAAAAACTAAATTTATCTTTGGGACGTAAACCAAAACGATCACCCACCTCTAAACGAAGATGAGCCACCGCATCGTAAACGATTTTGTCGTTGGTATCAGCAATAAACAACAGGGTATAACCATCTTTGGCATTAGTTATATCAATCAATCGCTGGCAAACTTCTGAAGAGAAATATTTGACAATATTAGACTCCAAAGCACTATTTTTGACCCTCATCCAAGCCATACCTTTTGCCCCATAATGCCCTACAAAAGCAATCAATTCATCTAAATCTTTACGAGAAAGATTCTCTCCATTAGGAACAGGAAGACATTTGACCATTCCACCTTTTGCCGTAACATTGGTAAAAACAGAAAATTCAGAATCTTTGACAACCTCACTAACATCAACAATCTCCATCCCAAAGCGAAGGTCAGGACGATCAACTCCGTACTTATCCATCGCGTCTTTATAAGTCATCCTAGGAAAGGGAGTAGAAATTTCTTTGTTATAGACTATTTTCATTAAAGAAAATAGCATTCGTTCGATTAGCGTTTGAATATCTTCCGCTGTCATAAAGGATGTTTCAATATCAAGCTGTGTAAATTCTGGTTGACGATCAGCACGAAGGTCTTCATCACGAAAACAACGAGCAATTTGATAATAACGTTCAATTCCACCAATCATTAATAATTGCTTAAATATCTGAGGAGACTGAGGTAAGGCAAAATACGATCCTTTATGCACCCGAGAAGGAACCAAGAAATCTCTCGCCCCTTCTGGGGTCGATTTGGTGAGAATCGGCGTCTCCACTTCTAAAAATCCGTGCTCCTGCATGGTAGAACGAATACTATTAGTGATTTGGGAACGTTTGAGTAGATTATTATACATAAAAGGAGAACGAATATCAACATAGCGATAGATAAGACGTGTTTCTTCGTTAATTTTTTCGCCACTCGTAATATCAAAAGGAGGTGTTTTAGAGCGATTAAAAAGAAAAATCTCTGTACAACAAAGTTCATATTTGCCTGTAGCAAGACGAGGATTTTCTAATCCTTCAGCACGTTTTCGGAGAATCCCCTTTGCTCCAATGACATCTTCCCTACGAAGAGTTTTTGATAATTCGTGGGCTTTCGCCGAATCTGCTGGGTCAAAAACCAGTTGAACAACACCGCTACGATCACGAAGATCAATAAATACTAAATCACCATGATCACGATAACTATTTACCCAACCATTGACAGTAAGCTCTCGGTCTAAATATTGATCTTCTGTGATCTCACCACAAAAAAGTGTCCGTTTCTGCGACAAAAGCATAAGATTCTCCTAAATCATGATATAAATCTTATTATAACTTATTTCTATAAATTTTGCAATGATGAGTGTTATCTTCAACTCTTTCACCATTATATCTAACAAGATTGAGAGGGTCAAAAACCCCCAAAAAAACCAAAATGTACTATGTTCTCCAAACTTTTTTTTTCAAGTACTTATTTCGTAAGGACTTAGATCAAGAAAATATTTTGTATCCAGCGTTTGCTGGATAAGACAATAGTATCGCCTTCGTCTCTCTATTCTCTAACCACAAAAAACCAAAGAAATCGCCTAGCTCAT
>JBOFHK010000016.1:0-50176 GCA_051649605.1 Brevinema sp. | reverse complement strand
GTGATTTTGCTCAAAAATACCCTGAAGTTGTTCAAACGTTTCGTGAAGCCCATCAAGAAGCAGTAGATTATATGAATAGCAACCTAGAAGAAGCTCTAATCCTAGCCTCCGAAGCTTTACAAATATCTACCAACGAAGTCAAAGACCTTCTTCCTCATTATAACTTTGACCCAACATTATCCTCTACAGATAGATCAGATCTTATAACTACTCAAGAGTTTTTATATAGTATTAATCTGATCGAAAATGAAATCGATATTAATTCAATTATTCTCCAATAATTTTATTTTTCTAAAATATCTAAAGAAAAACAACTTACACTATTTTATGTGTAGGTTGTTTTCTATATTATTCATTAGCTATTGTAATTAAAATATCTTAATAGAGACCTTTATCTTTAAAAATCTTAATACTCCTATCAAGAATACCAGCCCCATAAGCTAGGATTATCCCATAATTAACAAACATCACTGATGCATCCATACAGATCGTCATACGGGATAAGATGGTTTGTCGATTGGTCATACAAGCTCCACAGTGGATCAGAAGCTTATATTTCTCAGGATTTTTAGGGAAATCTGAACCCATAAAAAACTCAATCGAAGGTTTAAATCCTAATATTTTTTCGAGTAATACAGGAATTTTAAATCGCCCTATATCTTCACAACTAATATTATGGGAGCAACTTTCCGCTATGGCAATCTTATCCTGAGGGGTAAGGTTTTTTAGAATTTCTAAACCTTGAACAAAAGCCTTAAGATCTCCCTTATATCGAATAAATAAGATCGAGAATCCTGTTAAATAAATATGTTCTGGTACTATTTTGGAGATTTCATTAAAAGCCTGAGAGTCCGTAACTACCAAATCAACTTGATAATCCAATCTTCGGAGAGTTTGTTCCAACTCTGTATCCCGAACAATAATAACTTCCAATCCACTATCTAAAGCATCTCGAATTACTTGGACTTGAGGGTTGATAATACGACCTTTCGGAGCTTCACTATCGATTGGCACAACTAAAACAACCCGAGAACCATAAGGTAGTAAATCTCCAATCAATTTATGTTCTTGATTTTGTATCGCAATATAGGTACTTAATTTTTGTAAAAGAGCGTCAATATCCTCTTGATATATCGAAGAGAGAAATAATGCATCTGGATAAATATCTTTTAATTCTTCTAGATCAAGCTCCGAAAGACAATCAATTTTTGTAAAGATCATCCAAGATTCAATAGAAAATTTTCTACATTTTCGGGCAATTTTTTTGTAAGATTTATAATTAATATCAGTTGCATCAATCGTAATCAACGCGAGATCTGTTTTTGCAATAATTTTTTCAGACGCCTCTTCACGCTCTAGCCCCAATACCGTATCATCTCCAAACCCTGCTGTATCGATAAAAACCACCGCTCCTGCATCTAAGAGTTCAAAATTTTTATAAACGGCATCCGTAGTCGTCCCTTTTTGTGAACTTACAATAGAAATATTCTGAGCAACTAAAGCATTCATAAGAGTAGATTTACCACTATTTGTCTGACCAAAAATTGAAATATGAAAACGTTCCCCTCGCCCTGTTCGCATCGTTAATCCTCTTGAAATTGTTTTTGGAAATCTGGGTGATCACCCCTAGTAAAATCTGGAGTAAATCCACATTTTGTAATACGATCACTCACCAAACGATGGCTATCAATAGCAGAGTCCGCCGTACCAATTTTATTATCATAGAGCATATATTTTTTACGTACTTCTACTGGAGAAACATTCGGCATAACAACATTTCCTCCAGCAATAAATCCTTGCTCTCGACCTGTAGGATCAAGGGTTCCTAACGCTGTCGTTGATGGGATTAAGGCTTTCGGTAAGGTCAATCGGCTTAATGCAATCATTAAAAGAGTCTCCCTTAAGGTTCCGTTATTTTCTTTCCCTAATGGAGTATCATGGTGTGCTAAAAAAGGCCCAATACCCACCATATGGGGTTTAAATTCTCTCACAAAAATAATATCTTCCGCGAGATCTTCTGCGGTTTGCGTAGGAAGTCCTACCATAAATCCCGCTCCCACCTGAAAACCTATGGCTCTTAGATTGTGTAAACATTGAATGCGGTGATCATAATTCATCGCTTTTGGGTGGATATGATTATAAAGCCGACGTGAAGCTGCTTCATGACGAAGAAGGTAACGATGAGCCCCTGCATCAAATAATCTTTGGTATTCTTCTTTAGATTTTTCACCAATAGAAATTGTCAGCGAACAATCTGGAAAAGTCGTACTCACCGTACGAATCACCGTACAAAGTTCGTCTATCGATTGATGAAAATCTTCCCCACCTTGTAGAACAAAGCTACGATACCCCATTTCATGAGACCATTTACAGCATTCGACAATAGTATTAAGAGACATTCGATAACGTTCCGCCTGTCGGTTGGAAGCACGAAGCCCGCAATAAAGACAATTCTGCTTACAAAAAGAACTAATCTCTATCAAAGCTCTCATAAAGACCGTATTGCCAAAGACTTGTTGTCTGACTTTATAAGCTTCTCGAATGACTCTCTCCAATTCTTCATCATTGATCGTTGCAATTAACTCAGTTAACTCTTTTTTATCCAAAGAATAAGGATCTTTAAGAAACTTTTCTGTTAGTGTCATCGATAACCTCTATAGTCAAAACTAATTTTTATTATTGATTTTGTTAGATTTATTTATCTAAAATTACATAGACGTCTTAAAGCACAAACTTCCTTTAATTAGTACACTCTGTTATGTTTAATATCTTTACCCTAGAGAGACCACAATTTAAAAAAGGTCGCAACTCCCATAGCTGCTTGTTCACCTTCTTGTACGGTTTTATCAATGGAATCCTGTACATGGCAACAATCACCACAAGCAAAAACCCCAGGAATTGAAGTTTCCATATTTTTATTAACCTTAGCCCCTTGAGAGGAAGGATCAATCACCACACCCATTTGCTCCATCATCGCCACAGAAGGCACTGCCCCTAACGATAAGAGTAAGGTATCACAGGTAATCTCTTGCTCTGTATCCCTACGATAATGTCCCTGATGTATTGTATCATTATGAAAATCTACGATCGTTATCCCTTCCAGTCGTGCCTTCCCATGGACTTGTAAAACCGTTTTTGAAAGAAATACTGGTACATCTAACTCTTTAAAAGATTCAACAATCTTATTGTCTATCGTAGAAAGAGGTAGCCCATACACCCCAAGAACCTCTTTGGAGCGAAGCCGTCTTGTTATATTTAAACTTTTCTCATTAAGTCCCAAAATCACAATGTTTTTCCCAAGAAGACAGGCTTCAGTATCAAGAAATTGCTGTGCCATACCAAGAGTCATAATTCCTGATACTCGTGGGCCTGCTAAAGCAATCGAGCCTCGATGTTTTTCTCGAGATCCTGTAGCAAAAATAATCGCTTCTGCTTGGATTTTGAAAATACCTTCTGGACTTTGTACGGTAGTTTCTTTATTGGGTGTAACATTCAGAACCGTAGAATCCACCCTAGTCGTTACCGTATTGTTGAGAGATTTTGTTAGCTTTGGTTCTCGTTCTAATAATAAAGTATTTTTGATTCCTAATTCTTCGGCTTTGAGGGCAGCTGCTATTCCTGCAACACCCCCACCAATAATTACTAGTTTGTGTTGTTCTCGTTTAATCATTTTTTGCTCCTCGAGGGATCACCATATAAGAATTTTCTTTATCTTGATAGACTTGAGAAAGTTCAATATTCTTCTCACGGGCGATAATCTGTGCAATACGGGACATACAAAGCCCCCCTTGGCAAGGGCCAGCACAAACACGAGTCCGTTTTTTGACTCCCTCAATCGTTGAACCCCCATTAGGGCGTCGAATTGCGTCGATAATTTCCCCTTCGGAGACATTTTCACAGTAACAAACAATCCGCCCATAAAGAGGATTGGTTGCAATTAATTTTGCTCTTTCTTCAAGGGAGAGATAATCTAAATGCACCACAATACGATAAGGATTGAAATCCGTTTTTTGTTTGAGAACTAATCCCCCCTGTTCGAGCATATCCACCATATCAATCGCGATCGCAGGTGCAGAAGTAAGTCCAGGTGATTTAATTCCAGCAATTTGATAAAATCCTGAGATTTGAGGTACAGCCCCAATAATAAAATCCCCCGTTGATGCTTCGGCTCGGTTTCCTGAGAAATTTCGTAGATTTGCACCAAAAGGAATTTGGGGAATAGATTTTTTGGCTAAAGTACGGACTTCTACTAATCCCGCAGGGCTTGTCGCCGTATTATCAGGGTCATCAACAATATAGGCATTAGGCCCAACAATAAGATTACCATGGGCTGTAGGCGAGACTAAAACCCCCTTACCTAATTTTGTAGGGCATTGAAAAACCACCGTATTGGTCAACGAACCATATTTCTTATCCAAGAGATAATATTCTCCGCGTTGGATCGTAATCGTATAGGGAGCGGGGGCAAGCATATTATGGATCTGATCGGCACTAGCACCCGCAGCGTTGACTAAAAAACGAGTTTTGATATTATTGTACTGGGGATTATCGGTTTTGATGAGGAATCCCTCATCGATTTTTTCGATCGCTTCAACTTGGGTATTTTTTGCGACTTCGACGCCGTTGATAACAGCACTTTCCATGAGCCCTACGCACAATTCAAAAGAACTAATTACCGCCGTTTCGGAACACCATAAGGCTGCAATCGCCTGATCAGAAATATTTGGTTCCTTTTGACGAAGCTCTTGTTGGGAGAGGATTACCAAACATTCTTTAGGGATACCGTTAGTAATCCCCTGATCGTATAAAGTCTGTAAGATCGTTATTTCGTCTTGGGAAAAGGCAACAACAACAGCCCCCGTTTTTTTGTAAGGTACAGTGAGGTCTTTGCAAAGTTGCTCGAGCATCCGACTCCCTAGGACATTATACTTAGCCATAAGGGTGTTTGGCTTGGGGTCATATCCCGCATGGGCGATCCCACTATTAGCTTTAGTCGCCCCTACAGAAACATCGTTTTGTTTTTCTAAGACGAGGGTATCTAGGTGGTATTTTGATAGCTCACGTGCTAGGGCTGATCCACAGATCCCAGCACCGATAATCACAATGTCTTTCATATTTACTCCAAAATTTATTTTATTATCTATTAATTAGCTCTTATAAAATATTATACCATTGATCGATTGTTTTGTCTAGTGAGGTTTTTTATTTTTTAAAAAATCTCCTCCCTACACAAAAACTCCCCCCATATTGGGGGGAGTTTTTAATTTGAATTTGAGAGTACTAGTTCCAGTCAACAAATCCTTCTGATGATGAGCTTTTATGTTTTATATTCAACTCCTTAGTACTGGCATCAAATGGCCCGCTTGTCCCCCCAAGGGTAAATTGTTGAACTAATTTCACTAGATTTTCTTGATTTGCCTCTGAAACTCCTACGATCAACATTTTCGCCGTAGATCCACTTCGTCTCCAAGCTACCATTTGTCCATGGTGAGGAGCAAATTCATTATTTAATGTCCATATGTGACGGACACCTGTTTGTAGCTCTTTAGGACGTAATTCATAGGTATAAGAGCTACAAAATTGACCAAGGGAATTATAATCCGAGATCCTCGTCGTATACGATGTTTTCCCTCCAACAGTGTTTGTACTAAAACGCCAATTTCTTGTATAAACATTCCCTGAAAATGATTGATAACTCTTTGGAAAACTCCTTTGCACCCATACATCATCCCTGGCAGCAATAAGAGAACCCATGAACTCTCTCCGTGCTTTTGGAGCAATCCATTCATAAGAATTATTATAAAATGGTTGGAGAGCCAGTTTGACGCGTGCTTCTTCAGGGGTATCAGCATAAACCCATTTTAGCTCTCCGAGAAAGGCTCCTCTTCCTGCTTGGATCGCATGGTATTTGTTAAACATGAGGTTTGACCAACCCGTCGTCGAAACTAAGGCATGACTCGTATCATTAGGGCGGTGAAATCTAAAGATCATGGTGTCCAAACCATCCGTCTGGACGACATTGATCATGAAACCAACTCTCGTCGTAGGATACCTTTCTGAGTCGTGTCCTGGCCGAGTATTATTTTGATCGCTGTGAGCTTTTAGTCCCAATATAAAGTGGAAAGCTGTATTGTTTCCATAAGCATTATTATTACCAACATCAACCGTACCACCAATCTGTTGGGCACTATAACTAAACTCAGGAGCAACTGTCTCTTGCCCTACCGAATCTGTAAACATTCTTGTAGTCATGCCAGATTTTCCTATATTCATCAAAGAACGATGTTGTTCGTAGGCTTGAGCCTGGGAGATCACATTGGGGGTATATTTTAAGAGACCATTTAATTGCGCTTGTAGATCAGCTTTTGCTGCCGTGATCGCCGCCGTCATCTGAGCTTTGGTGGCTCCTGCAGGTCGTGCGTACCCAATCTTGACATTATCCGATCTTTCTCTACGCGATCCGAGGTCTATCGCTAAGACCATATTACCAAAGAGAGTTTGTAGCTCTCTATTAGAGCCTGTACTTTGGATCAATTGGATCACCACTAGATTATCCGTAGATTCTAAGACTTTCGCAGTAAAATGCTGTGATGTTGTCTGTATCGTACCACTGGCGTTAGTCAAATTCTGCTGGATCTCAATAGCATCATAGGCAAAACCAAATTTCCAAACATAGGTATCTTTAGGTTCAAAATATCCACCTTTGTTCTCTAGCCCTGCATTGCCTTTCTTAATCCTTGAAGTCCCCGTTCCATTGTTTTTGAAGAGTCTATCATCTGCTAAAAAGACCAAATTAGAATAAGTCTTCGTCGATAAGGTCCCATTCAGGGTACCATCACTAGTGCTCCATATTGCTTTTGGTTTCGCTAAGGTCTCCAGGTCTTTCAACCTATCATGAACAATATTTACCGAAGAGAATTTCTCATGAGTCCAATAACTATAAGGGCTCGATGTCGCTGTCCCTAGGATAGTTGTAACACTATCATAGGACGGCTTCGGATTTTGATCTACCACTAAGATTGCACGGTAGTCAACATTGGGATTGAGCGAATTCCCATCTTTGATCAAGGCAATAGCCATATGCGGAGCTGCCGGGAATGTCCCATTTAAGTTTTGTAGATAGAATACAGCACGTTCAGACGTTGTAGCTCCCATGGCGTTTGTATCCACATTTAACATAATATTATATTCTTCTCTAGTTTCGTTAAGACCATTTTTTGAGATTATTACTAAGGAATTGGCTGCAGCATTGAAAGTATAACGTCGATATGCTACGGGATTAAACTTTCCTCCGCTCAGTTCTACAATATCACCCATAGTACTGAGCATATTTAAAACATTATAGCTGTACAAAGGGTGGTTTGGTTCATAGTATCCCACAGGGTACTCAACATTGGTAGCACTTAAGACAGCATGCACACCTGCAACCGTATTGGGAATCGTGCCTGTGCCAGGTTGGTTCATTTCCGCTTTTGTACGCCCAGAGATTACCGCCGCATGGGTATAAGTTAAATTGGAACTAACAAGTCTAATCCCCAAAATCTGCCCATTATCTATTCCTGGCCCTGAGATTCTATAAAAGCCATACCAGTTGGGATCAACTCCCGATGGGTTTGGTAATTGCGAAGCTAAGTAGTCATCTGTACGGGCAACTCCTTTGGTTCGTGTAGTAATACGTACCCGTGCATCCCCTCTATCCATATAGTATTTATACTCAAAACTATCTTTTAGGTTAACTCCTCTAACAAAATTAGATACTGTAAACTGCAACGCAGATGCATCACCAGCAGTAAAGTGATTAATCATATAGCTCATAACCACCCCAACACTAAGAATCGTATCTTTTCGGAAGAGAGCATATCTACTGGTACTATTTGCCGTATCTCGGTTTCTGATCGCATCGGTGATTGTATCACCAACTCCAAGCCACGCTTTAGTGTTTGTCGCATTGACGGCAGTTGAATTGTCTAAGGCGATAAATTTCTGCCCAAGATTCCCTGCACCAACAATGAGGAACACGCCTTTGTGGGTGGCTTCGTCTTTAATCGTTTGGAGGCGATAAGTATCAGCATTAGTTGTTGAGGCAACCACTGTATAGATGGTAAGTACTAATCTCGCTTCATCAAAGGTCCAATCAATAGTGTCTCCAGCAGAATACGAAGGATTAGTAACGGTAGAAGCGAACTGTACCCAAGTATGTCTTGTCGTTCCACTAATTGCCATATTACTAATAACCCTTGCCTGAGCTTCTAATGTTGTTTTTTGTACATAATTCCAATAACTCAAGGTATTGAGCTGTTGGATCGCTTCGGCTTCGGTGTCGGCAACTGCCATTTTAACTTTGGTTTCGTTTTCTCTCATACCGTAGCGTAAAGCAACATATTTGTTGGATAGTCGAGAAAAATTGAAGGTATGAGGGAGCAGTACTCCATCATTTGCTCCATCATTACGAATGATTTTTGTCAACATATTTGCTTTACTACTACCAACTGTGGTCAGTCCAGTCCTAATACCATAACGAAAATCGTAGACAGCAGAGTTCACACCAGTAACTGCCGTTCTTTGTGGTATACGGAAGGCGAAATTTTGTTCACCCAAATCTGGGAGTGGTGCTCGATTAGCATCTACAGGGATATACCATTCATTTTCAGTATCACCGATTTGATTGTATATGGTGTCTAAGACTTCTGGAGTATTTCTGAGATATCTGAGAGGAACCATTTTTGGATCTGTACCATTATCAAGATTGCTAATCGCTTGAGATATATTGTTGGTTTCGTACCCTAGAAAGATTCCTGTTGTATCTAGATTACCATCACCTAGTCCAAAAGCCCAAGACCATTCTACTTTACTTGCTCCACCCAAGGTGGTCGAAGTCGGATTTGGCGTTTTTATCCCCGTCCGAGCGGTTCCTGTTACGTAAGTTGGTATCGTCTGATCTCCTCTAAAGAATAAATCATCTCTAGTGTTGGAGAGAAACTGGATGACCAAACGTTTTCCTTGACGAGCTGTACTATCTGTCAGGTTACTAAAGGTAAATCGAACAAAGTTTGTGCCTGCCCCTGGAAAAGAATTTTCATGGTATATAATTCTTTGACGTTGATCGATCCAAAGAGTCTCTGTCGCGGAAGGATTGTAAGTAAAATTAGTTGCTGATGGATGCAACACGCCCAATCCATGGATCCCCGTAGTAGGGTGAATAATTTTTTCGAAGATACTGAGGTTGTCTTCGCTAATCAAAACCCCTGTTTTAACCGCCGTACGCATAGGACGAGCGTCTAGCAGTGCATCACTGACTGCAGATCGATCATCGGTGATCAACACTTGCTTTCCTACAAGGGTTTTATCATTTATTGTATTAAATTGGATTGCAAGTAGTTTGTTGTGGAGAGGATTGGCCGATCCACGTGTCCCCTTGAGTAAGAATAAGGCTCTTCGTTTTCCATCTGCATCAGGAGCAGGATTCGCTCCTCCAGTAAAAGGAGTGAGACCTTTTATCTCGTTAAAGAAGTAGGTATCATTTTTTTGGACGGTAACGCCCGCAACATCCGAACGTGTAGAAATCAAAACCGTTCCAGCAGTAGAATCAAAGGCATATTCTAAAGTATCATGATCTAAATAGATCGTGTCTTTATCGAGATCCACTAAAGATCCTAAGTGTTCCAAGCCTTCTAAGGCTGGTGAATAATTTTCACTAACGCTCTCTCTCAAGACGTAAATAGAGTTAACATCTTCTGGAACATCCCCTGCAATAATCACTGCTTCTGCAGCTGCAACTGTCGCATATTCTTTGAAGATCACTTTTTTGTCCGTGGTTTTGAGCTGTACGGCAAATATTTTACCATGGAGAGCATTTGCAGGTGCTGCATTTAAGAGGACGACGCCTTTAATATTTTTTTGAGCATCAGGCAAGGCGGTTTTTTGAGGAATAGCATTATATAGTACCGAAGTCGAAGAACCATTCACTGTATCAACAGCATTTACCGTTGCAGTAATATCGGTCGTGTTAACACTAAATTGTAAGGATCTATGATCTCTTTTATTATAGACATTAATCGAAGGGGTTTTAGCGTAGGCATCCGAATCAATAGAAAACATTGTTCCTAAATTATTGTTTACGATCGCTTCTAAAACACCAATACTTTCTCGTAAGGTTCGGCGTTCAACCCAATTATATTTAGCATTACCAGGTTTCGTGAACTGGGCATTAAAGCCCGCTCTTGCAGAATTATAATCGTTATTACCCGCTGTTGTAATAAAGAAGCTTGCTCCTGTTTTTTCTGCGATATCAGTCACATTAAGAGCACCACGCTGATAAATTAAAATTCTACCGTTATGAGGACCAAATCCTATTAAAGTATAGAATCCTCCTTTATCTTCTCTTGTCATTAAGCGTAGGCCATAAGAATATGAGGTAACTGTACCCGCTCTCACTTCAGAATAAACAATAGATTCACTACCTTCATTATGAACAAAGGACCAATAATCGTGATTATCAATATCAAAGCCTGTACCACTTGTCATGTCGACCCATTCACCCCAACCATTGTTGAGGACGGTAACGTTATCTCCATTAACAGTATTCACGTTCATATTGGAAATCCATACAGTAGAGGTATTTTTCCACAACTCTTGGGCAGACATATTAAAAAACGCAAGGCTATTAATCGCGATCATCGCTTCGTCTAAAGTGGAGCCATAAGCAGTTTTCATTCTAAAATGATCACTACCCGTTCCAATACGGATCGCATGGAATCTATTAGAAATTTCACTTTGGTAGAATGGTTGCGGTTCACCTACAGGAGAAGCACCGTAAAGTCGATAAATGGCATCATTTGCTCCCCCATCACTGATCATCTTAAGCTGATATTGGAATGGTATCGCTTCAAGACTACTTTCATTTTCGGGTTTATTACTTGTACCACGAGTAATCTTAAAGGAGTAGTAGTTATTAGCGTCTTTCTCGAGGTCGTAGTTCCAAGGAGCGGTATCTTTGTTGGCATTGTATAGCGCTGTCCAAGCAACAGTTCCGCCAGCATGAGCAGCACCAGCGAGATTACCTTGCTCATCGGCAACTTGTCTCCACTTACTTGGTGACACATCAAATAACGTCGCTAACGCATCTGTACGAATATCAAATAACGTTTTAGGAATATAAGTTGGGTCTCTAAGATTATCACGATCTGCAATCAACTGATCACGATCTGCCACCGTATTGATATTAATCCCTGTTTTTTTGAGAGCTTTCATTCCATCACTGTCTGCGGTATTCATAAGATCAATAGCAAAGTAGGAATTTGCAAAATCTAACGGTAAGACCGTAGTTCCTTTGTTAATAAATTGAAGGATCGTTTTGGAAAGACTTACTTCATCCCATACTACTTTAAATCGTCCTGTAACAGCAGCGTTGTTTCCAATTTTTACATCAACTTCTCTACCGTTTTTAAATCGGAGATTAGTAATTTGATTCGCAGGGAGATAAGCAAATGATGTAGAATTTAGAGAGATCCACTCCCCTTTTGCGATCAGTGCATTAACAATAGGTTCGGTATTAGGAAAATGAACTACTGATTTTTCCACAAAATTGTACGTACCAGTCCCCGTTAATACTTGCTCAGCACTTGCAAAGGCACTTGCTGGGGTTGCTGTACCACCTGTAGAGGCAAAAGGATAAAGTTTAATCGCTTGTGCTCCAGCAATTTGCTCAATTACAACACCAATGTAATTTCTATTGAGAGAACCCGCACCTTTTAGGAACAAAATCCCTTTAAAGGTTGTAATACCTGCTGCACCATCATCTTCGTGTTGGCTGACAACTTTTACAATATTATAAGTGGTTGTCCGATTAGCAACACCTAGTCGGCGTTCAATAGTAGTAGCTTGAAAAACTCCTGTACTATCAATGGCGAAACTCCATTCTGTGGTATTATTATCAACATAAATAGAATCACTATCTAAGGTAACCATTCCATTGAATTTTGTTAATTCTTCTAATACTTTGGATTTGGATTCAACAGATTTAAGTGTACTATATCGGTAGGTATCATTTCCTGTGGTCGTCGTAGGATCGATATTATCGACCGTCCATTGTATCGCATTACGAACTTCTGTTGGAGTACCAATTATTGCAACCGCAACTGCTGAAGTATTATCTCTCGGAAGCCGAATCCCAATGGTTTTACCGCCATCAGGTCCAGAGCCGTTGAGTAGGGCATAAGATCTTAAGTCTTGTCCAGCAGTATCTTTAACTTCTTGAATTTCGTACGTATAAACATCATCTCGCGTTTTTGTTGGAGAGACATTTGAAATAATCACCGTACGATCAGATAAATAATCTACACCATTGATTGTCCGTCTTGTAGGAATGAAGGTATAGGTAACTACCAGTTTTGGATCGTAGACATTTGGTTTATCAACTTCACTAAATCCTAATTCGACATAAGCTCCTTGAGGATCGGTAAGCGTTGTTGTCGGAGCATGTCTTTTATTGGCTTCTGCAAAGACAATATCACTAACACGAGTCCAATCAGATTCAAAGAAATTCCAAGTACCTGCAGTTTTTAGAGCTTGGTTCATCATTTTTACTTCATTTAAAGTGCCGGCAACAGACATACGCCCTCGTTTACCTCTGTTAAAATCGCCGTTAACTGGCTCTTCTGCTGTTTCGATATAAACAAAGCGACCAGAGAAAGCTCCAATACCACCTTGAGAGAGGTACACTCCCTCCGTAGGCGAAATTTCTTCTACAAGAGATAAACTATAGATACGTGGTGTTGTTTTATTTCCTACAACATAATTCACTGTCATAAGCTGACTTTGCGTATCAAAGACAATGTCAATAGAGTTATTTGGATTATAGCTTGGTTTATTACTTCCTGTTAACGTGGTATTAAAGTGTCCATTACCTGTTGTTGTCCCAGCAGATCCCAAATCTTGAGTAATATCATTAGGGTCATTTCTTTGGAGAGACCAAGATTTATCTGAGGTATCAATAACTCCTACAGGCCCCCAACCAGCAATAGCTCTATCATAGGTACTCCAGTTAAAACCTGTCGTTGCATCAAAATCAGCTCTTGCCGCTGCTAGTGTCGCTCCTGTACCTACTTTCATTAATTTTTCATTTAAGCCAGATCCCAACTCCAAGACAACAAATTGATTGGAGCGTACTCCCCCATCGTTGGCTCTAAATATTTGATATTCTACTCTTCGGCTGGTTGCTCCTGAGGTACTTAGCTTAATACCATGTCTTTGAGTAGGGATTGCATCACTTTGTTCAATTAATACATCATGAACTAAAGAAGCAACTCCTCCTCCAACAGCAGGAAGATTGACGAGACGATTAGCAGATTCTACAAATTGCCAGCGTTCTGTACTGGTTGATATATACTCATAATCTCCAGCGGTATTTTTTATTAACTTGACCCAGCCTTGTGCAGTATCATCGATACTATTTAATAACATTGCAGGATTATAATGAAGTTCAGCAGCTATTTTTGTTCTAAAATTCCATTCTGGTAAAGTAGTATTGAGGGCTGCAACAACAGCTCTTTGGGTATCAACAGGATTTGCTCCTATTGGTAAGATAACTAATCTCATAGAATGTGCATCAAAGGAAGATCCTCTATTATAACCAGGTTCAACAGCTGGAGGTACTGGAGTTGGCTCTCCACCGATACCAATACCAACCATATGATCGTTATAAGGAGCAGCAGGGTCAGTAGAACGGAGTGAAAACACTCCACGATGGGAAGATAAATTTTCACGAGGGGCATATTTATAAGTATGGGATGCCCCTGCTTGGTCAGTAATACGAATTTCAGCATTACCATTCAGTTTGAATTCCCAAAGCTCTGTACCTGCACTATTCAGCTGGAATTCACTATCGTGTAGCCGCATCCAAAGATTTGCTGCTGCCAAATCAATAGCTGGTACAGAAATACTTGCTGAACGACTATCTTTCATGGTCAAACCTATTGGTGTTGTGGGGTCAGTTACCGTTGTTCTGTTTTTATGAAGAACAAGATTCATTGTGGATTCAGAATCATCTGTTCCTGCAGTATCGATCATTACATGATCTCGGACATGCACATAAGTATTATTATAATGAGCTCCCGTTGATAAAGATTTTAGGTAAAAGAGAGCCGTATCTCTAGTAACATTAGGAGCCGCACCTTGAGTAGGCTCACCCTCTAACATATAAAGATCATAAACAACCTGACCTGAGGTATGGGTAATTGTTACATTTGTTTTGGAAGGATCAAAAATCCAAGTTTCTGTATTTCTAGGATCATAAGCTCCATTTTGAAGTAATACATAAGAAGGAGTACCAAACCCTGGAGGCGTTGAGGTATTCATTCCTAAGCTGATAAAGGCATTTTTTACATCGGTATCCGCTAAAGGATCGGTAGGCACAAGGTGTGGTTCTTTGTTTGCAAGACCATTTTTTGCAGCATTAAAACTAGTTCCAAAGGAGAATTTCGTTCCTTCTACTGCAGGACGAGCCACCACCACAGGGAAGGTATGAAGTGTATTCGTTAAGGCGAAGTATTGTCCATTATAAGTACTTGGCCCTTGTAAGAGTAATACTGCTCCGTAATCAGCACCTGTTTGCTCGTTTTCCACAATTAAATAACCATAGTTTTCACTACGGATCTCTGCACCTGCACTAATGGTGATGATATTAACACTTTCGTTTGCTAAATCAAATCGGAATAGTTGGTGGTTTTTGAAATCGTACAACTTATCAGTCGTATCGATACTTGCCCAATCCGTACTAATCGCCACCATTGTTGTTAATGCGGTATTCGGAGTATTCAGTACTTTTAGGTCTTTGTGTGTAGTTTCTATAGTAGTAAAACTTCCTGAGTTAGCAATTGGAGCTACAACTCCATCCGCCAATTTAGAAACATCATCATCTATCAAGATTCTTATATTATTTTTTTCGTCTACCCCATTTTGAATATCGATACGAACAAATTTATTATGTAACGGTCTGTTTTGGAGCGTTAGTTGGAAGATCCCTTTATAGTCTCCGCCATCATCGATCATTCTTAGCGTATAGGTATCAGAATCTGTCGCAGAACTATTTGGAGTTATTCGCTCAACTTTCATTCCTAAAGGAGTAAAAGAGAAACTTACGTACTGTGTATTATAAGGAATAAATATACCATTAGGGGTGCCTGTTGTATCAGTTTCTGATTTGATATAACGTATTCCTTGGATAGCTTTAACAAAGGTCGCAAATAACGGAACAGAAGATTTTGCGTGATAATTATAGAATCTGTCCGTAAATATTCGGATAATCTCATCTTTTGCACGGTTTAGAGCAGTTTCAAGTTGTATAGGATCTTTATCATCTAAAGGCGGTTCTGTAATTGCAATATATGCTCTATCCCCAAAAGCTCCCGTTTCAACGCGAACAGAGAGGTACTTACCATCCCAATCCACATCAGGAGAAGCTGCACCATCCAGTTTTAGTTTGAATACTCCATAGATAGGAGATTGTTCTTCGATGGTTTCAATATCGTAGGTTGCAGGTGTTCCTGTAATAATGTTGTTAACAGTACCCGAGAATGGAGTAACCGTAACTTTTGGTGAACCACTGGTCGTAGAGAATAATAATTCAGAAGTTTTATATTTAAAATACACTGGCACAGAACCTACTGGAGGTAAAGGAGTTGGCACCACACCGTGATCGGCAATAGGCACACCAACATTATCGGTATAAGTCATCGCTACCCATTCTTTGAATGTTTCCATATGAATGATAACGCGATAATCATTAGGTAATGCTCTTCTTTCGTGGAGATTGAATAGCTCTAAAGAATTTTTTGTATTAACAGCCTCAGTAATAGTATTACCTATCCCAAATTTTGCTTGGGTTTTATAGAGCTCAGAACCCCGTTCAATAGCCCAGTATTTACCATGCAATGGAGCACCAGGGTTTGGAGTGGTAAAGGTATCATCTGTATAACCATGCATTAAAAAGACACCGTTCGTATCATTAATATCAACAACAACCTCTAATTTATAAAAAGATGGTGTTGAGACCCCGCCTTGAATGCGTTGATGTGCTAAAAAATTATTTTGGATATCTAAGAAATGAAATAATTCCGTATTTTTCCCATCGAAAGACATTCCTCCATCAAGGCTTTTATTCAAGCGAACCCAAATTTCTCCAATATTATGGAGATTTTTTCCTAAACGAAAGGGCTTAGTTGCTGTTTTTTGATCTTGATAAGATTTGGTAGGAGTAGCCATAATATCTAGTAAGGCTACTTGGGCAGCAGTATTATCGTCTTGAAGCGACATGTCAAAATAAACTTTATTACCTTCCTCAATAATATTAAAAGCTGCAAATTTATTGAGAAATTTAGGTCCGGTTGCCCCTTCTATTTTGAAAATACCAGATCTTGTTCCAGTGACCTTGGTCAGTTTAATGTTATAATCAAGAATATTCGTTGCTCCAAAATTACCATAAGGAGGTAAGATACTTAGAGTCGTGATTACCCGCATTTTCATATTGTCAGCATCAAAAATTAATTCATCTGTTTGATCCCAAAAATATTCTCCTGTTGTTGGAGGTTTTACAAGGTGGACAATTTGATGTTCTTTTAAAAAGCGAATTGCTTTATTATTTAATAAAGCATCTCTTCTTAAAGATCTATTATAATTTGCTTGATTCTTGAGAGCATTTACCGCCCCATCATAGCTAGGAGCTGCAATCATTTTCATCTTGGTATTACTTGGATTAGGATGAAATTCTATACCGACATACTGACCTGCACCATCTATCTCTGCCTCATAAATTTCTGTATTTAATGGAATAACTCTTGTTGAATGAAGAATAATTTCCGATTTTTTCCCTTCTATAAGAGAATCGTCAGGTTGAACAAAAATCTCAGTACTACTAATAACATACTGAGTTGCACCATTAGCTAACGTTCTAATAGAAGGAACATATATTATATATTCTTTTTCAGGTAAAAATTCCTCAGCATCTAAAGAAACAATTTCTTGATTAAGGTAATTTTTATGGACACGGAACAAAATAGGATCAGAAGCATAAGCCCAAAAAGATTGTTGTGTTGCCTGTTCGATAATGGCTTCAGGAGTACTTTGAATTTGTAATTTTAAAAAAGCACCGTGTGAATTGGTAAGAGCGACTACCCCAACAAAATTATTATTGAGAGGACCATTACCATAAAGACGAAGAACGCCTTCAATAGCACTGGTATCTTCCACAACTTCAAAGGTATAACTATTGCTATCCAAAATATCTGTTCCTTTAACATTGTAGATAGAAATTTCCATCTGCTCAATATTAAAATCCCACACCCTGTGATCACTTGCATTAAAAATACCATCTTGGTTAATAGACTTAAATGGTCCCCTGTCTAAGGTGTAAACAATTTGTTTTTCTTGATAAGCCAGATTGAAGACTTTTCGACTTTCGATGGTACAACCAACTAAAAAAGCCAATATCAGCGTGCTTAATAGAATATTGTTTTTCATAAGATACCTCAGATTCATATTTTTTATTTTTTAAAATTCATTTTTCATAAAAAGAATAGATATAACACATTATATAATATTTTTATCAAAAACACAAGCATTTTATAGTAAAAATCTTATATAAGATCTCTGTATTAACGGAATTTTTATAATAAAAATTATAGATAGTTACTATTTTATTACCAATTAATTAGACCCATCAAGAAGCAACAAAGTTTTACAATTTACAAATCAATAATATACTGATTTTAATTGACATAAAATCGTGATTTCATATATAATATATAATATATAATATATGAAGGATACACTCTATGATCAAGCTCTCTATTTTATTAAATAAAAATGAATACTCCTCACAGATCTGTTCTTATCTTATCCGAAGAACTACTTTTAGGGTTATTGCTGGTATTTTATTGATAATGATCATAAGTGCCGTTATTATTAGATTTTATGATCCTAACGCTATTTCTAGTTCGGCAATTTTTTTGTGGATTTTTTTATGGTGTTCATATCTTTTTTTAATTCCTCATCTAATTTTAAAGAAATTAAACAGTATTTACGACAACACACAATTTCTTCATTCTTCAATGGAATTTTCCTTTTCTTCCGACACCATCACTTGGACAACTAGTGTTGGCTCTCATAAATACCCATTAGCAAGGATTCATGGAATTACCACTACAGATAACACCCTCATTATTTCATTTTCTCCCTATCAAGTGCTTCCTATTCCTTATTCTCAAATCTCTTTTGAATGTTGGAGACAATTACAAGCCTTACTTTCTATAAAATTCCCTAAAATCAATAAAGGATATTACCAAAAATATTACGACTCTAAGGAAAAATCATGAATACCATCCTTAACAAAATTCATCCTTCTTTATACTTTCTCATTTGGGTCGTATTGACCAGTTTATCTTTTTCGACATTTGATCTACCTTTTATTTGGGTTTCCTATGTCCCCCTTATTTATGTTATCCATAAGCTTCCTCTCACAAAAATAGCAAAATATGGCTTTTTATTTGGTTATTTATATTATCTCTGTACCTTATATTGGCTCATCGCCTTCCACGAGATTAGTGCCTTTTTTGTATTTCCAATTTATGCCTTATACACTACAATGGCCATGATCTTTACCAAATATATTACTGAGCGATTCCCCAAAATCAGGCTCATCGTTTTTCCAATTCTATGGCTTCTCTTTGAAATTCTCCGTTCCGTTGGTTTTTTCGGATTCCGTTGGAATACCCCAGCCGATGCCTTATGGAAACAATTGATATTCTTGCAGTCTGCCGATATTATAGGGTCATGGGGAGTTAGTTTTATTGTATTAATGGTTAATTCTTGTATCGCAGAAATTCTTCTTAATACCAACTCTTCGCTAAAACAAGGAATAAAAAAAACTTTTATCCCATTCTACCTTACCCTTTTTATCTTTCTCTGCAATCTTGCTTACGGTATATCTGCCTCCCAAATTTGGAAAACTCTCATTGATACCAAACTCCATCGAGAAAAAGTTACACTTATTCAACCCAATCGCCCTGGACACAGTTCTTGGTATCAGGAAGGGGCTAATTTATCTCAAAAGTATCTCGATATGATGCGTTCCGTTTCCAATTTGGAGCCCGATCTAATTCTCCAAACAGAAATCATGCTCTCCACCTATTTTTGGGAAAGTATCGAAGCTTACGGGATCGATCATCCTAACAATCAATATAACAAACAATTCATTGAATTAGCCAAAGAATTAGACACTCCAGTAATGATTACTCATTTTTCTGCAGATGATCAAAAACGTTCTTATAATAGTGCCACTTTAATCACCTATACTAACGAAAGTTATCAAACTAATCAGTATAATAAGATTCATATTGTTCCGTTTGGAGAATGGATTCCTGGTTCACAAAACTGGGAGTGGTTTGACAATCTCTTATCCAATATTGGAGCAGCTTGGGCTTCTCCTGGTAAAAATTTTACCATCTTTACCAGTAAAAATGGTCTAAAATTTGCCTTATTAATCTGTTTTGAAGATATCTACGCTATCCTAGGACGACTCTTTGTGAATAAAGGAGTCCAGTATTTTGTAAATGCAACTAATGACGGCTGGGCATACCGTTGGAAATTAGGAGCAAAAGCTCCTTTATGGCAACACCTCGCCAACACTACTCATACAGCCGTATCATTACGAAGATCTATTGCTCGATCAGTCAATACAGGAGTTACCGCTGTGGTGGATCCTATGGGACGAATGGATATTGCCCCAATCAAAGAGTATCAAGAAGGTATTTATACCACAGAAGTTCCTGCTATGCCTATTGTCCATAAAAGTTTGTATGTATTATGGGGCTGGATGATAGAATATATAATTTTCTTCATCGGAATTGGATTAACTACCGCTACATTAGTAAGCGATAAACAATCAACATTATTAAAACGTATTTTATAATTGGAGATCCATTATGCTCAAACTCAATTCTCTATTCCCTCAAGGTTTAGAATCCAGTGGCTATATTATTTTAGCAACACTGAGTCTTATTTTTTCCTTATTGTTTCTTATCCAAGCGTTATTATATCAAAAATTATTAGTTTCTCTCAAAGAAGGTAATAAAAACCTTAATAATGTCGCGTTCTCCCTTTATATTCAACAGCAAATCACAGAATATCGTCTCTTATTGGCTGACCTTACTTATTCTCAAGGAGCAGTAGAAAAAGCGAACGCTCGTACTCATCTTTACAACTATCTTAATACTACTTGCTTAGAAATTTGTGAAAACCCCAATAAATATCTTGCTTCTCAGCTCGCCCAAGTATTTTTCTCTAAAATTCAATCCCGTTATCTCAAATTAGTTTCTGTTCCTGATGGTTTAATCTATTTTAAATATGTTAGTGGCATCTTATTAGCTCATCCTTCTAACTCTATCACAGACAATTTACAAAAAATTAGAAAAAACTTTAAAAAAGAAATTAAATTTCAACAGGACATACAAAGAGAGGTCATACCAACAGATGATCCTAAAAAAAGTAAGTTTTTTTCCTTTTTTAAGAAGGAATCAAAAGAGGTCAAAAAATAAAAATTTAAATACCCTTGACAGAAGCCACAAAATAATATATAATAATTATACACGTCGCGGAGTAGAGCAGTGGTAGCTCGTCGGGCTCATAACCCGGAGGT
Organism: Brevinema sp.; assembly: GCA_051649605.1. GTDB lineage: Bacteria > Spirochaetota > Brevinematia > Brevinematales > Brevinemataceae > Brevinema_A. The sequence continues at coordinate 29,487 of JBOFHK010000016.1, read as the reverse complement.
CGGAAGTTCAATTCTTCCCTCCGCAAATCCTTTGGGCTCAAGCCTTACTAGGCGGGATAGCTCAGTTGGTAGAGCAGAAGAATCATAATCTTTTGGTCGGGGGTTCAAGTCCCTCTCCCGTCAATCTTATAAATTACACAACAGTGTGGAGGTGTAACTCAGTTTGGTTAGAGTATCGGCCTGTCACGCCGAAAGCCGCGGGTTCAAGTCCCGTCTCCTCCGATAGCTCATTATGAGCGAGTTACAAAAAGTACTACTTCTAAAGTAGTACTTTTTTTATCTTCTTTCCAAAAATCATCCTATTTATTGTATTAAGTAATTCGTGCAACCAAGTGACACCTAGTTGCACAGATTTTAACTTTGTTCTCTCTATAATACGCATCTAATGCTTTAGCTTCATAAAACCTTGTATTGTCTTTTAAAAATTGGTATTCTGATTGATCGTCATATTTATATCTAGGTATTATCATAAAAATCGTTATTTTTTCCAGAAAAATACCTTCAAAAAAATCTACAATAGTTGAATTCTCTTTATGAAGAAAATATAATCGACATACAGAATTACAATAAGTAAGGATTTGAAAATAACAATTGATTAGCTCTAGTTTCTCATTCTCAGTTAGTGTACTATTCTTTCTTAGATCTAGTATCTTAAATAACACAATATTATAAGATTTTTCGTATTCAAAAAATTGAGCAAATATTGATTGATTTTTTATTTCTTGCGTAGATTCGGCAGATAATTTATTTTGCTCTGACATTTTACACACCGTACAAAACATAGCTATAGCACTAGCAAATGTTGCTCCCACTCCTAAGAATGTAACCAGATTAGTAGACAAATCCATTATATCTCCATAAAAAATATTCTAGTATTAGTGTGATTTCTCATCACATACCTATCGTGTAAGCCTATACTATATGTTCTTAATAAGCTATGAACAGTACTTCTGTAATGTTTTACGAACAGCTCCTTTCCCGGCAATTAATTGTAAAAAATACTCTTCCACCAATGGTGCGAGTCCTACTTCATATAAATCCACAGCAAAAATCGTTTGATCAGAAAGAATTGTACTAATGTTACTGGACACCTCAGTATCGCCCAGTTTTATCTCTGAAACATATTGTGTTAATTCTTCCAATCGTGGATCAGAACTCAGCTCAAAAATATTTCCTTCGTCATCAACTCCCATAAGATATCGTAACCAACCTGCTAAAACAAGAGGAATAAACTGTAGGTCTCGTACATCTTTTGAAGGATCAATGAGATAAGCCTTAATTGTTTCCCCAAAACGAATCGCTAATTTTTGCGAAGTATCACTGGCAATACGTTTGGGAGAATCGGGCATATAAGGGTTTGGTAATCGAACATTAATCACTGTATCAATAAATTCTTTAGGATTAATCACTTGAGGATCTACAACTACAGGGAGTCCCTCACGATAGCCAACATACATAATCAATTGTCTAAGATTAGCATCTTTAATTTCTTCAGAAATAAGCGTATAATTTAAGAGGTTACCATAAATTGCTAAAGCGGTGTGTAAGGGATTGAGACAAGTACAAACCTTCATTTTTTCTATCTTATCAACAACTTTTCGATCCCCAAAGAGTATCCCTACTTCTTCAAAAGGGGGACGCCCATTGGGGAATTTATCTTCTATGGCGAGGTACTCTGTCTCTTCAGCATTAACAAAGACCGATATATAAGAATTTTTATCGGTAATAATAACTTCTGTCCCTTCTAAGCCATCATTTTTTAGCATTTCAGCAATTTGTTCGCTTGGTCTCGGAGTGATTTTATCAATCATTGTCCAAGGAAAGTAAATTAATTCTTTATTCAGCATGTAATCTCTAAATTGTTGAGTTACAAAGCCTTTTTCAAGCCAAGCATCGACAAATTGCATCAGAGCATCTTTTAATACTGTACCATTATGGCTACAATTATCCATACTTACCAATGTTAACGGTGCTGCATTTCTCTCAAAGCGACAATAACATAAATAGGTAATCAATCCCATTAAGCTTTTTTGTGTAAAATGATTCAGATCTTCTTGGACATCAGGGAAGTACTCTCCGTTCATATTTTTGAGTGCATAGCCTTTTTCGGTGATTGTAAAACTAATCATTTGTAGAGAGGGAGCTATTGCAATATCTAGTAGTCTATCAAAATCTCGTTTGGTTAATGTTTCCGTAATCGACGTAATAATCTCTTTTCGAATCGTACCAGAACTTTTTAAAGTTACCCCGATCCCTAAATTATCATAAGGTTTGTACGCTTTAGAAATAATTTGCTCATCGAAAGTCTCACAAACAATAATTCCTGTCTTAGACAATCCCTGATTTAAGAGTTTTTGTTGGATCAATGCAGGAAAAATCCTAAAAATATTACCCGCCCCAAAATGAAGCCAAGTCGGATTTTTTGAGGTATATTCTACCACCTCTTTAATATTAAACTTAGGGGTGATATAGTCTTTTGAATGCCACCATTGCTTATCCTGTAGTGTTTCCAATGATAATTTCATATATTCCTCTTAGTCTTTTTGAGAAAAGGCATCCCATAAGCCCCATAAATACATAATACCCAAGGCTCGATCATAGAGACCGTATCCAGGGCGTGCTTCTTCATTCCAAAGCATTCTTCCATGATCAGGGCGTACATAGCCTTGATAGTTATTCTTTTGTAATATTTCAACAATCGAAGTAATATCCACAGAGCCATCTTGGGTACGGTGTGAGGTCTCATAAAAGAGAGTGGATTCTCTTTTGACATTACGGATATGCATAAAAGGAGATCGATCTAGGAATTCTTCTAACATCACAGGAAGATCATTTATTTCCGTGGAGCCTAAAGAACCAGTACAAAAAGTTAAACCATTGTGAGGATCATCCACCAACGATAAAATTTTACGAAGATGCTCTACTCTATTCACAATACGAGGTAATCCAAAAATAGACCAAGGAGGATCATCGGGATGGATCGCCATTTTTATACCGCATTCTTTGGCAAAAGGAATAATAGCTTTTAAAAAATATTCTAAATTGAGCCATAATTGTTCTTCACTTACCCCTTGATAAGCTTCCAGTATTTGGGAAAGTAAAGCAAGACGTTCCGGTTCCCATCCTGGAAGAGTATAACCCAACGATCCTTCTGAGAAAGCCTTAAGCGTTTGTTCAAAAGTTCTTGATTCGATGATCGCTGCATCATAGGCTAATACCTTAGAACCATCGGTAAGGCACATCGCCAAATCACTACGCATCCAATCAAAAACAGGCATAAAGTTATAACAAATGACTTTTACACCTACTTCTGATAATTTTTTAATGGTATCTTGATAAATTTCTATATATTTATTGCGGGATGGTATCCCAAGTTTAATATCTTCGTGAATATTGACACTTTCTACCACATCAATCTCAAAGCCATAAGACTTAATAAAATTGGCTTCTTTTTGTATCTCTTCTCTAGTCCAAACATCCCCAGCAATTTTATGATGTAAGGACCACACAATATTATTTGTTTGGGGAATTTGACGAATCTGTTCTAAGGACACACTGTCGTTATTTTCTCCAAACCAACGAAAGGACATCTTCATTTATTCACTCCAATTTTTATGATTTTACCGATAGCTTTCTTACTTATGGCATCTTATCAATGATAGAAGTACTTTAGTCTGTGGAATCATAAAATTTCTATCGTTAGTAATTTAAAGTATCCTATTCTTGTTGATTTCTTCAAACATCTACCAATCTCTATTCAAAAGTAAGCATATAAAGGAAGATTTAGGAAAACCTCTCTTCTATAATATCATTATTTAAAAGAAATCGCCTATTCAAATACTTGCGGAAGCCAAGTTGTTATTGCAGGCACATAGCTTGTTAGCAAGAGAACAATAAGCATCCAAATAAAAAATGGATACATCCCTTTTAAGGATTCACTAAGACGGATTTTTCCAATCGATGACCCCACAAAGAGACAAACACCCACAGGCGGGGTCGTTAAGCCAATTACTAGGTTTAATACAGCCATAATACCAAATTGCAGGGGGTCGACTCCAACAGCAACAACAATTTTTAAGAGTACAGGCACAAGAATTAACAATGCAGAAAGCGTTTCTAAGAACATACCAGCAATTATCAGCACAAGGTTTACCAGTAATAGAATAATAACTTTATTAGTGGTAATCCCTAAGAGCGTATTTGCAATTTGCTGAGGGATTTGTTCTGAAGCAAGAATCCAAGCAAAAACATTAGCAAATCCCACTAATAACATAATTCCTGATGTCGTTTTTATAGAATTCATAATAATTGCTAAACAGTTTGAAACGGTAAGTTCTTTATAAACAAAAAATCCAACAAGAAGAGCATAAATCACAGAAATAATAGAGGCTTCTGTCGGTGTAAAAAATCCTCCTAAAATCCCAAAAAGAATAATCACAACCATCATCAAAGCCCAGCTTCCTTCTAATAAAGCAGAAAATTTTTGTTTCAGTGTTGTTTTTTCACAAGTGGGGTATTGATATTTTCGTGCAATAAAATATACAATAAACATCATTCCAAGCCCTAATAATAACCCAGGAACAATACCTGCAATAAATAATTTACCAACAGAAAGTCCTGTCAATGTTCCTACAATAATCATCGGAACACTAGGAGGAATAATAGGACCAACGAGAGAGGAAGAAACTGATATAGCAACTGCAGTATGGGCTTTATAGCCTTCTTTTTTCATCGTGGGAATCATCACTGCCCCAATACTTGCTACATCGGCAAGAGCTGTACCAGAGATACCCGCAAACACCATCGAAGAAACAATATTAGCCATTCCTAGTCCTCCTCTAATATGCCCAACCAAAGATTTTGCAAACCCAATGATCTTAGCGGTGATCCCTCCCCCATTCATTAGATTACCCGCTAAAATAAATCCAGGAATACAAAGTAAGGTGAAAGAATCTAATCCGCTATACATCTTTTGAGCAAAAGCAATAATAGGTATCCCTTCCAGAAGGAAGAAAATAAGACAAGCCAGACCCAAGGAAAAAGCAACAGGAACTCCCAATAGTAATAAAATTAAAAATGATATAAATAAAACTGTTGCCATAAATACCCCTTATCTTTTGATAATCATATCCATATGTCTTAACAAGGTAATCCCAGAAAAAAATGCTAGAAAAAAAGAAAGAATAAACATCGAGAAATAAGGAATCCACATAGGCATTTGTAAAGCTGGAGAAAGCTGCCCTATACCTAATTGAGTATAAGAAACTGACTTAACCATAATACAAAGAGTCAAAATAAAAATCATGGTGTCTGATAAAAATAACAAAATTGTTTGGAGATTTGTAGAAAGATTCATAACAAACAAATCAACAAATACCAGCTCTCTATTTTTTAAAGCCACAGGAGCTGCAAACGCAATACAATATAAGAATAAATAACGAGAGACCTCTTCTGTCCAAGATATAGTAATAGGTAAGAACAACCGAGTTATCACTTGTAAAACAACCACCCCTATTAAACTCAAAAAACATAATAAGGCAAGGATCAATAAAGCGGATGCTGTTTTATTTTCAATTTTTTGTAGAAGAATTTGCATCGTTTATTCCTATAAACTTTGAATTTTTTGATAAAGAACTTTCTGCACCTCAGTGAGAGATTGTTCGACAGCAGGTTTTGCTTTTTGAATAAACGCATCTTTATCAACTTCAACAAAGACCATCCCTTCTGCTTTTAAGTCATTAATATAAGATTCTTCGATCTCTTCAATCAATCGAATTCCATAGTCCTGAGCAACTTGAGCAGATTCTTGTACTGCTTCCTGTAATTCTGGGGTTAATTTATTAAATTGTTTCACCCCTACTAACCCATAAATCCAAGAATAAACATGATCTGTTTGATTAACATAGCGTTGCACCTCATACAAAGCTCCACTATGAATCAAATCAACTGGGTTTTCTTGAGCTTCTACCGTCCCTTGTTGCAAACTCGTGAACAATTCATTAAATGCCATGGGGGTAGGTTTTGCGCCCAGTACTTCCCAAGTTTTAACAAATAACGGTACTGCTGGCACTCGTAATAAAATACTATTTAAATCCCCAGGACTCTTAATAGGACGATTGGAAGTAAGCTGTCTCGGCAAACGAAGAACATAAAATAGAGGAATCAACCCTGCTTTTTCTTCAATATTTTGAGCAATTTCTTGACCAACTTCGCCTTCAACTGTTTTTTGTATATGTACTCGATCTCGAAAAGCATAAGGAACAGCCATCATCGCTGCTTTTTCAGCCCAATTTTGTAGAGATTCTCCAGAGAAAGTCATTTGAGATACCCCAGCTCTGATACCATTGATATTATCTACTTCATTTCCTTCAAGGCTATTAGGATAAATCTTTATCTCCATCTTCCCATCCGTTCTTACATGGATCTCTTCAGCAAATTTTGTTGCCACTTGATGCCAAATATGGTCTTCGTTTGCAATATGTCCTAGTTTCCAAACAATTTTTTTATTTTCTTTGTTCCCACACCCTACCAAAATAGTCAGTAGAGAAACACATACTAATATCTTTTTCATTAGCACCCTCCTAGTATTCTAATCGAAAATATTCTGGATAATTTTGTAAAATCCTCTGTGTGTCTTGATAGATCTTCAAAATATGTCTTTCAAAGACGTCAAGAGCTTTTTGAATATTATGTTCTTGTATTAACCAATAAATTTCTATATGCTCTTGGTACAAAACTTCTAATTTTTGCGAGTTCAAACTAAGAAAACGAACTCTCGAATAATCCACAGAGAGATTTTGTATCATTTCATAGACATTTCTATGATTTGTCGCTTGATATAAGGTATAATGATATTGATCATCTAAGCTAAAAAAGTGATGAACATCATTCATCGCCGATTTTTGTTCTTTCAATAGATAATCTAAGCGAATTAAATCTTCACTAGAATGTAATTCGATAAACTCTTTGATAACCTGTCGCTCGATTGTCTTACGGATAAAGAGTATATCTTCTATATTCTGTAAACATAAAGCAGTAACAAATGTTCCCTTATAGGGAATAGCAAGAACAAGTCCCTCCTCCGCCAATTTTAAAAGAGCTTCTCGAGACGGAGTTTTACTAATTTGAAATTGCTCAGAGATCATTTGTTCACTAATTTTATCCCCAGGCTTCAAATACAACTCCACAATCTGTTGTTTAATATCCCTATAGACTTTTTCACTTAAATTTGAATACTGCACCAATAACTCCAATAGTACCATACTACTATAATACCATAGATAGAAAAAAAAACAATAGCCATGAATAATTATTTTTTTTGGGGGTTAAATCATTATTGATAAATATTTTACTAGTTTATTTATTTTCTTGCATTTTTATACAGACTATGTTACAGTATGTAAACATATATAAATAATATAGGAGAAATTAAATGAAAGCAGCAGAAAAATCATTTTCAGAAATCACCGTCCACGAAAAAATACTTAAGATTCCTTTTTTCCAACGGCGATACGTTTGGGGAGAAAACCAATGGGATCAATTATAGAGTGATCTTAAAGATTCATTTGACAAAGAGGATAGTCATTTTTTAGGGTCAATCATTTTAAAACAAGGAAATAGTACTACAGGATCAGAGCGTTTGGTAATCGATGGTCAACAACGCTTAACTACTTTTACCATTCTGCTCAAAGCAATTATGGATACTATTGATGATAACGATCTACCAGGATTACTCCATTCTTCTATCTTCACAAAACAAGGTATCAATCTTTCTACCAAAATAGAACATTCTAAATATGATCGACAATCCTTTGAGAAAATCATGGCAATACCAGCTAATATTCTTTCTCATACGAATACCACTCAAAAGAAAAAAAACAATAAAGATAGAGATCAAATAATAGAGTGCTACCAATTTTTCAAAACTAAATTAAAGAATGAGACTATTGACATACCAGGATTTGCAGAGAAAATATTGAGTGATAAAATATGGGTACATATTACCGTTGAAGATAATGAGGATGAACAAAGAATTTTTGATAGTATCAATACCTCTGGGGTTACCCTTTCGGAAATGGATGTTATTAAAAATTTTCTCTTTAAATTTGAAGATGATCCTAATATGGAAAAAGCTAGTACACTATATGACGAAGAATGGAAGCCCGTTTTTGATGAAAACGAAGTTGATGTAAGATTTTGGGACACAAAGAGAACTCTCGGACGTATCGTACGATCTAATGCCGATATTTTACTACACTGTATAGCTCTCATCGAAGGCATCTATAATCCCAATACCAGAGGACAAACCTTGGATAAAATTGGAAGTCTTTATAAATCTAATATTAATAAAAATATAGATAAAGATATCCTCCGACAAAAATATATTAAGATTATTCTTGAATATGCCAAAAATTTTCGAGAGCTTCCTTTTTCCAATGACTCCTCTGAATACACCTGCTCTTCATCTATTATAGAACGGTTCTTACTCATTTTGGATGCCCTAAACACCTCAACTTTTACCCCCCTCGCCTTATACTTGGAATCTCAAAAAAATCAAGAAAAAATCTCCGATACAGAGTATCAAAAATGTCTCACCTTACTCGAACAATATCTGATTCGCCGAGCGATTAAAAACCTATCTAACAAACAGTATAATAAAATAGTCTTTGAGTTACTTCAAAAGATTAAAGGGAAGCAAAATATTTCTGAAGTAATGGAAAAGTATCTCACAAATTTAGAGGGAGATTCTGAATTTTTTCCTAGTAAAGAAGATATCCAAAGTATTGATTTTTCTAATTTCAACCATAAAATTGCTCGTATTTCACTATTCTGGGTAGAATTAACTAGACAATCAACAAAAAAAATCACGGAGAAACAGTTCGCCTAAAGTATCGTGATTATAGTTTAGAACATTTAATGCCTCAAAAATGGACGCAACATTGGCCTCTGACTAATGGTATATCCGAAGAAGATAGAAATACTTACCTCAATATGATAGGAAATTTCACACTTTTAAAAGGGAATTTAAATACCCAAATAGGTAATAAATAGTGGAACACTAAGATCGAAGGAGGAAAACTTAAGCATAATAACAAATACTACCCAGGTATTAGAGAATGCAGTATATTATCCATATCACAGGAAATTGTCAATCATAAAGAATGGACTGAAAAAAACATCAAAAAACGGACTGAGGATTTAAAAAAAGAAATCATCGCTATTTGGTGTCCCTAATAATCTTTAAAACCTAGTAGTTTTCATTTATCGTACATTAAAATACGCTTAGATATAAATAGTATATCTAAGCGTATTTTTTATTTGTTGTATACTGGTAGTAAATTCAATTTTCAAGAACCATAGTCAAAAAAAGTCCATACTATAAAAATAGTATGGACTTTTCTAAGAAGAGTATTCTTAGGGTTATTTTATTGAATAAATTCTACTTCACCTAGTAAACCTTGCTGATACATTATATCTAAAGGTGCAATCGTAATATCAGATCCTGATTTAAGATAGAAAAATTTCTTGATTTCTTTAGGAGCATTCAAATATAAAGAAGATTCATAACCACCCATCACAGCAATATTCTTACCATAAAGCCACAAAATAGGTTCTATCGGTAATGGAAAGGGAAACACGATAATAGATGTATCTGCAGGTTTTGTTCGATCGCCAGGATGTCCTTTAAAGAAATAATCGTACCTATCTCCATATTTAGCTTTAGCTTTTGCAATTAATCCATCCGTTTTATCACCAAAAGGATTTGTTGCTGTCAACATGATATTCGGTTTTGGGGAGGCTCTTAAGGCTTCTTCTATTGTTTGGTCATTGAGAGTCCCCCCTTCTTCATTCATGGACCATTTTTTATTTAATCCAAATAAGCGAATCACCCCTTGTTTTTGCATGTCAGTTAAGGATTGATAATACTCTAAAGGATCCACCTTATAGTAACGACTTCCGTTTTGCTCTAGATAATTTTTAAAATCCTGGTTATCGGCAATCAGTAGTTCTGGCCATTGCATCCATATTGATGTATTATTGGCAGTAGCAGGAGCTGTTAAAAAAACACCAAAGTTTGGTTTCGTCCAGAAATAATCAATATTTAAATCTTTAGGATTATTTAAAGCTTTTTTATAGGTATCTTGAGCATTTTTCCAAGTATTCCACCCTTTAGTTCCACCAAAAACTTTTTTCCACTCGTTATAGGTGCCAACACCATCACTCAACATTACTGCCGTTACCCGATCTTCAGAAATACCTTGAGAATAAAAATAAGTAAATAGTTTGGCAACACGAAGATCGTTCATGTATAGGGTAAACGTTGCTTGAGGATCATTACGGTTAAGTTCTGCAATTTTTTTCCTCATTTCCTCAACATTAGCAACACTAGAAACATGAGGAGGAAACTCTTGAATATCTAAGGTTCCAGTACGCCCCATAAATATATAGCTCTCTATCGTATGAGTCTGCATATGCAACGCCGCATATAAGGTTGGGACTGTCGCACAATCTGAATAAATGACATAATCCGATTTGGGAATAAGATCGGCAAAATTTGGTTTAGAGCCTATTCCTGCAGGATTACCAACTTGGGAACTCGAACAGCTTACGATAAATATTAATAACGAAATAATTGTTTTCACCATCTCTCCTATATATTTTTGTTTATTTAATATCTGTATTATCTTGTTTGGATTCTGTTAGACAGAAGAACAAAGGGAGTGTATATCACCACAGAAAGTATTAATAATATTCCTGCTAATACCGCAGCTCTCCAATCTCCCCCTGTAGAGAGATAAGCACTAACAATAGGTGGGGTTGTCCAAGGGATCAGAACGATCGTTTTACTAATCCAGCCCATAGATGTTACAAAATAAGCAATACCCATATTCACAAGAGGTACCAGTATTAAAGGAATCCCATAAATAGGATTTAGTACAATAGGGAGTCCAAAAATAAGTGGTTCATTGATATTAAATAATCCAGGAAGAAATCCAATTTTACCAACAGCTTTTTCGTTCTCTCGCTCCGAAAAGAAAAATAACGCTATCACGAGACCAAGGGTATTTCCTCCGCCTCCCATAAAGGCAAAAGAATCCAAAAATGGTTTAGTAATAATATGAATGGCTTCTTTTCCTTGTTGGATTAGATCTACATTTTGTTGAATTGCCGCTAAATAAGTAGGTTCTGTGATCGGTGCTAAAATAAATGCTCCATGTAAACCAAATGCCCATAATAAATTCTGAAGAAATAACACAATACCAATTCCCCAAGGAGTTTGAATAATCTGAACCATTGGTTTTTGAATTCCTTCGGCAATCACAGTATTGAGAGATGTCCCCATAAATACTTTAAAAAATAGTGCGATACAAGCAAAAATTGTTAAAGTCAAACAAGTAGGAATAAGAATATTAAAGGATCTTGCAATCGCAGGAGGTACGGATTCGGGCATTATAATAATAAACGGCTTAAAGCTACTGGTAAAACGCAAAATTTCTACCGATAAAATAGCAATAAGCATCGCAACAAAAAGACCAGTAGCTGATGTATCACTAGACATCAAGACTCCCCATGTATCAGCACCGTTAATTTGTTGTATCCCGGGAAGAATACAAATCAATGATCCTAGGGATACAATCCCATAAACAACCCCATCTTTTCGATAATGCACCGCCAAATGGTAAGCAGTTAAAAAAGCAGCTAGTAAAGATAAGATTCCTAAACTACCTCGGAAAACAGCATCACCTATATTTTTTAATTCACTAACAACAGTATTTCCTTGAAAAATAGGGAGATTTAAAACCACATTATTGAGCAATACATAGAATGAGCCTACTAAAATTAGGGGCATCATCTGAAAAAACCCATTACGGATAGCCGAAAGGTGTGGTTGCATTGCCAATTTTTCTGAAAATACTAACAATTTATTTCCTATATTCACCATATACCTCCTATATATCTTTTGATAATTGAAAATCTAAACCAGACATTCTTCCGAAGGGAGCAGAAATCTTCAAGTCTTCCAATCGAGCATGAGAAAAACTAAATTTAATTCTCTTTTTCCACTCTTGAATCGTTTTTGTATTTATAATTTGTAAAATTTCCTGATCTTTGCCGTTAAATTGTGAATATTCTGCTCCTAAAGTAGGAAGCACATTCTTTTGTATCTCCCAACGAACAATTGCTTGATAAATCCAATCGGATAAGAGTCTCTCAATAAGGTTTGTAGTTGCTTTCTGTTTATCATAAGAATTCATCGTAAACACAGCCTGACAAAGATTCGTTCCCAAAGTATTACCTGTTGTGTTCCACGCAGCGTAAGCACAACACTTCTCCAATAATAAATATTCATCCAGCAATTGAATTAGCTCGGAATCTCCTCCATTCGCATAAGCAACATCGGTCAATATGAAAGATTTGGGGCAAGATTTTAATTCTTGGAAAAAAGGAATTAAAGACTCCTTATGAGAGGGAGAAAATTCTTGGTCACAAGCTTCCTGCATAAGATCATAAGGGCTATGGATCGCAAGTACAATATCAGCGTCTTCCATATGATCCGTAAGGCACCCACCAATTAATCCTATTTGAGACACCAAACTCTGCGAAAAAGGAATATCTTCATATTTAGGGATAAAGTCCTTGGAATTTGAGAAAATAGGATAAATTTTGGGAGTATTGTGATGAAAATCTGTATACGCCCTTGTCATCAGAGTACACATTGCCTCATCAGTGCCAGGATGGGAATAAATAGAAGGAATATCTTGGATCAGCATTTGGATGTTTTTACGATCCATACTTCCTAAACCAAACTCTGCGGTATCATCCCGAGGGATAAACAAAATATCAATGAAATGATCTTTTGTTAAGTCAATAATAGAGCGGGTTATTTCTAAATTAATACGACGTCGTTGAAGGTAATCTTCTAATGAAGGCTTATGAATAGAAGTATCTAGAGTCTGCCATTCTTGATATATTTGTAAATTATCTGGCTCTTGATTTAATTGGTCTTTTAAAAATCCCCAACGAAAAATATCAGCCCCATGTATTTGATAATAATCTGGCTCTTCCTCAGAAGAAGAATAACTAGGATTACGCATAATCAGATTAGAAACATAAATTCTAGCATGAGGAAATTGAGCTTTTAGACGAGGAAATATTTCCAACTCTTGTTTTAATTGCTCCATAGAACTATAATGAATACGAGAAGAAAATAAGCCCCCATAAATTAGCATTTCAGCAGAAATAACAAAAGCATCAACATCTATTTGCTCAAATAAAAATTTCTCAAGATTTGGTAAATTAGCTGATTCTTTTCTATAGCCTAAATCTTCAGGTTTGGGAAGAATAAGGTGAATATCTTCTTTTAAAGCACTAAATGATTGCAAAAAAGAATAGTTATAAGACCTCTTATCTAAGGGAATAGCAACTATTTTCATTCTTTATCCTCTTCGTAGATCCAATTTTCCATAAGGATCTACTTATTTTAAATATTACCAATTTGGTATTATTGACGATATTAGGTATTTATTTTTGACACCTTATTATTACTGAGATTACCTTTAATATTCAAATATTATCGATAAATACTTTTTCTATTATAAAATAACTTAAATAAAAATACAAGATTTTTTACAGATTATCTGTAAATTTCGCTAATTTTTCACTATTGTATATAAATAAGACAAAAATATTGACTTTTATATTTATGAGTATGATAATATATATATATATCATACTCTATCTATCCCAACCTCAGATTAAAAAAGATAAATATAGAAGCTCACTAGTGAAAATCTCAAAAGTACAAAATTTTTATAAAGATAAAATCCTATTATGGGTATTCTTATTTGTTGGTATTTCCTATACTATTCGTATTATCTTCATCGCTAATCCTCTTATTATGTCTGATGAGGCTCATTATTATATATGGGCAAAAAATCTTCCTTTTGGATTCTATGACCATGGACCAGGCGTAGGTTTTTTTGTGAGATTTTTTATAGGGGTTTTTGGAGAAAATTCTTTTACCCTAAGGATAGGTAGTATTATCAGTATGGTTATAGTTTCATGGTATATGTATTACTTCTGCAAACGCAATTTTAATCAGCGTATGGCGATTATTTCTATCCTTATTTTTAATACAACAATCATGTTTCAAGGGCTTACTTTTATTATGACGATTGATACTCCGTTTTTCTTTTCATTGATTATGGCAATCATGCTCTATTATGATGCCCTCTATAACAATACAAAACATTTTTATGGGGCGGGATTTTTCTTGGGATTTGCACTACTATCTAAGGTATCCGCTGCATTAGCTATTATTCCCTATATGATCTATATTTTAGTATTTCATCGAGCAGTATTTAAGAGAAAAGAGTTTTATTTGTCCCTTCTTATTGCCCTATTAGTTTATTCACCTTTTCTTATTTTTTTATTTCAATCAGATTTTGCTCCTATCCATTTTATGAGTATACGGATTCCCAATAATGGAAATATAACTCAAACTTTTTTGTTTTGGTTGGCTCAATTACTTTTTATCACTCCCTTATTTTTTCTTATTTTTATTATAAAAACACCCTTAGTATTTTTTAGAAATATCAAACATCCAAAAATACTCTATTTTGCTGTTTCTTCCTTCATTACCCTCTTGTATTTTATACAATTATCAATCAATAGACATTTAGAACTCAACTGGGGACTAGTAATGTATGGAGGAGGAATTTTTATTGTCGCTCAAACAATATCTCATTACTGGAACAATAAGATAATGAAGGGCTTATTTTTCATTAATTCTCTCTATTCTTTGATTTTTATTAGTATTTTTATCACACAATTCTATTACCCTGTTATTCCCTTAAGAGGTGATCCAATTAATCGATACTATGATTTTGAGGTTTTTAGAACAGATTTAAAAGATTATTATCAAAAGCACATGAAGAAGAATATAGTACTTGCTGGATCAGGTTATGATATACCGAGTTTATTTGATTTTTATGTAAAACCTCAAACCCCTTCCATACTTCTTAACTGGCATCCTAAGCCCAATTCATCCTATGAATTTTTCCAACCTGAAGACAAGTACTTGAATAAAGATATATATTACCTAACAAGCTCCTCGGACATTTCTTATATAAGCGGTAATTTTGTCAATCACCAATACCTAACAAATTTTATCTCCTATCGAAATGGTAAGCCCACAAGAACATGGCATCTTTTTTATATGGAATCGCTAACCAATATTCAAAGAAATTTAGTACTCAATCAACAATAGAACCATCAAATTACTAAAAAATCAAAAAAGATATTATAAGGATCTTATTATAAAAAAATATATCTATTTTCTTCTCATAAGTTTTAATATTATAAGGAACCATACTATTAGCTACGGTGTTATAGACACGGGGCGTGTAGATAGAGAATTCGTCAAACAACGTTTAGCAGATGGTTATGATTTTGATATTCGTGAGGAATATTGTGGCCTTAATATATATGAGAGGATGCTTACCTTAGGGTATACAGAAGATCTAAAATTTTTACTGGAACAAGGCATAGGAATCAATACAGATTTTTTTATACGCTTAGCTTCTGATGGACAAATAGAACTATTAGCCATTCCTCTAAGAAAAGGTATAGATATTAATAGTCGAAATAGCGAAGGAAAAACAGCGTTATTTGGAGCAACATGGAGATACCTTGATGCTGTCAAATTTTTAGTAGAAAATGGAGCTGATCCATCACTAAAAAATCAGTATAATCAATCTCCATTATTCAACGCTATCGTACGAGGTAATATAGAAATAGTTAAGTATCTTCTCCCATTAGAAAACAATATCAACGTTCAAGATGTTTTTGGTAATTCCTTGCTAATGGCTGTTTTTTATGATTATATTGTTGATGATGATACTCCAATCCTCAAAGCTCGTTCTAAAAAAAAATTAAGAACAGAGCTTGTCCAGTTACTATTAGAACATGGGGTTTCTCCACACTTATTCAATAATAAGGATGTAAATGCTCTCTACCTGGCTCAGTATACAGAAACCACAGATGTGATTGATCTCCTATATAAATACGGTGCTGGCATCAAACGTAAAGTAGATTTTAAGCATTTTTATTTGTAGTAATAGTCTATTATACTATTGTTTTACTATTTTCTAGGTTAAAGATTCCTCACAATATATTATGGATATTTTATAAAGGAGATGGTGATGAAGCATATATTTATTATTTTTTGTTTTTTTCTAATATCTTGTAGCATGAAAGACAATTCTGGGATTTCTGATATCCCTATTGTAAAAACACAGTGGGAAATATTTTTCCCTCAACGTTGGGGATATGGATCTGTATGGAATGAATCCTATACAAATCTTAATATATACTATCCTTCGATGAAAAGCGATTACTATTCCTATGAAAACTTTACCCAAGCCCTAAAAGAACTTCGTAATATTAAATTACGCGAAATCGCCAAAGAAGGACTAATCACCGTCTATCGAATGGATACCAAAAAAGATAAGATATGGCAAGAAATATATAGCTACCCTGGAAGCGGTACTTTTACAAATGAAATCGATTTTTTACATTTTGCCAATCGCCCTAATACTTCTAAGGTTGATCAAAATCGTGAGCTTCTTGCTTTTTTAGCAAATATTTCTCATGAAGTGGGCGAAGGGCAGGGCGAAGACTCCTATGCATTGTTTTTTCGTGAAGAATTAATCTTTGAACGATACCCAGATTGGGGGACTCCTGGACATTTTTATCAAGATGCTAGTTTTACGTGGTTTCCTCCCAATCCTACCCCTTTAATATACCCATCAGGATCCAAAAAAGAAGGTCAAGAGCGTTTTCCTGTTACCTCTTATCATGGAAGAGGCCCCATTCAGCTTAGCTGGAACTTCAATTATGGGGCTTTTAGTGCTGCTATACTAGGGGATAAAAATATCCTTTTACAAGACCCTGATAGAATCTTACATGATGGAAAATTAGGATTTATGTCGGCTATTTGGTTTTGGATGATGCCTCAAGCACCAAAACCATCGATCCATCAAATAATGTATAAAGATAGTTTCAAAGCCACCCATATTAATAGTTGGGGATTTGGGCATTCTATTGTTCTGATTAATGGCTTTCATGAAGCGGGAGCTATTGAAGGGGGTACAGACGCAAAGGATCGTACAGTCAGTCGTCGTATTATGTTTTATCGTCGCTATGCCAATAAGCTTAATATTCCTATAGGACAAAATGGAGAGCAACTAGATACCCAAAATATGCTCCCTTATAGTTTTTAATTACTTTCTTATAGGGTAGATTCCTTTTATTTAGGAGAAAATAGCTCATATAAAATTTTGAAGGTATTTTTAATAATATTCCTATAAATATCTTATATAGTAATTACAGACTGCCTTCGCTATACTTTAACAAAACTTCAAAAATTTCATTTCTATTAGAAGTGTTTTTGATTTCGTTTCGAAAATCTTCGTTCATTAAAAGGCTAGCAATTTTTGCTAAAATATCGAGGTGGAGATCATTTTTGTTTGCAGAAGGGATCAACAACCCAAACACGAACCTTACTTCTTGATCATCAAGCGTTTCCCAAAGAATTGAGGTTTGAGAGCTTAAAATAATAATTTTTGCTTCTGTAATCGAGGAATCTTGAGCGTGGGGAATTGCAAAACCATCTAATAATCCTGTTGTCCCTTGTTCTTCTCTCGCTTGAAATTTTGCTACAATCGTGCTTTTATCTAGCTTACTTCCTGATTGGATTGCTATATCAACAATACTTTCAAAAACCTGACTCTGGTCTCTAAGACTATCATAGCATGCAATATAATCAATTTTTAGTAATGAAGAAATATCCATTTTATTCCCCTTTCTAAGTTATTTTTTTTCTTGATAGTCCATATAAAATTGCTGCTATTAAAGAGCCCACAAAAATTGATAGTACCCACATCAATCCATTTGCTACAATAGGTAACACCAAGAACCCACCATGAGGAGCAGGAACTTGTACACGAGCCAAAAAGGTTAAAATCGCTGAGAGAGAAGAACCTAACATCAAAATAGGAATCACAAGCCAAGGTCGCTCCGCAGCAAAAGGAATCGCTCCTTCCGTAATATGTGTCGCCCCTAAGATATAATTTACTCGACCTGCGTTTAATTGTTCTTCCGAAAATTTATCTTTGAAGAGAGTTGTTGCCAAAGCAATGACTATTGGAGGGGAGATACATGCAGCAGAAACACCCGCCATAAAGTAGAAGTTCCCTTCAGCTAATAGTGCCGTTCCTGTAACATAAGCAGCCTTATTAACAGGACCTCCCATATCAAAGGCACACATCGAGCCAACTAAAATACCCAAAATGATAGGATTGGAATTTTGGAAAGAACTTAAAAAAATCTTCATTTGTTCGTTGATCATCCCCATGGGAGCATTGATAAAATACATAATTATACCAATTCCTAAGAATCCCAATACTGGATAGAGAAAAATGGCTTTCATCCCTTCTAATGATGTGGGAATTCGTTCCAAAAGTTTTTGGATACCAAGCATAATACCACCAGAAATAAAACCACTTGTAATACCACCTAAGAATCCAGATCCCCCATCATGAGCGATCATTCCACCAATAAATCCCGTTACAAAACCTGACCTTCCTGCAATCGACTGTCCAATAAACGCAGACAATACAGGCACCATGAGCTGGAAACCCAATCCCCCTGTACTCATTAAGAGACCAGCAATTGGGTGATACGTTTCGTGTTGGGGATCAGCCGAAAATATTCCAAATAAAAAAGAACTAGCAATTAATACCCCTCCTCCAACTACAAAAGGTAACATATGGGAAATTCCATTCATTAAATGCCGATAGATTTTTTGACCAATAGAGGTATCAGTGATCGCTTGTACTTTATTAGATCCGAGAGAGTTTTTAATATTGGGGACATGGTTAGAAGATTTTGTTTGTTCTAAAATATTTTCAATAAGAGCATGGGGAGTTTTGATTGCTTTTGATACCCCTACCTCAACAATAGGCATTCCAACAAATCGCTCTGCCTCAACATTTTTATCAGCTGCAACAATCACCCCAATAGCTCTTTCGATATCTTCAGAAGATATTCGATTTTTGATACCTGCTTGACCATGTGTTTCTACTTTAATATCTAATCCTAATTCTTCTGCAGCTTTTTTGAGAGCACTTTCAGCCATAAAAGTATGAGCAACCCCAGTAGGACAACCTGTAACAGCAATAATAAATTTCATCTTACATCTCCGTTATTTTTATTTGTGAAGAAAGTTTTTCTACATCTGCAAAGTCTGTTATATCTTCTGTAAACGCGGTTGATGAGGCGCTCGCAGAAGCAAATATTAAAGAGTCTTCTAATGAATGACCCAAAAGAGTTTTTCCAATGAACGTAGCCAATAAAGTATCTCCTGCACAAGTCGTATTGACGACTGTTCCTTGTGGAGCATTAACATGAATCGTTCGAGAGGAGTCAAGATAAATCAAGCCATCTACATCTAATGAAACAATCACCCGCTGGCAACCAAGTTCCAATAATTTACGTCCATAAAAGATTACTGCTTCCACATCAAGAGCTTGATCAATATTAAAATAATGAGCTAACTCTTCTCTATTGGGCTTGATAATAAAAAATTTATAAGGACAAAGTTGTACGAGTCGAGAATCACTAATATCTAAGGCAAGTTTGATATTTTTACCTTTAATTAACGAAAATATACGATGATAAACATCAAAATCAATACCTAAGGGGAGACTTCCTGAAATAAATAAGACAGAATTTTGGGGAATCTCTTTAATTTTATCAAACAGTTGTTCCAAGCTTGCTCGAAGAATACTAGGACCTTTATTAACAATTTTATACTCATGTTCTGCCTTGAGAAAGACATTGATTCTTGTTGTTCCATTAATCTCCACAAAATCTGTCCCTATATGAAGAGCTTGCAACCGATCTTGGATAAACTTACCTGAAAAACCCCCAAGAAAACCTAAAGCAACTGAATCAATTCCCATTCTTTTTAAGACACGAGAAATATTCACTGCTTTGCCATTTTCTTGATAGGTTTCGGAGTTGGTTCTATTAACCACATAGGGTTTTAGATCATCCATACTAATAAAAAGATCAATTGCTGGATTCATGGTCAATGTATAAATAGAATTCATATTTAACATATCTTTTTTCCAGTCCTCCATAAACATAATTATATATTTTTATAAAAATCATTTTATATCAAATTATACCCCAAAAAACGATTCTAGTCAATCATTTTTTGATTGTTTTTTGATTTAATTTTCTTGAGCAATGACGAGCGTAATATTTTGATCTCGAATTTTCTGTATTTGTTCCTGTGAAATCTTATTATCCGTAATAATAACATCGATTTGATGAGACGATAGAACTTTATAAAATGCTTTTTTATCAAATTTAGAACTATCCAGTAGTACAACCAAGGTATCACAAATATTACGGATCATTTGTTTTGACGTAACTTCTAAAATCTCAACATTAGAAAGTCCATAATTAATATCAAACGCATCAGCTGAAATAATAGCTACTGGGAAATGAAATTGCTGTAAATTTTGATAAGCCATATCACCCAATAGAGTATAGTGCCCATGTCGTAAACTACCACCAATCAAATGTAAATCAATCTCTTTATGCTTACTCAACTCTAAGGCAACTAAAATATCTGTGGAAACAATATTTGCACTTTTATTAGCTAACAGTAGTGCAACATAAAAACAACTCGAACCAGAATCAAGCAGTAGGGTATCAGTCTTTTCCAAATATTTTACGCACTCCCTCGCAATTGCTTTTTTTGCCTCTGTACAAATATATATCTTCTTTTCAAATAAAGATTCTATAGATTTTTTTTCGTTTTTAAGAGCAATCCCATTAGGAATTCTGATATATTGACTGGATTCTACGATCAAAAATTTGATATATCGTCTTGCCGTAGGCTCAGAAATATCAAGTAATTCGATAATCTGCGGAATAAAAAGCGTATGTTCTTGTACTAACATTAATTTCAACTTATTTATTCTCTGTATTTTGATCATAATATAACCTCTTTAGCATCAATATTTATTTAGTATATACCTAATGAGAAATTTCGTCAATGATTAAATCATTCCAATCAAAAAATGATCTTAAGAGTACAAAAAAGATAGCTATTACTAAATCACCCCAAGTTAGACATCAAACACTAAGGAAAAATTATTTTTGAATTGTACTTTCCTATACAATCAAAATGTTATATTATTATATACAAACAAAATAGAATGATATTTAAAAAAAACAGTATATCTATTGTAATATATATTGTATATGTTATAATATACAATATATATTACAATAGATATACAAAGGAGGAAAAATGGTTCCCAAATATTTAGAAATTATTAGTATTCTTGAAGACCGAATCAAAAACGATTTTTATAAAAAAGGAGAAATATTACCCACAGAGCAAATTTTTTGTAATGAATTTTCTGTTAGTCGGATGACAATAAGAAAAATTCTTCGAGAATTAATTAGTAAAGGACGTATATTTCAGATTAAAAATCGAGGTGTTTTTGTTTCTTATTTTCAAATAGAAATGATTTCTAACTTCAAAGGTTTTAGTACCAATATGATTGCTAATGGCTTTAAAGTAGTAAATCCTCATATTTCGGTTGAAATCAAACCAGCACCTAAATATATTGCCTCTCAACTAGGAATCCAAGAAAGCGATAATATTATCATCATCGAACGGTATCGAACTATAAATGACGAGCCCATTCAAGCAAACTATATTTATTTATCTCATCAAAAATTTCAGGGATTTGAACACATAGAATTAGAAAATACCTCTATATATCATGTATTCAAAAACAACTTTCATCGTCAGATTACTCAGTCAGAACAAAAAGTATCAACAGCAATGCTTATGAATAACGCTTCCTTATTTTTATTTGGTAAATCAAAAGATATTGCTTTAAAAGTAGAGGCCACTAATTATGATCAAAATAATGAGATTATTTCTTATGAAGAAACCTATTATAACGGGCATAAATTTAAAATCTCATTTATTTTGAACAATACGGAGCTTGATCATGCGTAATTATCACGTCATTTTAGTTAGTCATGGAGATATGGCAAAAGAAACACTAAAAAGTTTTGAGATGGTAACAGGCGAATGTTCCTATATATCTACCCTTTCCCTCCATCCAGAAGTTAATTTAGAAGAATTTACCCATATTCTTAGAATAATGATAAGTACTATCTCTCCAACCATCAAAAAAATACTTATCGCTTGTGATATTTTAGGAGGCACGCCTCATAACGCTTCAACAATGCTTTTTTTGGAAAATCCAAAAATTGAAGTGATTACCTCTTTTAATATGAGTATGCTTGTCGCTCTTTTAGAAATTGATGAGATAAACAGAGAATCATTAGTACAGTTGGTTCATGATTCAAAAGATAGTATTAAATTTTTAGAAAACTAGGAGAACAAAATGAGTATTATCTTTGCACGAATAGATGATCGATTAATCCACGGACAAGTTGCCTCAACATGGATAAAAAATTTTTCTATCGAACAAATTATCATTATCAATAATAAGATCGCAGAGAATAAAACCCAAATTCAAGTGATCGAAATAACCGCTCCCTCAAATATAATCGTTAAAGTATTTGGAGTCAAAGAATTTACAGATATTTTCCATAAAACAGAAATCAAAAGAAAAACTCTCCTAATTTTTACAAACCCAATGGACGTATTGTCTTGTATTAATATGGGAGTAAGTATTCCTTTTCTTAATGTTGGGGGTATGAAATATGAAGACGGTAAAGAAAAGCTTACTAAAGCAATTGCTATTTCTCCTGAAGAAAAACAAGCCTTTATCAATCTTATGAAAAAAAATATTCGTGTAGAAGTGCAAATGGTACCTAACGATACTCTCACTTATATTCAAGATTATATCAGTATACCATAGGAGGGTAAATAAATGTTTATCGAAGCAATAATGATAAGCCTATGGGCTGCAATTTGTACCTTTGATCTATTCAGTTTTCAGCTGGGATTATGGCGGCCTATTTTTTCTAGTACAATTACAGGATTAATACTAGGCGATCCTACCCAAGGATTAATAATTGGAGCAACATTAGAACTTATGTGGTTGGGGATTGTGGGGATTGGAGCATACGTTCCTCCAGATGTAATTTCTGGTGCTATTTTAGGCACTTCTGTGGGAATTATTTCTGGAAAAGGTGCGGTAGCTGGGGTTGCAATTGCCGTTCCCGTTGCCGTTGTTGTTCAGCAATTAGATATATTCGCACGAACAATCACAATCGGTCTCACCCACCGTGCTGATAGAGCAGCCCTCAAAGGTGATCTAAATTCGCCTGATCTCTATCATCTATTGGGCTTAATCCCTTTTATGCTGTCTCGTGCGATCCCCGTATTTCTCGCTATTTATTTCGGGGCATCATATGTAGAGCAAGCATTTACCATCACCCCCGATATAATCTTAAATGGATTAAAAGTTGCTGGAGGGATTTTACCAGCACTAGGATTTGGAATGTTACTCTCATTAATGATGAATAAACATTTATGGTTTTATTTCCTTTTAGGGATTATCTGTTCTGTCTATTTAAAAATCCCCACTATTGGATTAGCAATGATCGGACTTATCGTCGCACTCATCGTGGACTCTCTCGATCAAAAAAATTCTAAAATCAGTACTAAATCATCGGAGGAGTACGATCTATGAAAAACAAAATTTCTAAAAAAGATTTAATGTCCGTTTTTTGGCGAATGAATTTCCTGCAAGCTTCGTGGAATTATGAAAGAATGCAATCTCTCGCTTTTCTCTTCTCGATAAAACCTATTCTCCAAAAACTTTATACTAACAAAGAAGATAGAACTAAAGCAATGCAACGCCATCTTAAGTTTTTTAATGTCATGCCTTCTTTTGCAGCTCCTATTTTAGGAATCACTATTGCCCTCGAAGAAAAGGAAGGGCACCTAGGTGAAGAATTTATCTCAGCAATGAAAGTCTCTCTCATGGGTCCTCTTTCGGGTTTAGGAGATAGCATTGTTTGGCTAACTTGGATGCCAATTTGTATGTCTATCGCTGCATCCTTCGGTGCTCAGGGGAATCCTATTGGGTTAATTCTTGGTTTTATTGCCTTCAATATTTTAAATATGGGTATCAAATATTATGGCATTAGGGAAGCTTATTCAAAGGGAGTTGAATTTTTAAATAAATCTGAGAATAAAAATCAAATCCAACGCTATACACAAATTGCTAATATTCTGGGATTAGTACTTATTGGAGGTCTCGTTCCCCAAATGGTAACTCTAAACGTGCCTTATATAATTCAAGTCGATGAACTAAAAATCGTAATCCAAGAAATTTTAGATGGCATTTTTCCAAATCTATTGCCGATATTACTCGTTTTAACTTGCTATTCTCTGATAAAAAAAGGAACAAACACTTTATTAATCTTATTAGCTCTTATTGTTCTTTCTATTGTAGGTACTAGTTTAGGGATTATTGGGTAACAACAATGGAAGCAATTATTGGATTTTTTAAAACAAAGATTACCCCTACAAAACCTGTACCTCTTATCGGCTACAACGTCAATCGGAAATCTCAAGGAATTCATGACGATCTATTCATAAGAACCGTCGTATTTTCTTTAGACAAAAAACATGTCGCCTTAATCCAAATGGATTTACTCTGTGTGGATGAAGAATTTGTCGATCGCGTCAAAAAACATATCAAACCTCTAGGAATAGACCACGTTTTTATATCGACAACACATACTCATTCTGCTCCTGGAGGGATTATTAATACACAAAAAGGCTTTCTTCATGGGCAACAAAGCACTTTTGGGAAGATTGATCATACGGTAATTAAATGTTACTTAGAAAAAATCACTATCTGCATCCAAGAATCATTAAGGAATGCTTCCGCGGGGCAGATTGAATATCTTCACGGTGTCCTTCCTGATGGAGTGTGTAGCAATAGGAACGAAATGATAAGAGAGATTGATCATAGTTTAGACCTTATTAAAATAGATTTCGATGACAAACGAACACTCCTTCTATACAATTTTGCTTGCCACCCTACCATTTTAAATCACGAAAATTTTTTTATGAGTGCTGAATTTCCAGGCTATATTTCTCACCATTTAGAAAATAAAAATCTATGTTCCCTATCTATTTTTTTTAATGGTAGTTGCGGTGATATTAGCACCCGATTTACCAAAAAATCAGCAACATTTTCAGAAATCGAACGATTGGGGGACATGATTATCAATTCTATTCAAATACTACTTAAAAAAAGTAAAAAAAGAGAATACCTATCAATCTTAAAAACTAAAGAAAAAAAATATTCTTTATCAACAAAAAATCTTGATCCTTTACCTATTGCTCAAGCTAAACTCAAACAGGTAACAAAGGATTGGCTGGAAGCAGAGCAAAATCCTTTGTTGTCTCGGATAGAAAAAAGGATCATACAATCCTATAGAGAAGGAGCTCAAAGTAACTTATCTCTTACCGAACGATTCCAAGGAATCTCTTCCATTACAATACCAGTGAGTATCCTTATTTTAAATCAATTAAACATTATCTTTCTACCAACGGAAACCTATTCTCTACTGTCTAAAGGGATCAAAAAAAAATATCCTAATACTCTTTTTTTCGGATTTTCCAATGGATACGCAGGATACCTTCCCGATGCTGAAGCTTATCAAACAGAAAATTATGAAGTATTATCAAGTCCCTATAAAAAAGGGGTGGGAGAGCAACTAATGCAATACATAGAAAATCTTATTATGGGAGATCAAAAATGACTACTGTTAAAAAATATTTTAAATTTGCACTAGATAAAATTGAGCAAGTAGAGCAAACACAAAGCTCCAATATCAAAAAATCGATAGAAGCCATTGTCAATTCTTGTAATAGTGGAGGCTCTTTTTATGTGTTTGGTTCGGGACATTCTCATATGGTCGCCGAAGAAATATATATTCGGGCAGGTGGTCTTGCTTTGGTCAAAGCCATTTTACCACCAGAATTAATGCTCCATGAAATGCCTAATAAAAGTACTTATTTAGAACGTCTCAATGGCTACTCACAGGCTCTTTTAAAGCTCTACCAAGTGTCAAAAGGTGATGTACTTATGGTAGTATCAAACTCAGGAAGAAACAATGTACCTGTGGAGATGTGTTTAGAAGCCAAAAAAATGGGAGTATTTGTCATCGCCTTAACATCAATAAAACATTCTCAATCAAGTGATTCTCGTCATATAAGTGGGAAAAAAATGTACGAGATCGCTGATATTACTATCGACAACAGAGCGGATAAGGGAGATGCGTCATTTTATATAGAAGGATTCGATATTCCTGTAGGAGCAACGTCCGATATAACAGGATTGGTAATTGCCCAAGCGATTATTACAGGTATTGTGAGTAAAATGGTCGAACAAGGAAAAAATCCCCCTGTATTTAAAAGCTCTAATCTCGATGGAGCTGACGAATATAACGAAAAACTATTTGATAGATACTATCGCTCTCTTTAACAAAAAAATAACCATATTATCACCTCTCGAGCCTTCACCGATAATAATTTTCTACTATATACTGGGATCGAAGATTTTTAGAATTACAGGATTTATTTTTTACTTATTATTCGTTAATTAATTCTTAGGTTTATTTGGGATTGTAGCATAAGCTTCGAGGGCTTCCTTGATAATATACATCGCCCTACGAAGGACATTTTTTTCAAGGGCATAACAAATCCGAATTTCATTTTTGCCAAGATTATCTGTCGAATAAAACCCTTCTGCTGGTGCAACCATCACCGTTTCGTTATTTACTTCAAACTCACTCAAAAGCCATGAAGAAAAATGCTCGGCATTTTCCACAGGAAGACCCACCAAACAATAGAACGCTCCCTCTGGTTTACGAGCAAACACACCATCTATTTTTGCTAGTTCTTCAAATAAAACATCACGACGTTCCATATATTCTTGACGAATAGGGATGAAAAAATCAGGGTTTAAAGTGTATAAAGCCTGAGATCCCACCATATCCAAAGTAGAAGAGGCAAGACGTGCCTGACATTGACGATAAATGGCATCAATAAAATCTTTATTTTTACTCACCACACAGCCGATTCTTGCTCCACAAGCGGAGAAACGTTTAGATACTGAATCAATAATAACCGTTCGCTGAGCCAGTTCTGGATATTCTCCAAAACTAATCGCTCTCACATCACCATAGGAAAACTCACGATATACCTCATCAGAAATAATCGTCAGATCGTATTTTTCAGCAAGTACCGCAATACGATCCATTTCTTCTTTGGTGTAAACCGTACCCGTCGGATTTGCAGGAGTAGAGAACATAATTGCCTTAACTTTGGGAGTGATAGATCTTTCCATTTCAGCTAAAGACGGCAAATGAAATCCATCTTCCGCCCTCGTATGAATAGGACGTACCTTAATACCTAAAGTGGAATAAAAACTTTGATAGTTAGCATAATACGGTTCTGGTACTAGAATCTCATCTCCCTCATCAAAAAGGCTCATCAGAATAAATTGAAAAGCTTCACTTCCACCATTAACAATCATCACATCATCAACATGATAACTAATATTTAGTCTCTCAAAATATCGAACAATTTCTTCACGTAATTCTTTTAAACCAGCAGAATGTTCGTAAGAAAGTACTTTTTTATTTTTCACCCAGTTTTGGATAGCTTCAAAAAATATTACTGGAGTTTCAACATCAGGTTGACCAATATTAAGGTGGATAATATCACGTCCCTTTTTTTTTGCTATATCAGCAAATGGTAATAACTTACGTACAGGAGAAGTTTTGAGATTGTTAATTCTATTTGATAATTTCATAAGAGATCCTTTTGTATTTGTTTTAATGTAAAAATAATTTAACCAAATGCTTTTTCTGGCGTAACGTAAGGAATAGAAAAAGCATCAGCAACACCTTTATACGTACAATAGCCGTTAAAAGTATTTAATCCTTCTCTGATCGCTGGATTTTCTTGACAAGCCATTTTAAAACCTTTTTGAGTAATGATCAAACCAAAAGGCAAGGTCGCATTGGTTAAGGCGAGTGTAGAAGAACGAGCCACGGCTCCTGGCATATTCGCAACACAGTAATGAATAACTCCATCAATCGTATAAATAGGCTCACTATGGGTGGTTGCTTTAGAAGTTTCAAAACAACCACCTTGATCAATAGCAACATCAACAATAACAGCACCATTTTTCATTTTGCTCAGATCGGATTTGGTGATCAGTTTTGGTGCTTTCGCCCCAGGAATTAAGACCGCTCCAATAATAATATCCGCATGAGGTAACAAATCTTCTAAGGTTCCACGAGTACTGATTAGTGTTTCTATTTGCATTCCAAAGATTTGGTCGATGTAAGCTAGTCTTTCGGCACTAGTATCCAAAATCGTAACTCTAGCTCCCATACCTATAGCAATCTGTGCAGCATTAATACCAACAACCCCAGCTCCAATAATTACCACATGGGATTTAGGGATTCCTGCAATACCGCCCAAAAGAACACCTAATCCCCCATAGGTTTTTTCGATATATTTTGCTCCTTCTTGTACTGCCAATCGCCCTGCAATAGCACTCATAGGCGATAAACAAGGAAGAGAATTATTTGGTAATTTAATTGTTTCATAAGCAATAGTATTAATTTTTTTCTCAAGGAGCATTTTGGTTAATGTTTCATCAGCTGCGAGATGAAGATAAGTATAAAGATAAGAATTTTCTTTGAAATACTCATATTCTGATGGGATCGGTTCTTTGACTTTGATAATCATTTCCGCTTTTTCAAAAACTTCTTTTTTAGAGCTGATAATCGCCCCCGCATCTTTATACATCTGATCAGTAAAACTGATCGCTTCCCCTGCTTTTTCTTCGATATATACTATATGACCTGCGTTTGTGTAGTCTTTAACATTAGATGGGGTTAACCCCACTCTATATTCATGAACTTTAATCTCTTTTGGGCAACCTAATATCATTTGATTCCTCCTAAATTATATAATTATTATATGTCTATCTCATATACTTATCAAATAGGAGCATATAAGCATTTACTAATTAATTTTATCATCCTATTTATTTCCACTGACTTTCGTCTAATTCATTTTCTGATTTAGCAATAACCGATGTACAAACTAAATCTCCACCGACATTAAGTGCCGTTTGCCCCATATCAAGGATCGCATCCACTCCAAGGATCATCGCATAAGCCAAGGCTACCGGCGACCCTTCTGTCATTTTAAGACCGATGGTTTCAAAAACGAATAAGAGCATAATAGCTCCCGCTCCTGGAACTCCCGCTGTCCCTATGGCTGCCAAACTCGCCGTAATAATCGTAAGAAACTGCTGCTCTATTGTAAGAGGTGTATTCGTTGCAAATCCTACAAACATCGCACAAATACCC
>JBOFHK010000015.1:0-25495 GCA_051649605.1 Brevinema sp. | reverse complement strand
TACCGATCGGAGCGATAAACTGCTTTTTTTTGTTGAAGGGAGGATCCAGATAAATTAGGTCAATGGAATTATCGTTGAATCCTCTTAGAATATCCAAACAATCTCCGCAAAAAATGCTTCGGTTTTTTATGGTATTTTGTGGTGTAGTAGGCATAGCAATCCCCTTCTATTTTTTGCGTCTATGATAAATAAAAACAAGTGCCAATTTTGGCACTTGTTTTTATGTGCCTGAGACAGGACTTGAACCTGCAAGCTTTATCGGCACAGGATTCTGAGTCCTGCGTGTTTACCAGTTTCACCACTCAGGCGGATAGCTATATTATATAGTATGTCTTATAAAATGTCTAGTATCTAAACAAAAAGAAGAATATGCTCTTTTTTAGGATATGTTATTACTAATATACTTACCAGTAAAAAAAACAAGACAGTATATACTGTCTTGTTCTTAGTCTTTGTAGCGTAGAAGAATCTTTCTTCTACCGCCATACGATGACGTCCCTGTTCCGTGTGACGGCAATTTATCATTATTATTTTATCGATTAATTGTTTTCATCGTTATTTGCTGCATTTGGATTTTGGACGCGTTGTTTTGCATATTCATATTGTAAAATTTCTTCATAGAGTGCAGAATTAATATTTTTTGCTCGGCGTTCTTGTTCTTCTCGAATGATACCCCAAGTTGCTTCGTCGTTGATATCGGTAGGCATTTCGGTTAGGTAAGGGGTGTATTCAATATTCATATTACCAAAATATCCAACGAAATCTTTTCCTGTTTGATTGTGGGGTTTGTAAATAGCAAGCTGCTCGAATCGTAGGAGGGGGATTTCACTAGGGTAGATTCTTGTGTTAGGGCGGATATTATTAATAGGACGGTCAGAAAAATATGGATTGTTGTAAACTAGTTTTCTCCAGCCTACATAAAATAAAGAACCTAAAGCAAATTCAGTAATTTTTCCGTTGATATCGGCAGCTCTTAAGCCCACACTGAAAGGGAAATTTCTACCATTCGCCCACATGGAGACTGATTTGATACCACCGACATTAGTAACAACACCGTTATTGATATTGGCATAATTACCGTCAGCAGTAAAAGGAAGAAGGGGAAATTTAGGTTTGATAGATGCTTCGCCTGCATAAGGCCAATCGGGGAATTTAATGCGGACACCCAAGACAGTGCCTTGTTCTTCGCTGGCAATACGCTTGGAGTAAGAGTCTCTTCGGGAAATAGGATTTTCTCCAGAAGAGTTTGTGAGAGTAATAAGCCAATTATCAAGCATAAATAGCTCTGATCCTATAGAGGCAGTGGCTTCTCCATCTGCGGATAATAATTGATTTTCCGGATTTGGATAGACTTCTTGAATTTGTTCTTCAAAAGTATTAAAATCAATTAGTGTGTGGTTGACTAAACCTTGTCCAAAAATATGAATGGGTAGAACAAGACTTATTAATACATATAATTGTTTTTTCATGAGATTCTCCTTAAAATATTACGCTGTTTTTTGTAAGACTTAACAAGTTTTCGGAAAATCTATGAAAACTTTAATATTTTTGGGGAAATATCCTTAAAATTTAGAATTTTTTTATATAACTTGCTTTGGGAATGTTATAATAAAAATAGATAACAGTGATGAGATTGATACTTAGATAGAGAAGCATACAGATCAGAGCTGTTTCTAAAGAGATACGTACCGTATCTTTTAGAGGGGGGGTATTAATTCCAAATTTTGATAGTGTATCAATAATATAGCTTTGCGCAGGAATAACAGCAAAAAAACAAACAATCCAAGAAACCATACCTGCTAGAAATGCAAAGATCGTAGAAAAAAAAGATGTTTTTAAAATAAGATGGTCTTTTACTGCCCAAATACGGTATAGTAAGAGTCGTTCTCGAAGAGGTCTCAAAAGAATTTGGATATTATAATGCAGTAAAAATATAAAGGCAATCAAGATACTGATACCAAAAATCATAATAGTGTATTTAATTCTCATAAACAATTCTTGCTGGAAATTATCTTCTCGTGCGGCGGTTGTTTGATATCCCAAATCTTCTATACTTTTGAGAAGTTCTCGGTTTTGCTTTTTTGTTAATCCTGGGACGGTTTCTAAAATAAGATAATCGTAGGTAGGATTTAATCCTATACTATTGAAAAAGGCATATAATTTTTCTGAAGGAGCAGTAATAGTTGTGCCGAATTCATCAGGATCAAAACCAGAAATAATAGCACGAACGCTATTGGTATTGATTGTGAGTTCGACGCCTGGAAGACCAATAAAAGAAGATTCAGGTAATGAAGGCCACGATCGTTGTGGAGCAAGATTGTTATAAAGAGAGATGGCTTGTTGGGGTAGAAGTACAGGAATACTAGATAAATCTGCGGAATTCCACTGACTTTGGTGTGCTTGGCTTGCTTTTTTGATGCCTTGTCTTTTGGGGATTCCGCTAAGAGTTATAGCGTTTGAAGCAGAAAACCCAAAATAGTTAATACTACCGATAACTTGGTTAGTCGGCTTAAAATAAGGGTCAACAAACGCCGTTCCTTGAATATTTTGTAATTCGGTGATTACATTATCATTTAAAGGATTTTTATCAGTATTGGAAATTCGATAATTATATATATCAGTAGCTTGTTGCGTTCCCTCTTGTAGATAAAAATCGGCAATTTGAATTAAGGCAGAACTAATCCCAAAAATTCCCGATACAAAACCAAAAATTAAAGCCCAAATTAGAAGATGAAGAGATAGTTTTAATGAAAAATTCACGAGATTCCTATAACTTTGTAATTTTATGCTTTACAGCGTTTTATCTTTGCTCCAAGAGCTTGTAGTTTTTGTTCAAAATTTTCGTAGCCACGGTCGATATGATAAATACGGGATACCGTACTTTGCCCTGGGGTTGCTAAAGCCGCGATTACCAAAGCTGCTCCACCTCGTAAATCTGAACTCATCACAGAGGCATTAGATAGTGTGGGAACTCCTTCGACAATGGCGATCCCATTATCTACATGGATATGAGCCCCCATACGATTTAACTCAGCCGCGTGCATAAAACGATCAGGATAAATCGTTTCGGTGATGATACTTTTCCCTTCTGCTACCGAAAGATAAGCTAAAAATTGTGATTGAAGATCAGTAGGAAATAAAGGATAGGGTAAGGTAGTGAAGTCTACAGCTTTTTTTAGAGAACTTGCTTGAATATGAATAGTAGATTCATCGATAATGGTAATGTGCATACCTGATTTTTGGAAGAGCTGGAGTGCCTCACTGAGATGAGTGGGAACGCAGTTGTTAATCAAAATATCTCCTTTAGTAATTGCTGCTACAATAATAAAAGTACCTGTTTCGATCCGATCAGGGGTTACAGAATACTCCGCTCCTCCAAGAGATGAAACTCCTTCGATTGTTATAGTATCACTTCCTACCCCAGAAATTTTAGCTCCCATTTTGATAAGGAGTTGTGCGAGATCACCGACTTCAGGCTCTTTAGCTGCCCCGTGAATTACTGTTGTTCCTTGAGCAAGACAAGCTGCCATCATAATATTTTCGGTAGCAAGTACAGAACTTCCATTTTTTCCGAGGAGATTCATAGAAGAACCAATTAGACCGTTTTTGGTACTTACATCTAAATATCCATGTTCTGTATAACAGGAAGCAGAAAGAGCTTCGATTCCTTTGATATGGAGATCAACAGGACGAGGGCCAAGATTGCAGCCCCCAGGCATAGAAATATAGGCTTTACCAAGACGTGCTGTGAGGGGACCCATAACGGCAATAGAGGCTCGCATTTTACTGACGATCTCATAAGGTGCTTCATGACCTAATGATTTGTGTTCCTCAACAATTACGGTATTGTTTTTTTTGATAATTGTTTTACCTAGGGATTCTAATAAACGAAACATGGTATGGGTGTCTTCTAAATTAGGAACATTATGGAGGGTTATTGTTTCTTTACTGAGGAGTGTTGCTGCTAATATTGGTAATGCTGCATTTTTTGCACCACTGATGGTTACAGAGCCTTTAAGAGGGGTACCTCCCTCAATGACAAATTTTTCTAGCATAAATTTTCCTTATAAATACAGATAGTGGGATCTTGATTGAGTATTAAATAATATTTTTTATAGTATAACCTTTTTTTATTTTTTCGTCAAAAAAATCTTGACGAGATTTTTATTATATAGTATGATATACGTCTATACTATTTGGAGGTTTTATGCTTAACAAAGGTTTTTTACTAAGTCTATTGCTATTGTCTATCCCTTATTTTACGGCAGGACAAGAACTTAAATATTCTAATTCACAAGATACAAACGAATACACAATCTCTGCTCCTGATCACTCTAGCTTGGCTATTTTTTCTCCAAAAGGGGGACGTGCTGTTTCATTTTCGATTAATGGATCGTGGAATCGACTCAGTAACGATATTCTTATTAGTGATCGATTGGGGCAATTGAGCACTTTTGATTTTCATTTTGGAACTTATACTTCTTTAGTAACCAACGACTTGCGACCTGTTTATCGTATGGAAGCTTCCTCTAACAAGATTATGATGTCTACTTCCGCTACGGTGGAAGGCAAACAACTCAATCTTATTCGTGTTGTAGAATTACTAAGTAATGGTCAAGTATTAGAGAATTTATCAATTTCTAATACGACGACCCAAAATGTTGAATTAAATTTTGAAGGCTTAGCCTTTAGCTTTGCTTCTCTATTTGATATTTCACGAGCAACTACCAATAGGAATAATATTCCAGAGTATCAGTATTTCAACGGAGACAAACTCCAAAAAGTTAATCTTCACGGAGGCAGTTGGTTTGGTGGCCCTAAACCTGCAGAATTTTTATCTGATTTTTCTTGGGGAACAATAGCAGATAACTTCTTTTTAACGCTTATACAGCCTAATTTTTCTAATACAGTTGTTGTATATAATGGCTTAGAGTTTGGTGCTCAATCGCGTGTCAGCTTGGGAATACAGGTTCTTGCTACTAACATTACTTCCAATCAAGTTTTAGATTACCAAACGGTTTATTATGTAGGTCCTCGTACCGAACAGATGGTACAACAAATTAATACAGAATATACCAAGTTATTTAAATGGCCTTTCGTTTTTAATTGGATGCTCAAACCAATTGAGAATGGTACTATATGGCTTATGTCTAAATTGGTTGAAACCACAGGGAGTGCTGGGCTAACTTTGATCTTGATAGCGATTGTTGTCAAACTTTTGTTGCTTCCTTTGTCTTTTAAATCTGCGGTTTCCATGAAAAAAATGAGAGTACTTCAGCCTAAATTAAATAAATTACAAGAAAAATGGGGACACGATCCTCAAGTTCTCCAACAAAAAACAATGGAACTTTACAAATCTGAAAAAGTGAATCCTTTGGGAGGGTGTCTACCTTTATTATTCCAGATCCCAGTATTTTTTGCCCTGTTTAGAGTGTTATCTCGCTCAGTCGAACTCAGAGGAGCCGGCTTTTTATGGATTACCGATCTAACAATGCCTGATGTTTTTTTTATGATTGGTTCGTTTACAATTCACCTTCTACCGATTATTATGACGCTCCTTCAATTGGTTTCTGTATTCCTCCAGCAAGGGAGAATGGGTGATTCTCAAAATGCGATGCAAAAACAAATGCAGGTACAAGGTTACCTCATGCCTGTAATCTTTTTGTTTCTTTTTTGGGGAATGCCATCGGGATTGGTATTGTATTGGACAGTACAAAATGTTTTTTCTATTATTGAACAAGAATTTATCAATATTGATAGCCGTTTTAGTAAAAAAAGTATCTAAAAAATTGATAATCACAAACAAGCCCGTAAATTTGCGGGCTTGCTTATATTAAGGAAAATATCATGTCTAAAATTATTGCTGCCCCTGCTACTGCTCCAGGAATTGCTGGGGTTTCGATGATTCGTGTTTCTGGAACAGATTGTATAGCTTTGGTATCTCAATGTTTTAAAGGAAAATTACAGAATAAGAGTTCTCATGAGATTGTTTATGGCAAAATTATAGACCCTATTACCAATTTAGTCCTTGATGAGGTGATGATTGCTCTCTTTTATCATGGACGCTCTTTTACTGGAGAAGAATCCTTAGAAATATGGACTCATGGTAGTCCTTATATTGTTCGAGAAGTGATGAGGGTTTTGGCTTATTTAGGGATTTCAACTGCCGAACCTGGGGAATTTACCATGCGGGCATTTCTCAATGGAAGAATTGATCTTACACAAGCTGAAGCGATCAAAGATCTCATCGACTCCCAAACTCAGTTTGCTCATGCTCAAGCTTTAGGGCGTTTAGAAGGGAAACTATCTCATAAAATTGACCATCTTCATCGTCAAATCTTGGATATTTTAGCATTATTAGAAATGGCGATCGATCATGCGGAAGAAGAAGTGAATACAGAAGATTTATCGGAGCGATATATTATTTTGATTGATGAGCTTACGAGTGATATTACCCAAATGATTTCTGGGGCGAAGGTGGGTAAAATGAGTACTGAAGGGATCAAAATAGCATTAATTGGGCGTCCTAATGTAGGGAAATCATCGTTATTAAATGCCCTTGTACAAGAAAATAGAGTTATTGTTAGTGATATTGCTGGAACAACACGAGATGTAATCGAGCATCGTATTTCTGCCCGAGGGTTGTTGATTCGCTTTTTTGATACGGCAGGATTACGTAAAACTAATAATCTTATCGAACAAGAAGGAACAAAACGCAGTATAGACGCTATTGATCAAGCAGATATGGTGCTCCATATATTAGATCAATCGATATTACTACAAGAAGAAGATCAACAAATTATCGAACTTTTACAAGAAAAAAATAAAAAAGTAATGACAATTTTTAATAAAAGTGATCTTCCCAATCAATTAAAAAGATTTACTGAAGATACGATCTTGGTTTCTGCTATATCGCAGGAAGGTTTAGAGCATATTTTTGATAAAATTGCTGAATATTATTTTGCTGGGGGTTTTGATCCAAAAAATGATATTTTTATTGCCAATGTCCGTCAAGAAAATCTTTTGCAACAGAGTTATCAATCCCTTTTAAAAGCTAAATATACCATTCAATTAGGTGAATCAGAAGAATTTACAGCGTCTCATATTCGGCAAGCCCGTATCTTTTTAGAAGAAATTGTAGGTAAAACGACCGACGATGCGATCTTAGATCGTATTTTTTCCCAATTTTGTATTGGGAAATAAAATTTTTTATAATACTTCCTAAGAAGGAGATGTATTATTCCTTTGTTCTTCATCAGCAATTTCTTGGTACATAAGGATATGAAAACAAGAACTCATACGGTTTAACGCCATTACTAAATCATCTCTTTTATTTTCTTCATGGAATGCTTGGACGGCGTGGATTTCGATTTCACGGATGCTTGCTCTTAGGAGATTTAATGTTAGCACCACAGGGCTAAACGAATCATCAACGAGGAGCATTTGAGGAAGACCAAAATATTTTGCAGGATTGTGAGAATACTCACGTATTTCATCATAAGTCCAAGAAAGAAGTGTTTGTATGGGAAGAGGGGTATTTAACACTTCATGCTTTAAAATATCACGGCTATAGCTTAGTAATGCTCTTAGCTGTTCTATCAAAGAGGAAGATACTTGATACTGGCTACGAACTTGATGAATGATTACTGCTAATCCACTTTGAAAACTATCCAATTTACCCCTGAGAATGATTCTAGGATCATCTTTGTATACGAGTTTGTTTCCTAACAGTTGGGTCATATTTTCTGGTTTATGGTGGACAACGTCTCCATTAGGAAGTGTATAAACAGAAGAAGTGATCCATTCTTTACCGTTTAGTGGTTTGGAGTGAGGAAGTTCTTTTTTCATTGTTGGATTTCCTTATTGCTGTATTTTACTTTGTCTTTCTATTGTCGAATATATTCTTATAAAAGTCAATGTTCCAAGGGTTACTACTAGGAATTTAAGAAAATATCCCATAAATAATAATATATCATTTATGGGATATTAAATAGTTTTTACAGAAATTTAAAATTCGATGCTGCGATAAACTAAATAGCCTCTTTTATAAATCGCGAAAGCGAAAGTTTTAGAATTTTCTAAACTTTTACTCACTTCCCTGAAGGTGGTAATATTAGGAGTAGGGTAATTATTGATTGCAGCAACAATATCTCCTGGCGATAAAATAAATGCTAAGGGACTATTTCGATCGACTTTTGTAACAACTACTCCCTCTTTTGCTCCATTTCGTTGGAGATCTTGATCACTAGGGCTTGAGAATAGAACATCTTTAAATAATTCACTAGAAGTTGGATTTCCAGGCTTACTGTGCCCTTCTAAGCTCTCTCCTCTTACAATAGCTGATGGACGAACCCCCAAGGTTACGACGATTGTTCTTCGTTGACCATTTCTAAGGACTTCAATCTCGATACTAGCTTTGGGATTTTTACCTGCAATAACTTCTGTTAAATGAGTAGGAGAAGAAATTTTTATATTATCAATTTTAGTAATTACATCCCCTTGTTGAATCCCTGCATTACCTGCAGGTCCACGACTTTCTAAAGAAGATACAAGAACTCCTTCATCGTTGGCGAGCTTGAGCGATTTACGGGTAATATTATCCAATTCTTGTGGAATAACCCCTAAAAATCCTCGTTCTATCGTACCAGAAGTAAATAATTGGGTAGCAATGTTATAGGCGATATTAATAGGAATTGCAAAACTAATCCCTTCATAACCACCACTTCGCGAACGGATCGCCGTATTAATGCCAATTGCTTGTCCTTTAATGTTTAGGAGAGGTCCACCAGAATTTCCTGGATTAACGGCAACATCAGATTGGATAAAGCGTTGGAATCCAGGTAAAATACCTTCGCGCCCTAATCCACTGACTGTACCAAAGGTAAAAGTACTCGATAATCCAAAGGGATTACCAATGGCTACGACTAAATCGCCGACTTGTGTCTGATCCGAATCTCCAATAGGCACAACTGGAAGATCTTGACCATCAATTTTTAATAAAGCAATATCTAATTCTGTGTCAGCTCCGATAAGCTTTGCTTCAAAAGAACGGTTGTCTGCAAGTGTTACTCGGATAATACTCGCATCTTTTACTACATGCCAGTTAGAAAATAAATACCCATCAGGGGTAATAATAAATCCTGAACCTACAGAATTATATTGACGTTTTAATTCTTCTCTATTTCCAAAAAAATATCGAAAAAATGGATCTTCTGTTAATCCATCAGGAAGACGCTGAGAACCTTCAACCTCGATACTTACGACGCCTGGAGTAATATGCTTGGCAATAGCACGTAGAACAGTTTGTAAATCATTGACATTAGAGGATGTTGCAAGATTTTCTATAGTAGAGTTACTGGTAGAGATATTTAATGACGGTTTTTGAGCTTGGAGATTGACTATTCCCAAAGCTACAGAAATTACTACAAGAAAAACCGCTGAAATCTTTAATACTTTTTGAATCATAAATACGACTCCTTATTACATAATATAATTTTCCTATATATTAAAGGCTAAAAAATAAAAAAAAGATTCGTTTAAGAGTGTTTCATAGAGCCACAGAACGCAAGAGCTAATGCATCAGCAACATCATCGGTTTGTGGGGGTTCTGGTAAATTTAGGAGTAGAGTGATTGCTCGGATCATTTGATGTTTATCAGCGTTTCCATATCCTGAAACAATTTTTTTTATTGATTTTGGAGCAAGTTCTGTAATAATAATATTATGCTTATGAGATAAATAGCATAACACTCCTCGTACTTCTGCAACTTGTAATACTGTTGTAGTATTTCTTCCCATAAAGAGTTTTTCTATAAATACATGGGAGGGTTGGTATTTTTGGAATAATAAATTAATATCACCTCCCAATTCAAAAAGTCGCTCAGGGAAACTCTTTTTTTTATCCGTTGAGATCAATCCATAAGCTAATACTTCCTGTGATTGTGGGTTATTGATTTTTAAAAATCCATACCCAGCTCTATCATATCCTGGATCAATACCACAAATAATCATTCTTGTTCCTGATTTTGTTCTAATGGTGTATTATTAGTATTTATATCCTGCGTTTTAATATTCCATTGGAGGACAAGTAATTTTTGATTTCGATCCAATAAATAACTATACAGATTTCCTTTATTGTCGATGAAATAATTAAATAAAATATAGTACGAAGACTGTAGAGGGGTATGATAGATTTTTTCTTGCTGTTTGACGGTATTGACGATTCGTATTTTTAAAGCGTCAATTTGTTCATCAAAGCTTTGGAAAAAAATATTATCTTGGGAATCAATCCCCAAGATAGATTCGGTAATACCAAAATGGTTGACGGATTCTTGTTTGAGTGTTTGGTCAGCGATATTATAGGAATTAAGAGATGACCAAATATTATCGATCGTTGCAGGAATAAGCTCTTGATTGTTATTAGAAATTGGTTGATATTCGATAACCAAGGCAAGAGCTTCTTTATTTTTATGGTTGTTAATCGAGATAATATTTCCTTGATATTGAATCTCATTGAAATTACTAGAGAGGTTAAGATCTTTACTGGTAAATTCAAAATTTTTATTTCCATTAGAACTATATCGGTAGATAGAAATAAGTTGTTGATTGTTTTGAATATTGTTAAATCCTAAATAGAAATTTCCAAAATTGTCTGTATCTATATAATTAGGATAAGAGAATGCTTGATTGTCATTAACTCCTTGTATGCCTATTTGGTGGATAAATTCTCCTTTGGAAGAAAATTTGTATAAATAAAAGTTTTCTACAGGGATTTTAGCGATTTGTTCTTGAACTTTATTGTAATTTTGGATTGCCGTTGTTTGATCGTTGTAATTCTGTACTTCATAGGATTCGAAATCGTTAATAGAAGCTAATACATAGAGATCTTTATTAGAATCAACAAGGACACTATAAGGACGGGCAAAATGATAACCTTGTCCTTGATTGGGAATACTGAGTAGAGCTTTTAGAGGATTGGAATATTGTCTATGATAGATGAGAGGAAAAACGCTCACTTTTTTGTTATAAGAATCGGCAATATAAATATACCCTTCATCAATAACCATTTCAGGAATATCAATAAGAAAATTATCAGGTAAACCTTGGCGATTTGTGTAGCTCCCTAAAATCGGAATATTACTACCGATTTGATTATCTTCGAATCCAAGTATAGCTTCAAATACGGTTTCGTGAGCAATAGGTTTTTTTTCGCATGACGATATGATCACTGCTAAGATCAATAAAAAATATTTATACATAAAAGATGCCTGGTAAATAGGATTATATTAATAATTAGAATCCGTATGGATTTTTTTTCTTCGTCTTAAAAACGCTGGAGTATCCAAGTCAGAGATCATAGGAGGCACATCACTCACCGAGCGTCGAGCCTCACTCGGATCAAAATCTTTTTGAATACGAGGGTCTTCTTTTCGTAAGGAAAAATCAATACTTCTCCGTTCTCCTAAAAAACTTTGTTCTTCTGAGATCATTGCTTTGCGAGGTTGTGTTAATCCCCAGTCTTCATCACGATCGATATAATTTTGTGTAGGAAGCTCTGGTTCTAAACCATGCATTTTTTGTAAATCTTCGATGGTACTAAAAATATGCGTTGCTTGCGGTACTTGTTCTATAACTTTTGGTTTTTCTCGGATTAAATCTGTGGCTACAATAATAATACGCACTTGATCTCTTAGATTCTCATCAAAATCTAATCCCATAATAATTTCCGCATCGGGACGACAAAATTGAGCGATAACTTCTGCAGCTTCGTGAAATTCTTTCATATCAAAATCTGATCCACCAATAATTTTGGCAACCATTGCTCCTGATTGGCGGAATGTATTATTTTCGATGAGGGGGTTTGCTAAGGCTTCTTGGGCAGCTTTTAATGCACGCCCATCACCTTTTGCTTGACCGATACCCATAATCGCTTCTCCGCGGTTGGCTAAAATGGTTTTGACATCATTGAAGTCTACATTGATAATTGCTGTTTCACTAATAATACCAGAAATTCCTTGGACGGCTTGTTTGAGCACTTCATCAATCTTTTTGAAGGCGTCTTTGACGGAAGTATTTTTTTCAACAATTTCAAAAATCCGAGAGTTGGAAATAACTAGCATGGTATCGACATGGTCTTTTAGTTTATCAATCCCTTCTAAAGCAGTTTTATGGCGTTTTGTTCCTTCAAAAGAAAAAGGTAGAGTAACAACAGCGACGACTAAACACCCACTCTCTTTAGCAATTTGAGCAATAACAGGAGCTGCTCCTGTTCCCGTACCGCCTCCCATCCCTGCAGTAATAAAGACCATATCGGTATTTTTGAGGACGTTGCGGATTTCTTCGGAGCTTTCTATAGCAGCTTTTTCGCCGATTTCTGGTTTAGCACCAGCACCTAAACCTTTGGTAATCTTTGTGCCAATAGGGATATATTTTTTTGCTAAAGATTTTTTTAAGACTTGAATATCTGTATTAATCGCAACAAACTCAACACCGCTCACATTGTCTTCAATCATACGGTTGACAGCATTACACCCAGCTCCCCCCACTCCTAATACGGTAAGCATACTATTAGAGGGTTCTTCTTCTTTAATAATGTTTTCTTCAAAAATATCTTTTGGAATATCTTTTTGTACTATATTAGGAGTCTGCACAAGATTTTGCGGAGTATAAAACACCTCTTCTTGAGTACCAAGATTGGGTGTATTTTGAATTTGGGGATCATTTAAAACAGAAAAAATATCTTGAGGATCTTCTTTTCCTGCACTCCATAATTCTTCAAAGTAAGACATTACGTCCTCCGAACTTAATCGATAAGTTTCCAAGCAAACTATAATATGACCAGATCCTTTAGTTTTATAGGATCAATAGTACTTTATAGTTTATGAGGGAAAAACTCTCTTGTTTTGTTTATCGGTATATATTTTGTTTTTTTAATAATTTTTATCTTAGAAAAATTCATTAAACCAATCTTGAATACGGAATACGATTTTCTGAAAATTTTTCTCTTCATCAGGACTACTGATATTACCTAATTTTGGACTTTGTTGTAATCCATAAAGAGCCAGTCCTGTAGCTGTTGAAAAAGAAGGATTTTTAATAAATTCGTCTAATCCTCTAAAACGTAGAGGGATACCAACGCGGACAGGTAAGTTAAAAATCTCGGATGCGAGATCTTCAATATAATTGGTGTAAGATACCCCACCTGTGAGAACAACCCCCCCAGATAACTGAGATTTGAATCCTGTTTTTTCGATTTCTTCATTAACGAGGAAAAGAATTTCTTCTAATCTTGGTTGGATAATTTCGCAGAGGAGGCGACGACTTTCGATTCGCTCTGTTCTTCCATTTGGGGTAGGGATTTCTATT
This sequence comes from Brevinema sp., assembly GCA_051649605.1. GTDB lineage: Bacteria > Spirochaetota > Brevinematia > Brevinematales > Brevinemataceae > Brevinema_A. Next base: position 12,131 of record JBOFHK010000015.1, on the reverse strand, counting down.
TGATCTTGTATAGGAATCATACTGACTAAGGCTGCTCCATAAGTACATTTTATTTGTTCGGCAATATGCATGGTGGTTTTCATTCCGTAAGAAATATCATTGGTAATATGAGAACCTCCGATTGACAATTGCCCCGTGTGTTTGATCCCACCGTCGGTAAAAACAACAAAATTGGTTGTACTAGCTCCAATATCGACTAAGATACACCCTTCTTCTTTTTCTTCTTCTTTAATTAAGGCTCGAGCTGCTGCTAACGGTTTGAGAACAATATCAGCTGTATCAAAACCTGCCTTATAAACACTTTTAATTAAATTATTAACAGAGCTTGCTGCTACAGTAATAATATGAACATGGACTTCTAATCGGGACCCAGCCATACCAACTGGATCTTTAATCCCATGTTCATCATCTACAGAAAATGATTGAGGCAAAACATGGATAATCTCTCGATCAGGGGGAATAATAATAGTAGTTGCAGCTTCAATAACGCGTTGAATATCGGCAGGGTAAATTTCTTTTTGAATGGCAATAACCCCACGGCTTTTTGTCGCTTCGATATGTCCACCAGAAATCCCTAAAATAACAGAATCAACGGTGATACCAGCCTGTAATTCTGCTTGTTCAAGGACAGCAGTTGTTACTAGAGCAGCCTGTTCTAAATTGACGATGACCCCTTTTCGGATTCCTCGAGAAGGGAGACTGGTTGCGCCGATAATTTCAGGCTGAGTACCTGACCTAATAATTACGGCACTGATTTTGCTGGATCCCATATCAAGTCCAACAGAAATAGAGAAAGAAGATTGATTTACTGCCACGATTCATCCTTATATAATCTTAGTAAAAACCAATAGAAGTATCTTTATAACTATAAATATCAATAATTTTTGGTATTTTTAACGATGGGTTGGTGAGTGTTTGCCCAATTTTTTGTGCTGTTGCAATATAATCGTCGTTTAAAATCATTTTTTCTATATAAAACTGGGGACTGATGTTATAAAGTTGGAAATAACTTTCCCGATTTTTGTCAATACGAAGATATTGGATATTTTTTGCAGCAATACTCCCTAAAGAAGACAAAATTTGGATCAAAAAATCATCGGCAATTTGTCTATTGTTTATTGCCACACCAAATTCTACTCTTAGTTCTGGAATAGCAATGTTAGGAATTAAAGATAAAATATACCCTTCTTTATCCACCGTATAATTTAACTGAGCTGTTTTGAGGGTTGCGATGGGTTGGCGTTCGGTGATTATGATTGTTAGAGTATAAGGTAAATCTTTTTGAATATCGGCCTTTTTGATCAGTTCTAATTGTTCTAAGTTATATTTTAATGTTTGAAGGTCAATATTGTTAAGATTTCCAAGGGCTTCATTGGTACTTTGAGTGATTATTTGTTCAAATTGCATGTCTCTTGACAAGACTGTACCTTTAATATCAATCTTCTTAATTTCAAAACTTTGAGAGATAGTATTCATAAATTCATAGACAGCACGATGTAATCCAAAACTTATAGCAATCAGTAAAAGAATTAAAGGAGCTGATAGTTTTTGATTTAACAAAGAGATCTCCTTAAAGCCTTATGAATTAATTGATCAACAAAGTCTGTAATATTGATTCCTGCAGCTGAGAGCATGGCAGGAATATCACTGGTATAAGTCATTCCTGGAGCGGTATTGATTTCTAAGTAAACAGGGCCTTGATCTGTAAGGATTAAATCAATACGCACACAGTCTCGAAGCTGAAACTCATGGAAAATTTTTTTAACATGAGTGGAAATCAACTCAAAGGTTATAGGGTCTATTTTTGCCGGCAGAATAAACTCCGTCATTCCAGCGGTATATTTAGTTTCGTAATTATAAAATTCTGCTTTTGGGCGTAATTCTAAAATAGGGAGAATTTGAATGTTATCCTCTAAACAGATAACTCCTACAGTCATCTCTCTCCCTATTAATAGTGTTTCCACTAAAGAGTTTGGATATAGATCTAAATGTTTTGGTAATAATTCTAAAGCTTCTGTTTCATTGTGAAGGATTAAAGTGCCTACGCTAGAACCTTCATTAACAGGTTTTACAAAAACAGGGTAAGAAATTTTTTTGATTTGCTGAAGGGTCTCTTGCAAAGAAGTTCCTGGAACAAAGCCTTCGGCACAAGGAATCCCTAACTGATGGAATATTTTTTTTGTTAATGCTTTGTCCATTGTTAAGGCACTTGCTAGGACATTACAGCCTACATAAGGAATGTTAGAGCTTTCTAACACTCCTTGAATGCATCCATCTTCTCCTTTGGTGCCGTGTAGAATAGGGTATACTATATCAAATTTTTTAAGAGCATCGTAAGAAAAATCAGAGCTAGCGGGATCTAAGAGAGTTGTATCAAATCCAGCGTTTACGAGAGCTTGATAAACATTCGCTCCAGAACGCTGGGAAATTTCTTTTTCGGCAGAAAATCCTCCTGCCAGGACAAGCACTTTTATTGTCTTCATAATTTTTCCATAATTATTATTACTGTTAATAATTTTTCTTATTTACTCCACATTATGCGTGATTATTATTTTTTCGTCAAAATATCAACAAGAAATTTTTATAAAACATCCTAAAGAAACAACGATAGCTATTAAGAAAATAAAAATATTACCCTTCTTGAGGTACTAGCATTAATGTTTGGATACGAGCTGCTTTTTCACGTTCCATTAGGGTTAGAAGGAAAGGAACAGTCGAAGCTTGACCGTTATCAAGGGCGATTTGATCCATTTTTTTGAAAATGCTAACTACTTGGAAGTCATCCTGTAGATTTAAAATCTCTGCGGCTGTTTGAGGAGGCATCCCAGCAATTTGGATAGCGACATCTTGGATTTTTACATCATAGACATTTTTTTCGTTTTGTTGGAGCTCAGCAAGAGCCTGTTCATTGAGGAATGCCTCTCGATCATCTTGGAGTTTGAGTTGTTCTGTCTGTAGGGAAAGATTACTAGCAACTAGTGTTTGATCTAAATTAGACAATTCAAGCTCTTTGATGGTTAGGAGCTCCCATTTTTTGTTTAGCTCTTCTTTTTCTAGGAGTAGAGAATCCTCAACACGTGCTGGTGCTGTGATCGTTCTTCCTGTGATTTGATCAAATATTGTTCTATAATTAATGATTTTCATGTAATCTAAAAAATAAAGCATAGATCCAGCAATAAGAATATTAATCAGCAATAAAATAGCAACTTTTATCCATTGACCCATGATTTTTCCTCTTTGTAATTGTTGATTTTAACGATCTTTGTGATTGTTGGTGTTAACGATGACTAAGATTATAATAATAATTTAACACTTTGGGAACATATTCTTGAGTTTCTTTATACCTAGGAATCCCATTTGCTCGGTCGACCGCCTCTGGCCCAGCATTATAGGAAGCAAGCGATTTAATAAGATCTCCATTATAGCGGTTAAGCATTTCTTTGAGTACCGTCGCTCCTCCCATAATATTTTGAGTAGGATCAAAAGAATCTTGCACCCCTATCCTCGCGGCTGTCTCGGGCATGAGTTGCATTAAACCTTCTGCTCCTGCTCGAGAAACGGCATTGGGGTTGTACGCAGATTCAGCTTGAATCACAGCATGAATTAAATTGGCGTCTACTCCAACGGTCTCCGCAGCTTGTTGAATGATCTGATCCCAAGTCCCTGGATTGGATGAGAAGATTCTATTTTGTGGAAGTATTTTGGGCTTTGCTGTGGGCATTTGTCCTGTTGATTTATAGAGTTCCATTAAAGTGTCTACTTTGGTATCAAGTAAAGACGAAGGATCATTTAGGAGGGTTTCACTTTCTTTGGAGCGTACCACCTCATCTAAAATCTCTGAGAAAGTATCTCCGTTAGGGCGTTGTTGTTTTTCGTTCTTTATAGGGGGTATATTTTTTTGCCCTATCTTTTGGATTTCTGTGATTCGACTTTCTATCTGTTGGATTCGTGAAATAATTCGGCTGGTAGGCATAGAGACCTCTCTTATATCTTATATTATACGATTCTTTAAAAAAAAACTCAAAAACAGAGAACGAAGGATTTTATAATCTCTTAGTCCTTGAGTTTTTTAGGAAAGTTCTGTATAATATGTTATATATATTTTAGGTGTCTTATCATGGTAGTAGGGATTCTAGGAATAAACAAACCGTCTGGTATGAGTTCCTTTGATGTTGTTCGCAGAGTAAAAAAAATTACAGGGATCAAAAAAATCGGTCATGGGGGAACACTCGATCCTATGGCTGAAGGGGTACTTCCCATTTTGATCAACGAAGCCACGTCATTTTTTGACCTCTTATTAGCATCTGATAAAATCTATGAAGCCGAAATCTTACTAGGCATAGCGACTGATACCGATGATAAAGAGGGAATAGTAACCCAAACTAAAGATGTTCCCAATATCTCCTTAGAACAAATTATTCACAAACTCAAAAAATTTACTGGTTCGATTTCGCAGGTACCTCCACAATATTCGGCATTAAAAATCGACGGGACTAGGGCTTATGCATTAGCTCGTAAAGGGGAACAGCCAGAAATGAAACCTCGGATTGTACAGGTACAAGAATGGTTTGATGTTACTTATAGCGATCAAAAAATTACTGCTTCTATTCGTTGCGGTTCAGGGACTTATATCCGTTCTTTAGCGAGGGATTTAGCCAAAAGCTTGGATACGGTGGGACATTTGACAAAATTAAAAAGGCGATATTCTGGGGGAATTTCTATAGAAGACACCTTGGATTTAGAACACCTAGATCAATGGAGAGAGTACCTTATCCTTCCTGAAAAAGCTCTCTCTTTCCTGCCAAAACTAGAATGGGAAGGAAGTAGGGATCATCTTTTATATGGTCGACCCCTTTCTTCTTATTTTCCTCAAATAGAAGATGGGGTTTATACATTGATGTTTCAAGATCGTATCGTTGCCTTAGTAGAACAAAAAAATCGACACTTAGCTTATAAAAAGAATTATTCTCAAAATATACTCTCATAAAATAATGAGATAGCAATTATTTCTTACTTTTAGTGATAAGATATTCTCTTGGTACTCACATTATTTTATGACTTATCTATAGTAATTCACAATAAAAATATGACAATAAGGATCAATTATGTCTGACAATAAAAAAAGAATATTTTTTTCTATGGTACTAATTGGGCTGATTCTATTATTATTTCGAGAAAGCTTTATGGGAATGCTCCTCCAAGGGGTGGATGATAATATTTCGATGAGGTCGGTTATTGTTCGGTCTTTATTATCCAAACAGGGTTACCATTTTATCCCAAATTACTGGCTCGGATTTATTTTTAATGTTCCCAACCCTGATTTGTACAATAGTATTTTAGCATTAACTGGGAATGTTCAAGTTGTTTGGATCTATATTGTTGCCTTGTTTTTATCAGGAATATTGACATTCACCTTAATTAAAAGGCAAGGGCTTTCTGATTCAGCATCAGTATTTGGTGCTTTATCATATACCTTTTTACCTCACGTTCTTTCTTTAGTTTATAGTGGGCATGCTTTGGCAATTGAAGCAATCCCCATGACCCCAGGGTTTTTACTCTGTCTCTCTGTTATTTTGGATGGAAGAACGGAGAAACATATCTTCAAAATATTAGCTACTATTTGGGCTGGGATTTTTTGGGCTTGGATGATGATTGGAGAGCCACAACGTGGGATTTATGGAACAGTTTTAGGGATGGCTTGGGTTTTGTATTTACTGATTTACACCAAATCAATATCGTTTCCTATTTCTACATTAAAAGAATTTCTCCCTATACAAACCATTAAAAATAAAATTTGCTATTTATTCTTAGTGGTAATTATTGGATTGGGTATTTTTCTTCCAACAATAAAATTTTGGAGTAATTCAGAATTTTTAGCCAATCAAGGATCTTGGGAATTTGCAACCAGTTGGTCTTTTCCTCCAGTCGAACTTTTGGACAGTTTTGCATTTGGGTATCATGGGCTTAGTTCCTCCGAGCCTGAATATCCTTATTATGGTGATAAACCGTTATCAGGTAATACAGATTCTTTAGGTTTTTTTCTTATGGTATTTATGATTATTGGGGCGGTACTTGCTTGGAAAAAAACTGATAAATCTCTTCGATTTTTCCTTTTTGCCGGGTTCCTAGCGTTACTCCTTGCTTTTGGGAAATACCTTCCTGGGACTCCATTTTTTTGGCTTTGGTATCAAATCCCCGGAATGGACAAAATGCGGGTTCCCTTAAAATTTCTTAGTATTACAGGATTATCTTGGAGTATTGTTGCTGCTTTTGGTTTGGATGCTGTTAAAGAATTATTAGCATCAAGCGACGTGAATGATATAAAAAAGAAAAAAATATTTTTCTTAGTGTTGGGTACTATTATGGGATTGAGTATTCTTTGGTTGATCCTGCTGATGGTTACGGGAGGGGGCGATGCCTCTGTTATTCGTAAAGCTTTGGGGCGTGCCGATCGTGCGATGATCGATGCTATATTAACTGGTCGATTGCATGCAGTACTGAGTATGACTTCGTTATTTACTATGTTAACGGCTTTGTGTTATCTGGGGGGTCGATATCCTCGATTTCTTAATTACTTTCCTTTGATCATTATTCTTCTGACATCGTATAATTTATATCAATCCAATCGATTTTATATTGCTCGAACTTATGTCAATGAAGAAAAATTTTACCCCAAAACAGAGTTGATTCGATTTTTGGAAGATAATTTAGGCTTAGAATATCGAGCATCAGGCTCTCTCTACATCCCTAATTTGACAGGTTCTCCTCATCCTATGGGTTCTGTGGTTGAGCAGGGACTTTACCCTTTAAATAACAATGACTTAACCTATTCTTTTCCTTATTTTGATCTTAATATGTTTGGAAGGATTCCTATATCTCGCTTGGATGATGGGTATGTTAATTTTTTTGCTTCTCCTTTTAACAGTATTGATAATTATCAGAGTTATGATGATATTTGGGAAATGAATAGAAGACTATGGTATATTGGAAACGTAAAATATCTTTTAGTTGGTGCGGACAATCAACAGTTATTTGTTTCTCAATTACAAAAAGACGCTCTGTTTATTACGAATCTTCGAGGGAGTTATAATCAAACAGTTGCTATTTATGAACTAAAAAATAAACTCCCGCGTTTTGCTTTAGTGTCTAATGTTCGGGAGACAGATCGTTTGGATCTTTTTGATAGTTTGTCAAGATCTCTTAAAAATATTGAGCAATTTGTTCTTCCTATCGAAAATATTGGCTATGGGATTCCTGAAGATCTTACTATTTCCCCTCCTGTACCTGTTGTTCCTGAACGATTAAATTATAATGCTTATCGATTGGATCTAAATCTGAGTGAAGCAAAAGTACTTTATTTTGGTGATCTGATGGACCCAGGTTGGAAAATCTTAGTAGATAGTGTGCCTGGAAGACTTGATCGAGCCAATGGGATTCAGCAGTATACTTATATTCCAGAAGGAACGCAGAGTATTGAGCTATATTATGATCGTCCTGTTTCGGGATTACTTTTTTCGCAGATCTTTATTATTCTAGCAATGATTTTTGCAGTTGTTGTGGCTTTAAAAAATGTAAGGCTGTAAGACTTGTTCGGCGTTGGGGTTACTTCCTAGATCGTTAACTGATCCTGGCCCAAATTGAAAATTTGGATCTAGCCAATAGGAATTTGTTTTGTTATTAAAGGGTTTGGAGCGAAGGATTCCTTCCATGTCTTCGTTGAAGTTATCAATATCTTCTTGATTTCCTACACTGATATGCCCAGCTCTTCGAGCAGCAACTTTTTGGATATATAAGGTATCAATATTTGTTGGGGATACTGATAGGTTTGTACCTTGACGGACAGGGATATACATAATATTTTTTGGCTCTGCTCCCCCAATCATTGTATTAAATGATAGTAGAATAATAATTAATTTCATCATTTTCCTTCTTAATTATTGTTTTATATATCGTTGATATATAATAGTAAGAAGATAATAAAAAATTGTCATAAGGAGTAGAGTATGGATCAAAATACCCTATATGTTTTTTGGTGGATTGTTGCATTAATGTTACTGGTATTAGAATTATTAACCCCCGCAACAATTTTTATTTTTTTAGCACTAGTGGCGTTAATAGTAGGATTTTTTGCCCTATTGGTCGATAATATTTGGATTCAAGGAGTCCTATTTTTTATTGGTTCAGGGGTGGCAATAGCGTTGATTCGTCCTTTATTTGTAATGAGTAAAAAAGATGTGGGTTATAAGCAGGGATCAGAAGCTTTAATTGGGAAAAAAGTAAAAGTGGTCGAGACAATTAATAATCTCGAAAATCAAGGAAGAATCCAGCATGCAGCGGATATTTTCCCTGCTCGATCTCAGGATCAAAGTGTTATTACTCAAGGTTCTTGGGTAATAATTCATTCAGTAGAAGGGATTACGGTATTTGTATCTTTGGTAGATAACGGATAATTATTCAAATTATAGCAAGAGAGAGTTATGAGTCAAAAAATATCAACTAATTCCTATCCAGGAACAAGGGATTTTTATCCCCAAGAGATGAGATTTCGTTCTTATATGTTTTCTTTGATCGAAGAAGCGGTTTCAAGCTTTGCCTACGAAAAAATATCAGGTCCTATTTTAGAAGACTTCGAGATTTTTGCAGCAAAAAGTGGTGAAGAGATCGCAGAGAAACAGCTTTATGTGTTTTATGATAAAGGGGAAAGACGTGTTGCTATTCGTCCTGAGCTTACACCGACGATTGCACGGATGTATGCCGCAAAAATTAACGAGCTTCCTAAAATTCAGCGTTGGTACTCAATCGAAAATTTTATGCGATATGAACGCCCCCAAAAAGGTCGACTGCGAGAATTTTATCAAGTAAATGTAGATCTTATTGGAGCGACAGGAGTTTCTGCTGATTTTGAGATTCTCAGTACGGCACAGGCGGTCTTTGAGGTATTTCAGGCTAATCCTGATATGTATGAAATTCGTATTAATCATCGACAATTTGTCCAAGATATTTTTATAGACTATCTCGGAATCTCAGCTGATCTCGTCGAAAAATTATCTAAAGCTCTTGATAAAAAAGATAAACTTTCTCAAGAAAAATTCACTCTCTTATTGCAGGAGATAGGGCTTTCTACAGAACAAACTACCAAATTTAATCAAATATGTCAAAATAGTTTTGAAGAAAACTTTGCTCTTGTCCCTGAATCTCAAGGAGCTAAAGAATTAAAAGAGATCTTAGCTTTAGGCGAACAAATTTTTAAAGAAAAAAATCCTCTCTCTTATCATTTTTCGGTGGTTCGAGGCTTAGCATACTATACAGGCCTTGTGTTTGAAGCATTCGATAAAAACCCTGAAAATACGCGAGCCTTGTTTGGAGGAGGTCGTTACGATAATCTCGTGAGTTTATTTCATAAAAATAGTGAAATTTCTGGAGTAGGATTTGCCATTGGTGATGTTACCTTTGAATCGTTTCTCAGAGGGCATGGTTTGTTGAGTGATCAGGATCTGGTGGTAGAGAAGCATATGATTGCCTTAGATTCTGCGATTCCTTTGGCAATGTTTTATACTATTTCTGATAATATAAAAAATATGGAGCATATTTTTTTAGATTGTGTTAGTATGATAGAGAATATAGCTCTTTCTCATACAGGAAATAAAACATTGATGTTAGATTCTCTTAATAAAGTGCTTCCTTTGTTGGTGAAAAACCCTTTCTTCGATAAAGAGAGAGAGGGAGATCTTAGTTACGAATCTGATCTTATATCGTTTTTACAGGCGTCCAAAGCTAAAGAGTATCGGGTGGAGATTTTTCCAGATATTTCTTGGGATTTGGGGAAACAGCTAAAATATGCGGATAAAGCAGGGATCAAATACGTGTGGATTTGTGGAATCCCAGAACTTCAAAAAGGGATTCTCAAAAGAAAAAGTATGAATACAGGAATGGAAGAGGAGTTTGATTTAAAAACCTTTGAACTATATTAAGTAAAAAGGGAGTGTATTCTGTATTGGTGAAACGTAATCTAAGAACACACCTAGTTAAAGAAAATATTGCAGATCTTAATAAAAACCCTCTTCTACAATAGGGTATTTTTTAATTGATTTTAAAATAAAGATAATTTACAAATTTATTTGTTTTTAGGGATGGATTATTGTTTGAGTAAATATATTATAAAGGAAAATAAATATGAAAAAAATATTATTATTGGGTTTATTATTTGTTGTGTCTTGTAGTTTAGGCTTGGATCATCGAAAAAATTGGACTTTTTATGTACAAGGGCATTGGGTAACAGATGTATCGGCTCAACTTTGGTTACAGACTATTGATCCTACGGTAGTTGTTAAGCTAGATACTCTTGTACAGATTAAAAGTGATGGATCATTCATCATACCGTCCACCCCTGGGGTTTATTTTACTATATCAAGTGTACCAGATGTATCTGGAATTTGGGCTATTTATAAAATTACTATTGGTAACACAACAAGATACGCTTCTCTGGCCATGAGTGATCAGCGGGGTTTACTTGCTGGAGTCATTCACACCAATCCTAATGAACCTACGAAGATATTTTTTGGGTTAAAAGTCCTAAAAAGATAATGAAAAATTTATAATCAGTAATAGTAGATTGTTCACCATAAAAACTCTATAAATAGAAACTGTCTATTTAACTGTCTCTATTTTTTATTTAATAGCGGTGATTTTATTATAAGAGTGAAATATAAATTTTAGTAGAAAGCTAACAAAATATCAAAAAATATCGATACTATATAGAATAAGCTTATCTTAGGAGTTGCTGTGTACCAATATTTTTTGATATTATTGTTGATTCCTTGTTCTTTCTATAGCTATACGATGATGTTTGATATGTATTCTAATACTGTTCCCGTTGTAGATGTTCGTATTGATCAAGGAGAAGAATATACTATTATTGATTTTCAACCAGCATTAATTCCTTATCGAGCGGTATTTCAATCTTCGCAGGCAAAACGTCTTTTATCGGTAATTAAAAAACATAAAGAACACCAACAAAATGCAGAAGAATTAGGGTATTATCAAAAATTGATGACTATAAGTTTTTACTCTATTGAAGACAGAAGACAAAGAATCTCTTCTTTGAATCCTTCTCTGACCGTATACTTTGATGCTACAGGAGAGGGAGAACAGATTTTAATATTTTCCATTGGACGTATTCAAAAGGGGATGATGATCAAACCTGAGATGTTTTATCTTACTCGACAAGGGATAGACGAATTAGAAACCATCCTTCAAAAATTTTATTTAGCAAAAAAATAATATAGTTTTTCTTATCAAATATTACTATCTTATCTTTATTATATAATAAAGATAAGAGGTGATTATGATGAATAGAATGTTATCTATTTTTTTACTTATTCCGACCTTAGTTTATTCTTTACTTATTGTTCAAAAAGCAAAAGTATTTACGGAACAAGGATTTTTAGGAAATAAAAAGCTAACAACTACCGATATTGATTATCGATTTGATAATAAAAAGATTTTAAAGGATGAAGACCAACCTTATTTTATGATTCATTACAATAAGTGGGTGGATCATATTATTTATTTTCGACAATCACAAGTTAAAGATCTATTAGAAGCGATGGATATTTATCGCTTTGAACGTTTTAATCTTATTGATGAAGAAGAGAGTATCTCTTATTATTTGGGATATGTTGAGGCTACTTATATTGAAGAGAGTGTTGCAGGCTTAGGTCGGCAAATAGTGCAAAATCCACAAATTAATTTTAGTATATCTTTTCAACAAGATAACTTCTACTTAAAACTAGCTCCAGTAGAAAAATCAAGTGTGAAAAATAAAATGATCTATCTTGACGCTATTTATTTAGATGATACTCAATTGGATATTTTAGAAAATTTTCTTACCAATAATCATATTTTAGAAACACTTTTTTATTAAGATACTATAATATAGGAAAGTGGGTTATAGGAATAAGCTAGGCAATGGCGTTATTCTTAGGTAATAATATAAAGAGATGGAGAGTATTCTTCAAGAATTTTAGATCTTATATAAATAATATTTTTATTATAAAAAAATAATATTTTAAAAAGTATTGACAAGACATTGATGCTGTGTTATAATAGATAACTTGCTTGGGATATAGTGG
>JBOFHK010000014.1:0-84247 GCA_051649605.1 Brevinema sp. | reverse complement strand
CGAATCTAAGAATCATTAACTATACTTATATAAGTATCAAGTAATGATAAAAAATATATATAAAATATATAAAAAAATTATAGTACAAAAAGGAGTACGAAGATGAAAAAAATGATGATATTAGCAGTATTGATGATGGTAACAGGAGTAATATTTGTTAGCCAAGAGCTTCCAAGTAGAGAGAATGTATATCCATCAATTGAAGATCGTTTTGGAAACAATGCGTAAAATTAGGTGAAAAATAATGGTATTCGTAGATATAATAAGGATTTATGACTTAATATCGAATGATACTGTTCATGTTTTTAACCATATAAGTTCTTAAAATTTATAAAGACAAAATAAATGATATAAAGGAATATAACGATGAAAAAAATAATGACAGTATTACTACTAGGTGCATTGAGTACAGTAACTTTTGCAAGAGATGCGAATACTTTTGTAAGAGAGGAGCATCATGGAAAAAAATCCCAGCATCAGATGGGTGATTCTTGTTGTATGACAGAACATGATGGGATGCCTATGCATGACAGAAAAAACGACGATAAAAACAACCATAATAGAGGAAGTTCCCGTGATAATACAAGATCTCAGCGAAATGAGTTATCAACACAACAATTATCTATGGAACAACAAAATCAGATCCGAGATATTGAAACAAAATACCTAAAAAATCGACAACTTATCGATCAAAAGTATGGGGATCAAGAGATTGATTTAGCGACAGAGCGAAATAAACTTGATATTCAATTGGAGTATACACCAGAAAATACTGATCAAACCCAATTAATGGTAAAAAGAGAAGATCTGAGGATTAAAGCTCGAGAACTTCATATCCAAAAAAGAAATGAAATTCGAGAACTGTCTCTCTCTAGAGATAAAGAAATCAATCAAATTATTGTTCAATAGCTATAAGAATTATTCTAAATTAAGCCCTTCTATTTGAGAAGGGCTTAATTTTTTTTTTATCTAAGAGCTTTGTTTTTTATGACAAGTATATGAGCAATGATTAGTGATAAAACTCCGATACTTATTCCAAGATTTAGGGAAATATTATAAGGAAGCCTAAATCCCAAGGGATCTGTTAAAATATAGGTGAGACAGACCGCCGTCATAAAAGCAGCGGGGATTGTTGATATCCAATGTTTTTTGTTTCCATTAGGAACAGTGGCAAGATAGCCCGTACCCATCCACAATGCAAAAGCAGCAAGACTTTGATTGGAAAATGCAAAATAACGCCATAGTAGGTTGAAATCAATAAAATTGAGCATAATTCCTAAAATTATTAATGGGACTAAAATTAGTAATCTGTTTTTTATGCTACTTTGATTGAGTTTGAAATTGTCAGCTATTGCTAAACGCATGGATCGAAAACAAGTATCACCGCTAGTAATAGGACAGACAATAACCCCTATAACCGCTAATATTCCGCCAAAACTCCCTAGTAATGCTAAAGATACGGTATTTACGATGAGTCCAGGATTATTCAAAGCACCGTTTTTAAGCATAACTTTAGATGTTTCCAAGGCATTATTTTGTGAGAAAAATGCCATAGGTACGGCAGCCCAAATCATTGCAATGATCCCTTCTAAAATCATTGCCCCATAAAATCCCATTCGAGCTTGTTTTTCATGGACGATGCATCGTGCTATCATTGGTGTCTGTGTTGCATGAAAGCCACTACAAGCTCCACAGGCAATTGTTAAAAAAAAGAAATGGAAAAACAGGTAGTGCTTGAGGATGTTGATTGGTAAATCCTTCTAAGGGAATTTGATATCCTCCACGAATCAGCTGAAATAATAGAGCAAAAGCGGTAAGCAATAATAACGATCCTAATATGGGATATATTGGTGCAATAATTTTATCAATAGGAAGAAAAGCTGCCAAAAAATAATATACTAAAATAATATAGAAAAATGTATTTACCGAAAACCAAGAAGGTAGGTCAATAAACCTACTAATAAGATTTTGAAGCATGGATGCAGGCCCTTTAGCAAAAATTACAACTAAAAGAAGCAGGAGGATAAGGGAAAATATTCTCATCACATAGAGAGGGAAAGAACCTAAGTATTTGCCAACTAATTCTCCAACAGAGACACCGTTATTTCGGATGGATGTCATTCCTACAATGAAATCATGCACTCCTCCAGCAAAAATACACCCAAAAGCAATCCATAAGAACGCGGAAGGACCAAATAATGCTCCTGTAATAGGGCCATAAATGGGACCGAGACCAGCAATATTTAGAAATTGGATCATGACGATCCGCCATAAAGGTAAAGGTACAAAATCTACCCCATCTGCTGAACTGAGGGCTGGGGTTATCTGTGGGTTGTAGGATTTTTTCTACAAAAGAGCCATAGATAATATAACCTAAGATTAATACCCCAACACCAATAAAGAATAGAGTCATAATAGGCTCCTTTATGATAAGAATATTGAACATACCTAAAATTATTTATATTATATCTTATTTTTATACTTTGTCAATAGATTTTCTATTAGTTAAAGAGCTACTTTTTTGTCTTTGGAAATAATAAAAATATCTTGGTGATAGATATAAATAATTGTTTTTTTAACGAAAAACCGTTATACTGTATTAATTATATTAAATAATAAAGGAATTGATGATGAATTTTAAAAAAAGAGCTTCTGGGGTTTTATGCCCTATATTTTCTCTACCGAGTAATGAAGGGATAGGGACTCTAGGGCATAAAGCTTACGATTTTGTAGAATTTCTTGCTTATTCCAAGCAAACATATTGGCAGATTTTACCGATGGGAGTAACTTCTTATGGAGACTCTCCTTATCAGAGTTTCTCTTCTTATGCGGGTAATCCTTATTTTATCGATTTAGCGATTCTTTGTAAAGAAGGTCTACTTTCCTCTGAAGACTGTGCTATTGACTGGGGTGATAAAGAGTATATCGATTATGATCAACTATGGAATAAAAAATACCCTCTCTTAAGAAAAGCTTTTCAAAACGCTTCCTTTACCAAAAAAGATATTCAAGTTGCGTACCAGCAGTTTTTTTGGCTGGAGGACTATGCTTTATTTATGGCTTTAAAAAATCACTATCAAGGAAAATCTCGTCTGGAGTGGGACGAAGGATCTTTGAAATCCTTATTATCTAAAAAGTTAATACAAAAATTGGAAGCTGAAGTGGCTTTTCATGTATTTTTACAAGTAAAATTTTATGAACAGTGGTTTGCTCTGAAACAATTTGCCAATCAGCGGGGACTAGCAATTATTGGAGATATTCCTATTTTTGTTGCCAATGATTCGGCAGACGTCTGGGCTGATCCAGAATATTTTTATTTGGATCAAATGGGTCAATCAACCGTGGTTGCGGGAGTTCCCCCTGATTATTTTAGTGAAACGGGACAGTTATGGGGGAATCCTCTATATAACTGGGAACAATTAAAAAAAGATCAATTCTCGTGGTGGATTCGCCGTATTCAAACCAATTTGGAATTATTTGATAGTGTTAGGATTGATCACTTTCGAGGCTTTGAATCTTATTGGAGTGTTCCTTATGGGGAAGAGACAGCGATGAATGGTCGATGGGTTAAAGCTTATGGGAGAGAATTATTTGATCTGTTAAAAAAGCAAACAGAAAATCTTTCTGTGATCGCCGAAGATTTGGGAATTATTACTCCAGAAGTGAAAAGCTTGATTGATGATACAGGTTTTCCAGGAATGTGTATTCTACAATTTGCGTTTGATTATCATGCTGACAATCCTTATAAACCAGAGAACATTAAAGAAAATCGTGTTATTTATACGGGTACTCACGATAATAATACTAGTGTTGGGTGGTTTTGCGACCCTCAAAATAGCGAGCAAGTCCAAACGTTGATGCAGGATTATTTACATGAAGTACATCTCAGTACTGATCAGTTCATTAAGAAATTTATTGAAATGGCTTGGGCAAGTAAAGCACGTACAGCAATTATCCCTATTCAAGATCTCTTGGGATTGGGGGCAGAATCACGTATCAACACCCCCTCGACTGTTGGTGATAATTGGAAATGGCGTTTATTGGAGATTCCATCTTATTCTTGGCTCTTAGAGATTACAGAAAGGTATAATAGAGATTAAACAGCTTGTTTTTTTATGACTTTTATGATAATATATATGATATTTTATTTATTAAAGGAGTCCTTATTATGTCAGAAATTTGGAACAGACACCGTTTTGCGATTTTTATTTTTATTTTAGCAGGCGGAATCGATTATTTTTATAGTTCAAGAAATCCTTGGGCGATTATTGCTGCTTTGATCACAATTTTATCTATGCTGGTGATGGAGCATGTTTTTTATGCCAAGAGAGGGGTGTATATTTTTGCCCAAATTGGCTTTATTACAGGATTTTTCTCTGGTCAATTGGCTTGGAAATTTATTCAAATGATTTACCCTCATGAATTTCCAATCAATTTAGAGCCTTATCTGATTGCCTGTTTTGGATACTTGGGCTTCTATATGCCTTTAATGTCTGTACAACAACCTGGTGGGATTCTTCAAACACCTTATAGTGATGGGGGAGTTGCGGTAAATCCTTTGGATTTAAAATTATTAGATACTAGTGTGATTATTGATGGACGTATTAATGATTTGGTATTGACAGGATTTATCTATGGAACGCTCATTATTCCTAAATTTGTTCTCAACGAAATTCAAGCTTTGGCGGATTCCCAAGATTCGATCAAACGAAGCCGAGCTCGCCGTGGTTTGGATGTCTTGAATCAATTACGAGAGCAGAAAAATATTATTCTTAAAGTAACGGCAATTGATTATCCTGATATTAAAGGAGTTGATTCAAAATTGATCGCTTTAGCAAAAGATAAGTCTTATGCGATCTTTACGAATGATTATAATCTCAATAAAGTTGCTAATATTGAAGGAGTGTTTGTACTGAATATTAATGATCTTATTAATGCCCTTAAGCCCGTTTTATTACCAGGTGAAGAATTTGAACTAGAAGTTCTTCGAGAAGGTAAAGAACAGGGTCAAGGAGTTGGTTATTTAGATGATGGGACAATGGTTGTATTGGCGAATGGAGCATCAGTAGTTGGACGTAAAATGATGGTGAGTGTTACCAGTACTTTACAAACATCTGCTGGGCGTATTATTTTTACCGAAGCGGTTGGGAAATAATGTACCGAATTGCTTTAGGATACGATCTTCATCGCCTTCAAATGCATGAATACGGTGTAATTGTCTGTGCAGGGATTGAGATTCCTTGTAATTATACGATTGAAGGAGCTCATTCCGATGGGGATGTTGTGTTCCATGCCTTAACAGATGCCTTATTAAGTGTTTCGGATACGGATATTGGGAAAATTTTTCCTAATACTGCTCTTGAAAACAAGAATAGAAATAGTCAAGATTTTTTAGAATATGCTTTTGATCTTCTTAAAACGAGATATCGTATTATCAATATTGATATTGTCGTCATTTGTGATGCTCCTAAAATTTTCTCTTATACTCAAGAAATGAAGGAAAAACTATCTCTATTACTTGAGGTAGAAGATATTTCGATTCGAGGAAAAACTACAGAAAACACAAAACCATTAGTGATAGAAGTGTATAGTAATGTATTATTTCAAAAAATATAATAGAGTAGGAATTTATGTGGAACAAAAATAAAGTAAAAAAAGAAAAAAAGAAAGAGAGTTTACAAGATCAAATAAAAGTCTTTTTTTCTACTTATTTGATTGCCTTATTTATCAGAACTTTTTTGATAGAGGCTTCTCAGATCCCTTCTCAATCGATGGTGCCGAGTTTATTAGTAGGTGATACACTCATGGTGGAAAAAGTGAGTTTAGGAACTTATGTTCCTGTACTTAATCAAAAACTCCCTGGATTTTCTAAGCCAACAAAAAATGATATGGTCGTATTCGTTTCTCCTGAATGGAAAAGCCCAGGATTTTGGGGAGAACTGATTACTTTTTTATCACTTTCTTTGATTAATAAGGACAATACTTTTCAAAATCCTAAAATTTTAGTGAAGCGTATTGTTGCTGGGCCAGGGGACCTATTAACGATGACCAATCAACGTTTATCGGTCAATCAAGAACAACTATCAGAGAGTTCTTTTGTACAACAAAGCCAAACGGTCTATAATAGAGGACGAAAACAAGGAACAATTAATTATAATCTTTATTGTGAGAATGTTAGTGATTATACACGAATTATACAGCATGCTGTTGGTTCAGACTCTATAGAAACAAACTCTATTACCTTGTATGATCATCAAAATTTTGAACAGATTTTACGAACCTTACTGATCCAAGGTTTCCCTCCTATTAGGATTCCTCAAAAAAATCAAAAAATAGAGCTTGCTGATCTCAATAATTATGAAAAATATTTATGGACTATGTTGATCCAGCGAGAATCTGGGATCAATACAAGCTTACAAGAGGGGAAAATTTATCAGAAATCTCAAGAAATCAACTCTTGGACGCCAATAGATGATTATTATTTTATGATGGGAGATAATAGAGATTTTAGTGAAGATAGTCGTTATTTTGGTTTTGTTCCCCAACAGAGAATTTATGGGCGAATCTTATTTCGATATTGGCCGCTTAATCGGATGACTTTTGATGCCAATCTCTAGTAAAAGCCTCTCTAAATGTTGTATAAAAAATTGGTTTAGATAATAGATCAAAAATAAAACGTCCGTATTAAAGGACGTTTTATTTTTGATCTATTATCTTTATTTATTGTTTCTATAGTGGTATATGTTTATCAAGAAGAAATATTATATTAGAATAAACCTTGAATAGAGAATACAAACTCCCACCCTTTCCAAAAGCTAGGATCGTTTGCCAATCGGAATGCACCATTCTGCCATTCTACAGGTCGTGCAGCGTAGAGACGGATAGGAAGAATAGGAAGGTTAATTGCAGCTCCGATACCAAAACTCATAATATAGCTTGGTTGCTTCCAAGAAAAATCATTGAAACTAGTAAATACTGCTCCATAATCCCAAAACGCCACAGCTCCAATAAATTGCCAAATAGGAACTCTCATTTCGATTGAGAAATAGGATAAAGCTTCTCCTTTTGCTAGATAATTTAACCAACCACGCATTTTATAAACGCCATCAAAATTTAAAAGATTGGCATCACGGTAGGAAAATTGTTGTCCTATTTGAGGGAATAGGAAACTCATATCATAGTGGAATGCAAAGGTCAAATCCCAAAATGGATTCCAATAGTAGTCAAGACTATAGGTTAAATTGATAAAATGAATATCTCCTCCGAGTATTCCTCCAGAAAATAATAAAAAGACTGCGGAATTGACACCAGAGGTAGGCCATAATCCGCCATCTGTATTATTAAAACGGAGTGTGGTATAGATACTACTTTGTACGGTCCATCCGAAATCTAAAGAATCAATCAAAGTATCATCAATCTCCCATTGACCATCAAAACGTAGAGGGGTAGTAAAATTAGCTTTGTAATCTCTGAATATATTAATTTCATAACCAAGATTGGCATTCCAATAAACAGCAAATTGGACACCGACCGCTAAACCAACACGGAAACTTAATCTCGTGTATTGGTAATCAGATTCAAAACGGTTTAGAACACTTCCTGAATCTTCAACATAATCAAAATCGGTTCCATCAATAATACCGTCTCGATTTTCATCAGTAGGGATATCAATATAGATATTATTAAAAACTCCTACAATAAAACTAATGGAAAATGGAGAATTTAGGATAGCTGGTTCGGTGAAAGTAATTTCCCCAAGCTGTCGGTACTGACCCCAATCGGCACGGATAGAGATCTGGTACCCTCGTCCAAAAAGATTTCTTTCTGATAATTTTATTCCTGCACTAAACCCACTAACACTACCATATCCAACAAGAAATTCTATCATGCCTGTCTGCTGCTCGGTAACAACAAAATCAATATTTATTAAACCGTCAGCACTACCTGTAGAAGGGGCAATCCTAACATCAGAAAAATATTGGGTCTGCATTAGTCGATTAAAACTTTGCTCTAGTTTTTTGTTGACGTAAAGTTCCCCTTCTTTAATTTGGATATAACGTCGGATTACACTAGGAAGAGTTTTGGTATTTCCTTGAATCCTAATATTTTCAATGTGGGCTTGTGTCCCTTCAAAAATGACAAAAGTCGTGTCAATAATATTATCAATTCCTTTTTCTTCAACGGCGGTGATATTTGCTAAAAGATAACCTTTATCAGCATAGCTTTTAAAAATATTTGCTCTTATCTGCTCGACAATAGTTTTGTTATAGATATCCCCTTCTTTTAGGGTGATGAATTTTCGGAGTTCTGACCCTGAAAAAATTTGATAGTTTTCAAAACTAAAGGTTCCAACTTTGTACTGGACGCCTTCAGAAATATCAATTCGTAGAACAATACCACGAACAGTTTTTGTGATCTCACCTTGCTTATTAGTTGTAACAATATCTTCGATATTCCAAGTGAAATTGGTAATTGCAACATCCATATAACCGTTTTGTTGGTAGAAAGCCAATAAAATATCTTTATCGATTGCGAACTCATCTTCTTTAAGAACACCACTTCGGAAGATCCATAATTTTGGTTTACTTTTCATTAAGCTGGCTAATTTTTTACTTTTGAAAGTATTATTTCCTGTGAAAATAATATCTTGGATGACAATTTTTGAACCTGTCGAAACTTCAAAAATCAAGTCGTACTGACCTGGGAGCTGTTTGATTGGCTCAAGACGGTATGATACTTCAGCTTCGAGATTACCTTCTTTGATATAATATTGTTTGAGGGCAAAGACAGCTGTTCTAACGGATGCTTCTCGAAATGCCATCCCTTCTTTAAGGTCAATTTCTTTTTTAAGTTTTCCTGCTTGAAAACGAGAAACCCCTTCAAAAATAATTTTATCGATTAAAGATTCTTCTTCGACAATGAAGGTGATAATTGCCCCTTCTTGGGTGTTTACAACGTCTACCTGCACCGTTTTGAACCGCTTCATTGCATAAAGATCTTTAAGAGCATAGTTGAGTTTGGTGGAGGTAAATACTTCGCCTGGACGTAACTGAATGGCGTTGAGAGCATCATTAACACTGGTCGCTTTAAGACCTTGAAAGCGAACATCTGAAACGACTTGGGATAAATTTTGTGCATGGATTAATGGAGAAAATAATATAATAAACAAAATATATATTTTTCTTTTCAAAAATAGCTCCATAATAATATTTTTTAATAAAAAACAAAGACTGATGTAAATAGTTAGAGAAATATTCGGTATTCCTAGTCTATATTATACTAAAATATTATTGAAAGATCAAGTATAATTAAGAACTATTAAAATCTTTTTCGGACGGATACTTCACCTAATAATTCTGGAGTTGTTCCTTGTAATTGTGTGGTATCCACTTCATTTAATATATTACCACCAACTCCGATTTGCCATTGATATGGTAAGAGACGAGACCAGCTAATTCCTACCTTATGAACTTGGTTCAAGGTACTAGAATTCAAACCCGTATTATCAGGAGATTCTAAACGGAGAGAATATGAAGTTTGCACCCCTTTTAACCCAGGGAGATACCAACCTACTTCCAATTCGGAGCCGTGTAAGATACTTAATCCACTAATCTCTCCCGAGCTACTGTTAGCAGCACGAGTAATATTACCTAAGATATCTGTTTTGATTTGAAAAGTATCAACAGGGATAAGACGTTGAATACGTCTGGTTAAAGGATTAATGAAAAAGGCATTTTCAGCGATCCCAACACTTCCAGCTATTAAATCTTGTGCTGATCCTGTTGTATTACCAATGGTACTGTTATTTACTGTTGTGCCACCTATTCCTATAAGGTTTAGGAGTTCTGTTCTCGTTTTAGACGGAGAAGAATAAATACTAGCAAGCTCAATATTGGGAAGTTTCCCTTCAAAAACAACATAAATATCAAGCAGCTCATTTTGAAAATTTCTTGATATTTCTGTATTAACAATAGCAGCAGGAAAAGGATCGCCTTGTTCTTCAGAAAAATTTAAAGACCCAGAAACAATTTTTAAATCACTATTCAAATAAGAAATGCGTCCACGGGAAATATTAAAATCTCCTCCTAAAATGACGGACCCATCGCCAACATTCCCAGAAATTGAAACAGGATTTAACTGTTCAAATTCCATATCGAATAAGGGATTTAAAAATCTTGTTTTATTAGCAAAATCGATATTGATATCTAAATTAAGTGCTTCCAATAGTCCTAGGATAGGGGTGTTTACTTCACTTTCTGTACGTAAGGTATCGTCTAGCTCTAAGCCCAAGATAATATTTTCTGTTTGGATGGCAGCGGTGAGTAGAAATTCTTCTGTATTTCCAGCAAGATTAATATTACTAATATAAGTTTTACCACGTACCGTTAAAAAAGGTATATCTAAATTCCAGTTGAGAAAAGATGTTGTTTCGTTATTTCTTGGGGTTTTGCTATAAAAAGTAACATCAATATTTTCTATTGCTTGATCTTGATAAGATAAAAATCCGTCTAAACCAAAAAGCCCTCCTCCTGTATCTATCGTTAAATCAGGAATTGTTAACATATTGTTGCTGATAACAATAGATTGGGTATTGGGTAGGGTCAAACGATTTCTAAGTGATCTCAAAGAGAGTGTGATATCGTTTAAGTCGATATTCCCATTAATAATAGGATTATCGAGAGTCCCTTCAGCTTGTACAGTAACAAGAACTTCTCCTTTGGTTCTTCGGATATCTCCACTTAAGTTTAATTTATCTAGGAGAAGATCGAGTTTTAACGCTGTTTGAATTTGTTGCTGATCGCTAAGAGTGCCTTCACTAAATAGTTTTAAACTGTCGCTGAGGAGAGATATATTCCAAATACTATTGGTCTCTGAGCTGGTAAGCATTCCTGATATACCGTATTTGGCATGATCAGAAAGGAGAAGGTATTCTTTATCATTGTGGAATACTTGCCCTTTAATATTCATTGGTTTTTTTGAAATAATATATAAATTAGGTAAATAATAGTCTAAAATTCCCGTATTATTGGTATGTTGGTATTCAAATTGAAAATCGGTTTTGATGAGATTTTCAAAAGCGAGTGAACCTGTCCACGTACTCTGTAGTTGTTGATTATCAAAATTCAGGAGGGCATTGGAGTCTAAATTGATTCGAGAATGTCTTAAGCGTAGATTTGTCAAACTGACAGTATTTTTTGAAATATAAAATTTAGGAATCATTAATTGAAAGGTGTCAAACTCTAATCCTTCTATATTGAATCCCCCTTGGAATACTAAATTATCCCAAGGCCCACTGATGCTGATATCTGATTGGAGTAGAGCTTTTTCAGTTTCTTCGGTGCGGAGCAATGCAAGTGAATCAAGTACTTCAAAATTAAAGACATTTTCTATCGTAAAATCGACTAAATTTAGTCGGGATTTCATAATATATCTACCTATATTAAATTGTAAAAACCCTCCTCTATCAAATCGGAAAGAACCTTTAAAAGAATCATCGATAAAAGAAAAATACCCATAACCATCTAAGATATCTTGATTAAATCCAATACGAAAATATGATGTTTCAAGGCTTGAGTTGGTATTTTTTAGAGCATCAAAGTCTATAGTAAGGGATTGTTCTCCACTTATCCAAGATCCTTCTTGGATAGCAAATCGGGTGATTCCCTGAGTATCAAATCGCATAACCAACGAAGCAGTAAGATCCCCTAGGACACCCAATTTTTTCATTGGATATTCTTGGAATTTTAGAGTAAAATCGGTATCTG
Organism: Brevinema sp.; assembly: GCA_051649605.1. Taxonomy (GTDB): domain Bacteria; phylum Spirochaetota; class Brevinematia; order Brevinematales; family Brevinemataceae; genus Brevinema_A. The sequence goes on along the minus strand of JBOFHK010000014.1, from coordinate 72,482 downwards.
TTCCTAAGGTTAGGGTTTTGATAGGGATTTCGGTATCGGCAGAACCTGATACCAAGGTTTGGTGTTTTTGAATATCGACTTGAAGATCAATAGGCATAGTTTCGTTCCCATTATAAGAACCTTGAGCATCAATAGTTACTAAGGTATTGGAGAGAAAAGAATCAATAACTACACTTCCTGTTAATAATATATTTGGGTTAAGGATATGAAAGCGAGAAATATTAATAAAATTATCCTTAATATCGAGTACTGCTTCGACTTGTTTTTCTTCATCGAGAAATCCTGTGAGAGCTCCATTAAGGATGAGAGGATCAGTACGATAGTTTTTATAGAGATGTATATTACCTTTATATCGGGAATCTTTTAGTCCAAAAATAGGAATTTTAATATTTTGTGCAACGAAATCTCCATCTACATCATGAGCTTCTAAGTTGACAAATATTTTCCCCCCAATAGAAGCGGTAACGTCTACAGCACTACCTAGTAAGGGACGGGGATAAATATTAAAGACACCTTCAGGAGTAAATTCAAACTTAGCAGACGTATTCCCAATAAGCCCATTGTTCATTTTTACGTTAAAAGCAGTGAGGTCGATTTCATTTTTATTAGGGATAACATCGGCAAAAGCAGTACCTGAAAATATTAAGCCATTGAGAATAAATCGCGTATTTTCTAAATAAAGAGAACCGCCAGGGAGAGGGTAGAGTCCTTTTCGGATGGGTAAAAAAAGATCCCCTTGAATAGAACCAAAATAATGGGTTTTTAGATTAATAAAAATAGAGTATAGTTGATTTTTGGTAACCGAATTTAACGCTAAATCTAATCCAAAATTAGGGTGTTCGGGAGATTTAAATAATACATCTAGTTTCCAATCGTTGATTTTTGAGAGTTTCAAATTAAAGACCCACCTACCAGGTGCAAAAGTATAGTCTAAGAGATTATATTCTTCGAAATCTTGGTAGTCGATATCCATAATGCTTTTTATTGCTAAGAAGAGTTGATTGTTCGTATTAGAAAAGCTCAACTGATTTGGAGCATTGTCAATCTGAATATTAGGGACTCCTTGAGAAAAATCGCTACGAATCACCAGTTTTTTATCATGATCGACGAAAGGGATACCCCCTAAATTAAGCTTTTGGATTACCGTACAAGCATATCCTTCGAGAGAGGTAATATTGGATAATTCTCCCTGACTTTGAATATCTAACTCTCCAAGAAATACAGAATTACTCCAAATAGAATGAGTAGTCAGTTTGGTATTCCAAGATATGGTGCCTTGTTGTAATGCAACACGAAAATTATTCAGTGATATAGTATGCCAAAATTCTGTCATGGAGTTCATCATAAAAGATATTCTTTTGATCGTGATTTTACTCTTGAGTTGAGAAAGAATAGATTGAAAATCAACTGTTTTGGAGTTTCTTTTGGGAGGGTATTTTTGTTCTAGCGTTTTTGTATATTTTTTGAGCTCAGAAGTATGCCCTTGGAAAAGGATGGATTCTATTTCGATATTATGAATGATTTCTCCATATTCTTTGGTAAAAATTTTGAAGACGTTATATTGAAGGTATACGCCTTCAATAGTGAGAGAAATATCATCGTTCACAACAATAGAAAACTCCGTGCCACTAATAAAAATTAGGGGTAAATTTGAGATAGTTCCAATACGAACTTGTTGAGCGTCTAATAGAGTTTCTAAGGATGATTCTATATAATCCTTGTTGATAACAATAAGGAGATTGATAATACCTAAGAGAAAAACATAGACAAAAAATAAGCTAAAAATTAATTGTGGAAAAAATTCTTTCAAAGATTTTTTCACTCTAATATTAACCCATAAAAATCCTTTATTTTAATGAAACAGTAAACATAATTATTAATTATTTCGTTGCTCATATAATTTTTTAATATAATTATCTGCGGGATTAATGGAAAATCCTTTTTGGAAATAGTCGTCTGACAACTGTTGATTTTTTATTTTGGCATAATAAAACCCTAAATGAGCATACAATTCTTCAGAGTCAGGCATAAAAGAAATTGTTTGAATTTTTTCTTCAATTTTTTGAAAAATCGGTTGAGCGGAGTCATACTCTTGTCTAATTGTATAGACCCAAGCTAAAGTATCCAAATAAATAATATCTTCTGGCTCTTCTTCAACAATGGATAATGCGAGACTGAGAGCTTTATCAAGATTTTTGCCTGTTATTGCGTAGTAATATGCTAATTGATTTTTTGTACTGATATTATGAGGATCGTAGTTGTAATGTTTTAATAAAATTTCTTCTGCTTTGTCGTACTGCTCCTGCTCAAGATAAATAGAGGATAGAAATATCTCTATAGAATGGTTATTGGTTAAAACAGATGTGATTTCTAACAGTAGCTGTTCTGCTTCTGGTAGTAGGTTTTTTTCAAAAGCGATATAGGCTTGAAGAGTTTTAATCCAAATGTCATTGAGCTCACATTCTTGGGTAAGCTCCTTTAGTAACTGTTCAGCTTTTGAAAAATTTTTAAAAGCGGCCTCAATTTCTATTAAGTCTGTATAATTACGAAAGGATTTTTTTTTCGCTAACGATTCGATTAGTAAATTTCTTGAATTTTCGTAACTCCATTCTTTTTGAGCAATTAATGCTAAGGTATGGGCGACATTTCCTTCGGTATCTAAGTTTCGATCGAGATTTTGGAGATAAAACTTCGCTGTTGCAAGATTATTGATACGGTAGTAAAATGTTCCTAAACAACTTTCTGCATGGTATTTGCCGTTCTGCTCTCCAATACGGGATAAGAGCTGGAGTTGGAGCGTATAGTAGAGACCTGGTAGTTCTGTTTTAAGGAATTGGTCTTCTTCTAAGAGTTTTAAAGCACCTTGGGTACGTCCTAATTGAGCTTGAGTGAGGGCGTCCATTAGTTTGGAAGAAAACATTTTTTGGGATAGAAGTGTATTAAGTGCTGATCGAGAATTTGCAAACCATGATACGGCAATATAAGTATCATAAAGTTCCTGGGTCATTAGGAGGGGTGGAATATCTTGAAATAAACGGAGAGATTCTTGGAGATTCATACGGTAGGCTTCCAAGACAGCAATTTTCGCTACTAGGTCGACTGAGGAATTTAGTTCTGATGCTTTTCGGTAATATTTCAGTGCTTCTAAATGTTCACTTTGTTCTAAATAAATATCTCCAAGAGATAAACGAGCTTGAAAAATATAGGCTTCGTTTTTGATTAGCTGATCAGCACAAGCGACTTTTTTAAAAGCCGGGATAGCATTGTTGTAGTCTCGATTAGTGAGTAAATTCATTCCTAAAATAAAATTAGCTAATACATGAAAAGGATCTTTAGTGAGGATCATATAGACCATTAATTGTCCCATTGCTTGATCTCCAGTGATCCAACTGATTTTTAGGCTATTATTTTGAATGGTTTCGGAATTGGGGTAAAGATCCCAAATTTCAGCGATATTTTGACGTATTCCTGGATAGGCAATTTGAAAAGTTTCTTTGTTATCTGTTTGGATGAGCTGGGTAAGATATTCTCCATAGACTTCGACTAATAAGCTCATCACAAATTCATTGGTAATATTATTTTCTTTTAAATTTTCTAATAAGTTTCGTGATTTAGCTAAATCTCCAGCAAAACGAGCATCAATTGCTTGGGTATAAATTTCTTCTACATTATTAGAAGAGATCGTGATTTGGGTATATCCAAGAGAAAAAGGTAGTATCATAATCAGGAGAAGTAGTTTTTTCATAATTTTGTCCTTAAATGATTGTTATAATATTACTATTATAGGGGAAAACATATTAAAAATATTCTATTTAATTGTCTGGGTTATCTTTATTTAAATCAATAATTTGAAGCTGTGGTTGAAACATCGAAGAAAAATATTCTTGGATGATAGGATCATGGGTGATGGTGAGAAAAATTTGCCACCCTTGATGTGCTAAGGCATTAAGAGCATCAAGAAAATACCGTTTTCGGATGGTATCAAAACTGTTAAAAGGATCATCCAATAGAATAATACCGGGCTGGTCTTTGAGGATAGATTTAGCAAGAGATAGACGGAGGATAAACCAAAATTGGGCGTAAGTACCAGCACTTAGTGTTTCTAGAGGGTATAATTCGCCTTGACCTGTTTCTGCAAAAATTTTCACTCCTTCATTGGGGATAGTTTGTAAGGTAAACCGTTGATATTTTCCTCCAAAAATATTTTGGGTTAAAAACTCAAAAAAAGATGAGTTGAGCGTTTTTGCTAATAAATTTTCACTATTCGATTCGATTGTATAAAAGAGATTAGTGAGTTTCTCTGCTCGATAGCGATCATTACTTACTTTGTTGATTAAAAATTCAACTGTTTCTAATAATTCACTATAATTTGATAAATCGTGGCTTCGGATAAATAGCTGGAAAACCTCAGGGTAAAAATGTTGGATACTCTCTCGATTATCTATATTGTGGAGTTCGTCGATTAATGACTTAATTGTTTTGGCGACGGTTGATTTAGAGTGAGTATAAGTATTGGAAATAGAGATTTTTTGTGTTAATAAGCTTTGTTTTTCTTCTCTAAGTTTTTGAAGATCTTGATAATTAAAATGGTGAGACTGTCCCTCAATAAGCTCTTGACATTCTTGTATTTCTTGTTGGATAGTAATAGGGTCTGATGTTTGGAAAAGATCAAATACGGAGTGGCTTTTTTTGGCTAATTCTTGCCCAATAAGATCGAGATTTCGTAATTCTTTTTGGGTGCTTTCTATCTTGATTTGAAAATTTTTTAGCTCTTTTCTAATCTGAGAAGTTTCTTCTTGAAGGTTGAGCAGTTTTTTTTGTTTATGAGCAAGCTGATTGGTATTGAGGCTTTGTTCTTTTTGGATTTTTTTGATAAAAACTTGATGAATATAGTTAGGATCTTCTTGCGAGCTTTGAGATAGTTTTTGTAGCAATAGCCCTTGAATATAAGTTTTTAAAAGGAAAAAAATCCCTATAACAAAACAAACTAAGGCGATTGTTTTTGTTGGGGAAACTGTAGTGGTAGCCATACTTTGAAATGCTAAGGAAATACCAGCTAGTACCATTGCTGTACCAATACAAGCCCCGAAAACAATTTCTCCAAAGCTTTTGTGATAGAGCTCTTGTGGTTCATAAAGAGCCTGTTGTTCTTTATTTTTTAGTTGAGCGTTTGTTAATTTGAGCTGAGTAAGATCATCATCATAATCTAATAGTAAGTCGTCTTTTTTTGTCAGCTCTTCTTTTAGTGAATCTCTGTGGGCTATTAAATTTTGGAGTTCTTGTTCTTGTTTTTTTAGTTGTTGGTCGTTTTCTAAAAAATTAAGATATTGTTGGCCAATTTGGATTTTATCTATAGTAAAATATAGGTCTTCTTTTGATTGGAAGCCTTGTTCTGCTTGGTTTATTGTACCCAAAGAATGATTGAGTTGGTAAAGCCCTTGAGCTTTGCTATTAATTTTTTCGAGTTCTGGGAGTAAATCTTCAAGGGTGTTTTTTAGAGTGAACAGTCCTGTATGAAGCTGTGTTAACCAAGAATTTTTACTATGCACTCCCAAAGCACGGAGAAAGTTTTTTTGAAGGAGGGGAGAAATTTCATCATTGCCATAGAGTAGTGTATTAATCTCATTATTCCAATACTCATGTTTGAATAATTCTTCTTGGTTTTTATGTTTAAAAAGCAGGTCAGTTTCTTTAATAAATAAAAGATTTTTCATGCGTTCACTATCATAGTAGGGGTAAAAGGGGTCAATATCAAATTGAACATTATTATAGTTATCGATGTGGGTTACAAAACTTTCTTGTTGTTGATTGGGTTTGTCGAAGAGTCCTTTTGCGATCCAGTTTAAAAATGTTGTTTTCCCTCTTTCATTATCTCCAATAATTAGATTGGCTTGGGAGAGGAATGTATCAATATTTTTCAGTACACCACTTTTGTTGATAATGATTCGATTAACTTTCACAAGAGCCTCATTGTATCAAATTTTTGATTATTTAAGATAATTCTTATCTTATGTATATCGTCTTTTTTTTTTGATTATTAATAATTTATGTACTTTGTTACGAAAGTTATAAAATTAATAGTTATCAAAATGAAGTATTGCATTAATAGAAAAAAAATATTATACTAATATAGTATAATTAGTTTGTATAAGTTATGCAAGCATAATGATAATACAAGATTAAATAAGACTATATATTAGTCAAAGGAGTCTTTAGTGGTATTTAATAGAGAACAATTTAAATACGATTTACTACTCAATGTTAAAGAACAATCTGGGAAAGTCCAAAAAGAGGCACTAACACAGGATTTTTACGTTGCCTTGAGTAAAACGGTTATGGGTTATGTGTCCGAACACTGGACAAAAACAAAAGACACCATTCTTTCTAATCAACAAAAACAGGCTTTTTACTTTTCTGCGGAATTTCTTGTAGGACGTTCGTTAGGAAATAATTTGATTAACTTTGGAATGTTCAACGATGTTTTATCCGTTATTGAAGAGCTTGGACTAGATATTAATGCTCTTGAAGATCAGGAGCGTGATCCTGGTTTAGGTAATGGTGGGTTAGGACGATTAGCAGCATGTTTTTTAGATTCCTTAGCGACTTTAGGTTATCCTGGGCATGGATATGGACTGCGTTACCGATACGGAATGTTTGAACAAAAAATCGAAAATGGATTCCAAGTAGAAAAACCTGATAATTGGCTCGAAAAAGGCGATATGTGGGAAGTACGACGAGAAACCCAGATGGTTTATGTTAAATTTGGCGGTTATGTTGATAATGTCGTAGAAAGTAGTGGGCGTATTGGATATCGCCGTAATGATGCGGAAACGGTTATTGCAATTCCCTATGATATGCCGATTATTGGTTATGGGAATAATCATATTAATACCCTTCGCTTATGGCAAGCACAAGCTCCAGAACCTTTTGACCTCAACGCTTTCAATGATGGCAATTACGAAGCAGCAGTTCGTAATCAAAATGCTGCAGAAAATATTTCTCGGGTACTTTATCCAAATGATAATTCTTATCGAGGGAAAGAACTTCGCTTGAGGCAGCAGTATTTCTTTACTTCTGCGTCGTTGCAGGATATTATTCATCATTTCCTAAGTACCTATGGGAATGATCAATGGGATCTTTTTCCACAAAAAATTGCAATCCAGCTAAATGATACCCATCCTGTTGTCGCAATTCCTGAATTGATGAGATTACTCATGGATTGGCAGATGTTAGAATGGGATCAGGTGTGGACTATTGTTACCCAAGTTTTTGCCTACACCAATCATACGGTACTTGCTGAGGCGTTAGAATCTTGGGATATTACGATGTTTAGAGGGGTTCTTCCTCGGATTTACCAAATTATTGAAGAGATTAATAGACGTTTTACCAAAACTCTACAGGAAAAATATCCTAATGATTATGCAAAACATCAACGGATGTCAATTTTAGATCACGGATTGATCAAAATGGCACATTTGGCAATTATTGGTTCTCATAAAGTTAATGGAGTAGCTGTATTACATACGGATATTCTCAAAAATGATGTTTTAAAAGAATGGTACGAGCTATATCCTGAAAAGTTTCTCAATAAAACTAATGGTATTACCCCTCGACGCTGGATCTTAAAGTCTAATCCTAAACTAAGTACTTATTTAGATCAAAAAATCGGTACAGCTTGGCATACAGAGCTTTCTCAACTCACAAAACTACTTACTTATGAGAAAGACAATCAAGTTTTAGATGATTTGTGGAATATTAAACAAGCCAACAAACAGCGACTTACTAATAAAATCCAAGAATGGACAGGGGTAGAATTAGATCCCAATTCGATTTTTGATGTTCAAATTAAGCGGCTACACGAATATAAACGTCAATTACTCAATGTATTGCATATTATTTCTTTATATCATCAAATTAAGATGGATTCTTCTTTAGATATACACCCACGTTCTTTTATTTTTGGAGCGAAGGCAGCTTCGGGGTATCGTCGAGCAAAATTAATCATCAAGCTTATTAATAACATTGCTCAGGTGATTAATAATGATCCTATTGTTAGTAAAAAAATCAAAGTCGTATTTATTCCCAATTATTGTGTTTCTGTTGCAGAAATGATTTTTCCAGCAGCCGATGTGAGTGAACAGATTTCTACAGCAGGAAAAGAAGCTTCTGGTACCGGTAATATGAAATTTATGGCAAATGGTGCGATTACCTTAGGGACTCTAGATGGAGCAAATGTCGAAATTTTAGAAGAGGTTGGATCGGAAAACTGTGTAATTTTTGGAGCAACAGCAGAAGAAATCACCGTATTGCAAGACTCTAATTCTTATTATCCTCAGGAATATTACAATAATAATCCTCTATTAAAAAAATCCTTGGATAGTTTATTGGATAATACTTTTACCTTAGGCGAAGATCCTAATCTTTTTAGAGAACTGTTTGATTCTCTTTTATATGGAATAGATGGTAATGTACCAGATACGTATTTTTTACTAAAAGATTATGCTGATTATACGGAAGCACAAGAAAAAATTGATCAGCTTTATCGTAATAAGAAAAAATGGTCGACGATGGCTCTTCATAATATTGCACGATGTGGTAAATTTTCTTCTGATCGGACAATCCATGAATATGCAACACAAATTTGGAATATTAAATCTTTAAATCGCTAAAGGGTAAGTGGTTTTGAAATACTCATCACCCTAATATTATTGAAATAAACTCTCCCTTCTTCTACTTATTTTATTTTTAGAAAGAAAGGAGAGTGTTATGATATGTAGTAGTACAATAATTTTTTAGAAATACTTATAAAATGTTTTTCTACAGGAAGGACATGTGTCTCAAAAAGAACAAATTCTTGATTTTTGTATAATTTTTGTTTATTTTTAACTAATAAACAAAGGGAGAATTCTATGGATTTAAATTATCATTTTTTATTTCAATATGCTCTAACAAGTGGTTTAGTACTATTTATTATGTTTACAATCACTTTTATTATCGCACAAAAACAAGACCGATGGGTGATTCTTGATGGAGTTTGGGGAAGTGGTTTTATAATCGTTGCTTTGATTGGTTGGATGTTTTCAGGTTTTGAGATTAGCCCCAAAATTATAATTCTTTTACTGGTAATGGCTTGGGGAGTTCGACTTTCATTACATCTTATCAAAAGAGTTAAAAAAGAAGATCCTCGTTATCAAAAATTAAAAGGCAATCCTCTTAAAGCTTATTTCATTGTATTTTTATCTCAGGGATTGTTTACTTGGATGATGTGTCTTCCTTTTTATTTTTATTTCACAGGATCAAGAGTGATGTTTACTTCTCTAGTAGATGTTATTTTATTTGCTTTAGGGATTACTGTTTGTATGTGGGGGCTATTTTGGGAATGGACGGCAGATGCTCAGTTGAAAATACATATTCATCATCACCAAGGAGAATTAATGCAAACTGGTTTATGGAATCATTCCAGGCACCCTAACTATTTTGGAGAAATTTGTTTTTGGTGGGGTATTTGGTTTGCTACACAGGCTAGTGGATCTTCGATGAAATTTTCTTCGGTACTTCTTACGCTGATTTCTCCTTTAACAATTACTCTTATTATTTCTAAACTAACAGGGCCTATGTTGGAAGAATTAATGAAGAAATATCCAGAATGGGAACAATATAAAGCGAAGACACCTTACATTATTCCCAAATTTTATAAAAAAGAAGATCCCCAATAAATATGGAAATTGATTATAATAATTAAAAAAGTTTTACATATAGAAAATAAATTGATACTTTGCTTAGTCAAAAATATCGATCAGTCTTAGTAAGATAAGATCATTTTTGTAATTAATAAAGCTCCCCGTTAGGGGAGCTTTATATTTGAAGAATTGTTATCCAATATCATCAATATTTGTTACAAAATCGGCTCGAGAAAGAATAAATTCTTTTTTCTCGACAGGATTACCGTTTTCACTCATTAAGAGCTCGATTTTGGATCGTGTTAAGATTTCGTCTTGGATTTCGACCTGTCTTAATTTACGGAACTCAGGATCCATCGTTGTTTCCCAAAGTTGGTCTGCATTCATTTCTCCCAGTCCTTTATAACGTTGGAGATCATATTTTTTTGTTGAGAAACGCTCACTTTTGATATATTCATCTTTTTCGCCGTCGGAATAGGCATAAACACTATCTTTGCCTGCAGAAATTTTATAAAGCGGTGGCTGAGCAATATAGAGATAACCTTCTTGGATTAATTCTGGCATAAAGCGGTAAAAGAATGTTAACAATAAAATCTGGATATGAGAGCCATCCACGTCTGCATCGGTCATAATAATAACCTTATGGTAGCGTAGTTTGTCTAGGTAGTCGTCATTTTGTCGGAGACTAGGATTAATTCCTAAGGAGGCAAAAATCATTCGGATGATCTCACTTTTGAGGGCATCTTGTTTTTTTGCAACGTTAAGGATTTTCCCACGGACTGGGAGAATTGCTTGAACTTCGCGATTTCTTCCTTGTTTGGCTGATCCACCAGCGGAATCTCCTTCTACAATAAAAATCTCTTTTTTTGCAGGGTCTTTACTGGTACAGTCGGCGAGTTTTCCAGCAAGCATAGTTAAGGCTTCTTTACGTTTGATTTTACCTGATCGAGAATTTTCTAAAGTCTTCTGGGCGGATTCGATGGCCTCCATTTCTCGGACGGCTTTGTCTAAAATTAGATTTGTAATATCGCGGTGCTTTTCAAAGAAATTTGCTAAGGCGTTTTCTGCCATAGTACGAATTGTAGTATTTGTTTTGGCTGGCTCAGTGAGTTTATCTTTTGTTTGTCCTTTAAACTCGGCATTGGGAATACGAGTATTAATAATACAAGTTAATCCGATTGATAAGCTTCTTTTGTTAATGAGCGATCCCTTTTTATCCAGCTTGAGCCGTTCTGCATATTGTTTCATGAGTTTTTCGTATGCAACCCAAAATCCATCTACGTGGAGTCCATGGCTTTTTGTATGGATTGTATTTACATAACTTAATACCAAAGGATCATCGTTTGAGGTGCGGTATTGGAATGCAATATCCATAGTAAGCCCTTGGTATTCCCCGGTGATACGGATAGGATCTTCAAAAAGAACAGGGCTCTCTTTGTTGATATCATTTTTTAAGAACTCTAGAGCACCCTGCTCATAGTAGAATTCATGCTTGTTATTGACGGTTTCGTCTAATGTTTCTGAGCGTTGGAGTAAATCTTCAAAAATGACCCTTAAACCAGGGTTGAGGAAAGCACTTTGCTTGAGTCGGGCAATGAGAATATCAGGATTGAAATGGGTCATATCATGAAAAATCTCATGGTCTAAACGAAAACGAACTGTTGTCCCATTTTTTGTACTTGTACCGATCTCATGTAAATCGACTGTTTTGACTCCGCGTTCGTAACGAATACGGTAAATCTTTTTATTTCGATGGACATCAACTTCCATAAATTCGGTGAGAGCGTTGACAACTGAGAGTCCAACCCCATGTAATCCCCCTGAGACTTGATAAGAATCACGGTCAAATTTCCCTCCAGCATGGAGTTTAGTCATGACTAATTCGATTGCGGGGATTTTTTCAGTTTCGTGAAGATCAATAGGGATTCCACGCCCATCATCACTCACTTCTAAAACGCTTCCTGGGTGAAGAGTTACGGTGATGTTTTGTGCATGTCCTGCGAGGTGTTCGTCTACGGAGTTATCAATAATTTCATAGGCACAATGATGGTATCCTTCAATACTTCGATCTCCGATATACATATCAGGACGCATTCTAATATTTTCAGGAAAATCTAAAGCGACAATTGATGCGGCAGAATAAGAATTTTTGCTCATTTTTGGAAGCCTCTCTGTTTATATTTTATAAATTATTATTTGGTTTTGGGAACCCTTCTCGGATATTTCCATTTTTTTCGATGGTGAAAGGATGTTCTGCTATTTGGAGTAAAGGAAGGTCATGGAGAGAGTCTGAGTACATTTTAGAAATCGTGTACGCTTGATTGGGGTAATGTTTCTCAATATATTCGTATAGGCGATGGACTTTTTCTTGGTTTTTACAGTTTTTACCGAATATCTTACTACTCATATGCTTGGAGGAATCTTGGAATCTTGTACCAATGATAAAATCTACTGCTAACTTTTTACCAATAGGGAATAAAAATTCTTCAGCTGATGCAGAAATAATTCCAATATGATACCCTTCTTGTTGATCTTTTTGGATTTGTTGAAGCACCATGGGAAATAAAAAAGAAGATTCTTTATGCCAAAATTGAGAAATAAATAACTTCCATTCTTTTTTATGAAAAAGAGTTATTGGAGAAAAAACAATTTCTTTGATACGATCCTTAGTAATCAAACGGCATCCATAAGCTAATAAGGCTAAGAATATTTGAGGTAAAAAGATGATACTTAGGGGTTTATGAAGAAAAATATGTTTTAATATTTCTACACCAGTATCTTTGCTGTAGATTGTTTTATCAAAATCATAGAGCGAAAATCGAAGCATAAGCCATCCTACATTTATCTAATTGACGTATACAGTATAAGTTTTTTTTGAGATTATTGCAAATTATCTATTGAAAGTTTGTCTTTTTTTATAAAGTATGCTATTATTTATGATAAATAATACTGGATTATCCAATTGGAGGGATTATGCAAAAAATAATGATATTAGGAATGGTGGCTTTATTTTCTATTTCTTGTAGCCAAAACAAAGAATTGGTTTCTTATACTGTTGATGGGAAAACAAAAAAAGTAATGACTCAGACGGCAATGAAAGAAATGCGTGTTTTGTATGAGTATCTAAGCCCACAAAATATGGATACAATTCTATCTACACCTGATATTTTTAAATCAGTGCTACAGAATCGTTTATTTGAAGCGGAGTTATTAACTGTAGAAGCTCAAAAGATTTCTAATTATCAAGATGATCCTGCGTATCAAAAAAACTTAGATGACCAAAAAACAATCATTGCTTATAATATTGCTTACCAAAAAAGTCTAGACAGTATTTCTAACGAAGTTTCAAAACAAAAAATGGAAGTTGCTGTCGTTTCTCGGATTATGTTGACTAATCAAGAAGAAATGCAATTACAAGAGGTGTTGGAAGAGCTATTAGCTAGTGAGAATCCTGTAATAGATTTTGCTTTAGCCGCAGAAAAATATTCTCATGATTTATTAGGAGCACAAAATGGTGGTTATTTAGGGCATATTAAAAAAGGACAGTTTACCGTTTTAGATGATATCGTGTTCAAACAAAAATATGAAGGGATTTTTCCTGAAATTGTACAAGACGAAAATGGTTTTTATTTGATTTTTGTTCATACACCAGCCAAAGCTGTTAAAGTTGCTAATATAGAAAAAGAAGGCATTATGCTTAATAAAGATATGCTTCAAGTGGATTATGTTGTTGCTAATATTGTCTATGAATTTGTAGCAACCAATCTACCTATGATTGTTCTTAATGGGGTCGAAAAAAACATCAATGATCTTACCGATAAAGATGTACTTCTAAGAATGTGGAAGAAAAAATATACTGTTAAAGAATTACGAGAGGTGCTTCAATTACTTCTAGGTAGAAGTACCGAATTATCAACAGAAGAATTATTCACTCTTTTATTACCTAGTATGTCTCAACCTATTTCTCCTGCAGTGTACCAAGTAGCATTGATTCTGAAAAACTACAATAAAAATATCATAAACACAAAAGAATACAAAGAACAACTTGCTGAAAATCAGAAAGCTTTAGAATTAGAAATAGTTTATGCAGTTGTCTCTCAAGAATTGTATCAGGGAATATCTACTAATGTTACTTCAGAAGAGTTAATGACATTTTATAATGATACCAATAATAGAGTGGTAAAATCCTATTCTGATAATGGGCAAGCTATTTATGAGACTTTTAAAGATTCTCAAGAAGAACTTACTCAAAAAATTATTACCCAACGATTAGAAATCGTTCAGCGTCAATTTTTGGACTTTTTAACAGAAGAGTATAAGATTGTTTGGAATGAAGAAAGCGTTAACGAATTAAGAATATCCACTCAAGAAGACTTTAGTAAGTATCTAGCCGAACAAAACCTTGACCAAGGACTTGATCAAGGTTTTGAAGAAGTTTTAGAGTTTTAGAAAAAATACAGAGCAAAGAGAATTTATTTCTCTTTGCTTGTTTGATAAAAAAGGAGATATGCGTTGAACAATAAGTTATTACTGGCGTTTATTCAAAAGAAAAAAAATCTTAATCTTGCGAATCTTTATCAGAATTTTCAGTGTAATACCCCACAATGTAAGAAAAAAATTAAAGAAATTTTAGTTTCGCTTCAGGAGCAAGGAAATATTTCATTTGACGTTAAACGTAGTAAAATTGTATCTCTACAAAATTTGGACAAAACAGTACGTAAAGCAGATAAATATTCGTATGATGAAAGAAAAATTACTTACACAGAGCAACCTCAAGAAGATTTGAGCCTTATCAACCAAAAACATCAACTACCGCAGGACTTTTCTCCTGCCGTATTTGCTGAGCTCCAGAAAGAACCTTGGGATTTAAGTTTAGAAAATCATCGGAAAGACTTTCGAAAATGGTTTATGATTACTATTGATGGAGCGGATTCTAAGGATCTGGATGATGCTGTAACGCTTACCAAATCTTTTTTTGGATATTGGGAACTGGGAGTTCATATTGCCGATGTTTCTCACTATGTACCTCAACATACAGCCTTAGATGAAGAGGCATTACAACGTGCAAATAGCTGTTATCTTATTAATAAAGTGATCCCAATGCTTCCTAAGCAGTTATCTAATGATTTGTGTAGTTTAAATCCTCACGAAGAAAAAAAAGCGATGTCTATTATTATCCGTTTTGATAATCAAGGCAATCTTAAAGGTTATCAAATTACTCCTTCCTTAATCAAAACATCCTATCGAATGACTTATGATCACGTTGAAGAAATTATTCAAGGGGCGGAAGAAAAAGATAAAGAACTGAAAAACACAATCTTACGGATGAATAAATTGTTTCGTATTCTGCATCAAAAAAGGATGAAAAACGGTAGTATTGATTTTAATTTTCGAGAGAAAAAAATTACCTTAGATGAGCAAGATGCACCAGTAAAAATTTACCAAAAAGATCGTTTAGACTCAGAACGATTAATCGAAGAGTTTATGCTTGCAGCTAACCAAGCTGCAGGAGATTTTCTTACTAAAAATGGTTTGGGACTCTATCGTGTTCACGCGATCCCCCCTTCCGAAAAATATGAACGTTTGAGAAATTTTGCCTCCAAGAGAGGGTATAAACTTCCTTCTGTGCCAACTCCAAAAGATCTTCAAGATTTTATTAACTCTCTTATTGGTCTGCCAGTACAGATGGCAGGAGAGATTCTTACTTTGAGATCGATGGCACAAGCTGTCTATCAACAGGATAATATAGGACATTTCGGTTTAGGTTTTGAACTATATGCTCATTTCACTTCTCCAATTCGCCGTTATGCTGACCTCGTAGTACATCGATTGATTAAATATTATTTATTTCGTTCAACACCAGCTCCTTATACAGCTGATCAGCTGGATAAGATTGCTGAGCATATTTCTGCCCAGGAAAGAGTTACATTAGAAGCAGAAAGAGATTTATATAAGATCAAATCAGTGCGTTACATGAAAGCAAAACAAGGCGAAACCTTAAAAGGTAAAATTAGCTCTATTGCTCATTTTGGACTATTTTTGGAAGAACAAGAATCAGGGATTGAAGCAATGATCCGTTATGTGGATATGCCAGACTATATATATTTCAATGAAGATGAGCTAACGGCGTATAATCGCCCTAAAAAAATCGTGTATAAGATTGGAATGAATGTCCGTTTTCGTATTGCTAAAGTTAATATCGAAAAAGCATTTATTGATGCTGACCAATTAGTAATCGAAGAAGAATAATTCTAGGAGAAAAAAATGTTAATCCATCCACCAATTCCTATTGAAATTTTTAGTATAGGTCCTATTAGTATTCGCTGGTATAGCGTTATGTATATTTTTGGATTTCTTTTTTTCTTTTGGTGGACGAAAAGAGAAATTCTGCTCAATCGAATCAGATTTACTAAAAATCATAAATCCAGTGATTCAGTAGAAATTCTTAGTGATTTATTGTTTTATATGATGATGGGATTGATCATTGGTGGACGCCTAGGATATGTTTTTTTATATAATCCTCAGTACTATTTTTTGGAAGACCCTTTAGCAATTTTACGTCCTTGGGAAGGGGGAATGAGTTTTCATGGAGCTTTTATCGGCACATATATTGCTGCGATTTTGGGTATTTATAAACTTCGGAGTCGTATGAGCCCTTTTAGTGTATTGGATCTATCTGACATTGTTTTAGTGTCTGTACCTTTTGGTTTGGCTTGTGGTCGTTTTGGTAACTTTATCAATGGTGAATTATACGGTAGACCTACCGCAGTACCTTGGGGTATGTTATTTCCAAGACGAGCTGATCTGGGGCATAGTGGAGCAAGGCTTTTACCGATAGAACAAGTACAGACAATTATTAACACGGCAAATATTCGTTTAGAACAAAATATCACAGAATTTCTTATCAACGGACAAAGCTATATTCAAATTCCAAGACATCCTTCTCAATTATATCATATGTTCTTAGAAGGGTTTATGACTTTAACGATACAATTATGTCTTTATTATAAAGCTCCTGTGGCTAAGTACCGCGGATTTTTGACAGGTTCATTTTTAATTTCTTATGGATGTTCTCGTGTTTTCACCGAATTTTTTAGAGAACCCGATCCCCACATTGGATTTTTATGGGGAGAGTGGCTAACCGCTGGGATGCTTTACTCGATACCGATGATTCTTGCTGGAATTGTTTTAGTATTTTATAGTATCAAAAGAAAAGAAATCAATAGGATTCGAGTGAAATAGTGTCTATCATCAAAATCTTAGACTCCGCGACAGCGATGAAGATTGCTGCGGGAGAAGTGATTGATCGTCCTGCCTCTGCTGTGCGTGAATTATTGGATAATGCCTTAGATGCTCAAGCCACATGGATTTGTGTGCAAGCAGAAAAGGGAGGGAAAGAGTTTCTTTCTGTACAAGATAATGGAATAGGAATGCTTCCTGAAGATCTCAAAAAATGCTATTTAAATCATGCAACAAGCAAAATACAATACTTTAACGATTTATCTCAGTTAAAAACTTTTGGATTCCGAGGGGAAGCATTGGCAAGTCTCGCAGAGATTGCTTGTGTGCAAATAGCGTCTTGCCCGATAGATCAAGAATTTGGATCAGTAATTTCTATTAATTTTGGTAAAGAACAAAATATTGCTCCTAAAGGAATGAATCAAGGCACACAAGTGCATATCACAAATTTTTTTCAAAATGTTCCTGCACGCCTCAAGTTTTTGAGTACTGATGTAGCGGAATATCGTTCTATTATTCAAGAGTTTCTCAAAAAAGCTTTGGCAAAACCAGAAGTCCATTTTGAACTGATCCATAATGGAGAGAAAAAATACCAACTTACGGCTTGTTCGGAATTATTTGTCCGTATTACTGATATTTTTCCCGAATTAGCTGACGTTCTTCAAGCATTTGTCTATGAAGAAAATGGTATTCAAGTCTATGGATTTTTATCTCATCCTGCTTGGTACAAAAACACTAGGAACTGCCAGTATTTTTTTGTCAATGGAAGAATGATCGAATGGCAAATATTCCGTCAACAAATTGCTGTGGTCTATAATTCCCTTCTTCCTCCCTCAAAATTCCCTGCAGTGTTCTGTTATGTAAAGATTGATACAGAAAAAATTGATTTTAATGTTCATCCTCAAAAGAGAGAAATTCGCTTTGAGAATGAACAAATGGTTGCTTCTGTTGTTCGTCGGGCGATGCGGAAAGGTTTAGAGCAGATGGACTTTCTTAAGGAAATCTATTTTGGGGTAGAAAAAATAGAATCTTCTCAACCCGTATCTCCTAAGCTTACTTCCTCAATGAAATCTTATCCTCCATTATCGTTTCCTTCTTTTCGTTCTTCCTCATCTTCTTCAATGTTTTTTTCTAAAGTTTCTGTTCAGGAAGAACAGTTAAAGATTTTGTTTCAAAAAGAGCAAACGCCGATACATCAGTTTCTTTCTGCTCGATATATGGGAACGGTTTTTCAAAGTTATTTGATTTTTGACGATCAAGAAAATCTTTATTTAGTAGATTTTCATGCGATGCATGAGAGGATTCGTTATGAAAAGATTTTAGAATATTACCAGCAATCTGTTCCTAGCCAGAAAATTATCCCTATTCTTTTTGAGATTTCCAAACAAGAAGCAGAAATTTTTGAACAGATTGAAGTGCGACTCACTCAATTAGGTTTTATTCTTAGTCCGATTAGTGAAACAGCATTTTCGGTGGAAGGGATTCCGAGTATGCTAACTGTAGGATCAATTGATACGGTGTTACGAGAGTTATTTGTAGAAGATTTATCACTTCAAGATTCTTATTATTGGGATTCACTCTGTAAAATGATTGCCTGTAAGGGATCAAGTCGCTCAGGTGATAGCTTGTCTTATGAGGAAGTACAATCATTAATTGAAGAGTGGAATATTTGTAAAAACCCCCATACCTGTCCTCATGGACGCCCTATTGTTATTTCGATGAATAAATTATTTTTTGATAAAGAATTTAAAAGAACGGGATTTTAGGAGATCAGATGAAAATATTTTTATTATTGTTATTGTTTTACGGTGCTTGTACCCCAAAAATAAATCCGACTATCCAAGAAGAGCTTTCTTATATTGAGCTGGATCAGAAAAGAATGGAACAAATTGTTGTGTTGATGCCTGTGATTTTACAAAAATCGGAAGAGTTTAAAAGTATTGCTTCTCAGGTAAATATGTCTGATGAAGATTATAATACACGATTTTATCAATACTTATTTCAAGAAAAAACATTTGCAGAACGTCTCAATAAAGCAGGATTTCAAAATATTGAAGAGTATCAAAGTTTCTATACAGTCATGATAGAAATGTATCTTTTACTCTTGAAACAACCAGAAGTTATTGAATCGGCAAAACAAATAATTCCTATTCACGAAAAAGAAATCAAAACCTTTATTTTGCGTCAAGCTCAAGAACCTAACAACAAAGAATTAACTCGACGCCTGGATCGTTTGAATTACGAATTAGCTGGCTATAAAAACTTATTACTGGTAAATCAATTTTTAGATCAGTTAAATTCTTTGAATCAGTCTTAG
Organism: Brevinema sp.; assembly: GCA_051649605.1. Lineage (GTDB taxonomy): Bacteria > Spirochaetota > Brevinematia > Brevinematales > Brevinemataceae > Brevinema_A. Next base: position 53,246 of record JBOFHK010000014.1, on the reverse strand, counting down.
GGTAATATGCTTTATTCTTATATCCAAACCTTAAGAGAGTATGTATTTTCTATTATTTTGTCTATTTTATTATTGGTAATTATCCCTGCTGGTAGTATTGATTATATTCAGCAAGGCTTTATTTTTTTGCTTACCCGTTTTCCTATTACGAGTATTAGTATATTATTAGTTAATTTATCAACGATGCTCTTTATTCTTTTTTGTGGATTGTACCATAAAGAATTTGTTTCTTTTTTTGTGGTGCTTAATGGAGTGGCCTTAGGGGTTATTTTTTCTCTCTATCAGTATGATATTTTGACAGTTCTTCCTTTTTTATTTCCTCATGGTTTGTTTGAGACAGCGATGATCTTAATTTTTTGTTCTGAAGTGAAAATTTTATCCAGTGCTTATAAAGAGCATAATAATTCTATGATACGTCGTTCATGGTGTATCTTAATTATAGTATGTGTACCTTTATGGCTATTGGCGGGGATCTTAGAGGGTTTTTTTTCCCCTAATTAACTTTATTAATGAAATTTAACAAAACAATTGACAGGGGTAGTGATTCTTAGTATAATAGGTCAAGGAGTAGGAATATGAAAATCATAGGACTTTTTATGATCTTTTCTATAGGAATCCTATATGCTCAAGATCAAAATATCAATATATCACCAACAGCTCAAAAACCTTCTAACTATACTATCGCTACAGGACTATCATTTAGTTATTTTAGTGAAAATATAGGAGTAGGGATTGATTCTTTACATCTTTTTTATTCTCCAGAAAGACCATTTGATAAAGCATTGTTAAAATTCGGAATGGGGGTAGATTACGATTTTAATAATGCTCATAATCCAAGTTTTAATTTTTCTACCGCTATTGGCTATCTATACGTTCAAAATCAATATCATCCCAAGTCTTTATTGAATCTATTTGGGACAGGATTTTCTATTGATTACACTCTTATCAATACAAGAGGTCATTCGATCGGAGCTTCATTATATATTGTTCTCAATCAATACCTTTTAGGGGTTGGTGGGGGAGCAGTTTTTGAGCGAGAGAAGGTAGTCCCTTATTTGAGTACTAGTTTTGCGTTAACTTTTTAATAATTGTTTATAACATTGTCATAAACAATTATTCCATCTCAAAATAATTTTTCTTTATTAAAAAAAATAGAGGATCATTTGTTTCTCGTGAGCAATTTTTTTAATAGAAGTTAAGGCTTGTTTTTCTAACTGACGAACACGTTCTTTAGTGATTCCTAACAAAACCCCAATTTTTGATAAAGACAGAGGATCTTGTCCATGAAGACCAAAACGATGAATTAAAATAAAACGTTCTCTTTCCGAGAGGGTATTTAAGAGCTCCACGATCCCATAATTTAAAGAATGGGAGAGTACGCTTTGTTCAGGATTAAAGGACATATCTGCAATATCATTATGTTCTGAATTTTCATTAGAGGTTAGCTCTTCTAAAGAAGTATGTCCTGCAGAGATATTGAGAATACGTAGGATGTCTTTACGAGGGATTCCAATATGGGATTCAATTTCTGCTTCGGTTGGTTTATGGGAAAAAGTTTTTGTATATTCATGAATGAATTTTGCGATTTTAAAAAGATCATTAGTACGATTCATCGGTACACGGATCATCCGAGATTTTTCGGAAATGGCTTTGAGAATAGATTGTTTGATCCACCAAACGGCATAAGAAATAAAATGGTATCCTAGAGTGTGGTCAAATTTGTCTACAGCAGTGAGTAAACCAATATTACCTTCATTGATAAGATCGGTGAGTGATAGATTATTATGATAGTATTTTTTGGCAACGGAAACAACAAAACGAAGATTAGATGTAATCAGTTTATTTTTGATAAAAGCACAATTTGAGCAAAGAGGATATTCTGGGTTTTCTTTTCTTTTTTCTTGGCAACATGTGCCATAGCTAGAAGTTAGAGATTCTTCTTCTTTTCGGGTTAAGAGAGGGATACGGTCGATTTCTCTAAGATAGGAAGTCATAGTGTTAGCATGTTGGAATCCTTGTTCCAGCTCGGTAATAAACACAGAATTTTTCATAGTAACTCCTGATAATATTAAATAATAAAATTGCTCAATAGCGTTTTAGACATTTTAATATAAAGATCATCAAACAATCTTCATATGTCAAGGGTATTAATATAAATTTTTGTTATTCTCCTAATTTTAATACAAAAATATGATACAAATCTTTATAGATTTGGTTTTAATGTTATTATTATCGGTATAAATATTGGAGTAATGATAGTTTAAGATTATGAATTGAGAAATTTCCATTAAAAATAGGGATAAATCGATAAAATATACAGTAAGGACATTACAAATCAAAATATTATGAATATTAAGGAGTGTTATATGAAAATAGTATTAGTTTGTGCAGGGGGATTTTCTACGACGATGATGATGAATGCAATCAAAAAAATTGTAGAAAAGAGTGAAAAATTAAAAATAGAAGATTTTACACCCATGGAAGCTATTCCCGTAGATATCTTAAGTACCAAGATTGATGAATTTGATATTGTATTAATTGGGCCTCAATTGGGTCATAAATTAGAAGAGATTAAGCGTCTTACAGAAGAGCATAATAAACCAAGTTTGTTAATTAGTGCAAATGTTTATGGGGCGGTCGATGGAGCTACAGTTTTAAAACAAGCTCTTATTGCCTATCATAAATATCATAATCAATAAATAGGAGAATTAATAATGACGTTATTTCAAGGTTTTGAACAGATGATTAGGACGATTTTAGTTCCTATAGCAGAAAAAATTGATCAACAACCTCATCTTAGTGCAGTAAAAAAAGGAATGGTAGTACTAACCCCTATCCTTCTTTTAGGCTCATTAGCATACCCTCTATATACTATTCCAAATTTATTTCCTAATTCTATAGGGATACAAGAGTGGTTTGCTCAAAATTCTTATTTGATTCAGTTGTTGATCAAGTTATCAATTGGCTTAGTAGGGTTATATGGGGTGATCGGTATTTCTTATTTTCTTAGTGAAAGCTATAAAATTTATACCGTAGGCTCCGTAGTGTTATCAGTCTTTGCTTTTTTGATGTTAACTGTACAATTTACTCCAGAAGGATTGATGGATGCAGGATTTTTAGATTCAAAAGGTCTCTTTACAGGGATTTTTGTTGCTATTCTCACTGTAGAAATCTATCGGTTCTGTACGATCCATAAGCTGGTGATTAGAATGCCAGAAGGGGTACCAGATTTCGTCTCTCGCTCTTTTGAATTAATTACCCCTGCTTTTTTTATTGGTCTATTATATATTTCTGCGAGACATTTTATTAGTGAATGGACAGGAGGGCTATTACTACCTGAAATCATTATGAAAATCTTAGCTCCAGCAATTGGTAGTTTGGATAATTTGTTGGTTGTGTGGTTTGTGATTATGCTTCGTCTTTTGTTTTGGTTTTTTGGAATCCACTCTGCGGTACTGAGTCCCATCTTGTCTCCAATTTTTGTACAATATATTGCTGAGAATATTGCGGCGAAGCAGGCTGGAGAAGTCTTAACGCATTTTGCAACAGGAGGTGTTTTCTCTGCCTTTGTAAATTTCACAGGTTCTGGGATTACCATGGGACTGGTAATCTCTATGCTTATGAGTAAGAGTGATCGCTATCGAAAAGTGGGTCAGGTTGCATTAATACCTTCGATTTTTGGGATTAACGAACCCGTATTATTTGGTGTTCCAGTTATTTTGAATCCTATTTTACTGATTCCCTTTATTATTGGGGGATCTTTGGTGGGTTTATTACCTTTAGCCTTGATGGCAATAGGTTTTTTGGATAAACCGTTTTTTGATCCTCCTTATCTTCCCTTATTTTTTGAAGGTTATCTCACTAATTTTGACTGGAAAACTCCTTTGGTACAGGTGGTACAGATTGTATTGTCGTTTGGTATTTATTATCCTTTCTTTAAAATATTAGAAAAACAAGAATTAGAGCTTGAACAAGTAAAGGAAGTATCTACGGTAATCAGTGAAGAAGATCAAAAAATTTTAGACGAGCTTGATTTGGACTTTTAAGGAGTCAGCGTGAAAAAATATTCCTATAATCTTTTAAAAGAATTAACAGAAACATGTGCGGTATCTGGTGATGAACAAGCGGTTAGTGCTATTATTAGGAGGGAGCTGGAGACTTGTGTTTCTCAGATTACTTACGATAAACTTGGTAGTGTTATCTGCACAAAAAATCAGGGTTCTTCCTTTAATGTGGTATTGATGGCTCATATGGATGAGGTTGGTTTTCTTATTAAAAGGATTAATCCTGATGGAACTTTGAAATTATTTAATCTCGGTAATGTGGATTTAACGGCTGTGTTGGGAACTAAAGTTAAAGTCCGAGGCTATACAGGGATTGTCTGTTCAGGAGATCCTAAAAATATATCGCTAGAAAATTTTTATATTGATTTAGGTGTTGGATCTCTAGCAGCAGTGTTGAAATTAGGAATTCAGATGGGCGATTCGGTTTCTTTATGGACCGAGTTTGAGTTAGCACAGGGGAATATTATTGCTAAAAGTCTTGATAATCGTATTGGCTGTGCTGTAGGGATCGAAGTATTTCAAGCTTTTCGTGCGGATTATAATCTTCATTTTATTGGCTCTGTGCAGGAAGAAGTCGGTACACGAGGGGCACAAACCTCTATATCGATGACTGAGCCTGATATTTGTATTGTCTTGGATACGGCTTCTCCTAAGGATAGTTCATACAACAAAGAAAAAAGCCGTTTCTTAGGGAAAGGTGCTTGCCTATGTTTTGCAGATAAAGGGGCTTTAGGGAATAGGAGATTGATCCGAAAATTTCAGGAAGTCGCAGAAAAATATCAAATCCCTTTTCAGTTTGATTTTTTCAGTGGTGGGGGGACGGATGCGGGGGTAGTCCAACGGTATGGAGCCGGCGTACCAGTGATGGCGTTGATTATCCCTGTTCGTTATTGTCATACAGCGAATAGTATGGCGTCTATAGAAGATTATAATAACACGATTTTATTGCTTTCTAAGTTTTTAGAAGAGTTAGATCCTTTAAAATCATTATTCTAGTAAATCAGTACCTCCAAGAATTTTTATGACATAAAATTTCCTTTATGATGAACTTGACTAGATATTAATCTTGCCCTTAAAATACTCTTGTTATTTTTTTCTCAACCGATATTTAATGAATGTATTGATTTTTAAGGAGGCGATTATGTCAATAGAACGAATCGGTATTGGGAGTTCGATTGTAGGTGCTTTAACGATGGCGGTTTACGGGTTAGGAATGGCTCATTATACGCAGTCGGATGCGATTTTTTTAGACGGTGCTTTTAATTTTCTTTCTGCCTTTCTTTCTATAGGGAGTCTCATTCTTTCTTATTTTGTTAATCGATCCTATACGGATAATCATCCTATAGGATTCTACGCCTATGAATCATTTATGATTTTTATTAAAGGGTTATTTATTTTGGGATTAGTTGTAATGGCGATTTATAGTAATTTTATCGTCTTATTATCGGGAGGGCGAGACACAGATGTAGAAGGCATGTTGTGGTATGGATTTCCTGCACTGGTTGTTAATATACTCACTTGGAGTGCTTGCTATCTTACTTATAAAAAATCGCCTACAGGTCTTCTTGCCGCCGAATATGAAGGTTGGAAAATTAATACAGCAATAACTGCAGTGATTGCTTTCTCATTGTTAGGAGTGTTACAGCTAAGAGGTACATCATTCCAATGGTTAGAACGCTATATTGATCAAATTTTGGTAATTATCCTTTGTATTCTGACCATAGCTGATCCAATACGAATGGTTGTATCTTCTTTCAAAGAAATTATGCTCCGAGCGACAAATTCTGAGTACAAACAAGAGATTGAATTTCAATTAAACCAAGCTGAAGAATTTACTAATAATTTTGTTTTGAAGTGGATTTTAGTATTAAAAGTTGGGCGAGGGTCTTTTGTTACTTTGGATTTAGTATGTCTCAATCAGCAAATGAAATTAACAGAGTATATCTCTTTAAAAGAAAAATTAGAAAATAAAATCAAGCAGACTTATCACAATATTGATATTTCTATAAACATTCTTCCTGAATAATATTGCCCTTTTAGTAAATCGTTTGTATCTTTAAGAAAACAATATTTCTTTGGAGATCAGAATGAAGATTCTACTGCTATTATTTGGGGTCGTGATGTCTCAATCTTTATATGCCTACGAGGTTAGTCATCGACCAAAATTATATGGACTATTAGGGACAGGTACGGTATGGTTATTTGGTGGGGCAGGATTTTCTTACACTGCTGAGATTCAAAATAAACAAGAAGACCGATTTTTTCATGCAATAACAACTGATGTGGAATTTTTAGGGATTATGAACCCGCCCGCATTTGAGTTTAATGTTTTGGGTACTTATGGAATCGGTCGTCAGACAGATAAAGGGTACCGAATTATTGTTGATTTTATAGGGATAGGACTAAATATTCGTTCTAACGGTTACTATACGGTGGGGCAAAGCATTGCGTTTATTCCCCCCGTGGGATTTGTTTTTACCTTACCTGGAGTACAGTTTGTTTTTGATAATTATTTATATGTTGCTTGGAGAAATAATTTCTCCGTAGGAAATTTTATTGAATTTAAATCTTATATTGCCATTGGTTATGATTTTAGTAAACTTTTTGAGCGGGAATGATTGAATCGCGTAGAGAATTGTTGTATAATATAAGAAAGTTTTATTATACGGAGAATATATTATGCTAAATATTACCTTTCACGGCGATCCTCTAACAGTACCAGGAAGCCAATTATCAGTAGGAGATACGGCTCCTGATTTTACTGCGATAAAAAAAGATTTATCACCTGTTTCTCTTAAAGATTTAAAAGGAGTTAAAATTATTTCTGCTGTTCCTTCTTTGGACACTTCTGTTTGTCAAGTACAGACGAAGAAATTTAATCAACAAGTAGATGCTCTTAAGGGAGTAACTTTAGTTACTATTTCTTTAGATCTCCCGTTTGCTCAAGGTCGCTGGTGTGGTGCAGAGGGTTTAGAAAATTCTCTTACTGTGTCAGACTATCAAGAAAGAGAATTTGCAACGAAATTTAATCTTCTTATTAAGGAATTAAAACTTTTATCTCGATCTGTTTTTGTTCTTGATCAAGATAATGTTATTCGTTATGTAGAGTATGTTTCGGAAGTAACAGCAGAACCAAATTATGATGCGGCTCTTGCTTGTGCCAAATCATTATTATAAATAACTTATTAAAATAAAAAAACTCCTAAGTAAGATTAGGAGTTTTTTTATTTTAATAGCGAAAAGAAAAATCGATTCCCAAAAATATAAAGGGAACGGTACTGATTGTGGGGTTTCCTTCAAAATCGAATGATTCTGAGATTCGACCATTGATCTTAAATAAGATTCCCCAGTACATATTAGGCATCATATGGTACTTGAGATTAATATCGATCACACTATATTGAGGGTCAAACCACTCGTTAATAGAGATCTGTGTTAGTTGGCGGATCGTCCAATAGATTGATAGAGAAAGTTGTTTGAGGAGCGTGTTTCCTAAGGTAAAAGATAAAGTAAGCCATAAGTCTTGTTTAGAGAAATCGCCATATAATTCTGCTTGTATGAATAGGTTTTTTTCGCTCCAGTCAAAGGCAATTGAACTGGTAAAATAAGTAAGATCAGGCATCAAGTTCATGTATTTGTTTTTTTGTTGAACAGAGCCGTCTTCAACATAAGGACGGTCAATATAATAAAAGATATTAACCCATCTTGGTTGCCAGTACCCAATGGCTTGGGAGATTTCAAATCGTATTGGTATTCTCTCAATAAAGGTCATGAGTAATCCACCGGAAATCCCAGATCCACTTTGAATTTTGAATTGATCTTTGGAAGAAGCGAGAAATTGGGAATAATCTCCATAAAGATTTAAGGCAAACATACGATTTTGGGAAGTAAATATGGGGAGATCTGCTCCTACTTCAAACATAGAAAATGTCGGTGATAGGGGATTAGGAGCAAATTCGTAGAGTGTGGTAGATACCCCTTGAAAAGGATCTAAATCAACACCAACAACGGTATACAATTTAAACTCTTTAAGAGCTTGAATTTTGGGATTTGTAAGCCCAGCAAGAGGTCGGATATAAAATTCAATACCCATAAGATCTGGTTGTGCGATATTTGCAAGAATGTAGTTGAAGCCAATATAAGAGACATCCAAGCTTAATTTAAATGTTTTAAAAGGCTCGTAGGGAGCGTAGAGATTGGGGTTGTAGTCATAAAAAAAGCGTCCATGCCCTTGAAATAATTGTTCACCACCGTATACTGAAACTTGAATATGGCGGAAAGTATGGTTGGTTTTACTATAGTAAATATCGCTTGCAAATTTAGAAATCAAGGCAGCATCAGAATTCCACATTCGAGTGATAAAAGTTCCATTCCAATCAAAACGGAGAGGAATTTCATAAGCAACGAAGAGTGGTCCAACTTGGATATACGGAGAAAGATAAATATCAGTATAGGGAAGTTTATCGAATTGACCATATTGTGCTCCTAGAGTAAACCCTCCCCAAAATATTGGTGGAGCTTTGGATACAGCGTTTGTTTGCCCTAAGAGTTCTTCTCGTTCTCGTCCAGTAGGAATAACGGCTGTAGGAGAAAATGTTTCTGGAAGGTAGAGTTGAGCATCGGGGTTAATAGTTGGTGGGGGGGTATAACCAGCTCCAGGTTGGAGTAACTCATCCCCAATAATAGGAGATTGAGGAGCGTCTTGGGAAAAAGACAGGTGTGTAGGAATAGATAAGACTAGGAAGAATATCGATATTATAAGAATCATACGATCATATTATAAAATATTTTTCTAAGAAACTCAACTTTATCAAGGGTATTATTTGTACAGAAAATTTGTTCGATCAAATCTTGATTTTTTATCAAAATTAAGGTACGATAATAAGAGTTTTCTCTATAATATCAGGGGGATATATGCCAACCATCGTTGGAGACAAACAAACTTTTTTAGTTATTGGTTTAGGAGTTTTTGGTTCTCAGATTGTCCATAGTTTATCGCAGTCAGAGGCAGAAGTAATCGTTGTAGATAGTAATCCCGATATGATCCAAAAAATGAAAGAGCTTCCAGTCTTTCCTTTTCAATTAGATTCTACAGTAGAAGAAGCTTGGAAAGAGTTTGACACAACTTCTGTTGATTGTGTTATTATTTGTATTGGGGAAAATATGATGACCAGTGTTTTAACAACACTTCTTATGAAAAAATTTAAGATTCCTCGTATTATTGCTCGTGCGAATAGTGCAGAGCATGCTCAAATTTTGCAGTTGATTAATGTTTCTGAAATTATCCGCCCCGAGATCGAAAGTGCAGAAAAATTAGTAGGGACATTGGTGGGTGGATCTGGATTTGTGCTCTCTTACGAGAGAATCTGGAAGAATCATGCAATTATTGAGGTTCAAATTAATAAACAGATTGCTGGTCAAACTCTTGTTAATTTAGATTTACGGAAGCGTTATAAAGTTAATGTGATTGCGATCAAACATCCTATTGTGCGGGTTGATGAGAATTTTCAAAATATTTATGAATATGAAATTGATGAAGTCCCTAATCCTCATGCTGAATTACTTGAAGGTGATATTTTAATTATCTTAGGTAAATTGACAGATATTAAAACATTACAAGATTCTCCGATAGGAAAAATGCGTTAGATCTATGTCAAAAAAGAATAGAATCTTATTAGAGTCGCAGATTATTGAAGAACTAAAAATATTGTTTGAATCTGGTAATGGCAGGGTAGGCATAGGAGATGATACAGCAGTTTTAGAGCGAAATCAATTAATTTCTACCGATGCCATCGTTGAAGGGATTCACTTTATGAGGGAGAAGGCTTCTTGGGATGATGTGGCTTATAAACTTTTTGTTTCTAATGCTAGTGATATTGCAGCGATGGGGGGCTATGTAAGTGCTTATACCTTGACTTTATCGCTTCCAGAATACTGGACATCCTTAGAATTTCATAGTTTTTTATCGGGAGTACGGGCTTTTCTCAACGATTATCCAGCTGATTTGGTAGGTGGGGACACGGTAAGATCAAAAGAATTTTTTGCCTCTGTTACTGTTTTGGGACAAGTAGGACGACCTTGGCTTCGATCGCAAGCCCAAGTAGGGGATTTTATTTATTGTACTGGTACTTTAGGAGATTCTAGGCTTTATCTTAATAAGATTTTAGATTTTCCTAGTCTTCCTATCAAAAACGAGCGGTATTTTCATCAGCGGCATTATCGTCCTACACCAAGAAATAATTGGGTGTCTTATCTCAAGCGTTATCCAATTTCATCGGCGATAGATATTAGTGATGGCTTGATAGAGGATCTTCAAAAACTGTGTAGAGCATCAAAAACTAGTTTTTGTATTGAGGCAGATGCTCTTCCTCTCAGCGAAGAGCATATTGGAATAGAAAATTTACAAGAACATAAGATTTTTTACCAAAAAGAAGCCTTAATCGGCGGAGAAGATTACGAATTAATCATCACTAGTGCCGAAATTATGGATGAGGCTCTTGCCTTACAACATGGAATAAAAATATCACGGATTGGACGAATTTTATCGGAAAAAGACCCATCTTTTATTATTTATAATAAAAACCGATGTCTCCCAAATCAATTTAAAGGATATGAACATTAATGATATTGAATCAAGCCTTAGAAAAAGTTAATCGAGAATATTTTTCTTTTACTGAACTTCCAGAGATAAAGATCTCTCAAGGGCAAGGTAAAATCAAACGAAAAGCAATAGTGTTTGGTACTTATCACACGAAAAAGAATGAGATACGAATTCATCCTATTCTTTTAGAAAAAGATCCTTATGCTTTAGAATTTGTAATTTATCATGAACTTCTTCATTATCAGGATAGAAAGGAATTACTGGTGCGGAAAAAAGGTGATCGAGTTCATACTAAAGAATTTAAAGTAAGAGAGACACAGTTTTTATATTATGATAAAGCTCAGAAGATTTTAAAAGAGTGCCTTTATGGAAAAAGTATGAAAAAGAATGATAAAAAAAAATCGAAATCAGGATTACAGGGAGAGGCCTTAGAGGTAGCTCTTTCTAGTTCGTTACAACGTTTAGAACATGTCCTGATAAAATATAATATGATTAAAGAAAAAACTAAAGGAGTCAAACGTGGTACCGAAAAGAAAAATGACAAAATTTAACTGGTTAGTGATGTCTAGTGGCTTGGGATTGATCTTATTGGGCTATTTTTTAGTTGCACCAATTACGAGAGATTACGAAACATCTAAGGCATTTTTTGCGATTTTAACTTTAAATATTGGTCTCTTAACTGTTATCTTAGGATTAGCTCTTCCCTTTGAATCTTTTTTTCAGAAAACCAAATAAGGAATGTTGCTATGCAAAATTTGTCTCCTAAAAATCAAATTAGAAATATTCTTCAAAAAGCTCTTAATCAATTAGCAATCGAAGTGGAGTTAATTGTTGTAGAGTATCCTGAAAATCCTGAACATGGGCATTACTCTTCTCCTATTGCTCTTGGATTAGCTAAAACTCTCAAAAAAAATCCTCGCATAATCGCAGAAGAAATCGCCCAAAAAATTTCTCAAGAACCAATATTTGCTAAAGTAGAAATTGCCTCTCCTGGTTTTCTCAATTTTTTTATGAGTGATACTTATTTGAGTTCTAAATTACAAGAGATTTTAACCAAAGAGCACTTTGGACAAAACAAGAGTTTATCAGAACAGCATATTTTACTAGAATATATTAGTGCTAATCCTACAGGGCCTCTTCATATTGGACATGGACGTTGGGCGGTTGTTGGAGATTCCTTAGCGCGTCTCCTAAAATTTTCTGGTGCTGATGTTTTTAGAGAATTTTATGTTAATGATGCTGGGGTACAGATTGCACATCTGACTGCAAGTGTTGTAGCAATTCAAGAGGGTTTAGCAGTTCCTGAGGATGGTTATCAAGGATCTTACGTGCATCAGCTGGCTCATGAAGTTTCATCTTCTGGAATTGCCCCAGAAGTGTTAATGCAAGAGTCTCAGCGGCAAACGTTAGAGAAGTTCCGTGTTGAATTTGATCGCTGGTTTTCTGAAAAAACCCTTCATCAAGGGGAGATCATGGAGCAAACTTTTACCGAACTGAATAAAAAAAATGCTACTTATACCAAAGATGATGCTTTATGGTTTCGTTCTACAGAGTATGGCAAAGATGATAAAGACCGTGTGCTTATTAAGAGTGATGGAGATTTTACTTATTTTGCTTCTGATATTGCTTATCATCGAGATAAAATTCGACGAGGATTTCCCATTCTGATTAATATCTTGGGTTTTGATCACCATGGCTATGTAGAAAGGATCTCTGCAGCAGTTCAAGTTTTGGGTGGTGAATTAACAGTACTTTTAGGGCAAATGGTTAATCTGTTTCGTAATGGAGAACCTATCCGTATGAGTAAACGTACAGGAGATATGATTTCTTTAGATGAAGTAATCGAAGAAATAGGAACGGATGCGGCGCGTTATTTATTACTGCGAAGACCAATGAATTCATCCGTAGATTTTGATTTGGAAACAGCAAAAACATCTAGCGATGATAATCCCGTATTTTATGTACAATACGCCTATGCGAGAATTTCATCGATTTTAAAAAAATCTAATAAACAATCTCTATTTTCTCAGTTTAACCATGAGCAAGAAAGGATATTGATTTTAGAAATGATAAAATTTGAAGATTTAATTTTGGAGCTATCAAAAAGCTATGATCTTCATAAACTACCGAGTTATCTTGAAGAGCTTGCTGGTAAATTTCATCGATTTTATCGAGCATGTCGTATTATTGGAGAAGAAGAAGAAGGATCTCGTTTGGTATTGTGTCATGCAGCAAAAAAAGTGTTTATGATAGGGCTAAATTTATTAGGGGTATCCGCTCCTGAAAAAATGGACAGTAAAAATGCGTCTTGATAAATGGCTTAAAGTTGCCTTGATTTTTAAGCAGAGAAGTCAAGCGGTTGCTGCAATAGAAAGTAATAAGATTCGTGTTAATGGTGCGATTTCCAAATCTGCGAAATTATTAAAAGTTGGTGATAAAATTGTGATTTCTCGAGAATTGGGAGAGTACCAATATACGATCTTAAAATTGGCTGAGAAAAATGTTACTCGGGAAATAGCACGAGACATGTATGAATTAATCGTTCCTGAACAAATAGGGACAGAAGATGAAAAATTGCTTAAAAAAATAGAAAGAGCACACAAACAAGAGCACAAAAGAGATTGGAATCAAATGTATGATGATAAAAAAAAACAGAGACAGCTTCGCTCTCATAAATATCGTCAGGATATTTGAACCAAAAATAAAGATGTATTGATTATAGAAATATTTTTTTTATTTCAATCTATTTTATTCTAAAATGGATTTTAGTAAAAGATTGTTTCCCCTAACAATAAAAGCCCCTGTACAGGGGCTTTTATTGTTAGGGGAATAGTATAATATATAGGAGTGTTATACTTTACAATTAATTAAGTCTTTGATCGTATAAAAAGATTCGAAATCATCTAACTTTTTTATATTCTAAAATATTCTCTGAACAAAAAATATGATTATAAACATTTACAACTCGTATCACATATAATATCCTACACTTTTTGATTAATAAAGTACTATATAAACTCAACAATATTTGGCGGAGATACTCGTTTTAGACGCACTAAGCTTTCTAGGTGTAATCCATGGTCGAGGAGTATTTTACGCCCCTCTTGGAAACTTTTTTCGATAATGATACCAACACCGGTACAATGTCCGTCCCCCATTTCGATGAGTTTTTTCATGCCTAATACTGCATTGCCCATTGCAAGGAAATCATCAACAATCAAAATATGTTCCCCTGGGGTAATGTATGTTTTAGAAACAAAAATATCAAACTCTTTATTTTTGGTGAAAGAATATACTTTTGTATGGTATCCATTACTAATTGTAGAAGGCAAGGATTTTTTTGCGAAGAGAAGAGGACATTGCAATATTAGTGCTACTCCTAGAGCAGGAGCAATACCAGATGCTTCCAGTGTTAGGACTTTGTCGATTTTTGTACCTTCAAATCGCAGAGCTAGTTCTCGTCCAATTTCAAGTATTAATTGGGGATCAATTAGATGATTTAAAAAATTATCTACTTTAAGAATTCCTTCTTTAGGAACCTCGGATAATTCTATAATTTTCTCTTGTAATAGTTTCATAAATACTCCAAAAATATTGGTGTTTTTCTTGATCGTTATTATAAAATAAGCCCTAATAATTTAGGGCTTATTTTATAATAAATTTTATTTTGTGTTATTTTGGGGTAACGACGCGGGTAGTTTTTGGTCTTTTATTAGTACTAACGACTTTTTGTTTGTTGGTTTGCTGAGTAGTAACGGGGCGTTTGTTAGTCCCTCCTGCAGGAGCTTTTTTCTTGGCTTGAGCATTAGTACCAGCAACTTTTTGTGCGCCAGCGTTGGTATTAGTTTGAGCATTAGTTGGTGCACTGACATTAGTATTTGTATTTGTGCTTTTAGCAGCAGCAGCTTCTGCTTTAAGTTTGTTGATATAATTAGGATCAATGAGCCGTTGGTATAAATCTACTGTTTTAATGAAAATATCACTGAGTGTTTTTACTTGACTATTATCAAGTGTAGTATCCAAATATCCTTTATCACTATAAGCTCTTATTTTGAATGAAGTTAGTGGACGGGCAAAAAAAGTGCGAAGACCTGCAACCTCTTTTTGGGTAGGATTGGATTTGAGCCAATAGTTATAATTAACGTCAAAATCACTCAAACTTAGGTCTGTTTCTTGATTCCCTGTTTGCAATAGGAGATCTGTTTCGAAACCCTCTGATACAAATTTTAAGCGAGAAAAATTCATTTTATCTCTTTCTAATTGTAAGAGAGAGGCGGGGGAAAAACTAGGACGTGTTCTAATCCCTCGAATAGGGGAAACACGGGAAATATTATATAAAAATGCAATTGCTAAAGCACTGGTACCATTATCAAAAGTATAGATATGAGGGTAAAAAGAAATCCTTCCTGCATTTACTTGTACTTGAGACCATGAAAAAGAACCCGTTAATGAAGGAAAAGAAAACAAAGTCGTATTAAAAAGAATCCCACGTCTTCCTGTAATAGAAGAATTATTTTCTGCAAGCTTATGGTATAAAATTCGTCCTTTATCAATACTATCTTCGAGAGACATAAATTCTGCATCTCCAGTATAAGACTCCCATTTATATTGACCAAAAGATAGTTGTGGAATTATAAAAAAAAGTAATAGTGGAAAGAAATAGAAAGTAACTCTCATGATGAGCTCCTGATTTGTTTTTTATAAAAATAAAGAATATAAATATTATATACGGAAAACTAAAAAAAATCAATATTTTTATGGATTTTTCTATATAATATTGTATATAATATATTGTATCTCACTAAATATTTTACTGTTTTAGTATATCAACCGATGTAGTTATATATTGTCTCGGTATGTTTATTATAAAACATTATATCTATCGTTTTTTTATTAATAATTTTTAATAAGGTCAGTCTATGAAAAAATATATTATTTTATCTTTTATTATTTCCAGTAGTATATATTCTGAGAATAATATATTAAACTTAATAAAATATGCTCAGGACGAAAAAGAGCTAGTTACCCTTCCGAAAGTACCACTTCTTCATGCGGGTATCTTATCCGAAGATCTTTCTTTAGTCGAAAATGCCTTATTATATGAGCCTTATACACTCAATTATAAAGGTGTCTGTGGAAATACTCCACTCCATCTGGCAGTATTAAAAAATAACGTGGAGATTATTAGCTTACTAATTAGAGAAGGGGCGGAGATAAATGGTATTAATCAAAATGGAGATCCTCCTTTGTTTTTTGCCGTTAAAAATAATAGCCCTCTTGCTCTTATAGAGTATTTGATAATAAGAGGAGCAGATGCGACGATGATCAATAAAGATAATCTTTCAGTATTGGATGTTGCATTAGAATGTGGGAGAAGGGATGTACAATATTATCTTTATAGTAACAATATTCAAAAAAGACCTGTTTTATTAACGAATATTATTGATACAACTAATATGATTCAGATTACAAATTTATTCACGAATACGATTCACCAAACCAATATTATTGACAGTTCTAATACTCTTGAGTTTTTGAATGTGATTACACGAACCAATCTTATCTACCACACGAATACTACAGATATTACAAATAACGTATACCAGACGAATACTACTGATACGACAAATAATTTATCTGAACAAGAATCTAGTATGGTATTGCCTAAAGTAGACACTCAAGAGACAAATAATCTTTCGAATCAGATTTTTTCTAATGATTTTGTGTTTTTTGAAGCAGTATAGCGGTTTTAATAGAAGTTTTTTGAGGGTCATTCTCTATTATTAATTCTTTAGAGTTGATAATAGAGAAAATATTGAAGTTTTTGCTATATCAGCTTATAATATAAAAATACCCTCTGATCATGAAGGAGAATCTTATGCCGAATTTTCTATTTGAAATCTATATGGAAGAAATCCCCCATGGAATATTACCTCAGACTTCTTCATATTTTGAGAATCAAGTACCGAATCTCTTATCGAAGTATGGATTATCCTATACCTCTATCAAACACTTTTGTACGCCTCGTCGTTTTGCGTTTTATATTACCGATCTACCTGTTCAGGGACAGGATCGAATGACCGAACAAAAAGGTCCTTCCGTACAAGTAGCATACGATGAGCATGGTGAAGCAACAAAAGCTTTAGAAGGATTTTTTTCTTCTTATAATGTTTCCCCAACAGATATTGAAGAACGTGAAATTAAAGGAAAAAAATATATTTTCCTTCAAAAAAAAGAAGAAGGCTTAGTTCTTCAAGATATTCTTCCTTCTCTTCTCCAAGAATTAATACAAGGGATCAAATTTGCTCAACCGATGCGTTGGAATCACAATGACCAGGTTTACGAATTTATTCGCCCTGTTCGGGGGATTACAGCATTAATTGACCATACGATACTTCCTCTTTGTTTTTTTGGAAAAAAATCTAATAATCTCCTATACGGTCATCGACAATTATTTCCTGATCCTGTGATCTTAGAACATGCTGATTATTACGAACAGACCTTAAAAAACAGAGCTTGTATTCCTAGCTTTGAAGAACGCCAAACAATAATTTCTCAGCGAACTGCTGAATATACGACGAAAGGAAGAGCCTTATTAGATGATGAACTTCTTAGTATTTTGGCATCGTTGACGGAGTATCCTCACCTTCTACTGGCAGATTTTGACCCAAAGTTCTTAAAACTTCCTCAAGAAGTTTTGATATCAGAAATGAAAATCCATCAAAAATATATTCCGATTACTGACCCACATGGTAAATTACTTCCCTATTACATTATTACTGCAAATATTCCTTATGATGATGAAGAAACCAAGCATAATATTTTATCAGGTAATGCTAGAGTCCTACAAGCACGTTTTACCGATGGACAGTTTTTCTTTGATGAGGATACAAAAAAAGGATTGGTATATTATGCCGATCAGTTGTCTTCGGTATCTTTTGTAGAAGGGGCAGGAAGCATTGCTGATAAAGTAGAACGGATTAAAAATATTGCGTTATATCTTAGAGATTTACTTGTTCCCCAAGTTGATACAGATTATCTCTTGGAAGCTATCTCTTTATCGAAAGCCGATTTAAGCTCACTTATGGTAGGAGAATTTCCAGAACTACAAGGAATTATTGCTTATTATTATGCAAAAAATCAAGAGATTAATGATCAAGTGGCACTGGTCTTAAAAGAACACTATTATCCGATGATGGTTGATGGGGTACAGGTAGTTCCTAGCCAAGAATTGTCTGCTCTTGTTGGATTAGCAGATCGTTTGGACAACCTCCTAACTTTATATGCGGTTGGCAAAACAGTAAGTGGCTCTCGAGATCCTTATGGACTAAGACGTCAAGCGATAGCAATAATTCATTTACTGATGCAATATCAGTGGGAGCAATTTTCCCTAGAGCAGTTTTTTGATTATGTGACGCCAATTTATAGCCCTTTATTAACGATCAATACTCAGGAGTGGAAGACCTTGATTATTGATTTTATAAAAATAAGACTAGAAGGGATTCTAAAATTGGAACAAATTAGTACGGAAACTGTTAATGCTGTATTGAGTCAAGGGATTGATTGGGTGTTGCTAGATATTTCCCGTGCAAGGGCTTTACAGGCAGTGCAACAAATACACCTAGAACCATTCCGAAGATTGACTGAGCTTTATAAAAGGATTTCTAATATCTTGAAAGATTGCCCCGAAACTCTTTTATTAAAAGAATCTCTTCTTACCGAGTCAGCAGAAAAAGCACTTTACTACTATTCTCAGGATATAAAAGTAAAATTTTTTAATTTGTCAGATCAGGAGCGATTGCTTGAACTGGTTCACATCGAACCTCTTATCACTAGTTTTTTTGATTCTGTAATGGTAAAAACAGGTGATGAAAAAGAAAACAATAGAATTGCATTACTAAATGTGATCCAACAGCTCTTCAAACAGCAGGCGGATTTTAGTAAACTTTCTTTATAATAATGGTTAAATCAGGAGAATTCTATGTCAGATAATATATTAATGAGTGGTTTTTTATTTATTATATTAGGGTTTTTATCAGGGAGTGTTCCTTATGGACTGGTATATAGTGCTTTAAGAGGGGTTGACATTAGAAAAGTTGGATCTGGCAATATTGGAGCAACGAATGTAACTCGTCAATTTGGATTTTGGAAGGGTTTTGTACCTGTAGCAATTTTAGATATGGCTAAAGGCCTACTTCCTATAGTATTATTTCGTTTTTTTGTTTCCCCTGATCAAGATTTCTTACTGTTTGATACGATGGAAATTTTTATTGGAATTGTTGCCGTTTTAGGGCATGTCTTTTCTCCTTTTCTTAAGTTTAAAGGGGGCAAAGGTGTTGCCACAACAGGTGGGGTTATGTTTGCGTGGAATTATCCTATGGCTCTTATTTGTTTAGGCATTTTCACCCTTGTATTTTTTACTTTCGGAAAAAAAATAGTAGGAAGAGCCTCTATTGTTACTGCTTTTTGTTTACCAATTATCGTCTATCTCCTTCCTGCTACCTCGCTTCCACTCCAAATTGCTTCTACTCTTTTGGGAATATTAATTATTTTTGCTCATAAGCAAAATATACAAGATTGGATCTTAGGGGAAGACCTAAGAAAAAAATTGAAAGCACAAGAGCAAAAATAATTATGACAGAACACGAACGAATATTTATTAGTTTTGTAGAACAAAACCACACACTCCTTCAGGAGATGCCTAAAGAATTTCGGGAATTGTGGTTTCAAGGATACCAAAATCCAATCAGTAAAGATTATTTATTTCTTCAAATGGAAAGAATTTATAAAGATTCAAGCCAAAAAGATTTTGTAGAATTATTAACATTTGAAATTGCTGATCTTGATGCTTTATTAGAATGGGAAGAATCTTATCCTGGTAAACCTTTTGTTGCTGTTGATCCTTATCAGATGTTTTTTGATGGAATAGATGAGCAAGGACGTGGAATGTATTCTGTAGGAGTATTACAATTAGGAACGATGGTTTTCACCCCAGAATTAGAAATTTTTATCAATTCCCACGAAAAAGGGATTATAGTAGATTTTGAAGACAAACCTGAAGTTTGGTATAAATATAAATAAAGCCCCACAATAGGGGCTTTATTAGTTAACTGAGATAAAAAGACACTTTATATTTGGGAAAATTGGTTATACCAAATACGGATTTGTTGGAGAGTTTCGATATTACTTTCATAATTTTCTATTTCTTGAAATACTTCTAAAATATCCTTACCAGTAATGTGGAATTTTTTTATAATTTCTTGCTGAGCATGTTTATCAAGGAACTGAGTACTTTGAATAAAAGTATCACCAATATTCCACATAATTTTATGAGAAAGAGGGAGGCTAGGTCTACTGTCGTGATAAAGTTTAATGGTAGCAGTACAGTGGCGGAATGCTTCATAAGGCTTTTGTTGTTGTAGATTTAAGCAACTTAATTGCCATAAGGACTGAATACGGTAAAAAACGCCGTCCTCCTGCATATCATTAAATAAAAGCTGGGCTTTTTGTCGCAGTTCGGTAATCGATAGCCAAGATTCTTTGAATTGATGATCACGTACCTTTTGAAGATCTTTTTCTGTTTTATTCATTAATATTAATAACATAGAAAATTTTTCATGCCAGAGATTTTGCTCTTGCTGGATTTTTTCATGAATTTTTTTGTTGAGACGAACAGAAAATTTGTGGAGTAGATTCTCAACCATATTGGCACTTTGTTTGTTGGTTGTATGGGGATGTGTTTCTATAGGGAAATCTTGAGCAAGTTGAGCCAAGGTTGTTTCTAAAACGGTATCTTTATGATTAGTGGATCGTTGAAGACTGAATAACTCTTGAGAAACTCTTTTGATTTTTTTAGATAAAATAATATTATAAAGATACAGTATGATGATTAGAATGCCTAATACCAGTAGTATTGGCTGAGTGATAATGTTTGATTCCATAAGTAATCCATAAATTTAATTCGGCATAGATTATACATTATAATGTAGAATAAAAGAAATTACAAGACTTTATAATTATTTTACAATAAAGGAAATATCCCATAGAGGATCTTGAGTTAATAATCTTGTAATCAAAGCCAGATCTTCTGGATAATCGATACTGAGTTGGGGGTATTCTGGAGCAATAAAAGGACTTAAAGGCTCAGCAATAGAGAATAAGTGGGGATTTTGATAGATATATTGGGTAACATGCTCTTGCTGGAAAGGGGTATCGGCTTGTAAAAAACAACGTTCTAAAGCGGAAAATGTGAAAATTTCTACGCCTGTACCTAGAGGATTGTTTAGGTAATGACTCAAATCAGGGCTATTGTTGAGATGATAATTGATCAACAGATCAGCAAGTGTTGGTGAAACAAGGGGATTATCTCCCGTTACCCGCATAATTAATGGAGGTTTTTTATAGGCGAGAGTTGCATGATAATATCTCGAAAGAACATTGTGTTCACTACCACCAAAAATGGGAATAGTACAATAATATTGTGTTAAGATATGGTGAAATATCTGTACTTCTTCTTGAGGGCATAAAAGAACTATTTGATGGGGAGAGGAGATTTGTTCTAAACGTTGTACGACTCTAATAATTAAAGGAATCCCCAAAATAGGAACAAGAGCTTTTTGAGGAAAACGCTGGGAATTAATCCTACTTTGAATGCCAATAAATATTTTTTCCATAGTGATCTGATTAGATTTTTTTAATGAATTCTATCAAGAGAGGATCAATCCCTTGTAATTCTATAGCTAATCTTATCGTCGGGAATAAAATATTAAGATATTGAGCAATAAGGAATTTTGGTGGGGGTTTTTGCTGTCTTCCATGAATGATTTGAGATCGTAGATCATATAATTGAGTGAATAAAATTTGCAGTTCTTCGGGGGTGTTTAGATGCTGTTGATTTTTGAGTTTAATCATCATATAACGAACTAATGCTAGTTTATTTGTGAACTGACGATTAATAGGCATTTTACTATCACCTTTACTAGGATTATGTACCAAGAGAATTTCAGAAGCAATACAGTATTGGAGTAGTTGTTGGATAGGATCTTTTGTTGTTCCAGCGGTTCTTAGGGTGGTGGCTAGTGGTATATAAGGAAAGGTATTTTGGGCAAAAATACCATCCCAAGAGTTTGCTTGTTGTATAAGATCTTGGAGATCTTCACTCCTTGAAGAAGGATTAAGAATTAATTTTGCTGCTTTGGGTAATTCCTTTTTTAATGCTCTTAATAGTTCTCGTGGTGATAGAGTGTTAATATCGCAAATAAATCCACAGGGATTCCTTAAATATTCTTGATCGGAGCTAAAACCGCAGAGAAAGCCATAATCAACAAGCCCTTTTTCAAAAGGAAGTTTCTGATCAGTATAGGCAACGATCCAAATCCTACTTAAGGACTGGACAAATTGTTTTTCTAGTGTCCCTTCTAACATAAAATTTCCGAGAGGATAGAGCGTATAGAGGATACGACGACGTTCTTTATCAGAAAGACGAGTGCTAAGATTACGGATACTTTCTTCAAAAATAGGGAGTTCTTGATTTGTGGGATTTCTTAAACTGATATTAAAAAAATGGGAAAGCTTTATCGTATTGGGAAGGGGGCGGAAATAAAAACTAGGGTATAATTGCATGGAATTTCTCATTGTATATTTTTTTATATTATATCGAATTTGTGGTCTTTTATCAAATTTTAATAAAGGATTTTTGCGTATATTTTTTTCTTATGTTATAATAGTAAGAAATATAAGGAGCTGGTATTATGGGAATTTCCTGTGGGATTGTCGGATTACCGAATGTCGGCAAATCAACATTATTTAATGCATTAACAAAATCAGGAATAGCTAGTTCCAATTATCCTTTTTGCACCATTGATCCTAATGTAGGTATTGTCAATGTTCCAGACCTTCGCTTACAAGCGTTATCTGATCTTTCTGGCTCAAAAAAACTTATTCCTACCACGGTAGAATTTGTTGATATTGCGGGCTTAGTCAAAGGGGCTTCTCAAGGAGAAGGATTAGGGAATCAATTTTTATCTAATATTCGTGATACAGATGTAGTTATTTTAGTTACTCGGCTTTTTCAAGACGAAGAGGTAATTCATGTTGTGGGTGATGTAGATCCTGTTCGTGATATAACGATTATTTTGGAAGAACTTGCCTTAAAAGATTTGGAAACCATTTTAAATATCAAATCCAAACAAGAACGTCAAGCCAAACTTGGACAAAAAGAAGCTAAAGAATTATATGATTTAATGGTGATCTTGGAACAAACGATTACTGAAAATAAACTTATCTATCAAGCTAGCTTAACTGCCCAACAGAGAAAAATCACTAATAATTATCGTTTTCTTACAGATAAGCAGATTTTGATCGTTGCAAATTTGTCCGAGGAAGAAGTCTTAAATCCTGAACAAAATTCCTACTGGGATCATCTCTCTAGCAAAGCACAAGAATTAGGCGCAAGTGTACTTCCTTTGTCGGCAAAAATTGAACAGGAAATTTCAGAATTAGAAAATGATGAAGCTTTAGAATATATTCAAGAATTAGGCTGGGAAGATAGTGGTTTGAATCGTTTGATTAAAGCGAGTTATAAACTCCTAGGTTTAATTACTTATTTGACTACAGGAGAAATAGAAACTCGTGCTTGGACAGTCAAACAAGGAGCATTAGCTCCAGAAGCTGCTGGGGTAATTCATACGGATATGCAACAGGGTTTTATTCGTATGGAAACAGTATCCTACGATCAGCTTATTCAAACGGGTTCTTGGGTGAAAGCTCGCGAGAAAGGATTCCTTCGCCAAGAAGGTAAAGAATATGTTGTCCAAGATGGGGATGTAGTTCATTTCTTGTTTAATAAATAATTTTTATAAAACTTGATCTTAATTTATACACTATATAGAGGAAATATATGGATTTAATGCTAGTGGCATTATCGTTTTTTACTATTGTGATTACGAGCTTATGTGGTTATTGGGTTATCCACACTTTTTTTCCTAACCGCAATCGAGAGCTTGAAGTCATTAAAGCTTTTAAAGAATCTGATTATAATAAAGTGGTGTTGATTACCAAAGGTAAAGAATTTGATTCTAAGAATTCTTTTGATGTCTATAACTTTACTGGACAAGCTCAAAGTCATTTAGGCAATCATACCAAGGCAATCAAATGGTGGAATTTGGCATTGACCAAACTAGATTTGTCTCCAGAAGATAAAATCTTTTTAGAACTAAAAATAGGAGATGAATTTTGTGTTCTCAAAGATTATAAAACAGCGGAGATACACTATCGTACTGCTGTAGCCTTATCTCCAAAAAAGGAACAACCCAACCATAAATTGGCACAAGTTCTTTATTATCAAGACCAATTTGAACATTGTCGTAAAACTCTTCGTCCTCTCTTAAAAACCAATCCTTCGTTAATCGATAGTAGAAAACTCTATGCAGAATGTTTGGCCTCTTTAAAATTATATACCAAAGCAATTCGTCATTATGGACTACTAGAAAGAATAAACGAACTAAGTATTACGTATCATTACGCCCAAACGCTCAAACAATTAAAAATATGGGATAAAGCTTATGAAACTTATTATTTTCTATTAGAGAATCCTAACGAAGAAATCCCCTTAGAAAGTATTATTATTGATTTGGTACAAGTTTGTATTTCGATGAAAAAATACCACCAAGGACTAGATTTTATCAATCAGTACTTACCTAAGATAACATCTCCTAAGCTTGTTTTTGACTTAAAGTATATACGTGCGAATATGTTTTTTGAGAAGGGTGATCAAATGATTGCCTTACAAGAATTTACACAAATGTATAAAGAAAATATGTTTTATAAAGATCTTAAAAGCATTGTAGAACAGAATGAACATTGGCTTACCTATCCTTTTTTGTTTAATTATTTTACCTCTAATGAGAAGCTATTTGAGGTTTTGATCACGCGTCTTGCTCCTATCGGGGTAACAATTATACGTCGCTCTTCTTTGTATTACCTATGCGTTAAAGATGACTCCGTCTACGTATTTTACCGAGATATTGGATCGATTGTGGAGTCGACTTTTGACAAAATTGAAACGGCTGTTTATCAATATTGTCCCTCAGTAGAAAAATTAGAACTGTGGACATTGGGAGGAGTTCCCCATACTGTTACAGGACGTAAGTATCGCCTTATTGTTCGTTCAGGAGATGATTTTTTAGTACAAACAAATATTATCGTTTCTCAAATGGAGCATCTTGAAGGTGGAGGTGCATTAGATTTTGTTCAAGGATTTCAAGGTATCTCGGAAGTTATTCCTAAAATGCCCTTGGAAGATTCGAATCCTCAATTTGTAGAAGATCATTTTATATTGACCAAATAAGATTTCTTTGAAATAGAGATTTTAATAACTTTATAAGATATACTAGTAATCGATGGATAGGACTTTTTATGATAATAATATCAAGGAATAGAGATGAAAATTATTATTAGTGGTGGTGGAACAGGGGGGCATTTAGTGCCTGGTGTGGCGATCTATCAGGAATTGAAAAAAACTGGGAATGAAGTTTTTTATATCATGAGTGAACGTGATAAAGCTTATGATATATCAGAGTTATTGGATAATCGTTTTTGTATTTCTTTGAGTGGGATTTCTCGTAAAATTTCTTGGACAACATTTAAGCAAATTTATTCTATTTTTCAGGCTTGGAGAAAATCTTATCAAACCATTAAACAATTTAATCCAGACGTTGTTGTGATTACAGGGGGCTATCTCTCTAATATTGCAGCATTATCGGCATTACTAATGCGAAAACCTCTGTATATTTTAGAACAAAATAGTGTGGCTGGGGTCACCAATCGTTTTTGGGCGTTATTTGCAAAGAAAATTTTTACGGCGATTCCTTCTCCAAAATTTATTCCTACACACAAACAAGTTTTTACAGGTAATCCCTTATGCTTTCCCCAATGTCTACCAGAGACCGAAGCAAAATTGATCTTGGGACTTACTCCCAATGATAAGCCCGTACTTGGTATTTCAGGAGGTTCTCAAGGAGCACAAAAAATTAATGATATGGTGCTTTCTATAATTCCTCATTTGATGGATGCAGGGTATCAAATTGTTTGGAGTCTTGGGACAAAAGAGTTTGATCGTTTAGATGGTCAAAAAATATCAACAAGATTTGCTCGTTATGGAGATGATCTAAAAGTATTTCGTTTTATTAATCGGATGGATGCTTTTTGGTCTGCTTCTAATTTGGTATTGGCACGATCAGGAGCAGGTACGGTTTCGGAAGCCTTATATTTTAGAGTGCCAACCTTATTTATTCCTATTTATCATTCTCCAGATAATCATCAATTCTTAAATGCTAAATTTTTAGCTAACCAACATTGTGCCATGATTTTAGAAGAACCGCAATTAACAGAAGCTAGTCTTTCTGAGATGATTGATTTAATGATAGATCGTCAATTAGAGTATAGGCAGAATTTCCCTGTGAAAACCCATCATGCTACTCAACAAATCGCAAATTATCTCAACCATCTTTGAGTTTCCTTACTGTTGGGAAACTGGGTGATTAATCGTTCTTTGAATTTTTCTGCGTTATTATATTCTTCCAGTAGAATATAAGTTTGAATAATACGATCTAATGCTTTAGGGTAGTGTTCTTCTTGATATTGAGCGATGATATTAATATAGACTTTCAAACTGTCTTGGTAGTTTTCTTGTTGGAATAGGAGATCACCAGCAAGAAATAAGGCATCTGCTCCATGAATAGGATCACGTAATGTGTGGATATCTTTAAATATTTGGATTGCTTCATTAAAATTATTAGCCTCTTTAAATTTTAAGCCTAAGGTATATAAATATTTTGCTTTTAATCGTTTATCTTGGGTGGTTGCTAAAGCTTCGTAAAACTCGTTAATATTATTCTGTATATTTAATCGCTGAGCAAAAAATATTCTTGCTTTCTCAGCTTCATGGGAATCAGGATAGTTTTGGATAAGAGTTTGGAGGAGGATTCTATCACGGGGATCATTTTTTAGGCTGTATAATTCTGCTAATTTTAGAGTAATGTCAGGAATACCAATATGTTTTGGGTATTGGCGAAGAAACAATTCAAAGCTCTCTTGAGTTTGAGGGTCTTTAGCATAATATTTACTCCACCCCTCTCTTAAAAGAGCTTCTGATTTACTCAATTCGTTTGTAGATGATAGACGAGCCTGGTAATAATATTGAGAAGATTTTGGATATATTTCTTTTGCGAAATATTCGTCTGCTAGTCGAAAATAAATATCAGAAAGATAAGTACTTTGAGGAAATTTTGATTGAATATAAGCAGTTGTTTTTTCTGCTTTTGTCATATTTTGTATTTCTAAATAACTAAAAACAATTTCTGACCATAAGAGTTCTTGTAAATTATTAATTTCCCCTGTTTTTTCGAGTGCTTTAAGATATTGTTCATAATTTTTGACTGCCTCTTTGTGTTGACCAAGAGCTCTGAGGGTTGAGGCTTCTGCAAGAAAAAGATCTGTTTTTCTTGTTTGATTTTTTGTTAGGAGGGAAGACTCTTTAAATAAGGGGAGAGCTTTTTCGTATTGCCCAATCCGAAAAAAACTACGGGCTTGAAGCTCTTTGAATTCTGATAAAAGTTCGGGGTTATCACTTGTAAAAGATTCTTTATTAATGATATTATTGAAATTTTCAGATTTAAATTCTAATTTGGCAATTGCTAGAGTTGTATCTGGGTGAAATGATGATTCTGGAAATTCTTGGGCAAGTTTTTTGAATAAAGAAAGGGATTCATTATTCATACGAAGATTGTATCTAATGGCAGCAGAATAATACAAAGCTTGGATACTCTCTGGAGTCCCCGCCCAAATTTTCCAAATACGATCAAAATACTCTAAGGATCTACGGGCTTCGTGAGTGCTATAACTTTTTCCTAGACCGATTAGTGCCTGCCGTTTTAACTGTTCGTTAGAAGAATCATTAATAATTTGTTGAAAATAATTGCGTGCTTTGGTGTGGTTTCCGATATTGGCATAAGAATGTCCCAAAAAAATTAATATCTCATCTTTTTTGGGACTTTGTGGTTCTCTGGTGAGATATTTATCAAAATTTTGGATACTGTTTGTGTAATTTTTTTCTAAAAGGTAAGATCGACCAAGCCAATACAAGGATTCGTTAGCAAAAGCACTATAAGGAAATAAGCTTTGAATACGATCTGTCGTCCTTTTTACCGCAGTCGTATTACTTTTTAGAAAATGAATTTCTGTGATTTTTAATAGAGCATTTGCTTTTTGTCTGTCATCGCCGTTACTTTCTCGAAGGTAGTAGATTAATGCATCATCATAATTTTTTAGTAGGATATTGAGATAGGCTAATTCGGCAGTGGCTCTTGCAGCATAGGAAGAATTTTTATGATAGTTTAATAAGATATTTAGGAGATGGTGTGCTTCTTGAAAATTTTTCTGCTGTTTATAAAGAAGGGCACTTTTGTATAATGCTTCATCTTGATAAGGATTGTACTGTTCTGCAATTGGTAAAAAATAGGATAGAGCTTTTGGAATATTATTTTCTTGAAGAAAAATTTCCCCCATGAGCCTTTGGATCTGTATATTTGTTTGTGTTTTTAAGACACTTTCTGCATATTTTTTGGCTTTATCAATTCGCCCCAAGGAGATATTATTTAAAGCGGTAAAATATTGTATTTCTGAGATATGGATAGAATTAGGATATAAAGCTTCAAAACTTTGTGATAAGATCTGTGATTGGCGGGCTTCTTGTTGTTGTAAGGATAAATAAAGTAGTTTAACATGGGTGATTTCTTTATAGGGAGACCCAATTGGAGAATTATGGACAATTTGGAGTATTTGTTTTGCTGAGGTGATATTATTTTGATTAAGAGAGGATTGATATAAATATAATAGAGCTTGGTGTCTGATTTCTAAATTTTGATGAGTGGTTAAACTTTTTAGGATAGTTTCTGCTTGAGATAGATCGTTTTCCTGCATTAAAGCTATTCCTTTTAGAAGGAGTAAACTATCATTGAGGGGCTGAAATTGATTAATTTCTTTAAGAAATAAATTATAGCGTTTTTGTTGGAAAATTTGTATAATGTTATTAAATTGTTGTTTGTGAGTGTTTGAAAAAATATTTTCTTGATCTAAATCAAGAATCTGTAACAGAGCAGAATCATAGCTTTGAGACAGGCACGGTAGAAGCATGAGCATGATAATTATAAGATTCTTTTGCATAGTTATTTATTGTAACTGATTTCTTATTTTTTTTCAAGATTCTATCGCTTCGTTCCGAAAAATATTAAGTTAAAGGAGTTATTTTATGAGTGTTGAGCGTCTTAAAGAATTACGAATTATTATTGATTATCATAATAAATTATATTACCAACAGGACAATCCTGAAATTACCGATATGGAATATGATGCTCTTTTTCATGAATTATTAGAATTAGAAAACAAACATCCTGAAGAATTTGCTCCTGATTCGCCTGCTCTCAAAGTAGGGGCTACTCCTCTTACCGAATTTAAGTCTTACCAACATCGTTATCGAATGTATAGCCTTAATAATGTAATGACCAAGGATGAGTTTTTATCTTTTTTTCATACAGTTATGAATGTACAGCTCACCTCACTTGCCACTCCAAGTGTTGTTTTAGAGTATAAATTTGATGGTTTAGCCTTGGAACTAGTTTACAAAGATAGAGTTTTAGTTGAAGCAAGTACTAGAGGAGACGGGGAAATAGGAGAATTGGTAACAGAAAATGTTCGGACGATTAAAAATATCCCTCTTCGCTTGGAAGGTAGTGCTCCAAATGATCTTATTATCTATGGTGAAGCGGTTATGCTAAAAGAAGACTTCAAACGCTTAAATCAACTTCGCACTGCACAAGGAGAGAAAGAATTTGCGAATCCTCGAAATGCAGCGGCAGGAAGTATCCGATTATTAGATTCACGGATTTCCGCAGAAAGAAAATTGCAGTTTTTCGCCTACGATGTTCGTACCGAAGATACAAATTCTTCTTTACATTTATTAAATCTTCACACCCATAGAATGGATTATTTAAAAGAATTAGGTTTTTCTATTTCTCCAGAACGTAAAATTGTTCATGCTGGGAATCTACACGAATCACTTATATTTTACGAAGAAATCGAACGTAAACGAGACGCTCTTCCTTTTGAGATTGATGGCTTGGTTGCAAAAGCTGTAATGGATGAAATTAGAGACATGCTTGGTTATGCGGATAGAGCACCAAAATGGGCAGTGGCTTGGAAATTTGAAGCAGAAGAAGCTGAAACTAAAATGTTAGGTATTGAGTATGAGGTTGGACGTACAGGAGCAATCACTCCAGTGGTATTACTTGAACCTATAGAATTAGCGGGTGTTATTGTTTCTCGGGCAAGCCTACATAATTTTGATTATATTAAAGATAATAACTTTTATCTTAAAGATACTGTGATTATTAAAAGAGCGGGGGATGTGATTCCTTTTGTAGTTCAATCGGTATTAGAAAAACGTCCCGAAAATGCTATGCCAATTGTAGAACCTAAACAGTGCCCTATTTGTGCTCAAGATACAGTAAGAGATAAAATTCAAGGTCAAGAAGATGCGAGGATTCTTCGTTGTCCTAATTTATCGTGCCCAGGTCGGCTTAAAGCTCGTCTTAAATATTTTGTTTCCAAATCAGGATTAGACATTGAGGGATTTGGAAACAAAATTGTTGAACTGTTATTTCAAGAAGGATTTTTAGGTACGCCGGAAAATCATTATTACGACCTATTTGCTTCGGTGTTTACTCTCTATAAGCATGAGCAACGATTATTACAGTTAGAAGGATTAGGAGAAAAAAGTGTTCGTCAGTTGCTTGATCAAATCAAAGCGAAATGTCATCCTGATTTTTCTACTTTTATTCAAGCTTTTGGAATACGAGGGATAGGGTCGGTGTCTGCGAATAAACTAGCAATGTTTTTCCCAACAATGGATGATTTGATTATTGCGTATTTACAAGAAGGAAAAGAATATCAAACATTGATGAAAATTAAGAGTATAAGAAATTCTATCCAAGAAATCATTAAAGAAAAAAATGAAATCACTGCTGAAAAAATTGCTCAAGATGCTAATCTAAAAATTACGCAAAAAATATATGATGAAAAACTCACGCAACTAAGAGTGGAAGAACCTAAATTAGTTCAAGAATTGGTTTTGGGGGCTAGTGCAACAGAAGAGTTGGTACAATTCTTCTCCCACGCTTCTTATCATCAAGAATTAAAAAATCTTTTAGAAACAGATTTCTCTATTGTTTATAAAAATAAAGAACCAATATTTTTAGGTTATAATATTTTCTCAGGAAGAGTTATGATGATGACAGGGAAATCAGAATATTTAGATTCTCGTCAAGAGATACTCCGATTTATGAGTAGCCTTGGGATTCAAGTGTCTGCAGGGGTAACTAAAAAACTCGAGTATCTTATTATTGGAGAAAAACCTAGTGCCGAAAAAGTGAAAAAAGCTATCGAACTAGATATTCCTATTCTCAAAGAAAAAGATTTTTTAGAAAAATTAGAACCTCATATTATTGATATTTTCCGAAGTATGCAAAAAAATCAAAAAAACACACCTTATTAGAAGGTGTGTTTTTTTGATTTATAATAAACTTATGATATAGAGTCTTTAGAGGCATAATTAGCAACTTCTTATATATTATAATTTTCATGGTAATTAGTCTTATTTACGGCGCTCTTATATGTTTATTGTTACGGAATCCTTTACAGTATTGATACCGTCGGAAATTTCTAGTGTTATATCATAAGTACCCATAGTATTGAATATTATTTCTGTATTGGGGGTAAAGGGACTGGTAATAATTGCAGAGTCATTTGGCTGAATACTCCAAAAATAGGACTGGATATATCCAGAAGACGACTCTCCTTGTAATGATATGGATACCCCCGTAGGAAGAGGTGGAGGAGGTACAAAAGGTGGAGGTATTTTTACTTGTAATACCGAATTTTGGAGAGCACTAGAATTTAATTTTATCATTTTGAATTCTTGATTATCTATATAGGAGAGAATTGGTATATTATTGAAGATAAACAGTTGTAGTTGGGTAATACTGTTATTTTGGCGACTAATATTTCCTAATACTTCTAGGGTTTGGAAGTTATCTGAAGAACGTACTATTTGAAGGTCGTTTTGAGGGCTTAATAAGGCCATATAAAGATTGTTTTGCTGATCTCGGGCAATTACCCCTTCTTTACCAGGGATATTTTCTTTGATAATTGTTTCTGTTTTAATTGTTTTATCAGGATGGACGGCAACACAGGCAATAGACATTTTATTAGGGCTAGGGTTATAAGTAAACCACATACGATTTTGATTTTCTATAAGACTAAATATAGCGGTAGATAAAGCATTTTGGTAATTTTTCGTACCAAAATAAATATCAGTAGGATGGATAGTGGTAATTTGTTGGTTTGCGGAAAAGGTATAAGCAATACCAGAATTGTGAATAAGCTGATTAGCGGTGAATAAATGCCTTATCTTTTTTAAATCTTTTGTTGGAATAGTACTTTGCTGAATATCGAAACACACCAAAGGAGGGGTAAATATATTTAAAATCTCTGAAACAATGAGCTGAGTGTTATTTAATGCGTACCAAACTCCTATTTGGTTTGCCATTTCAAAAATCCCTTGAGATTCTAAAGAAATATCCATGAGAATAGGGCTTGTAATAATACGTTTTGGGGTAAGATCAGTGAGTTCATAGAGATTAAAATTGGTCTGATTGGCAGCACTTGTGGTAATTAGTGTAATATATTCTTGACTGGTGATAATATCAGTATTATAATAAAGTTGATGCACGGTCTGGTCTGTTAAATGCGAGAAATCAGAGCGATCAATGGTATTATCTTTTGCATTATAGGTGTATAATATTAGGCGATTATTTTGATCTTTAATCATTAATCGTAGGGTATTATTATCCTTTGCATGAAAACTATACAAAAAATTGCTTGATACCTTAATGATATCGGGTAAAACTGATGTGAAAGATAAGATATTTGAGATAGGTTTATATTGAGAATAATTTTCTAAAGAAGAGGACGAAATATTACTTAGAGAGCATCTATTTAGCAGAAGAATAACAAAAAATAGTAGAAATTTTCTCATTTTTCCCCTTTATTTTAATGATTATTAAAATATATCCTTTCTATAATATTATAATATATTTGCTAGTTAAAAACAAGTATATTATAATATATATTAATGTATCGGTATATGTATTTTTCATACTTAAGTATCTTGGAGTAGTAATTATGACTATTAAGTATCTATTAGATACAGATTTTCCATCTTTGGTTTATAAAATGGATCAACTATTATCAGAATATACGACGATGAAAGTAGGTGGAACAGTCGAATTTATGATCTTTCCTTCTTCTTTGGAGATATTACTTCTATTATTAAAAAGCTTTCGGAGTTATCAAATCCCTTATTTTATTTTAGGGAAAGGGTCAAATATTATTGTCAATGATGAAGGGCTTGATCTTGTAGTAATCAATATGGAATCTCTTAATCATATAGCAATTGACCCAGAAGACCCTTTATTAATTCATGCAGAGGCAGGAGTCAGTTTAGAGGAGCTTAGTTGTTTTGCCTTAGAACACTCGTTAACAGGATTGGAGTTTGCGTCTGGGATTCCTGGGACGGTAGGTGGTGCTGTGTTTATGAATGCAGGAGCTTATGGGTCAGAAATCAAGGATGTTTTAGAATCTTCGCTGATTTTTATAGAAGATAGCTGTGTTTTTTCTAATAAAGAGCATGAATTTACCTATCGTAGCAGTGCTTTTATGAGAAAACCTGCAATCATCCTCAAATCTTCCTTTCGAGTCCAAAAAGGCGATATATTAGAAATTCAAACTCTCATGGGCGATCTTAAGAGGCAGAGAATAGAAAAGCAACCATTAGAATATCCTAGTGCTGGAAGTACTTTTAAACGACCAGAAGGGTATTTTGCAGGAAAACTTATTACTGACGCGGGTTTAAAAGGAGTTAGTGTAGGAGGGGCTTCTGTTTCTCGAAAACATGCAGGATTTATTATTAATAATAACCATGCGAAGGCAAGGGATATTTTAGATTTGATTCGTCATATTCAGTTAACAGTAGATAATCAATTTCACGTTCACTTAGAACCCGAAGTAAGATTCTTAGAGAAAGACGGGACTTTTCGTATTTTTTCTTAGGAACCTTCTTCCTGTTCTAAAAAATGAATATAGCAGTCCCTATGGTGGACTAATAATCGTTCTGCTTCTTGGTATTTTTGGGATGCCATGAGATGGGTTGCTAATTTGAGAGCAATATTCGTCCCTTGGTAAAAGTTTTCAAGAGTCATATCTTGGTTTTGAAACTCTTTAAAACTTTTCTGAAGCTCATCAAAATCTCCTGCTTCACTTAATAGTTGGTTAAAGCTTTTTAATGGGAGTAGATCTAATTCTTGTTTTTTTTGAAGAAGTTGAGCACAGATTTGGCACTGCTCTTTGGCAAGTTCTATTTGATTGAGATTGAGGAAGAGGTCAGCAAGTAACTCATGGATTTGAATATGTTCAAAATCGGTAACTTCTAAATTTAACAATAAAGGAAGAGCTTCTTGAAATTTCTCTTTTTGGATTAACAAAAGAGCTTCTTGTAAGACGAGGTCAAACTGTTCTAAAGGCAATACGACTGCTTCTGGTAGGACAAATTGTTGGTGAGGAGTAATTTTTGGGGGATGTTTTCGAGTTTTTGGAGTAGGATTTTTGTAGATTTTACCCATCAGACAGCCTCTTAATATAGAAATACTTTTATAACAATATCGGAATAAAAATCAAAATCATAAGTTGAGTAAACAAAAAAGAGTTAAGATTTTCTTAACTCTTTTTTGTTTACTATATAGATATTCTAAAAAATATTTTAGTACAAAAAGGCTTTATCGTTTGTTTGCTGGCTCGATAGATATGGATACGCCACTAATTCGTGCTTTTTGAAGGTTGGTATGCACTCCTTCTGCTTTGGAATCACTAACTTCAATAAAGGTAAATTTATCAAAAATATTAATTTTACCAATGTCTGATCCTTGAATCCCACATTCTCTGACAAGAGCTTGAACAATTTCTCTTGGGGAAGTGTTGTTGTTTCGTCCTACATTGATAAAGAAACGAACCATGCCATATTCAGCTCCAGTTTCCCCAAAGCTATTTTTACCTGCTTTGGAACTATTCTTACTATTGTTGCTATTATTTCCAGTTCGATCTTCTGTTCTCATTTTTAATAAAACAGCAGCTAGTGTTGTACTATCTAAGTTAGCAATACTACTCCAATCCTGAACCTTTTGAATATAATTGTCGATGCCTTCGCTACTAGCCAAGGCAACAAGCTGTTCGATCATTCGTTGGTTTTGAATTTTTTCGACATCATGTGGTGATGGCATTTTCATGCGGATTGGTTCGGATTTAATCATTCGTTGTACAGATTTGAGAATAAATTGGTCTCTTCTTCCTACAAATGCATAGCTTTTACCTTCTCGTCCTGCACGACCTGTGCGTCCGATACGATGGATATACTGTTCAGGATCTTGGGGAAAATCGTAATTGATGACTAAATCAATATCGTCTACGTCTAATCCTCTAGCAGCAACATCAGTTGCTACAAGAACCTCAATGGTGCTTTGTCGAAATTTATGTAAGACTGAATCTCTTTGAGCTTGTTTCATATCACCGTGGAGACCATCTGCAAAAATACCATTAGCTTGTAGAGCTGAAACGACTTCATCAGTTTTTCTTTTTGTATTGCAGAATACGATGCCTAAACGAGGGTTTTCGATTTTGAAGATCCGTAAACAGGCTTCGATTTTTTGACTTTCGTTAATTTCTAAAGTGAATTGGTTGACTTTAGGGGCTGCAAGGTGTTGTTGATCAATTCTAATACTAACAGGATTTTTCTGGAATTTTTTAGCAATCTCCATAATTGGTTTAGGCATTGTTGCAGAAAACATAATAGTCTGACGCTCACTAGGGGCATTAGATAAAATTGTTTTCATATCATCAACAAATCCCATATCAAGCATACGATCTGCTTCGTCTAAAATCACCATACGGACACCATCTAAAGAGATTGTGCCACGGTCAATATGATCTAAAATCCGTCCAGGAGTACCCACAACAATATGAGCCCCTCTTTTGAGAGATTTAATCTGTCTATCAATAGATACTCCTCCATAAACAGGAACAATTTTTAGTTTGGGAGTGTGTTTTCCAATTTTAGTGATTTCTTCGGATACTTGATTGGCAAGTTCCCTTGTTGGACACATAATAAGAATCTGTGTATAGGGTTTATCGGGATCGAGGTTCATCAATGCAGGAATCCCAAAAGCGATGGTTTTACCAGAGCCAGTGTGTGCTTGACCGACGATGTCATTACCCTCGACGATTACAGGGATACTTTGGGACTGAATGATCGTAGGGTGTTCATAACCCAAATCTTCTAATGACTGTAGGATATCTCCAGGGAGATTAAGATCGACAAATTTTTTGTCCAAATCGAATGTTGTACTCAAAAGAATACTCCTTAATTTTATTAGTGCTTACACTTATTAAGACATTGTTGAGAAATTTTAAGATAAGAAGCTAATCTTTAAACAAGGGTACTAATATTGGATAAGGATTTTATCTTGTGAATTTCTAGGCGAAACAGAATATTTTCTGTTTATACAATGAAATAAGCGTTTTTCACTTACGATGTAGAAACTATTATAACATATTTTCACCTATTATGGAAGTAATTTTAAATAATATTTATTATCATTATCTTTATAGAAAAATTAAAAGTACTGAGTGGGGAACTATATTTTATTTATTAATAAATAGTATCAGATCAAAATTTGCGATAATTATGTCTTTTACTTTATAATATGATATAAAAAATATCTGATTAGTATTTTTAATACGGTATAAAGGACATCAATCATCTTATTAAGAATTTTATTTGTTACCATAACTTTTTATACAACAATCATACATTCTAATGAATCTCAAAAATTATTGGGTGGGGCTTATTCAGGCGATTTTGAGTATGTCCAATATCTTCTGACGAATGGAGCAGATATTAATATTACTGATGACAATGGATTTACACCGCTCATGTGGGCATTATACAACAATCATTATACCGTAGCTCGTTTTTTAATACAGAATAATGCTCAAGTTACCCAATCCAGTAGCCAAGGTCATACCCCTATATTACTTGCGGCACAACATGGTAATTTAGAAATGGTAATATTATTAGCATTTTATGGAGCATCCTTGTTAGAGAAAGATCATTCTGGAAATACTTTATTACACTATGCTGCACTAAGTGGTCGAGAGGACTTTGTTGAATTTTTAATAGATCAGCAAGTTGACCCCGATATTCCCAATCAGTCAGGAGTATATCCTGTAGAATATGCAGCATCTTATGGGCATAAAAACGTTATGGAGTATTTAGTATCCATAGGGGCTTATGTACCGTATTATAAATATTCTCCCAAGATGATTCGTATTCCAAGAAATAATGTTATTGGGAAAAAACAGTAACAAAATTATATTAACAATTAAGAGAATCGTTTTTATCAGATAAATTTCTGTTTATGATATACGACAGAAAATACTAATATTATCTGAGAAAATTCCGATAGTATTAGTATCTTTTAAATAGGATAGATACAACATTTAGTGTAAATGTGAGGTAAAGACAGTGAAACATATTGTATTATGGTTTACGATACTAGGAATAGTAGCTCCAATATATACTCAGATGGAAGCCAATTCATCAAACTATTCACCATTACATTGGGCGGCGGCTCAAGGTTATGTAGAAATGATAAAAGTATTAGCAGACAAAGGCTATAATATTAATGCCCAAGATGCTAATGGTTTTACCCCTTTGCATTATGCAGCAGCGGCAGGATCTTTCCAAGGAGTCGAATTCTTGGTAGATCGTGGAGCAGATGTTTATCGTGTAAATAAAAAAAATGTAACACCGATGACCCTTGCAGCACAAGCTGGAGAACAGAAAATTGTTGACTTTCTCTTTGTCAAAATGCGATCGATGCGTGTTGATCAACTTCGAGCACAAGCGGAAAAAGAACGTATTAATACCGATTTGGTACAAGCGGCAAAAGCGAGAGCGGAAGCAGAACGTCTTCGTAAACAAGCTGCCGATTGGACGACAGAAGCTGAATATTGGAAAGTCGAAGCCGAAAAATGGACAAGAGAATCTAATTTACTTAAAGAGCAGCAAATTCAGTTGGATCAATTAGCGAAAGAGCGTTATGATCAGATTATTCAAGAAAAATACGCGGCGGAAGAAAATTTTAAAGCTGAACGTTTGGCTCGTACTGTAGCAGAGCGTCTCTTAAGAGAACAAAGTGCTAATGCTACAGCTCAAATTCGCGCTTATGAAGCACAAGCAGCGGCATTATCAGCACAACGAGCCACCGATGCTGCTATCGAAAATCTTGCGGAAGAGTTTATTAGGCAAGGAATGGTTAATCCTCAGCACTATAATATGACCAATGCTAACAATACGGATTATATAGGTATTGATACTAATCTTATTCCTGTTCAAGTGTTACCTACTCCCCCTGTAGCAGAAAGTAATTACAGTATCCAATTGGAAGAAGTACCAACTCCAGTTCCAACGATTCCTCCTGTAGATATGAATACTGAAGAAGAACCTACCGAAGATCCTGAAGAAACAGATGGCGGGTATGAATATACTTATGATGAAAGTTATGTCTATACAGAGGAATAACTTATTATTAGATAATGATAAACAATAAGTAAAGACCTCTTAATTAAGAGGTCTTTATTATGATCTTGTTGACACTGAACTTAATAATATAGTATACTTTAAATATATCTAAATTGATAATGAGGCATATATGATAAATTATTTTTTCACTTCCGAATCTGTTTCTGAAGGTCATCCCGATAAAGTTTGTGATTTAGTGTCTGATACTATTTTAGACACTTGTCTTAGCCAAGATCCTAATAGCCGTGTTGCTTGTGAGTGTTATGCGACGACAGGAATGATTGTTGTTGGAGGTGAGATTACTACATCGACCTATATTGATATCCAAAAATTAGTTAGGCAAACAATAGCAAATATAGGATATACGGCGTCAGACTGCCATTTTAATGCTGATTCTATTTGTGTGATAAATGTTATTGATGAGCAGTCTCTAGATATTGCCCAAGGAGTAGATAAAAAAGAAGGCTTAGGAGCAGGTGATCAGGGTATTATGTTTGGCTATGCAGTTGATGAAACTCCAGAGTTTATGCCAGCTCCGATCCAACTTGCTCATAATATTTTAAAATATGCGACCCATCTTCGGAAATCACAAGCGATCCCTTGGTTGAGACCAGACTCTAAATCACAGATTACGATAGAATACCAAAATGGAATCCCTAAACGGATTGATTCAGTGGTTTTATCACACCAACATGATGAACAAATTGCTATAGAAGATCTTCGAGAGGTATTAAAAAAAGATGTGATTATTCCTGCCTTAGAGCTCTCAAACTTATTAGACGAAAAAACAAAATATTTTATTAATGGAACGGGACGTTTTGTAATTGGTGGTCCTCATGGAGACACGGGATTAACAGGACGAAAAATTATTGTTGATACCTATGGAGGGATGGCTCGTCATGGTGGTGGTGCTTTTAGTGGTAAAGACGCGACCAAAGTGGATCGTTCTGCAGCCTATATGGCACGTCATATTGCTAAGAATATTGTTGCTGCTCAACTTGCCAAAAAAATAGAAATTCAATTATCTTATGCAATTGGTTACGATCAACCCTTATCCATATTTGTTGATACTTTTGGAACAGGGCTAATCTCTGATTATGATCTGGTAAAATTAATACGTGAAAACTTTGACCTATCTCCAGCAGCCATTATTGATTATCTCGATTTGAAAAAACCAATATTTATCCAAACAACTAATTATGGACATTTTGGAAAATCAGATCTTCCTTGGGAATCTACTCATAGAGTCTTAGATTTATCAAAATAAGGTAATAGCTCTTGTTTTTTTTATGATTATATATAAAATTAATAAAAAATACCTTGTTGATAAACGAGGTATTTTTATATGATGCTTATTATCGTTTTTTGTTATATTCCTTTATTGAATCATCTATAGAAGAATGATTATATTTTCCATGTATGAGGAGAAGAATTCCATTGACGGGCAATAATACAGTCTTCTTCTGATAATAAGTGAAATTCTTGTGCGGTTTGGATGAGTGTAGAAAAATTGCTGAGAGCAATACAAGGAAGTTTACCAAAAATTGTAAAACTTTCAGGAAATTCATAAGAAAAAATCGCAACAATTGCTGTTACTTCGGCATTTTCGTGGATGAGATTATCCCAAACTTTTTTAGAACTCCCTCCTGTAGAAATTAAATCTTCGATAATAACGGTTTTTTTCCCATAGACACTAGCCCCCTCTACGGTTTTACTTGCTCCATGAGACTTAGCTTCGGCTCTGACGTAAGTCATTGGTTTTTGAAGCTGGTTAGCAATAATTGCTGCCCAGGCAATACCTGCAGTAGAAGTTCCAGCGATAACCTCTGCTTCTTGAATAAATTTTTGTTGGAGAAATGCTTGAATAATGGTATTACGTTCTTCGGGAAAACCTAGTAAAAAACGATTATCGCAGTAAATAGGACTTTTGATCCCGGAGGCAAAAACAAAATGCTCTTGTACATTCAATTGAACTGCTTTTGTTTGAAGAAGAATCTCTGCTATTTTTTTATCTATCATACGATAGCTCCTTGATATAAGATGATTTTTCAAATGACTGTTGTGCTCTATTGTAAACTTGTTCTCCACCAATATAGGTACTATGGATTTTTGACTTTGCCTGATAACCTATATAAGGACTCCAGCCACAGCGAGAAACTACATCTTTTTCTTGAATAAGGTAGGATTGATCTTGATCAATCAAAACGAAATCAGCATCATAGCCGATTGCTATCTGACCTTTTTGTTTTATTTGAAAAATTTGCTGAGGATGACGGGAATAGAGAGCTTCTACTTTATCATAAGACCAATGCATTTTTTTGGCGAGGGTGAGGAGAATTTCTAGGGAAAATTCAATACTTGGAATCCCGTAAGTTAATTGTATTTTTTTTTCTGTGATTAAATGAGGGGCATGATCAGTCCCCCAAGTGTCTATTACTCCGCTATCCAAAGCTTCTAAAAGTGCTTCTTGATCTCGAAGACTTCTTAGTCTTGGTTTCATTGTTAGAAGATCTGTTTCTTGGGAAGAATTAAATAAGACGTGATGAGGACAAACTTCCGCAAAAATAGACATCTTATTTTGTTTTACTTGTTTGATGAGTTGTAATTCTTCGTATTGGGATATATGGCAAAGATAAAGGATATTATTATACTTTTTTGCAAAATAAATCGCTTTATCGATGGCATCTCCTTCGGCATGAACAGCAATATAACGGGAATTTTTAAAAAGATTATTTAAAACGGATTCATCGGTAACGAGCATATTTCCTGTACTTTCGTTAAGGAAAATCTTGAGAGCAGCGTATTGGGAGGGGTGGGGAAGATTACGAGAATTATCACGTGAGTCTCCTCCAAAATGAAATCCATAATGACAATAAGCCTGTTGGCGATAAATATCTTTTTTATGGATAAGAGTTTCTACCGTAGTACACAGAGGATTTGTATTAGGCATATCAATAATAGAAGTAACCCCACCTCGTAAAGCAGCCTTAGTACCACTTGTAGCATCTTCTTTTTGAGGGAAACCAGGATCACGAAAATGGACATGCACGTCAATCATTCCACTGAGAAGAAGGCGTCCTTCACAATCAATAGTTTGGTTTACCGCAATATTGAGCTTTTGATCAAGAGCAGTAATCTGTCCCTTTTGTACGATAAAATCGTGCATCGTATTATTAGAAAGGAGTGCGTTTTTGAACAGAATCATTTATGCCCTCATTATTTCGTCAATCATACGGCGTGCAGCGTCTTTTGGAGCGAGGTCAGCAGTAATAGGGCGACCTACAACTAAATAATCAGCTCCATTTCGAACTGCTTCATAGGGAGCTAATACTCTTTTTTGATCTCCTTTTTGATCGCTACCAAAACGAATACCTGGACAGACAGTAATAAACTGATCTCCACAATGAGATTTAATAGTATTGGCTTCAAGGGAAGAACATACGACGCCTTGAGCACCTGCTTGATGAGCTTGAAGGGCGAGATTAAAAGTAAACTCAGAAACATCCAAGGTGCTTTGAAAATTATTTTTAATATCATTATTATCTAAAGAGGTAAGTGTTGTTACTGCTAATAAGATTTGATCAGGTCTTGCAGCAGCAACAGACTCTTGAATCATGTGAAAACCTCCAGAAGCATGTACATTAAACATACTAACCGCGGGGAGACTAGCAATAAAACGAGCAGCAGCAGCGGTAGTGTTAG
Source organism: Brevinema sp. (assembly GCA_051649605.1). GTDB lineage: Bacteria > Spirochaetota > Brevinematia > Brevinematales > Brevinemataceae > Brevinema_A. Next base: position 11,074 of record JBOFHK010000014.1, on the reverse strand, counting down.
GAATATCGTGGAATTTGAGATCTAAAAAAATACGTTTATTACATTTAGAAAGAAAATCTAAGATCGCTCCTCCTGTATTAAGAAATAATTCTAGTCCGACTTTATAAAAAGAAATCTGATCATCTAAAAGTTCGACTAGAGTTTCAGCATCTTTTTGCTTACTAAAATCTAAAGCGACAATTAATCGTTCCTGCATAATAACTCCTTATTTTTGTTTATATGTGTGCAATACCAATAATATCTTTTAGGGATTGTAGATTTTTGGATTTAAGGTATTGTTCTATTCCACTGAGAATTTCACGATGAATAAGAGGGTTTTGAAAAAATGCCGTTCCAATCGCAAGAGTATTAGCTCCTGCCATGAGAAACTCTAAGGCGTCAGGAGCACTACTAATCCCACCACCAGCTAGGATGGGGAGAGAAGAGTTTTGTCTTGTTTGCCAGAGCATTCTTAAGGCAATAGGTTTAACCGCAGGGCCAGAAAGCCCTCCAAAGATATTGCCTAAGATAGGTTTTTGAGTGTGAATATTAATAGCCATTCCAAGTAAGGTATTAATAAGGGATAAGGCATCAGCTCCTGCCTCTTCTACCGCTTGGGCGACCTGACCAATATCGGAAGCATTTGGAGAAAGTTTGACGATGAGGGGTTTTGTTTTGATTAAGGATTTGACGATTTTGGTGATTTCTGCTGCCTTTTCAGGAGTTGTACCAAAGGCCATACCTCCTTCTTTGACATTGGGACAAGAAATATTCAATTCGATCATCTCAATTTCTTTCCATGAATCAGCTCGAGAAGCGAGGAGTTCGTAATCTTCGATCGTTTTTCCGTTGATATTGGCAATACGAAGAGTATCAATATGAGCTAAGCTAGGAAGAATGACCGACTCGAAGTATTCCAAACCTGGATTTTGTAGCCCAATACTATTAAGCATACCAGAAGGAGTTTCGGCTAGACGAATACCTTCATTTCCAAAACGTGCTTCTGGGGTGAGTCCTTTGAGAGCGATCCCTCCTAATTCCTGTGGTGGAAAAAAATCTTGGTAGTTTTCTCCAAATCCAAAAGTACCTGATGCCGCAATTAGAGGATTTTTTAAGGAATAATCCAAAAATTTAATCGAAAGCACCAAAGACCTCCTCTGCCAAAAAAATAGGCCCTTCTGTGCAAACTTTTAAAGTACGATCATTATGACCTTTTATTGTACAACCCATACATGCTCCCACACCACAGGCCATATGGCTTTCCATGGAGACATAAAGGATGGTCTGCCATTTTTTATTTTTAATGTAATGGTAGATGGCTTTCATCATCGGGATGGGTCCACAACAAAAAATATAGTTAGGGATTGATATTTCTTGTAATAAATCGGTAATCAATCCACGAGAACATTGTTCTGTATGATCTTGAGCGGTATAAGAAATAGAAAGATCAGAATCAAAATAATTAAGCACCGTGGCTTCAATTTGATGACGAAATCCTGCTAAAATAGAAAGGTAATTGTTTTGTTTGAGTTGTTCGCTGGCAAGGAGCATAGGGGCAATGCCTTCTCCTCCTCCCATTAGGACAATCTTTTGTTGGGTCAACTCTATTGGAAATCCTTTTCCTAAACTTCCAAATAACGTTATAAGATCACCTTTTTTAATATGAGATAATAACTTTGTTCCTCGACCTCTCTTACGGATCAAAAGAGAGAGAGTTTTGCCATCATAATTAAAAACACTAATAGGGCGAGGGAGGATTTTTGAGGGATCAGGGATATTGACCATCATAAATTGCCCTGCTTGTACAGGTTCAGAAAATGGTAACTCTAAAATAAATAAATCAGGACTGATAGAGATATTTTGTAATATAGGGAGTTTATAAATATTCATCTGAGACTCCTAATAAAAACTCTAAGAGGGCGATACGGGTATAGAGACCATTTTGAGCCTGTGTAAAATAGAGTTGATAGGGTGTATGATCAACATCAGGATTAATTTCGTTGACCCGAGGAAGAGGATGGAGAATTTTTGTATCTACTTTTGCATATTGTTGACAGAGATTTTTGTTGAGAATCCAATGATCTTCATAGAAGGCATCTTTAGGATCTGGGAACCGTTCTTTTTGTACCCTCGTCATATAAAAATAATCACAATCAAGAGCCTCAGAGAGAGAATATGTTTCTTTGATGATACGATCTTGAATTATTTGTTTGAATGAAGGATTGAGAGATAGAGCCTCTGGGGAAGCCAAAATAAAGCGAGCATTAGTAAATTTTTTTAAGGCATAAATTAGGGAATAAATGGTACGACTATATTTAAGATCTCCTGCTAAGGTTATCGTAAAATCGTCTAAAGATTTTCTATGTTCCAAAATAGTAAATAAATCCAGTAGAGATTGGGTAGGGTGTTCGTTTGTCCCATCTCCAGCGTTGATAATGGGACAAGTACTGACTAATTGAGCTCGTTGGGCAGCATGTTCTTCAGGATGACGAATTACAATAAGATCGGCATAAGTACTAACTATCCTAACGGTATCTTCTAAAGTTTCTCCTTTTTTTAAGGAAGAATTTTCAGGGGCAAATCCTAAAACACTAGCCCCTGATCGGATGATGGCTGTTTCAAAAGACATTTTGGTTCTTGTTGACGGTTCAAAAAATAAGGTTGCAATAATACGTTGGGGGAGGCTTTGTTGAAAACCCTGTTTTTTTATTGTTTCAGCCCGTTGAAAGATACGGTGTAGTGACCCTTCATCAAGATCATTTATAGAAATAAGCGACTTCACTGTGCTGATCCTATACTACTAAATAATTCTTTAATGGGTACATTACTAAGATCAGTATTTTTAATGATGGATAATGCTTTTAAAGAATCTGGAGATGTCATAACCTCTAGTCCAAATTCTAATGCGGTACGACGGAGATGAAATTCATTTCGTTCTTTGTCTCGGGAACTGGTAGAAATATTAACAAAAATATTAAAGAGCCCATTTCTAATACCTGAATTGATTTTTTCAGTAGATTTGAGTGCTTGGACTTGGAGTCCTTTGTTTTGGAGGTATAGAGCAGTACTTTCTTCGGCACTTAGTGTTAGGCAGTTTTTTGGGAAAGAGTGGAGGATTTCGGCAATTTCATAACGGATCTGTTCTTGATCACACAGAGATATATATATATGAATATCATCCAAGTGCAAAAATTTTTTACCAGCGGCTAATAGACCCTTGTATAAAGCTTCTTCAAAACTGGATGCAAGAGCAGCACTTTCTCCTGTGGATTTCATTTCAGGGCTAAGACCGACTTCAACATTAGGGAGTTTTTCTGTAGAGAATACAGGTACTTTAACAGCAACATCGTTGATTTTAGGGTAGATATTCGTGTATCCTAAATCTACAAGTTTTTCTCCTAGCATTACTTTAGTAGCAATGGAGATCACAGGTACTCCTGTTACTTTGGAAATAAAAGGAATAGTACGACTGGCTCGAGGATTAACTTCGATGACGTATAGGGTATTGTCGTAGAGAACAAATTGAATATTAATTAACCCTTTGATATTCATAGCAAGGGCTATTTTACGGCTATATTCTACGGCAATTTGTTCGGTTGCTGAAGAGATTCTTTGAGGCGGGTAGATATTAATACTATCGCCTGAATGTACTCCTGCTCGTTCCCAATGTTCCATGATTCCTGGGATAAAAACATCTGTTCCATCACAAATAGCGTCTAATTCTAATTCTAAACCATTAAGGTATTTATCAATTAAAATAGGGTGTTCCGTATTTTTTAGGGCGACGCTAAGATACATATGTACTTCTTCTAGGGAGTTACAAATTTCCATGCCTGCTCCCCCTAAGACATAAGAGGGACGAACCAATACAGGAAATCCCAAACTTTTGGCTGCTGCTAATCCTTCTTGAATAGAATTAATATTTACCCCTTTGGGGCGAGGAATATTGAGCTGTTCCATCAGTTGGTCAAATCGCTCGCGATCTTCTGCAAGATCAATTTGCTCAAATCCCACTCCTGCTGTTGGGATATTTTTTTCATGAAGGAAACGGGCTAATTTAATTGCGGTCTGTCCCCCAAACTGTACAAATACCAATTCGGGATTTTCTTTTAGAATGATATGATAAACATCTTCTTCAGTTAATGGCTCGAAATAGAGCTTGTCAGCAATGACAAAATCGGTGCTGACTGTTTCGGGATTATTATTAATAACGATACTCTCATAACCTAGGTTTTTTAAAGTACTAACGGCATGGACAACAGAATAGTCAAATTCTATTCCTTGTCCAATTCTGATAGGGCCAGAACCAATCACGAGCATTTTTTTACGATTAGATACTGGGACTTCATCTTCTTGGTCATAGCAGGAATAATAGTAGGGAGCAAGAGCTTCAAACTCGGCCGCACAAGTATCAATAGGTTTGTATACGGGAAATATTCCTAGTTCTTTACGTTTGGCAAAAATATCTTCTTCGGCAATATTCATTAGTTGGGAAATTGCTTTGTCGGAGAAACCTTTATTTTTTAGAACACGGAGATTTTCTGCATTTAAATTACTAAGTTGGTATGTTTTTAATAATTCTTCTTGACGGACAATCCAATCAATTTTTTCCATAAAATAGTAATCAATATCGGTAAGTTCACAAAGACGACGCCATAGAAAACCTTTTCGGAGGAGCTCGGCGATATCAAAAATACGATCGTCCCCTGCTTTGATGACCCGTTCTTTTAGCTCTTCGATACTACGATTTTCGGATTCTGGGTACATGAGTCCGTAACGGTTGATTTCCAAAGAACGAATCGCTTTGAGAAAGGCATGTTCAAAATTGCGTCCTATTGCCATAACTTCGCCTGTTGCCATCATTTTTGTTCCTAGGGTACGGTTGGCGTTAGGGAATTTATCAAAAGGCCATTTGGGAATTTTTACTACCACATAGTCTAATGCTGGCTCAAAGCAGGCAGGAGTTTTACCCGTTACATCATTAATGATTTGATCTAATCGTTGTCCTAGGGTTACTTTGGTGGCAATTCGTGCGATTGGGTAACCTGTTGCCTTGGAAGCTAAAGCAGAAGATCGGCTCACCCGAGGGTTAATTTCGATAACGATATAGTCAAAAGATTTGGGGTCTAAAGCAAACTGTACATTACAAGCCCCAATGATCCCTACTTGATCGGTAATATATAAAGCGGCAGAGCGGAGCATTTGAATTTCTTTATCGGCTAAGGTTTGGCAGGGGGCGATCACAATACTATCCCCTGTATGAATACCAACAGGATCAAGATTCTCCATATGACAGACGGAAATACAAGTGCCGTGTGCATCACGCATAATTTCAAACTCAATTTCTTTCCAACCCTTAATGCTTTTTTCGATAAGAGCTTGATTTACAGGGCTAAGTGCTAGTCCTCTGGAGAGGATTTCTTTGAGTTCTTCGGGAGTATCAGCTAATCCTCCACCTGTCCCCCCAAGAGTGAAAGCAGGACGTACAATGACGGGGTATCCGATGGTCCCTGCAATATTTAACCCTTCTTCTAAGGAATGAATTACAGCGCTTTCAACAATGGGAATATTGAGATCTTGCATTAAATGGCGAAAGATATCTCTATCTTCGCCTTTTTTGATGGCTTCGATACTAGAACCGAGAACATGGACTTGATATTTATCTAAAATACCACATTTATGAAGATCCATGGCGAGATTGAGGGCAGTTTGTCCTCCGAGATTACAAAGAATACCGTCTGGATTTTCTTCGAGGAAGATTTTTTCTACCGTTTCTACGGTTAGCGGTTCTAGGTAGACTTTATCAGCGGAAGATGCATCGGTCATAATCGTCGCAGGGTTGGGGTTGAGAAGAAGGACTTCAATGTTTTCTTCTTTTAAAGCATGGCAAGCCTGTGTACCAGAATAATCAAATTCTGCTGCTTGCCCAATAACGATAGGCCCTGATCCAATAACAAGGACTTTTTTAAGAGTGTTCATTATTTACCTTCTTTTTGATAAAAATTATCTGTAAAATCTAAAAATTCTTGAAAAATAATTTGTCCATCCGTAGGTCCTGGACCAGCTTCTGGGTGGAATTGAACAGATTTAATCCCTAGTCTTTCAGAAAGCATTCCTTCGTTTGTTTGATCGATAAGATTACGATGACTTTCGACCATATCTTTGGGAAGTTTGGAAGCATAGTATCCATGATTTTGAGAAGTAATTAATACTTTATCTTGTAAGGTATCTAATACAGGATGGTTCCCCCCTCGATGCCCATAATTGAGCCGAGAGGTTTCGCCGCCTAATAGAAGGGTAAGCAGTTGGTGTCCCAAACAAATCCCCAAAATTGGTTTTTTGCCGATAAAAGGTTGCAAAAAAGAGAGTTTATTTTGTAGGATAGCAGGATCACCTGGTCCATTAGATAGGAAAATTATATCAGGATTCCATTGTTCGATTTCGGTAGTTTCCACCGTATAAGGAAATAAACGAAGGGCACAGCTGTGGGAGCTAAAACCGTCTAAGATAGATCGTTTGATTCCATAATCAATAACAGCAATTTTATAACGGGTATTTGATTGAATTTCGTTGTAATTATAAGCAGTATGGCAGGTAACTTTCGAAATTGCATCGTCATTAGAGTATTCAGCACATAGGGTACGGATTTGTTGTTGGGTAAGATCTTTAGTAGTGATTATGGCGGTCATTCCAGGATTCTCTCTACTGATACGGACTAATGCTCTGGTATCAATACCTTTGAGTCCAGGAATTTTGAATTGACGTAGGTAATTTCTTAGGGTCATTTCACAGCGAAAATTTGAGGGAAATTTACAATCTTCTTTAACAATAAAAGCAGATACTTTGGGGTTATTTGATTGGACATCATCGGCATTGAATCCGTAATTACCAACAAGAGGGTAGGACATTGTAACCATCTGACCATAATAAGAGGGGTCGGTCATAATTTCTTGGAATCCACTCATAGATGTATTAAAAACTAATTCAGCTGTGGTTATTTCTGCAATATATCCTAAGGTTTTTCCAATGAAGATCTCTCCATTTTCTAGGATTAGCTTCGCTCTCATAAGAACCTCTTAATGTTTTTGTTGTCTTATTTAAAAAAAATACCGATACAATCGGTATTTAAAAATAAAATAAAAAAATAGAAAGAGTCGTGAAAATAGTTGTTTTTTGGTAAAACCAAAGCATCGAGATCCTCCTCCTAATCGTTCCAAAAATTATAGTATATTTCTTATCAATTGTCAATATCTTTTTTTATTTTTATTGAGAAAATTTATATACAAGGTATAGTTCCCTACGATTATTTTTTATTGTACCTTAATTTAAATAAAAATTTAATAAAAGTAATGAATAAAAGTAATGATAGAAGAATACCTATAATACTTGAACAAAAATAAAAATTATACTATAATTTGTTGAAAAGAGGATATTTCTTAAGTTTTTATTGAAACGTTTGTTGATATTATTTCTCTGATTCAAAATTAATATAATCTTATTAGTGTGGAGATTTTTAATGAAAAAATTTAGATTGCTAGGATTATGTGTGTGTGTGCTATGCATACCTTCGCAACTAAAAGCAAACTTAGTATTTGAATTCTTATGGGGAATTAGTTGGCAATTGCCCTCAACGATGACGGAGTATGGATTAGGCTCTCCTGTTCTCTATCATCCCAAGTGGGAAACCCGCTCATTATCATCTATTTTGGAAGATTCTCCTTATTGGGCAGCGCGGAATGGAATTTGGAATAATAAACATACTTGGGCAATCGAACTAGAATGGATTCATCAAAAAATGTTTTTAGTGAATACAGATAGCCATATTCAGCATTTTGATATTTCTCATGGTTACAATCTTTTTTTAGTAAATTACGCTAACAAATTTTATGTGAATAAAGGTATAGAAATTATTGGAAGAATTGGTTTTGGTATGGTTATTGCTCATGCAGAATCTATTATTGACGGAATTTATAACGGAACAGGAGGTCGAAGCTTTACAGTGGCTGGTGTTGGTGGACAACTAGGATTACAAATGAGAATTCCTATTGCCGATTATGTACTAGGTCTCCTAGAATTAAAATATACGGCTGGTTATGCGAGAGTACCTTATTCTGGTAAGATTGACCCTACAGGTGGTATGGATAGAGCTAATCTATACACAGGAGAATTTCATGTTCCTCAACATTCGATTCATCTAACGTGGGGCTTTGGTTTAGATTTTTATCATGCCTTTCATTATAAAAAAGATTATCGTCAAACAGCAAATAGAGCTTGGGGTTTATCAATTCGAGAAATACAAGAGATGAAAGCGAACAAATCACTTGGAGTACTTAATGAATAGACACATATTTTTATTAGTAATAATGCTATTAGTATCTTGTACGCAGGATGAGCGTGATCAACGCTGGATAGAAAATCTTAATTCGATGGTATTTACCAATAGCAGTGGGCAGTCCTTAGAAATTCAGGCAAATGGGAATGTTGTTGTCCCTTTGGAGAATGGCGATTTGTATTTATTTTCTTTTGATCAAGCTAAATCAGAGACAGAAGCTTTCTATAAAGAAAACGGAAAATTAGGTTTTGCAGGACTCAAACTTTCCAATGGAGAATTGGGGCAGGTTGGAACGAAATCGGATGCAACTAGTGGTGCTACTTTATCTCAAAAAAAAGATTTTATTGATTTTTCAAAATGGGTTAAAACGTTAGGAACGGTAATCAGTCGTTAAAAATGAGTGATATAATGAGTGATATTATAAAGAGAGTGTGATCAAAATATTTTTCTAGCTTTCTAATAAATATTAATAGTGATTACCTTTCATCAAAAAAACTATTAAATATAGGAGGTGATCATGGATTTTGACTATATTATTAATCGTTTAGGGACTTATTGTACTCAGTGGGATTACGTTCAAGATAGATTTGGTAAGGCAGAATTACTTCCTTTTACTATTTCCGATATGGATATTCGAACGGCACCAAATATTATAACATCATTGCAGAAACGGCTTAATCATGGGATTTTTGGTTATACAAGATGGGATCAAGATGATTATAAAAATTCGATTAAAGATTGGTATCAGAGACGTTTTTATACAGAGATAGAACCTTCTTGGATCGTGTACTCTCCTAATGTGATGTATGCAGTTGCCAGTTTTCTAAGAATGATTGATAACAAGAAGCAGGGTATTTGCTTGATTAACCCTTGTTATGATGGATTTATCACCGTGTTGAATGGTAATAAATTCCCTATTCATTCTGTTGATATGAAGTCTCATAAACTCGATTGGAATATCTTGGAACAGCAGCTTGCTAAAAGTAAAATATTTTTATTATGTAATCCTAATAATCCTAATGGGCACCTTTGGACACGGGAAGAGTTAATTTGTATTGTCGAATTATGTAAAAAATATGATGTATTTCTATTATCTGATGATATTCATATGGATTTTGTTTATAAACCGTTTCAGATGATTCCTGTAATCAAAATAGCACAAGAATTGGACTACTTGGATCATACGCTGATTATCTCTGCGATTTCTAAGACCTTTAATCTCTCGGGCTTAGGGGGAGCCTATATTATTTGTCCTAACCTAGAGTATAGGGCAGACTATATGGAAATATTAAAAAACAGAGATTGCTTGAGCTCTGCATTGATATTACATATCACAGCATTAATGGCAGGCTACCAAGATTCAGAGCTTTGGGTTGAAGAACTATGTCAGTATTTTTATGGTAATTTGCAATTGGTACATGATTTTTTCTTAGCGAATCCTCAATTAAAAATGAGTGCTGAGATTTCTCAAGCGACCTATTTTTCTTGGATTGATTGTTCTCAAATGGGGTTAACATCAACAGAAATTCAAGACGCTCTTATCAATAAAGGGGGGGTTGCTATTATGGATGGAGATCGTTATTGTGAAACCTTACCTTTTTTACGGATGAATATAGCTTGTCCTCGTTCCAAAGTGCAAGAAGGACTGCAGCGTATCAAACAAAGTTTTTGAAAGATAAAAGTTAAAAAATTAAACGCCTCTTATTAGGGGCGTTTTTGATATATGAGAGGTATGTAGTTTTGAATAATTGTTAACAATGTTAAGTACTTTATTTATATGAAATTAAACTTCTAAGAAATTCTTACATGCTACTTATTGACAAGTGAATAGGATAGACTATAATATAAATACATATAATAATTATATAATTAAAGGAGAATTACTATGTCTAAAAATATTGTCCAGCAATATTTAGCGATTAATATTCTAGTTAAAATTTCGGTCGCTATTATTTTAGGGATTATTGTCGGGATTTTATTTGTATTTTTTCAGATTGATGCAAGCGGTACAATGGCTGTTATCAAACCTTTTGGAGATATTCTTATTCGTCTTCTCAAAATGATCGTTGTGCCAGTTATTAGCCTTTCGCTTATTGTAGGGGCTGCAAGCCTTGCAACCTCCAAACTTGGTAGTGTTGGGGTAAAAATCTTAGTGATTTATTTTTTTACTAATGCTTTGGCGGTTGGTCTGGGATTACTATTTGCTAATATTTTTAAACCTGGTATGAATTTATCTTTAGCCTCTCCTGATGCCGTACAAGCTGTTACGATCAATACTAGTACTCAAGGTATTGGTACGGTTTTGATTAATATTATTCCTGATAATGTTTTACAAGCCTTAGTTCGAGGGGATGTACTAGCAATTATTTTCTTTGCTTTTATTTTTGGGATTGCTTTGGCAAGACTAAGAGAACGTGGGGTTAAAGCAGCGAATACTCTTTTAGAAGTTCTAGAAGGGGCAATGGAAGCGATTTATCTGATTGTTTCGGGGATTATGCAATACGCTCCAATAGGAGTTTTTGCGTTAATTTTTATTGTATTTGCGACTCATGGCTATATGGTTTTAGGCCCTTTACTCTACGTTATTATCATTTGTTATGTGGCATACCTTGTCCAGCTATTTATTGTGTTTGGGACGATTCTCCGAGTGAACAATCTCAGTATTCCTGTATTTTTCAAAAGAACTTCAGAAGCATTAATTACCGCGTTTGTAACGCGTACTTCTAGTGGGACTCTTCCAATTTCGATGAAAAATATGGATCG
>JBOFHK010000013.1:0-28893 GCA_051649605.1 Brevinema sp. | reverse complement strand
ATAAACTTGATCCTAAGAGAGCAGAACGAACTTTATCTGGAATCTCTTTAGATAATGATTTACTCTACGCTGGTTATATTTCAAGTAATGAAAGACTCTACATTGATAAAAATACCAAAGAACAATATATCAAAATCCTTATCCCTATCAAAGATCCTATCAAAGTTGTTCCTTATAAAGAAACTTACTCTGATGGAAGTTATGCTTTTACAATATATGAAGAAAAACCTAATATCGATCAAGAAAGATTCCCACGATCACCTCGTACAGGTAATTTACCTTTAGGTGGATTACCTACTTAGATAGTGCGTTATAAGTTATATGATATCATGATCCTAAAGAAAACGAAGGATTTGGAAGAAAACCTAAAACTGGCAATCTCACTTTATCTTATCTACCTTAAAAGTTATATGATAGTGAGGTTCTCCATCAGTACTACCATCATAATAATCTCCTTTCCCTCCTTTTCTAAGTTCTACACTTAAAAATTTACTAGCATCAGATTTTCTAAGATCAATAGCCTGAGAGGCGGGTTTACCCAAAGAGTCCGTAATCTCTGCTCAATCTATTGAATCTCATTTACAATCACACTATGTAGAAGATCCCAAAGGATTAAACCATATCAATAATACCTGCTATAGATTCTCATCTAGATATGATTTATCAAAGCAAAATATGTATCATATACGGAATCTACAATATTATTATGTTAAAGATAGTTCAAGATTGATCAAAACTAATAATATTCGTTACAAACTTGACCCAAAAAGAGCAGAGCGAACTTTATCTGGGATCTCTTTATTGATAAAAATACCAAAGAACAGTATATTAAAATCCTCGAACCTATTATTGATTAAGTCGTCTTCATTCCTTGGGTACCATACAATTATATAGATCATTATCCATTTAGCTATTATCGAGATCCAGTAAACGGTCGAATTATAGGAGATGGTGTACTTTAAAACGTAGAGCTTCATTCGGTAGTATTTTTTTACAAACCACCCCTTTTGAGATATTTACACATTCGGAATAATAAATACTCTTCAAATAATCGCCCCATATAGGGCGATTATTTTTTCCTACTTTTATTGAAAAATAACTGTATCATTAGAAAAATCAATTTTTCTGTAAAATTACATGAGACACGATAGCTATAAGCTTATTTTGATAAAATTTTACTTGGTAAATTAGTTTTGATTGCACTAAAATTATTATCTAATTGTTTGTATTCGTCTGGATTAGCAATACGAATCCATTGCATTTTTTTTCCAAATAGTCCTACTTTATCAATACTAGCTGTCAAAACAATAGTATTCTCATTCGGCATTATAGCCTTTAAATAAAAGGTCTTTCCATCAGTTGGTCGATAAATTTCGCCCTTAACCCAGGCTTTACCATTAAAAACCAAAGCATAAATATAGACAAGGTCTTTTAACAAACGAGTCCCTAGTGTAGGATTAGGATTATATTTATCTATTTGTAGGGTATTGTCATTCTTTGCTTGTTTATCCTGAAATCCAAAACTATAAGCGTAAAATTGCCCCCCTTCTTGGAAAATACGAGCGACCATTATTGGGTTATTGTCCTCTTTATGAGTAAACCAGTACCCTTCTATATCCGAAGCTTCTAATGCCCATCCTGAGGAGATACAGTAGAAACTTAGAAAGAATAATTTTTGTATTATATTCATTAATACTCCTTTATGATCAAAGTGACTAATCATTTACCAAATTTCCAAATTACGCCTGTTTCCGCTTGAAAGGCAAAATATTGTTGCATATAACGATCTTTGATCCATGTCCCAATCTGTCCTCTAAAAAAAGGAATTAACGTAGGGAATCTTTTAGAGGCTTTTTCATAAGAGAAAGCTCCAAATACCCCAGCACGTACTATACCAGAATAAGATTGAACATGTTCGATAATCCCTGTCATCGCTACACTAATACCTGTACCTATCAATGCATAGCCTAATCTGATATTATGTTGCCAAAAAATATCTTGGGCTTTCATGACTACCACATAATAATTATTGAGATAGTATTGATTTTGATTCATTCCAAAAGTGTGAACATAAAGCATCATTGGAGTATAGATCAATGCCAACATGCCAACACCCGCTTTACCACCGAAAGTAAATTGTGGAGTAAATTCGATTTCAAACGCTTGATTCCCTCCATAAATAGGTTTTTGGGTCATTGGATTCAAACCCGTAAAAGGAGGCAAAGCAATCGCATAATTATCATCGGGACCACTCATTTGGGCAAAGCCGATCATATCGTACGCATAACTTGCTTTAACAGTAAAACTTAATGCAATAATTGGTTGCCAAAAGAAATACGCCGTCGTTTTACTCAAACTACTGATTCCGTGTTCTATTCCTATATTCAATGCAGAATTAGCAAACCAAAATGACCCTTTATTTCGCATTAGAGGTCGACGATAATAAATACGTGTAATATATTCAAAGCCGGCAGGATTCCAACGAGCACGTAAGGAATTTTGCCAGTACCAACCTTGATCAATAGTAGAATTAAATGCTCTTTCTGTAAGAGTTTCACTACTCAAAGATTCTTGAGTGAATACAGGATTTGAGAACAATAACAAAGTAATTAATAAATATTTTTTCATGTATTTTCCTAAAAAGATTGATTTATTTTAATTGTAGATTACGAACCATGTAATCATAAATCCAATGAATATTCCGAACATAGTACATAATAAAGTACCCCAAAGTAAGCGAAGCCAAATAGGACATAATACATTATGAGCTGTAACATATCCAGAAATCATTGCTCCTGTAAATCCTCCACCTGGAAATCCCCATGCTCCTGCAAAATAAAGATTCTTCAATTTAGGGGCTTTATTTTTAATACGACTTCCTTTTAAATATCTATTTTGTACAAATCCATAAGCCGTTCCTCCAGGAGTACCAAGATACCTTTGAATTGTTTTAGGAGTCGAAACTTCGAAAAATTCAATATTTTCTAAAGCTCCTGGAAAAAATTTTGAAAAATTTTGTAATATTTCTTTTGCAAATTGTTCTTTTTGTATCGTATATTCTTTGGTATCTTGAGACCATTCATCCAAATAAGAAACACCAGTAAGTACCCCAAAAGAACGAGGATCATCCTCAGGAACAAGACCAGATTCTATCGTAGAATAATCAACAAAAACAAAAGGACGCTCCGCGACAGGAATCGTTTTATCAATAGAAAATTGTTTTTGATCAAGTAATTCATCCAAAGAACAAAAAGTTGAATAAGCATTATTCAAAAATTTTTTAGAAAAATTTTCTTTAAAAATTATATATACTGTATACAACGAACAAGATGGTTCTAGTTGGTCAATTGAATGATCACAATATTGGGGATCAAGCATATGATTATATAAATTTTGGGGAGCGCAGTTTGCAATAACAGTGCCACATTGTACTGTGCTTATTTCCTTAGTTTTATAATTTTGATATACAAGATCTGTTACTTTACCCTTTGAGCATTCTAATTTGACGACTTCGGACATTAAAGAAATCTGACCTTTATGAGATGTAATAATATCTACCAATTGATCAGATAATACTTGGCTTCCTCCTTTGATATATACAGCAGAGTTATAATAAGAAAATTGAGCTGCTGCATAATAGAACCATGTTAACTGATAAGGATCGTCACTATAGTAAGCGAGATTGGCATTTAATATATTTTTTATCCTATTAGAACGAAAAAATCTATCCATTTTAGAACCTGTCATCGGCTGAGTCAGATAGCTCCAAAGCATAATAGGAAGGGACGTAATTGGATAAAAGAAAAACTGAATAGGATTCATATCCATAGGAAGACGACGTATAGGGTATGTAGTAATATTAAGATTGGTAAAAAATTGTTTAATTCCTCTTCTTTCTATAGGAAATTGTTCCTTTAAATAGCTAATAATATTTTTCACTCCGTGAGGGAGAGTATATTCTATTTTATCTGTTTTTAAACACCATGTTTGAGGAAGAAAAATCAGAGGAAGTGTTTGATCTAGTCCCAATTTTCGGAAAATATCCCATTTGACATCCCGACCTTTAGCACCGAAATCCATTTCATGAAGTCCTACTTCACAACGAATTCCTCTTCGATTGAAGACGGTTGCACTACCTCCAGGAATAGTATGTTTCTCTAATACAAGCACCGATTTGCCTTTTTTAGCAAGCGTCGCTGCTGAAGTTAACCCCCCTAATCCAGATCCTATAACCACAACATCAAAGTACATTTCTCCTTCCTTTTGAATTTTTACTCGTTTATTATACCAAATTTTTTCTTGATATGCAATTTTTGATAAAAAGTCTTTTTATTGAAATGAAAAACCTCTTGACTTAATAATATATTCGTATATAATGAAGTATATAATATAATTGGAGTCTATCAATGAAATGGAAATTTATATTATTAGCATTATTTATGGGTTTTAGTGCCTGCACCCAAGAGACCACATATCCATCAAAAAATATTACTCTTATTGTACCTTTCGCATCGGGCGGAGGTACAGACAGTATAGCTCGTATTTTAGCAAAAACAATGGAATCAATCTTAGGTCAAAATATTGTTATCGAAAATCGAGCTGGTGGATCTGGTGCTGTAGGAATGACTACAGGTTCAAAAGTAAAAAATGATGGGTATACCATCACGATGATTACAAGAGAATTAATTACCTTGCCTTTATTGGGACTTGCACCAATAAATAAGAATGATTTTGAACTAGTAGGATTAGTAAATCTCGACCCTACGGTTATTCTTGTAAAAGGAGATTCGCCTTACCAAACATATCAAGAATTAGCTATCGCTATTAAAAATAAACCCAATCAAATCACCTTTGCAAGTACTGCAAAACCAAATTATTATGTAGGAGCTTTTGAATTAGCAACAGGATTAAAACTCAAACAAATTCCTTTTAATGGAGCAGGTGAAGCTATCCCTGCTGTATTAGGTGGGCATACTGAGGTTACGATGGTTGGTCCTGGAGAAGCTCTATCCCAAATACAAAATGGGCAACTCAAAGCCTTAGCAGTTATGAATGATACAAGGATTAATATTTTATCCGATGTACCTACTTTAAAAGAACTTGGTGTTAATGTATCTACAGGCACATGGAGAGGTCTTGCTGTCCCTCTTGAAACACCTCAGGAAATTATCGATCTATTATCCAGTGCTGTTGCAAGTGCTATTACAAATTCTCAATTTGTTCAATTTATGACAGAACGAGGTTATGGCATCCACTACAAAGATCCTAGCCAATTGGCAGAGTTTTTACTTGCTGATGAACAAAGTTTTGAATCTGTTATTGATTTCATTAATAGAGCAGAATAATAGTTGTTATTTTCTCTTTTTGGATATATATTATGAAATTCATTAAATCTTATTTTCCTATGTTCTTTTTTCTTGGAATAGGTTTATTCTTTTATATAATTGCTACCAGCTCCTTAATAATTAATCGGGATAGTTTTTTCTACCCTAGAATTCTCTCCTTAATTTTTCTTGCTTTCACTATTTTATTGGGTTTTCATCGAGAAAACAATCAACCAATTAAACCCGTAAACTGGATTGGGATTTTTACTATTCTATTGTATATAGGGGGGCTTTATCTAGGGGGCTTTCTTATTGCAACCGTACTATTTTTAGGTGTTTCTCTTTCTTATTTAGGGGAAAAAAATAAAAAAATAATTGTGATCTTCACCCTTAGTATTACTTCTGTTATCTATATAATTTTTAAATTTGTATTTAATGTCCCTATTCTAGGGGGTATATTATGGTAGAACAGCTTATTGCTATCGTTACCAATCATTCTATTTATCTTCTAACTGGTCTTGGTGTGTTTATTGGTACGATCATTGGAGCTTTACCTGGATTGACAGCTACCATGGGTGTTGCATTAATTTTACCACTCACTTTTAGTATGTCTTTAGAATTAGGTTTATCTTTACTTCTTGGGGTATATGCTGGAGCTATTTATGGGGGATCAATCTCTGCAATACTTCTTAATATTCCAGGCACTCCTGCTTCTGCAGCAACCCTTTACGATGGGTACCCTCTGACCAAAAAAGGTCAAGCCTCTAAAGCACTGACCATCGCAACAATATCTTCTGTTATTGGAGGGATTATCGGAACGTTGATTTTAATCTTTGCTGCCCCTTTTCTTGCCAGCTTTGCATTGAGATTTAGTCCAACAGAATATTTTGCTTTAATGATTTTTGGATTAGGGATTATTATTAGCGTTTCCGAAAAAAATATGCTTAAAGGAGTCCTTGCTGGTTTAATAGGCTTATTACTGGCGACTGTTGGACTTGATCCTTTTAACTCTACACCACGTTTTACTTTTGGTCATTACCAGTTATTAAATGGATTTTCTACTATTCCTGTTTTAATTGGTTTGTTTGCTTTATCAAGTGCCTTTAAAGATTTTTTACCTTTCAAACCCAAAAAACAACAAACAGGAGATTTAGAGTATTATCGTTTAAATAGAAAAGATTTTTTCTCTGTTTTCCCCACTATATGTAAATCAGGGGTTATAGGGACGTTTATTGGATCTATTCCTGGTGCAGGCGCGGATATTGCAGCTTTTTTGTGCTATAACGAAGCGAAAAGACTCGATAAAACCAACACATTTGGTACAGGTAATATCAAAGGAATAGCAGCTCCAGAATCTGGAAATAATGCTGTAACAGCAGGGGCGTTAGTTCCTCTACTTAGTCTTGGGATTCCTGGTGATGCTGTTGCTGCGGTATTACTCGGAGCTTTAACTATTCAAGGAGTATCTCCTGGTCCATTACTTTTTCAAAACAATCTATATTTAGTATATTCTATTTTTTCCATTATTTTTCTTACAAATATTTTTATTCTACTTGTGGGGCTGATAGGTACTAAGTATTTTCCTCTTATCTCAAAAATCCCTAATTATTATATCGTACCTACTATTACAATATTATCTGTTATCGGAGCTTATGCGATTAATAATAATTTTTTTGATATTATTGTAGCTATAGGATTTGGTTTACTGGGATATGTGCTGTATTTGTACAATATCCCTATTTCACCTGTTGTATTGGCGGTAATATTAGGGCCTATGGCGGAGATAAACCTTAGACGTTCTTTATTACTTTATGATAATTCTTGGACGTGGCTCTACACTCGTCCCATCACTCTCTTGTTTTTAGTATTAACAATACTTACTGTTTTTAGTTCATTCTATCGATATTTTAAAAATAGAAAATCTTAGGACACTTGTATCCCAAACAGACCTACTACTCTTAAAACAACAATACAGGTGATATGGTAATTTGGTATATATATTTAATAAATTTTTTATCCTTTATTTATTATTTGATTATGTCATCATTAATAATAAAAATATTATAAAGAACTTTTTGAGGAGTAATTAATGACCCTATTTTCTTGGCTCGCAAATAATATTTTTCAGAACATCAAAAAGGTTTAGAAAGCCTACAATCAGTACAAAGTACTACTGAAGCTAAAACAATTTTAAAGAATTGGGGAGAGTATTCTAATCAATATATAGAGAAAAAATTAGCTCCAAAAAAGAATCCTCTAGGAGATAGAGCTATGCATATTCTTACCGTATGTGGGGTAGGGATGGGGAACTCCCTTATTCTCAGAATATCTGTAGAAAACATCCTTAAAGAATTAGGAATCAATTCCATAAAAGTAGAGCTTACCGATGAAACATCGGTAAGCTCCATAAAAACAGATTTAATTATAACAGCTAAAGAATTTGCAGATATTTTAAAAACTAAGACACATAGCCCAATAGCTATTATTAATAATTATGCCGATAAAGAAGGAGTACGTAAATTATTGATAGACTGGTTGAGCTAAGTTTATTATCATTTATAGGGGATATTTACCGCTATCAGTATCTACCAATCTTATTAATGCATTACCTGACCACCCGTAATATTAAGTGCTTGCCCTGTTTCATAGCTTGCAAACTCTGAAGAATAAAATAAAATCATAGATAAAACATCAGAGTACTCACACCCTCGTTTCATCGGTACTTTATCAATATATACCTGTTCTACTTCACTTTCGAGAATCCCTAATTTTTTAGCATATTGAGGTTTAAGACTATGGAATAGTGGTGAACTAAGTAAATTACCAAGCATTAGAGAATGTACTCTGATACCATGTTCAGCTAAATCCAAAGCCAAAGTTTGGGTAAGCCCCCATCCGCCAAATTTCGCAGCGGAATAGCCAGCATTATGCTTTGAGCCAACTTTTCCCGATTTAGAATTAATTTGAATAATCGATCCTTGTATATTATGTGCAATCATATGTCGTGCTACATATTTTGAACTTAAAAAATACCCTGTTAAATTGACCGCTAAGGATTTTTCCCAATCAGAAAATATAAAATCGGTAATTTTATTAGCTGAAGCTATCCCTGCACTATAAATCATAAGGTAGGGAACTCCAAGATCTTTTTTAATTATTTCAAATGCTTTTTCTACACTTACTTCATTTGTTGCATCAACTTCAAGACCTATTACTGTGATTTTTGGAAAACTTTTTTTAATATCTTCGGCAACCTTTTGAGCATTTCGTTTATTAATATCGAGGCAAGCAACATCAAACCCATTCTCTGCAAGACCTTTACAAAGAAATGCTCCGAGTGTCTGCCCTCCCCCAATAACAACAGCAACTTTACCTTCACCTGTAATTATCATTTCTTACTCCTTTATTTGTATTATATCACCTACTTGAATAACAAGAGGTTTATTTCCATTAACACAGAGATCCCCTGGATTATCAACCATCGTATGACTATTGAAATAAATCGTGATATGCCCTAATTCATGAAGATTTTTGTTCACTAAATCTCCAACAGCATAAATTATAAAAACTTCATCCCCTATTATTAACGTTTGACCTTTCTGAATCGTTTGTATAACTTCAAGACCATTATGTAGAACACAATAGGGACGTAAATCTGAGGGTGCATTATCTCGAAAGAGTACAATTAGGTTTTCTTCTGTAAGAGCTTCTTTCCCGATCTCCGAAATACAAGCGGTATAATATATCATCTTAATAAGTCAAGAAAAAAGATGCTGCATAGGCAAGAAGCACAGTAGGCATACCTGTTAAAAAACGTCCCAATAATACTGCAGGAACACCTACTGTTACCGTATCTGTGTGAGATTCAGCAAGTCCAAGTCCTGTAGGAATAAAATCAGCTGATGCTTGCGAGTTAATTGCAAATAAGGCTGGAAGTGCCAATTGAGGAGGGATTGATCCATCTCCGATTAAACTACCAATAAGAACACCAATAGTTTGGGCAATAACTGCTCCAGGCCCTAAAAATGGTGATACAAAAGGAAGAGAAGTAATGAGAGACAATACTAATAAGCCTCCGATATTTCCAGCAAATATTGTTAAAGAATTAGCAACAACATCACCAATCCCCGATTTTAAGATAATCCCAATTAATGTTGCTGTCATGAGCATAAAAGGAATCCAAGTATCAATCGCTTTTTGTACTACTTCACGACCTGTTTGAAGGATTACTCCAATAATCATCCCTATTTTTTGTCCAACTCCAGCACTACGACCAGCAATCCTCTGATCAGAGATTTTTTTCGTAATATCAAAAATTTCTATTTTTTCAGGTGCATATTCACAAGTATCAGCAAAGGAAAGGTTATCAATCGTTACTGCAGATGCGTAATAAGCACCATTTAAGCTAGATTTCCATGCAGAGACAATATTAATTGTAGGAATTTTTTTCTTCGGGTAGATTTCACAACGTAAAGTACCACCACAATCGATAACAAAAGCACAGATTTCAGAATCAGGTATCGTATTTTTAAAACCGTCAACCAGTTCAGCTCCTGTCATTTCTGCCAATCGAAGGGCTACATCAGGTACATATCCACCAGAAACATAGACAATCTTGTTTTTTTCTAAGGTTGGTGATATAATTAATGGACCTCCTCCTCCTCCTTTTCCTGCTATTACTTTTACTATTTTCATAATTTACCCCTGTGTATTTGTTGCAGTAGAGAGAGTAATACCCATTTTTTTCTCATAGTAGCTTGTAGTAAAATCGTTGATCCAACCACGAAAAAAATTAGAAACCATTCCAACAAAAAAATACCACAATGCTAGTTCAGCAACAGCAGTAGTTCCTAGAGACATTCTAATCCCTTCCGCAATTCCTAAAAATACAAAAAGCTCACCAGGATTAATATGAGGAAATAAACCATTCATACTATGGCAAGAAAAAGAAGCAGCTGCATAATAGCTAGGTTTATATTTTTCTGGTAGAAATTTTCCAAGACTAAGCGTCATAGGATTGGTAAAAAAGAAAGTTCCAATAACGGGCATAAAAAAATATCGACTAATAGGATTTTTTCCTAAAATCCCAAACATTTTATTGATCTTTTCAATACCAATAAGTTTAATAATCGTGTTCAGTGTAATCATCAATGCCATAAGTGGTGCTAAAATACCTGTCATCCATGAGGCAAATATTTTACCCCCTTCTTGGAATAAGGCATTAAAACTACTCGCAAAATTTACAATCTCTTCCATCATATTCTCCTATAACATATAATTTTTAATTTTAGAGTAAGCTTATTGATTATAAACCTTCACCAATTGATTCTCATTGACAAATATATACTATTAAATATTGTATGATATTGTATAAATAACTATACTTAATATTAATATTTGGTAAATATAGATTTTTAAATTAAGAACATCGTTTAATATATTTTATTTATTGATTCTATGTTTTATCTATGGAGCATACGACATTAGTTATAACGGTACTTGTTTAAACAAATACCACTTACTCAGGGCATTTTTTATAGCTCCCCCAAGTTTTTTATTGTGGTAAATAATTTCTGTCATTAAAAACGGAACATCAGCAAGTTTCCGATTATTAAGAAATCCCCATTCCCGAAATTCTGGAAATAGTGAAAATCCTATAGAATATTTTATTTTTATAATTTCGCTATCTTCATTAAGTAGAATAATCACTGTTGCCAAACCTTTTAGAATATTTTTTTGTTGTCCAATGAGGACTTTACCCTTACTACGGTATTCTTGAAACTCATGAACAAAAATACGAATATGAATAAATCCTATAACAATATTCATAATTAATAGACTTAAAACAATTGATAAAATCATTGTTGACGACATGGTTACTCCTAAAAACTAGCCCTAATATTTTTCATATTAGGGCTAGTTTTCTGTTAAAATTTATCTTCTATTAAGCCCGATCTCGTAGTATTCAAGAACGAAGCTATCAAATCCATCATTTAGTAACCCTAAATTCCCATTTGGTAATTCAGTAAGGACACTATATCCAAATCTTTTACCTACTGCATCAGCATCATCTTTCCCAACTTTGGTTTGAAAACCTGCTACAGAACTTCCTTCTTCGGATTTATAGACTAAACGCCATTTTCCTTGAACATTTTTTCCTAACTCAGCAATAGTTACCGTACCATCATTTCTGTTTCTGACTCCAGTATGGGAAATAGCGACAATAGGATTCCCATTAGGGGCAATTGTTTTTCTTAAATTGATAATAGAGATCATGAGACCATTTGACGCCCCATCAAATAATCCTGTCCCCCAGGGATCAGTATTCCATATATTCCCTCCATCAGTACTTTCGTACATTTGAAATCCTTGATCAGAGCCTCCTCTAGCAAATGCTAATACTGTCCCATCAGGAGCTTCAGCAATCTGTGTTTCACTTGCTCTACTAGCACCAGGAACAAGATCATGCATAATACCCCCTCTTTTCCATGTTTTTCCATTATCATCTGAATATATTGCTAGTCCTCGCTCCGTTGGAAATGAGTATAATACGCTCAATATTCTTCCTTTATAACTACCAGTTGACATCGTATGGAGTCTTCCAGGAGATACAAGGTAAATCAAAGCGTGTTTCAGCTTTAAGTTTTCTACCAGAACTATCTAGTAGCTCTTTACCTTCAAGATAAATAATAAATTTTTTTTCTAAATCTCCTAATGGGGGGATTTTATCTTCTTTTGGCACAGCGCTACATGCCATTAGCATAACAAACAGTAAGAACGATATTACAATATTTTTCATATTCGTACCTCTTATTTTAAATATTACACTTACTAAAATACAGGTCATTTTCATGACGTGTGTTTGATACTTAAACTATTTCTACCAAAATGGTTTTACTGTTTTACCATAAAGAAAATACAATATTCTACCAAGTATGATAAATTCTATGACTTAATAGAATAATGGTTGAATTAATGTATAATTTATGATATAATTATTTGTTATTAATTATAAAAACGATTCGAAGAACATCGTCCTGCGAAGACACTAAAATGTCCTTTCGAATCGCTAAAAATAGAGGTCTTTAAATTTCTCATCCATACTACGATTTTGATGTAAAATAATACTATTTTCATTTAAAATCGTAGTTTTTACATATTCTATTTTACGACTTGTTTTATATTACATCAAAATTATAACTCTAATTGATGTTTGTGTCAATGGGTTTTTCATTATTTTTATATATTTTTTTGTAACAAGGAGTTTCCTGTGTCCATAGGTGAAAGATTAAGACAAATACGTGAGGAATTGGGAGTAAATCAAATAAAAATGGCAAAAATTTTAGATATTGCACAAAATAACCTCCATCGATATGAGAAAAATCTTAGCAAATTATCATCTGATAAACTACTAAATTTACATAATAATGATATTAATATTGAGTGGCTTCTTACAGGAAAAGGAGAAGTATTTCAGAATTATAAAAATCCACCCTCTCAAAAAGAAATACCAGCAAATAAAAATCTGCCTACCCAAGAAGGGATACAAGTTGATAAAAATCTACTGGAAGAATCTAAAGAAATTATCTATATCAAAAAATTAGACCTAGAGATAGATTTAGATGTAGGAGTCAGAACCGCTCATACATCTAATCATATTTGGATAGGACTCCCTGAAAGTTTTATCCATCCCTACACTCCACAGTATATTTCCTTAGTGGAAGCCATAGGCAACGCTATGGAGCCCACCATACAAAGTGGAGACCTTCTTTTGGTATCTGAACAGTATACAGAGATCTCAAGTGATAAAATTTATATTATACGGATTGGTGGAGAATTAAAAATCAAAAGAGTAAGTCGACTCGGAAACAAGAATATTGTCATTTGGAGTAAAAACGAAGTTTTTGAACGAGAGGAGTTCACTCCTCAGCAGTGGGAAGAATATGGGATACAAATTGTAGCCCGTGTTGTTAAGATTGTGAAAAATGTATAGAAAATCATATATATTATTTTGCTTTTACTATACTTTTCATCAATTTTTGAGGTGTCTCCAATAGCCCAAATGATCGATTAATTACTAAAAAAGTATGAGTACATAGACATAAATAAGAATTATTAAAACGATCAGGGAAATAGTTTAGAAAATATCCTAGCTAAGGAGATAGTAATATTATATTTAGAAGATTATTAGAGTATCAATAAGAATTTGAAGTAAGTAAAATAACCTTATAGCAACAATGAATAGAACGAGCTTGATTCAGCTTACATCATGGTAGTAATTATTATAAGGGGAAGATCACCCTATCAATACCTAATTTTATACTCTATGATAGCGATAAAATAATATTACGTTATGAGAAAGTAATATTTTTGGTAAAATATTTTTTAATTAATAAATTTATACGATCGGCTCCAAAAAGTTGACAAAAATAATCCCCAGTATAAGAATAATATTGGGGATTATTTATTTTAAAGGGTTAATGTTAGACGATCATTAATAGTGATACTATTATTTATTGGTTATATAGAGAATCAATCTATCGCTCCCTATGATATTAAGCCTTAAATATTTTGGCTCAAACAGATAGTTTGTTCTATCAACAATTACAAAAAATGACCTTTGAATACTTATATAATGATTATTTTGGGATTTCTTCAAACCTATAACCATTCATGCCATCAACCATCGTATTATTAAAGATAGATGTATCATTGATAAAAGGGAAATTAATAGCGTATGTCACCCCAACATCATCATAGGGTCCTCCATCTCGAACACCTTTGATTTCTAAGTAGCTTCCTTTATTGGAGATAATAATTTGTCTTGGTTTATGACGAATCATAAAAGGTTTACCACAAACTACGCCATCCAGATATAATTGTACGTAATCTCCATCTTCTCGATAATAGTCCCAAATAAAAAGCCCGTATCCATCCCCTCCAATGGTGCCATCAAAACTATATAAAGCACAATCTCTACTCGTTATAGAGGTAATATCTATAGTACTTGACAAAAAATCTCCTGGTACAACTCCTGAGGCATAGCCATCTGTTAGTAGGGAATTGATGTAGTTTTCATTAGTAATACTCTGTGTTTCTCTACTTTGAATAAAAGCTATTGAGATCGCTGCAATAATTATTATTAAAAGTAAAAAGCCATTTTTATTATATTGTGTAGTAGCAGTTTGTGAATTATTAATTTCATTAGTATCATTAGTTATTTGTGATTTTTCTATTTTATTTTCTACAGTATCTAATGATTGGGATGCTGAATAAGATTTTTTCATACTCTTTATGTTATTCTCCATTATTATTTACTAATTGTCCCTAAAAAAATTATTTTCATTTATTGAACTTGCCCAAATTTTACCGAAGAAATAGATCAAAAAAGCAAAGATATTGCATAATGTAGTAAGAAAAAATCCACTGCTATTACTGTAAGCAAAATTGACAACTATATGTGCTAATTGGTTGAAAAATAATACCTGTGTCATTGAAATAACAAAGGATGATAGCCAAGGATATATATCATATATATGTTTGAAGACAAAAGATACCAATGTTCCCAATGTTGCTATCAACAAAACTACCCATCCTGTATCTTCAGGGACACCATATCCAGTAATCCACGTTCGAATAATAAAAACATGTTGCATAAAATAATATATGAACATCATTAAGCATAGTATAGAAAAAATAAAAATAAAAAAAATCTCTGATAAAAATTTCATTATTCAACCTCTTGAATATCGATTTCTTCGATAGTTAGTAAGCTTTCTTGTGTTAAGTCAGGATCTGATATCAACCGATGAGCTTGATTGTTAATAGATTTATCTAAAAGATTACGGACATATCGACCATTACCAAAAGAAGGGCGTGTTACAGCACTTGTAAAGAGAGTTTCTAATTTGCTTTCTGCTTGTGGTATTAGAATATAATTTTTAGATTTGTACATAACACAGGTGATTTGCATTAATTCAGAAGGAGTATAGTCTGCAAAATGAATTACATTAGGAAAACGAGACTTTAGCCCAGGATTCATTACAAGAAAATCTTTCATATCAGTACTATATCCTGCTAAAATAACAACCAAACGATCTTGATAATCATCCATCAATTTCACCAGAGTATTGATAGCTTCACGCCCAAAATCTGTTGGGCCTCCTTGGGATAAAGCATAGGCTTCATCAATAAATAAAACACCATCTAGTGCTTCTTGAATAACTTCAGTCGTTTTCAGAGCAGTTTGCCCAACATATCCTGCTACTAAGCCAGAACGATCTATTTCAACCAGTTTATTGGTTGAAATAACTCCAATATTATATAAGGTATCAGCGATTGTCCTAGCCATCATTGTTTTACCAGTACCAGGATTTCCTGTAAAAATCATATGTAAAGTTTGGGTACTGTCGTTTGTTATTCCTAATTTTTTACGCTCTTGAGTAATTCTCAGACGTGCCTGAAGACTTTGAATATATTGTTTGACTTCATCTAATCCAATAATGTTTTTAAGTTGCTCTTTTAGATCAAAAGTATGTTTATGCTCTGCAACTTTTTGATCAACAATATCTTCGATAAGAACTGTAGAAAGCTCCTCTGGATTAGAAATAGTATTTGTCGCAATACGTACCGACTGTTTACGTTGTATTTTTTCGATAAGGTTACGAATCATACGTCCATTACCAGAAGCAGTATTAGAAGTTTTCTTAAGATATTGAATATTTTCGTTCAAAGCATTTAATACAGATTCATCTCGCAAGATAAAACCATTTTTTTGTAAAAGGATAAGAGCTATCTGGTAGAGTTCTTCGGCAGAATAATCAGGAAATTCAATATCTAAAGGGAAACGGGATTTTAACCCAGAATTTGTTTTAAGAAATTCTGCCATTTCTTTAGAATATCCAGCAAGTACGACAACTAAATTATCTCGATTATCTTCCATTCCTTTTACAAGAGCATCAATAGCTTCTAAGCCAAAAGTATCAGAGGAATCTCGACAAAGGGCATAAGCCTCATCAACAAATAAAACCCCTCCAAGTGCTGATTGGATAATTTCATTTGTTCGAGTCGCTGTATGTCCAACATATTGAGCAACAAGATCAGCACGGGTAACCTCAATCAATTGTCCTTTTTTGAGATACCCCATCTCTTTGAGAGCTGATGCCAATATACGTGCAATAGTGGTTTTTCCTGTCCCAGGATTTCCTGAAAAAATCATATTAAGCGATTGAGATAAGCTAACATCTAGCCCCGCTTTTTTACGTTTCTGGTTTGCAAAAATATAACTCTGTTGCGTACGGAGAAAATCTTTGACCATCTTCAATCCAACAATAGAGCTTAATGCTTCTTCCAAATCAAAATGACTTGTATTTTCAAAAGCAAAATCTTCTTGAATTAACATATCAAGAG
Source organism: Brevinema sp. (assembly GCA_051649605.1). Lineage (GTDB taxonomy): Bacteria > Spirochaetota > Brevinematia > Brevinematales > Brevinemataceae > Brevinema_A. Next base: position 12,160 of record JBOFHK010000013.1, on the reverse strand, counting down.
CTTGTGAATGATCTAAGGCAATACGCTTAGAGTGTTGTAGTATTGCACCTTCAATGATATTACGAACAAGTCTACCATTACCGCTGTCGTTATTTCCTTTAATTTGCTTTTTCTCATACAATTCTGTCAGTTGTGGCAATATAGTTTTATCGATTTTATATCCTTTAGAACTAGCAATAACATGAGACATAGCTACTAAATCAGAAACAGAATAATCTTTGAAGTCAATAAAATTCGGGAAACGAGATTTTAATCCAGAATTTGTTTTAAGGAAGTCCTTCATTTCTTTAGAATAACCTGCAAGAATCACTACGAGATTATCTCTATTATCTTCTATTCCTTTTACAAGAGCATCAATAGCTTCTAAGCCAAAAGTATCAGAGGAATCTCGACAAAGGGCATAGGCCTCATCAATAAATAAAACCCCTTCGATAGCGGAGCTAATAACATCATTTGTTTGTTTCGCCGTATGTCCAACATATTGAGCAACAAGATCAGCACGAGTAACTTCAACAAGTTGACCTTCAGATAATACACCAATAGCTTTTAAGTATTTTGCAACAATACGAGCAATAGTGGTTTTTCCTGTTCCAGGATTACCAGTAAAAATCATATGTTTAGAAATAGAAACTTTTTTATGTCCAGCGTCTTCACGTAATTGTTGAATTTTAAGGTTCGTTTCAAGATTTAAGACATATTCTTTAACCTCTTGAAGTCCTATAATTTGATTTAATTCTTCTTTTACTTCTTGTAGAGAGTTTTGTTTTTTTTGTAAATAATGAGACAAATCAAAATTTTTTGTTGTGCTACAAAGATAAATCGTATTATCTCGATATTGTAATACAGAGGAATTTTGAGTCTTATTCGTGTTTCTCAAGATAAATTCAGTAAGAGCTTTATATATATCACGTTCAATAAATTCTTCAATTTTTATAAAGCCAATCTTGGTTTTATATTGAGACGCGAGATAATTTACAAAAGAAGAATCATATTCTATGGAAAAAGAAAGTTTTCGAGAGATATAAAGAAGTTTATTTTGTAGTATATGCTCTATAATAAGATATATATTTTCGTCAGAATAGTCTTGTAAGGTGATATGGTTATTGATATATGAATGAACCTGTGAACTAAAAAGTTTTAAGATATTGTCTACGGGTAGAGTAGAGTTGATGATGATAAATTTATTACGAATACTTAGTCTATCTATAGAATCTTTAACCATCGCCCCTTGTACCTGTATTAAATTACCATATTCATTAATATAGCGTTCTCTAAGTTTACATTCTCCTGTTTCAATAAGCTCTCCTATCATATTAATAAATAATGGATCACATTTTTCGATATTGGTAAAGATAAGGACAGTACTTTTATTTGTTAAGGCATGGTACAAATCTCCAAGAAATAGTTCTTTATGGGTTTTTTGTCCGTATAGTGATAAATCTACTTCACTAATGATGTCATTTTTAAGTAATGAAACTTTATGTAATTCACGGACTGTAGAATCAATAAGAAATTTTTTCCCATACCTCTATTTCCAGATAAAATAGAAGCGTTGCAAAGATCACCAGATAGAGAACCTACGATATAATATCTTTTAAATGATAATAAGAATTCAGATAAAGCCTCTTTTTGACCAAAAATATAACTATTAAGAGAACACTCTATATCATAAAATTTTTGTTCTAAAGGAGACATACGAATTTTTGTTTCTACTGTAGTGGTTCCTGTATTTTTTGGAATATTATTAGTTTTAATAGGCATAACCGTTGGCGACAACGAATCAGTATAAGAGTTTGTTGTTCCTCTAAATCCATACTGTTTCATATTTTTAAGAAAAATGAATTCTGGAAAGAAGACAAAAAACGATGAATCTTGATTAGATATAAAATCCTCAATATAACATTATATCTATGATATAATGTTATTGTCAATTATTTATTCATGTATCTCATACCAAGTTTATTTTGTCATAAATTTTTTAAAAGAAATTGGTGAATAAATTAAAAAAACAATACTATTAGGTACTATTGCTTTTTCTTATATAAACTTCATTAATTTATATAGTTTGATCCCACATCAGGATATTTATAATATAGATTATTTCTAAATTAGATAATAGTTGTATTACCTATTTTTGCTGTGGGATTATATTTTACTTCTAAAATAGTTTGAGTATCTAACTATTCTGTTAGCTCGAAAAAATTCTTTTCAGCTTTATAAATAGGTATTACCTGTATCCCTTATCCTATTAAAATAATCATAAAAATAGAATGAAAAATATTTTCTAAACCTTAGTAGATAAATTTTTTAAAAAATAATAAACACTTACTATTGGTCTAGTAATAAATTGTAAGCATCCAAGTTTAATAAGGCCTTAAAATATTTCTTCTCCTTTTTTATCTACCAATATGATTCCCACTTATTATCTGTATAAAGCCGTAACAATGCCTCCATATAAAAATAATCTCCCCAAATAGTACATTCATCTACCCCTTTATTATCGTGCCATGAATAAACTCCATGTAATAAGAGACCGTCAGCTTTGGGATTATTTCTAGGACTCGAATACTCAGCAATGAGTGTTCTCATCATCCTATGAGTAGCTCCTAGATAAGGTTTTTTCATCACATCATCCGAAGATAAAATTTTATCCATCTCGAGGATCCCACAGATCGCGATAGTGGCGGCAGAGGAATCTCTTGCCTGATTGTCTTTATCGGTAAAAATCAAATCCCAGTAGGCAATGGTATCTTCAGGACATCTGTTGAGAAAATAATTTGTTACTCCTTTATAATAATCAATACAATCATCATTTTTGGTATAAAGATAATTTAATGGTATACCATAAACCCCCCACGCTTGACCACGGGCCCAAGAACTATGATCATTATAACCCTGACGCGTTATACCCTTGAGGGGATTTCCTGTTTCAGGATCAAAATAATACGTATGATAAGTAGAGGCGTCATCCCGAATCACCGTATTACAAGATGTATAAAAGTGTTTGGTTGCTCTATCTTTATATTGTGTATTACCAGTTTCTTGGCTTGCCCAGTATAGTAAAGGAATATTTAACATGCAATCAATAATCAAACGATAGTTGTTCGTTCTTCCCATTTCACCCCAAGCTTGAATAAATTCTCCTTTTTCGTGATACCGAGAAATAAGTTTATCTGCCGCTCGTAGTGCTGCTATTTTTGCTTGTGGATTTCCTGTTATTTTATAAGCAGCAACACAGCTGGGGATATATAAAAATCCCATATCATGGTGATCCACTTCAATATTGTGGTCAATACGCTTTAAATAACTAGAGACTTGTTTTTCCGCTACCTCTTTAAAAATATCTTTTTGGGAGTATTCATAAGCTAACCAAAGGATTCCTGTCCAGAATCCATTAGTCCATTCAATATTATCAATAGGGATATATTGTTGATTAACACTTGATGGACTAGGGTATAGGTCAACAAATCGTGGTAATATTTCTTCTATTTTTGATACTGCTTCGTCGAGAGCGATTTTAATTTCTTGTTTAGATAAAGGGTGTACCGCTAAGAACTCGTTTTTTTTCTTTAATAGTTCTATATAAATTTTTTTCATTATACACTCTCTTTAATTTTTATGTTATAGGATATTACACTGTAAAAATACCTAAGTATGATACTAAAAGAGAAATAATAATACCCCACTAAGAAGTTTCAATCCGTCTAAAATCCACTAGAGTAATAAATTCATATCTCAATTAATAAGAAATTTGATTATTGGACTCTGGAAGAATAAAGTGCCAAATAAAAAAATGTTCCAGTTTATTTTGATAAGGCAACCGTACACACTAACGTTTTAGATTCTCTCCTTGATTTAGTATATTCTGATATTTAATTCATGTCAATGCCAAATTTATAATAAAAATTTTCAAATATACCAATCACGATCAAAATTAATATTATAATTAAAAACTTCATATAGAATAATATTCTACTTCGTGATTTTATACGACAATTAGGAAGAGAACATGAGTTTTAATTTTTAATAAACCTTTATTTTCAGGGGATTAAAATACAATTAAAAAATTTTAGAGGGGAGGCTTTTAAATGTCCGAGGGTATACAAGTACAAGAAAAGAAAATCCCATAAATCGGTGTGTCCGATGCATGGGGAATTAAATGAGAATTACACTTATTAAAGTTCAAAATATCCGAGGGTAGAGGGTATTAAAAGCCTCTCGCATTAAGATACATCAAGATTTAAACAGCTCTCTCTGCAAAATTAAACAGCTCATAACCACTAGACGAGAGTAAATAAAGAACAAAAAGCTAAAAATAAATTTATTTATTGACAGCACCTTAAAAGCATTTATAATAAATAGGTAAATTAAATATACCTATCTTGGGGTGTTTTCCCATAGAAAATGGAGAAATATACACAAGAGAGTTAGAGAGGTTATCGGCCCGAAAGTAACCATATCTGCTAATATCTCTGAAATACCAAATATCCGATTGTTATTGATATAGATATACATAAAATAGATATAAAAACCAAGCAGGATTTTTGCTGACAACGGAGCATTTTTGAAATGATTAAAAAGATTTGTAATAGTTTTCATCCTTTATTTTAACACGAAAACCACGAAAACAAGGAAAAGTCAAGATGAAAAAAGAGCAATGGCTCAAAAATAATAAAAGCTTCGATCGGGATCGATGGATCGGTAAAGAAAAAAAACCTTACGGATGGGTCGATGGTTTATTCGATGTACTTGAACTCCCCGTCAATATCACCGCATCAATTTTTGATGTCCTCCACGATGAAAAAATGGATAGACCTTTTCTTGATAATACGTTCTCCGCTATGCTTGCCGATAGCAAAAAAGGTGAGGAAATGAATTTCGGAGACCATGCTTTGGGCTTTACTTTGGATGTACTTTTAGATCCCACCACCTATCTCGGAATAGGGGCTTTTTCTAAAGTCGATAAAATTAGCGATGCCCTCCAAATTGTCAAAGGAGTCGGAAAAATCGATGATCTTAGTAAACTCAATAGATATTCAGCCTCACCTCCACTCTACTAAAACCTTATTAATCCATTAATTTCCTAATATTAAAGAAAGTACTAAAACAACATAAAAAGAAGTACACATTTTCCTTGACTTTATTAATATTTGTTTTATAATATCAATAAAATATTTGGAGGGGAAATGAGTTTTCGTTTTCCAAAAAACTTCTTATGGGGAGGAGCGATCTCTGCCAATCAAGCAGAAGGAGCATATAATACTCATGGTAAAGGTTTATCAACAGCAGATGTTTCTCCACAGGGGATTGTACATCCACCTAATTTTGATGTCCGCCACAATGAATGTCCTTTTCATTATGGAATTAATTTTTATGAAAACTTTCCCCAAGATATAGAATTACTTTCAGAATTAGGGATTAAATGTTTCCGTACATCCATTGCTTGGAGTCGAATATTTCCCAATGGAGATGATCACGAAGCAAATGAAGAAGGATTGCAATTTTATGATCAATTATTTGATAAACTTCTTGAGCATAATATAGAACCTCTCGTAACATTATCTCATTACGAGCTTCCTTTAACACTAGTCCATAAATATGGAGGCTGGTACAATAGACAACTCATCCAATTTTTTGAAAAATATTGTATTACTGTATTTAATCGTTATAAACATAAGATCAAATATTGGATTACCTTCAATGAATTAAATTTTACCTTGGCTATTCCTTTTGCAGGGGCTGGAGTAATTATTGAGAATAATAAAAACGAAAATCACATAAAATATACCGCCCTTCATCATCAGCTAGTCGCTAGCGCATTAGCAGTAAAACATTGCCATAAAATTATTTCCAATGCCTTAATCGGAGGTATGGCTTCCTGCTCTCCTATTTATCCCAATACCCCTCACCCTGATGATATTTTAGCAGGGATCAATCAAGAAAAAGAGATGTACTTATGCAGTGATGTACAGGTGTTTGGCAGTTATCCCTTTTATGCCCGAAATTTATTAACTGATCTGAATATTGAGATCAGTAGGGAAGATCATCAAATTCTAAAACACACAGTAGATTTCGTAAGTTTTAGCTATTATTCTAGTAGAGTTATTACTGCTGACCCTACAATTACCCAATTACAAAATGGGAATATCAAAAAAGGAATTAATAACCCTTTTTTAACTGCTAGTAAATGGGGCTGGACTATTGACCCTAAAGGATTAAGAATTGCCCTCTATCGATTACATGAACGTTATCGTAAACCTTTGTTTATCGTAGAAAATGGATTAGGAGCTATGGATAGGGTCGATAATGGACGTATCCACGACAGTTATCGGATTGAATATCTCAAAGAACATATTCAATCCGTTGCAGAGGCATTAAAAGAAAATATTCCTATTATGGGATACCTCGCTTGGGGGATTATTGATCTCATTAGTGCCTCCACCGCTGAAATGGAAAAACGTTATGGTATGATCTATATAGATCAGAACAATAAAGGCGAAGGATCAAAAAAACGAATCCCTAAAGATAGTTTTTATTGGTATCAACAATTAATCCAAAAAAATCAAATATCATAAGGAGCTACCGATGAAAATAGATTATTCTAAACTAAGTACCAATATTATCAATGCTATCGGAGGAAAAGAAAATATTACAAAACTCACTCATTGCGCTACCCGATTAAGATTTGAATTACAGGATCAGAATCTGATCCAGATCGATACACTAAAAAATTTAGAAGGAGTAATCAATGCGACTGATGGGGGAGGGCAATTTCAAGTAATCGTCGGACAAAATGTCCAACAATTATATAAATTAATCAATACAACCATCCAAGGAGATTCTGCTCCAAAGAGTAACTCCTCACCTCATTCTCAAAAATCTTCAGGGCTAGATCAAATTTTTAATACAGTAGCAACTATTTTTACCCCTATGATTCCTGCGATTACAGGTGCAGGTATGATCAAAGCAGTACTCGCACTATTAATAGTTACCCAATCAATAAACCCTGAAGGCGATACGTACTACCTTTTAAATATGATTTCAGATGCTGCCTTTTACTTCCTCCCTCTTCTACTCGCTTATGGAGCAGCTATTAAATTTGAAACAAATGTCGGATTATCTTTAAGCATCGCTGGGATTTTACTACACCCAAGTTGGGTTTCTTTGGTGAACGCTCAAAACAATATTTCTTTTTACAATATCCCACTAACGCTTGTTGATTATGGAGGAAGTGTGCTCCCAATTATTTTAACGGTATGGCTTCAATCCTATATAGAAAAATTTGCCGATAAATATGTTCCTGAGATGATTAAATTTTTTACCAAACCGCTTGTCACACTCTTGATTACAGGGAGTATTACTTTAATCATTATTGGGCCACTAGGATCTTATCTAAACGACATCATCGCAATCGGCGCTTATATGATCAATCAACAAATCAGCTGGTTTATCCCTCTATTGATGGGAGCTTTTCAACCGCTCATGCTCCTCACAGGCACTGCTTGGAGCTTAACACCTATTGCCACAATCCAGTTATCACAGCAAGGATTTGAACAAGTCAACGGGCCTGGAATGCTCGCCTCCAACATTGCCCAAGGGGGAGCTACCCTCGCTGTCGCCTTTAAATCAAAAAAATTAGAATTAAAGGAGCTAGCATTTTCTTCAGGGATGACTGCTTTATTAGGGATTACCGAACCTTCCTTATTTGGGGTTACAATCAAATATAGAAATGCCCTTATTGCTGCGATGATTGGAGGCGGTATTGGCGGTGTATACGCTGGTTTAAGCGGTCTTGTCCGCTATGCCTTTGCTTCCCCAGGATTATTAGCTCTTCCTGTATTTATAGGAGAAAATCCCCTAAATATCATCCATGCCCTAATTACTTGTTTGATCTCTTTTATAACAGCCTTCGTAATTAGTTTGATCATCACCAAAGTAGATTGAATAATCCAGCGATAAGCTCATCTTGAATTTTATCGTAAAATAGTAAAAATATAGAGAGCCAAAATAGCAAAAAAATAAATATTTACTTGACAAGACAAATATTATATTGTATAATTGTATATTAATATAAATATACAAGGGAGTATTATATGGTATTTTGTACAGGGTGTGGAGCACAAATCGACGAACTAGCTTCTAGTTGTCCTCAGTGTGGGAGACCTGCCGCAAAGGTTCAACAGGAAGGAGGAAAAAGTAAAACTACCGCAGCTTTACTCGCTCTTTTCTTAGGAGGGGTCGGCGTTCATAAATTTTATCTGGGTCAAACGGGGACAGGGATCTTATTTTTATTATTCTGCTGGACTTTGATTCCAGTGATTCTCGCTTTTATCGATTTCTTTACCTTATTAGCAATGTCCGATGAGAAATTTCATAATATCTACGGTTAAAAGATTTTTCTAATCTACATATCAAACCCCCTATAGGGGGTTTTGTCGTATTCTGTCATTATTCCTTAATTTCCTTAATAAATATTCTAAGGTTAACTGGATTGATTAATAGTATAGCTAATGATTTTGGGATTATAATATGATTGAGAAAATTCTATAGGAATCTCTTGCTTATGGTAAATACAATAAGCAATAATACTTAGATAAAGTAAGGGTACGTGGAGTTTCTCCCCCATTTTTTCTGCGATTTCATGATCCGCACTAAAAGTATCTACTTTTAGAATAGTTTGAGAAATCTCAAGCTTATAGTAGGATTTTAAAATTTCATATAAAGAAAATTGAGAAAAATCATAGAACTCAATATGAGGAAATCGATCATAAGGTAAGGAAGATTTTACCAAACATAAGGCATTATCGTCAGCGTACACAACTCTTTCTAACACAAAAACCTTACTTTTTTCAGGAATATTTAGTATAGAAGATACTTCCTGAGTAGCTTCAGAAACTGAAGAAGTAAATATTTTTCGAGAAGGAGTCATCCCAGAATTGATAATTTCTTCTGTATAACTATGAATTTTTAAAAGAGAGTGAGATTTTTTGCTTTCCATAATATAACAGCCCTTCCCTTGTATTTTATAAATAAGCCCCATACCCACTAGGGTATCCAAAGCTTTTCTCGCTGTAATACGACTCACGGCGTAAGCTTGCATTAATTTGGTTTCACTGGGAATAAGCTTATCTTTACAATACTTTCCTTTTCTTATCTCTCGTGATAAATTATTAACAATAATCTGATATTTTTTTAACCATCCATTTTCTTCCATTATTTATGATCTCCTATTTTTTTAAAAATTATCTCTATAATGTTATAGTAGCATATTATGAAAATATGTTCAATAATCAGACGCCTCTATCAATAAAATCTGTAATTATATACAAAATAATAAGATAAAATAAAATATATAAAATATAAAAAACTCTATTGACTTTATTACTTATTATGTTATCATAATAAGTAATAAAGGAGGGAATGATGAATCTCAAACAAAAAATGGAAGGAGTTCTATACGGACAGGCGTTAGGTGATGCTATGGGTATGCCCGGAGAGCTTTGGGGTAAAAAAAGAATTATGAGACAAATAGGAAAAATAACAGATTTCCTAAATGGTCCAGAAGATAACGCTGTTGCCTATAATTACAAAGCGGGACAGTTTACCGATGATACGGCTCAATCTTTAGTCTTATTAGACAGCCTAAAAGAAACAAATTATATTCCAGATAGTAAAAATATAGGAAAAAAACTCTTACTTTGGGCAGAAGAAAATAATGCTTTTGAACGAAATATTTTAGGCCCAAGCTCTAAAGCTGCCTTAAAACTTCTCAAAAAAGGAGCAGACGTATCAACGGTAACAGATATTGCTCTCAGTAACGGCGCTGCCATGAGAATAGCCCCCATTGGCTGTTTATTTCGTACTAATGAATTAGAACGCTTAGCAAAATATGTGAGAGATGTCTCCAAGGCAACCCATTCTAGCGATATTACGATTGCTGGAGCAACTATTATAGCAAGTGCTGTTGCCATAGCTATTGAATGTGGAGATGCTAAGCAGGCGGTAAAAGAAGCAATCCGCATAGAAGAGTATGCCCTTAGCCTTGGAGCAGAAACATTTAGCCCTTCTATTAGAAAAAGAGTCGAATACGGTATAAACATTATCGACAATATCTCCAACGAAGAAGAAATATTTAGTTTTATCTACGATATAATTGGATGTGGTGTAGCCACTGCTGAATCTGTCTCATCAGCTCTACTTCTAGCTTATTATACACAAGATATCAATAAATGTGCCCTCAATTGTGCAAATATAGGGGGAGATACTGACACCATTGGAGCTATGGCAACGGCTATATGTGGAGCTGCCCTAGGAGTAGACAGTATTAATCCTCATTATATTAAAACACTAAATGACAATAATCCCATCCAGTTAAAACCTTATGTAGATATTTTAGAAAAAGGTCGGGAGTTATTACATGGATAATGTTCTATTAATAGGATCTGCAATTGTAGATATTACCATAGAAATTCCTCAACTCCCTTTATCAGGCGAAGATATAGAAGCCACAAGAGAAAACTATAGTATCGGAGGTTGTGCCCTTAACGTTGCCTGCGTCTTACAATCTTTTAAGATAGACTATACAGCTTTTCTTCCTATTGGAAATGGCATTTATAGTACTCTAATCCAAAGGGGGATTGAAGATCTAGGTATACATTCTTCTCTAAAAATTAACGATGGAGACAATGGTCATTGCTATACATTCATTGAAAGTACAGGAGAAAGATCCTTCGTTACCTTATCTGGCGTAGAAGGAAATTTCAAAAAAGACTGGTTTACCAGCATAGAAAAACAAAAATTTTCTTATACCTATATTTCGGGCTACTCTCTCATCGGAAATAGTGGAAATCATATCGTAGATTATTTAGAAACTATTCCTGAAACAAAGCTAATCGTCGCTTTTGGTCCAAGAATTGATATTATTAGTCGCCCATTAATGGATAGAATCTATAAACTTTCTCCTATTATCCATATCAATAAAGAAGAACTCAAACAAGTTACAGGTCATCATGATGTTTCTTTAGGAATCAAGGAGCTTTATAAAAAAACTAATGAGTTGGTTATTGTTACTTTAGGTGCCTTAGGCGCAACTTATATTACAGAACAAGGAATCAACAGCATAATAGGGGAAAAAGTGCCTGTAATAAACACTTCTGGAGCAGGAGATGCCCACGTAGGTGGGGTAATCGTGGGACTTATTCACAAACAAGAGATTTATAACATCATCAAAAATGCAAATAAAATATCTGCAAAAGTTGTCTCACAAAAAGATACTAAATATTAGGGAGTATTTCATGAAGAAAATCAAACACTATTTTGACGACTGGTCTTTTTTAGAAAAAGTTTGGCTTATTTTCGTATGTTCGATAATCATTATTGTTGCACTTCTCGACGGAGATCCTATCTTTGTACTGATTATCAGTTTTACTGGTAGCGTGGGCATCGTTCTCGGTGCTAAAGGAAAAATTTTAGGACTGGTTTTCTCTCTCATCAATGCCCTATTATATGCTATATATTGCTATGATCTTAAGCTTTATGGAGAAGTTATGTACAATGCTTTTTACAGTATCCCCACTAGTGCTATTGGGATTTATTTATGGACAAAACATAAAAATCAATCTGGTGAAGTTCAATTCCAATATATGTCTCCTAGAATGATTATTATTACTTTTATTTTAGTTTTCATCACAACCTTTTTATACGCCGAGCTTTTAAAGATCTTAGGAGGTAGGTTAGCTTTTATAGATTCTTTAACAACAGTAGTATCCGTTATTGCAAGCCTATTATTTATTTTAAGATTTGCCGATCAATGGCTTATGTGGATCTTGGTAAATGCTCTTTCCATCTGGATGTGGCTTTTAATTTACTCTTCAGGAGAAGGTTCTTCTATTGTAATTATTCTAATGAAAATGATTAATTTATGTAATGCTACATATGGGTACTTAAATTGGAGGAAAATCGCCAAACACACAAGCAATGTCCGATAAGAAATTTCATAATATCTACGGTTAAAAGCTTTTTCTAATCTACATATCAAACCCCCTATAGGGGGTTTTGTCGTATCCTGTCGTTATCCCGCAATTTCCTTTTTATTAAATGTTAAGAGCTTCTCTCGATAATATTCGTATTGCTGTTGCCGTGCTTTAATTTCCGCGGGTAG
>JBOFHK010000012.1:0-1389 GCA_051649605.1 Brevinema sp. | reverse complement strand
CTACCCGCGGAAATTAAAGCACGGCAACAGCAATACGAATATTATCGAGAGAAGCTCTTAACATTTAATAAAAAGGAAATTGCGGGATAACGACAGGATACGACAAAACCCCCTATAGGGGGTTTGATATGTAGATTAGGGAAAGCTTTTAACCGTAGATGTTTGGAGGAATTTATAGCTTGGAAAATCTTTGGAATATCTTCCTGACTATTCGAGGATCATCACATACTTACAGAAAAATTGCCAATCAAAGAATATAACGTATAAAAACCTAGTACTTGTAAAAAGCACTAGGTTTTTATTTTGTCATTTGATCTATTTTTATCGCTAGTTTGGACGGTAATAAAGCATTATTGACCGCTAAATTTTGTACCTGAGAAATCTAATTTTACGTCTTTAAAGACATCGATAAGGTATTCTAAAAATTTTGGACTTCCTGCTAAAACAGTTGGTTCGTTCAGATCAAAAGGAGAACCGTCTAAATTGGCAAGCTCTCCACCAGCTTCACGAAGAATTAAAGCACCTCCTGCCATGTCCCAAGGAAGAAGACCAATTTCGGATAAGCCATCGATACGCCCACAAGCAATATAGGCAAGTGATAAGGCTGCACATCCAATACGACGAATGGTACGGACTTCTCCATAGAGACGGTTAGCAGCGTCTAGTATTGGTTCTCTTAATTGGGGTTCTCTTCGTAATCCGAATCCTATGTAGGCTTTTTTTAAGGAGCTTAGTTCGGAAACAAAAATTCGTTCTCCATTGAGAAAAGCCCCCATATCTTTGGCTGCATAAAATTCTTCATCCATGATAGGATTATTAACGATCCCGACGACTAATTCGTTGTCGATTTCTACACCGATAGTAACAGCCACAAGAGGGATTCTGCGGGTGAAATTTGCCGTACCATCAATAGGATCAACAATCCATCGGACAGAAGATTCGGAGCTGTTGGATCCCCCTTCTTCACCTAAAATTGCATGTTCGGGAAAATGAGCAAGTATTGTTTCTCGAATAACACGTTCTGCAGCTCTATCGGATTCGGTTACAGGATCAATATCGTCTTTCCATTCGACCCGTTGCGAGGAATTGAATCCCTGTTTGATAATACGTCCTGCTTCCCAAGAAGCAATACGAGCCACATCTAAATAACGTTGAATTTCGTTATAGCGTTTTATATCGCCGCGTTGTATTTTTTTTTCCATGATTTACTCCATTTTGCTTGTCTAAATGATACACTATATTATAGAGTCTTTTTTAAATCACGTCAATATGTAAATCTTTTTTTATTCTTTGATATAATATTCTATATGGTATCTTACGATACTCTTAATAGAGCGATCAAGAGCTTGATGGATATTAAAATTTAAGAATAAAAAAAGTAAACATAAG
>JBOFHK010000011.1:0-49599 GCA_051649605.1 Brevinema sp. | reverse complement strand
CTCAAGCAAGCTATCCCGATAATAAGTATACTGTTTTTTGCGAGCTATAAGCTCTGTGGTAAGCGCTGTGGTAAGCGCTGTGAAATTGTCCAAAATTCGAACAATTTCCTCCTGTATAGGTAAAGGCGGAACGGGGATTTTTATTTTAGCTAGATCATTAACATTAACACGTTTTACTTTTGTACCTGTAATAAATACTCTTTTTTGTTCTTGAAATTGTTCTGTTTGAAAAAAATAAGCAACATATTTTGGGGTTAAATTATGAGAATAAAAGCAAGCATCATTACTAACGACTATTTCTTCATTTCCTAACCATGCTAGAGCTTTGCATAAATCTTCATCGTTTTCACTAGTTGTAGCTATTACTAAATCTCCACATTTAGCTTTACGAGCTTTTTTTGCAAATTCTATAGAAACAAAAGATTTAGTTTGGGTTGTATATATGCTATAATAGGTGTATATTTGCCCATAATGAATACAACCAATACCTGAAGTAGTGAAATCTTTTTTTTGCAATCCACTGCCTCTAGTAAATATTCCTACTTTTTCATCCCCCAAAGCCTTATACTCTACACCATCGGGGCAGCATTCTTGTATCAATTCCTCAAGTTTACTCATGCTTATGCATCCTCAATCTCAGCAATAATATCGTCAATACCCTGTCTTAGCGTGTTTACTTTTGATACAATCGTTTTGATCTCTTTGTTTAAAACCTTAATATCAATTGCTTCTCTTGTGTCTTTTGCCTCTACATAAGTACTTACAGAAAGATTATACTCATGCTCCGAGATGATATTATTGTCTACTAATTTACAAATATGGTCAATATCTTTTTTGTCGGCAAAAATCTTGAGAATTTCATTAATATGATCTTCTGTTAAAATATTATTATTTGTTGCTTTATCAAAAAATCCACTTGCATCAATGAATTGAGTGCGTGTATCATTTTTTTTATTCTTCGCTAACACTAAAATATTAACAGCAATGGAGGTGCCATAAAATAAATTTGGAGCCAAAGAAATTACCGCCTCAATAAAGTTGTTATCAATCAAATACTGTCGAATTTTTTGCTCTGCTCCCCCACGATAAAAAATACCTGGAAAACAAACAATCGCCGCCCGTCCTTTAGCAGAAAGATAACTTAGCGAGTGCATAACAAAGGCAAAATCAGCTTTTGATTTTGGTGCAAGGACACCAGCGGGAGCAAAACGCTCATCATTAATAAGCTTAGGGTCATCGTTTCCGATCCAATTAATAGAATAAGGAGGGTTTGAAACGATTGCATCAAATGGCTTTTTATCACCAAAGTATGGATCGATAAGTGTATTACCTGGTGCAATACTAAAATTATTATAATTAATATTATGGAGAAACATATTCATACGAGCAAGGTTATACGTGGTGTGATTAATCTCTTGTCCAAAGAACCCTTCTTCAATAATATGATCATCAAATTGTTTTTTTGCCTGCAACAATAACGAACCCGAACCTGCTGCAGGATCATAAATTTTGTTTATTTTTTTTTGTCCATGGATAGCTATTTGTGCAATAAGCTTAGAAACGCTTTGAGGGGTAAAAAATTCGCCTCCTGATTTACCTGCATTGGCAGCATAATTGGAAATCAAAAATTCATAGGCATCACCAAATAAATCAATATGATTATCTTCAAATTTCCCAAAATTAAGTCCTCCAACACCTTTAATAACTGCAGCAAAACGATAATTCTTATCTTTTACGGTATTTCCAAGTTTACTATTTGTCGTGTTAAAATCAGCAAAGAGCCCTTTAATAGCAGACTCTGAAGGCGAACCGTTTGCCGAACTTTCAATTGCTGTAAATATAGTCGCTAAATCTGTATTTAAGTTTTCGTTGGTGTTTGCTGTTTTTGCGATATTGCAAAATAATTGACTAGGATAAATAAAGTACCCCTTTGTTTTTATGGCATCGGCTTTAATTTCTTTAGTAATAGCATCATCCGAATATGTTGCATAATTAATACTTTCATCACCTGCTTCCATATAATCAGCAAAGTTTTCACTAATAAAACGATAAAAAAGAGTACCAAGGACATATTGCTTGAAGTCCCAACCATCAATAGATCCTCGAACATCATTTGCTATTTTCCATATTTGAGATTGTAATTCGGCTCTTTGTTGTGTACTTGACATATATACTCCCTTAGATTGATTAAATCAAATATTATTCTATAGTTATACAGTATAATATAGAGTTGTTGTTTTGTCAACAGCTTTACATTAACGAGGATTTGAGTTTCTTTCTAACAATACTTTGTTTACTCGTTACTATTGAACAAACCCAAAAAATCGTCTTTTGAGAGTCTATGCGGGTGGGGGCTAAATTTTCTCAAACTAGAGAATTCTCAAAAATCTAATTAAGATTATTGAAATGGAGCAGTGCTACAAAATAAACAACTATCATATTACTATAGTGTACTATAGTAATATGATAGTTGTTGGAAAACTCTTCGGAGAGAGAGGGATTCGAACCCTCGAAACGTTACCGTTTACACGCTTTCCAAGCGTGCGCCTTCGACCACTCGGCCATCTCTCCATTAAGATGATATTATAATATAAAATAACAAAAATGTCAATACTATAGATTGAATTTCGTGAATTTTATTATAGTAATATGTCTATAAAATCTTAAAATAAGAAAATACCAAGCTTATTCCGATAATAAACCAGATAACTGTTGTGGGAGCTTTACCTTTTTTAGTAATAAAATAATAGATCCCTAAAGTGAGTAATAGAGGAAGTAAATTAGGCATAATGGAATCAATAATATCATTTTGCACATTAACGGTTTTTTCACCAATACTAAATTCAAGGGCGAGTTTTAATTGGACAAAAGATGCAATTAAAGCACCAACTACCGTAACTCCTATAATACTCGCTGCTTTTTGTACGTGGATGGTTATGGCTTTTAAGGTATCAAATGCTTTTAATCCAAAAGCATAAAAATAGTGGATTAAACCAAAGCGTAATGGTAAATGTACTAAATTGAATAGGATAATAAATAAAATAGGACCTAACACATTACCTTCTAAAGCCAACCCTGCTCCTAAGGAGGCTGTAATAGGAATTAAGGTAAACCAAAAAATCGCATCACCAATACCACCTAAAGGCCCCATCATTGCTACTTTTAATCCACGAATTAGCTCTGGATCTTCTTTTTTTTCTTCCATTGCTAAGATTAATCCCATAATAGAGGAAACAAGGAATGGATGAGTATTAAAAAACTCCATATGGCGTTTAAGAGCATCTTTTAGCCCATCTGGATCGTCTTTAAAAATCTTTTTCAATCCAGGGATTAAAGAAAACACCCAACCACAAGCTTGCATACGTTCATAATTAAAAGAAGCTTGTAAAAACATGGAACGAAATGCCATATTATTTAATTCTTTTTTGCTGATAAGTTGCTTAGATTCCATCGTCTTCTCCTTGTACTATTCTAGGATTTTGAGCGCTGATTTCCTGGGCAAGGTAGAATTCAATCAGAGCAATAATAACTGCTATTCCTGCTACAGATAAAAGAGGGGCTTCAAAAAATGTTACTAAAATAAAACCCAAAGCGAGATAGATTACATAACGGCGTGCTAACATAATTTTTAAGAGAATAGCAAGACCAACTGCGGTAAGCATTCCACCGCCTACGGATAAACCATGAGTAATCCATTCTGGTAATCGGCTAATAAGATCAGTACTTTTTGTCCCTCCGATGGTCAAAATAGTGGCAACCGAGGCGTACATTATGAATAATACTGTCATCCCAAAATAATTGGCATTGGGAATCGCTTTTAATCCCTCACCAATTTCTATTTTGGCATCCACGTTATGCATGACAGGAACAAAAATAGTAAAGTATAACGTGATTAAACTCTGCATAAATACGGCAAAAGGAATAGCAATACCGACGGCTGCTTGAGGATCTAATCCTGAAGTAATTGCCAAAACGACACCTGCGACGCCTCCAATAACAACATTAGGCGGTTGAGCTCCACCAACAGGCATTGCTCCTAATAGAATTAATTCTAATGTAGCTCCTGTTATAAGCCCTGTAGTGATATCACCTAAGATAAACCCAATCACCATTCCTGAAAACAATGGTCTGTGGATGTGTAGTAATCCATCGAATAGGTCTATACCGGCCAGACCTGTCCATACGGCAATTAAAATTATTTGTAAAACGGAAGGTTCCATAAAAATCTCCTATATTTGAAATATTACTATAAACTAGCTAAATTTTTATTTATGTCTTCTTTAGGGTCGGTAGGGAGCTGTTGAAATTCAATTGTAACTCCTAAGTCTATGAGTTCTTTTAAGGCATTAATTTCTTCTTGGGAGGCATAGGCTGCTTTTGCGATTGCTTTTTTACCATCCCCACCGTGCATATTTCCGAGATTGATATATTGTATTGGTACGTTATGTTTTTTTAACCACAAGGCGTCAACGGGATTGTCAATTACAATAAAAATGTATTGGGATTCAGAGGCTTTGTGGATTACATCGGCGGTTTTTTGAAGAGAAAAAAAACGTGTTTGTATGTGAGAGGGAACAATCGTTTTCATAAGATCTTGCCTCATGGCATTATTAGCAACATCATCGTTAGCGACTAGTATTAAGTTTGCTTTAGAATGTTGAATCCATGAGGTTGCCACCTGACCATGGATAAGCCTATTGTCAATTCGTACAAGATTAATATTTGGCATAGTCTACTCCTATTATAAATTCTTTATTTAATAGTTCTTCTTAGTTTAAAGATATTACTAAGGAAAAATGATTATCTTATATGAAAATAATAAATATATACGATTTTTATTTTTTTCTTTTATATCCTATATAAATATTTTCGGATATTATAGTCATAACTATAATATTTTGAGATAATGAAATACTAAGATCAATAGCTCTAAAAAAGTATTTTGCCATGGTATTTCTATTATTTTTAGAATGTGTTGATTATTTTTATTTATTATAATACAATAAAAGAATATGTGAGAGGAGATTTTATGGTATCAATAGTTATTACGGGACATGGTAATTTTGCTACAGGTATAGAGTCAATGTTAAAATTAGTTATTGGAGAGTGTAAGAATGTATTTTTTATCGATTTCACTCCTAATTTATCTTCTCACGATCTCACAAAACAATTTCAAGAAATTTACACAAAAGCTAACGGTGAGGTAATTTTTTTATGCGATATTGCTGGAGGGACCCCGTTTAATCAAGCTGCACTCCTGATGCATGAGTATAATCAAAACTACGCTGTTTTAGGGGGGGTTAATATTCCTTGTATTTTGGATGCTCTTGATCGGCGTGATAGTATTTCGGATGGACATGTGTTATTACAACAAATTAAACGTGTAGGCTGTGATAATATGAGAATTGTTGGGGAAAGTATCGATAATATTAGCACTTATAAAGATACTGATGGTATCTAGGTTGATTTTTTACCTTTTGAGAAAAGATAATTTCATAATAAAAATAATAAAAGCTCTTTCTTTAATTAAAGAAAGAGCTTTTATATAATCACTTGTTAAGTGTAATTGCATAAATTAGAGCTATTTTGATTAATAAAAAATAGAATATATTATACACTGCTGTCAGAGTAGATCGAAAAATTTTATATAAAATCCCGCTGACCATAACTTTTAATAATTCTTAATTCATAAGTACCATCTTCTTTTAACACGCAAACAACTTCTTCATCATCATGAAGATTATCTGGATAGGAGTCAACGACTCGATATTCCATACTCGTGTTATAAGATAATAGAGGATTTGTTGGTGGTATAGGGCTACCATTTATTGTTTCAAATGTTAATTCGTTGGCATTTCTTTCTTCATAGAAAGATCCAAATACTTCTAATTGTTTTTGATATTTTGTATAAAATTCTTTATTGAGAGTTTTTTTATAATTATTTTGAATTTGACGAAGTACTTCTTTTGACTCAGGCATAGTACCACCGTGAGAAAATCCCATATTATGAAGCATTTCATGAAGTATAACTCCAGTAATATAAGCATCTTGTAGGTAGCCTCCTGTGTTCCAATTATGAGTATCGGGAAATCCAATCCAAAGATGTCCCCGAAATAATGAAGAGGAAAACTCTTCAAGATATAAATAATGATTAGGAACAGCTCCCATACCTACAGCACCAGGCATTGATTGTTTTCTTATAGTAAAAGGATAAGATCGATACCGTAAAATGTCTAAAAGACGTTGAGGGTCTAGTTTATCTCCAGATTGTACTTTACGTTTACCGTCTTTCGAGCTAATATTACGGTTTGCGTAATATTCTCCATTAAGGATATTAGTTGCAAATTCTGGAGTGTTCATAGTAAAACGTAATAAAGATAAGTGTCGGAGCATTCTTCTTTTTTCATCGACCTTGAGTGTTTTTCCGCCGCCAGAGTTTACCTGAAATCCTCGTAAGTGTACATCCCAAAAAGGATATAGTCTATTTTTTTCCTCTAAAGTGAGTGAATATTTTTGAGCACCCATTAACTCAGAGGGAGATTCAGGAATAGTAGAACAAGAAGCTGCTAAAAATATAAATGTACTAATAATATAAAATTGTTTTTTCATTTTTTCTCCTTAAATTTTCCAAGTAAATTCAAGACCTATTTGTAAACCATCTAGAGTAACACCATTAAAATTCCCATTAACTGAATAATCTGAGCTAGTAGAAGCACTATGCCAAGGGTAGGCTACATAAGATATATAAGGAGTAATAGCAGAATTTTTTGCTATAGGGATCTCTAAAGCAAGGCGACCTTTAAAACCAAAAAAACCAACAACTGAGGATAAAGAACTTGGCTGATCGGTAATATCGATTCCAACAACATCTAGTTTCCCTCCACTTAGTGCCATGGAAAAATAAAATTCTGTACTAAAATTAATTCCTTTTTGACCAATTGGTATACGAATTCCTGTGCCAAGATCGAGTGTTCCCATAACCCATCCTGTAGATTCAAGAAAAGTTTGCATACGAAATAGTACTCCTTGACTATTTTGTACATCATAAGCAAAGCCCAAAGAAAATCCCAAACCAGTAGAGCCAACACCCCAAAAATTGGGTTGACGAGCATACAAGGTTCGGTTTTCTTGGAAAGTTGCGAGTTCAGCAATAGGATTGTTTTGAACTAACAATGCTGTTAATACGGAAACTCTCTGCTGAACGGAAGATTTTGATTTAGAAATATTTTTATGCTGTCCAGAAGTTTGTTGAGTGTATGTGGGGCTCAGTAAAAAACCAATCAATATTATTTTAAAAGCTATTCGTTGTAACACATTTTCTCCTTATAGATTATATTATTATATCGTAATATTATAATATAATCTTATGATATAATCAATATTTTATAAAAAGGGATAATTTGTAAAAATTATGCTGACTTTTAGATGATAGTTTTATATTAATATAAACTACGAATGATTTTTTAAAACAATCACCCCTTCCTTTTGTACTAAATGACTAAGGAAGGGGCGATTCAAGGGGGGATATTAATTATCTGTGTATATTTTTATAATTCCTAATTCTATTATTTTAATACGGGCCAATACCCTTTATTAACTTTTATAAACTCATCGAGGATTAATTTTGCAACTGTTCCACTTGGTACAGTACGTGATAAAGTGATCGCTTGGAGCATAGTTTGATAAGATCCTGTAATCCACGCATCAACAACTAATTTTTCTACGGCAACTTGTTGTTCCATAAGACCTTTTTGAAAACGAGGGATTTCTCCTACTACCAAAGGTTCTGGTCCTTTATATCCTACAATACAAGGGATTTCTACCATAGCTGTGGGATCAAAATTTAGGATAGCACCATTGTTAGGCACAATAAGAAGCATACGTTCCCCTGTATTATTGGTAATTGCGGTTGCTAAATCAACAATATAAGTTGCATGACCTCCAATTTCAAATTCGGAATTTTTAGCAGTTCCTCGTTCAATGATTTTTTGGCATTCTCCAAAAACCATCTTTTCTCTACCTGCTCTTACCATATCAGTTCGAGTATGGTTAATATCAGAATGAGAGACAACGTAGTCTGGAAAAAAATAATATTTTAAGTAGGTGTTTGGTAATGTGTCTGGATCTAAAAGCCAAGAATCTTTTGCTTTTTGGAAGGTATCTGTCCAGTCTTCGTCTGCATGGAGTTTAGGATTAAGGTATCCTTGTTTTGCAATATGGTCTTTTAGAATAGGCATTAAATCCTTTCCTGTAGATTTTTCGATCACACTGGTCCACCAACCAAAATGGTTTAATCCATAATAACGGATTTGCATTTCCTTACGATCTTTTAATCCACAAATAGTAGCCATTTGATCTTCGATTCCGATGGGCATATCACAGATATTTAAAATTTTTGAATCGGGTTTGATACGGCGTGTTGCTTCTGCAACGATAGCAGCAGGATTTGAATAATTAAGCATCCAAGCATTAGGAGAATATTGCTCCATATAGTTAATAAGCTCTATGACACCACCGATAGAACGCATTCCATAAGCCATCCCTCCAGGCCCACAAGTTTCTTGCCCTACAACTCCATATTTTAGAGGGATTTTTTCATCGTGAGATCTCATATCATATTTTCCCACTCTAATATGAGCCATTACGAAATCAACGTCCGAAAATGCTTCTTTAGGATCTGTAGTATATACATACTGAATATCAGGTGCTTTTTCTTTCATGATAATTGCACAAGCATCGCCAACAATTTTTTGACGTTCTGCATCATTGTCATATAACTTTAGTGTCCGTAAGGGAAAACGATCTAATTGATCTAATAGTAGTAGTAAAATTTCTGGAGTAAAAGTACTACCTCCTCCAGCAATAACGACAGAATATTTCTTCATAATTTCTCTCCTTTGATAAGATTATTGGATTAATTATCATATTTATAATATTTCAGCAAATTTCTATTTATTAAGATTCTACTCTGAGCTGATCAAAAGCAGTTTTAACCTGTGGTACTGATAACCCAACAATTACTTGAATGGAACAGTTATCTACAACTAATCCATGGGCTTTAGCATCTCGGAATACTTCAATATCTGCAATTAGATTAGGATCTTTTACGACAACACGTAATCTAGTCGCACAATTGGTTACGGACTCGATATTTTTTGATCCCCCTAACGCTTCTAAAAATAGTTTAGCTTGCTCTTCGAAAGTATTATTTTTAGCCGATTGATACTCTTTTTTGCTATATAGTTTCATTTTACTGGTATCACCTCGTCCAGGAGTGGGAATATTATTTTTTATAATTAGGTAACGGAAAACTAAGAAATATATCCCTGTAAATAGAATTCCAATCATAATCTGAATGAATATTAAAGAACTATGATTGCGGAAGGTGAAGATCCAATTTGCTGTGAGAAATTGGAGAAGACCAGCTCCCATATTACCAACGACCCCAAATATATAAAGGGTTGTTGCTAAGGTAGCTGCTAACATAGAATGAATAAGAAAAAGCATTGGAGCAATGAATAAAAAAGTGAATTCTAAGGGTTCGGTAATACCAACAATAGCAGCAGTTAATGTGGCAGGGATCAATAAAGCGGCAACTCGTTTTTTATTTTGTGGATCAGCGGTACTGTACATAGCTAAAGCGATTCCAATACTTCCAAAAACCTTACCATTCCCATGAAGGGCAAATGCTCCAGCTGGAAATAACTCTTTTAAAGGAGCACCATTACTGGCAAATTGACTAACATTTTGAAACCAAGTTGGTTCAATACCGTTAGGTACAACTGCTGGACCAAAAATAAAAGGTCCATAAATAAAATGATGAAGACCGGTAGGGATTAAAATTCTTTCTAAGAAAGTGTAGATCCATACCCCTAAAGGTCCTGCAGAAGCTAAAAATAATTGTAGATTATTTATATTTGATTGGATGGGAGGCCAAACCCAAGCGGTTAAAAATGCCAAAGGGAGCATGGCAAAAAAACCAATAATATGGACGAAGGATGTGCCTTGAAATACTCCTAAATAATCGGGTAAACGAAATTCATAAAATCGATTGTGAATAGTGGTAATAATACCTCCAACGATGATTCCCCCTAAAATATTGGTATCTAGCGTTTTAATTCCTGCTATTAGAACTAATCCACTAACACCACCAGGATCTTGAGAAAAATCTACTCCAAATGATTCTCCCCAAAATCCCAAAATAGAAGCAATAAAATAGTTGAAACTAAGATAACAGATTAATGTTGCCAATACAGCACGCTCTGGAGCCATTTTTGCCAATCCAATAGGAATTCCTAAACAAAAGAATAAGGGCATATTCCGAAAAATTGACCATCCTCCTTCTTCTAAGATTACAAGTATTTTATAAAAAATTGTATCAGGGTCAGCTAATGAACCAACAATCTCGGGAGTTTTGAGAACAATAGTAATACCAACTAATAACCCTGAGAATGAAAATAGTAACACGGGAACAAACATCGCTGCTCCAAATCTCGCTAACATTTCTTTAATTTTATTCATAATAACCCCTTATATGACCAATGTAATATTTGTATGTTTATTTGTATTTAAATTATACAAATATTTTGATTTTTTGCAAGGGGTTTTTTGTTTCTTATAGAAAAATTTTTATCTCTATATTTTATATAGAATTAAGATTAACAAAAAATTTTATTAAATAGTTACTTTTTAATAAAAATATTGTATAATAAAGTTTATAAATATAAAATAGGGATATATAATGTATAAACGTAATTATTTATACCTTCAAGTTGCAAAGGCAATTTATAATGATTTTATTACTGGTCAATTGAGTTCTGGTGATACTATTCCTACGGAAATGACATTAGTGACACACTATGGGGTAAGTCGTTCGACGATTAGACAAAGTATTCAAGAATTAGTTAAAAACCAGATTCTTACTGCAGTACAGGGAAGTGGAACTTATGTTACAAAAAATCATAAAGCAACTCAGTACTATATTTTAGAAAATTTTGGAGAATTTGCTCAAAGAGTAGGGGGAACTCCCAAGACTAAGGTACTTCACTTTGAAGTAATAAAAGCAGATCTTTTTATTGCTCAACAGCTCGAGATAGCTGTATCATCTGATGTTTTTTACACAAAACGGATAAGATATTTAAATGATAAGATTGTAGAATACGAAGTTGGTTATATGCCTGTAGCATTGTTCCCCGATCTATCATATTCTGTAATGGCATCTTCAAAATATAATTATATCGAACAAGTAAAAGGTTGGGAGATTCAAGGGGGCAATCTTACTGTTATTCCTATAGTAGTAGATCAAGAATTATCTGACCTTTTGGATATTTCGATTGATACCCCTATTGTTTGTGTGAAAAGTATCAGTTTTTTATCGAATAATACAGTTTTTGAATATACTGAATCTTATAGAATACCCGAACATCACCCATTTCAATTGACGATTAATCGTCGGATTAATTAGTCTATATGTTTTTAAATATCATAAAAGGCTCAGTGTAGTATAACCCAAAGCATAATAATAGGATACTACTCTCTTAATAACTATCTGATAACTTTAGTGCCTATTCATCTTCCTCTTTTTTAATAAGGTGTTGATGCTTTTTTAACGAGGGAGCGACCTGATTGATTAAAAAATCTTCTGTTTGTTGTACAGCATATCCTATAAATTGCCCTGAATTTAAGGTTTCTAATATTTCTTCGCTAGAAAGGGGAAAACTTTTATCATCAATCAAACGCCTTATGAGATCATTATTTAATTCTTCATCAAGTCGGGCTTCCATCGCGTGATGACGGATAATCTCATGGATTTCTTGTCTATCGCCTCCTTTTTTAACTGCTTTCATTAGTAAAGCTTCTGAGGCAATAAAAGGAAGTTCTTGTTGTACATGTTTGTTGATGGTTTTAGGGTTCACGGTTAAAGTGATTTTTTCGCATAAAATTAATATCGCATCTACCGCAAGGAATAATTGAGGGATAACAACTCTTTTATTAGCAGAATCGTCGAGTGTTCGCTCAAACCACTGAGTAGAGGCGACCATAGAAGGAGAAGTACTCAATGATAATACAAATTTTGATAAGGCAGCGATTCGTTCTGATAAAATAGGGTTTCTTTTGTAGGCCATGGCACTAGAACCTATTTGTTTCTCACTGAAATTTTCTTCGATTTCTTTTAGGTGTTGTAGGAGGCGGAGATCATTTGTAAATTTATGAGCAGATTGAGCAATTTGATTTAACAAATCAGCTACCTTGGAATCAATTTTACGATCATAAGTTTGTCCACTAACAGCAATACTCTGAGAAAAACCTAATTTTGTGATGACCAATTGATCTAATTTTTTGAATTTCTCATAATCATGATCTAATAGATCTGCAAATCCACTCCCAGTACCGACCGCTCCTTTAATTCCTCGTAATACAAAATGCTCTAAAAAATAATCTATAGCTTGTAAATCCATTAAAAAACTTTGAATCCATAAACAAGCACGTTTACCCACCGTCGTCAACTGTGCTGGCTGAAAATGGGTGAATCCTAATGTAGGCATATCTTTGTATTGAAGAGCAAAAATAGATAAAGATTCTATGGTTTGTACTAAACCGATACGGATAATCTTAAGCCCATTATATATTTGGATCAAATCAGTATTATCTGTTACAAAGGCGGAAGTAGCACCCAAATGAATAATACCTTTGGCAGAAGTAGCTTGATCCCCATATGCCTTAATATGAGCCATAACATCATGATGCAATTCTTGCTCATAGTATTTGACTTGTTCGTAATTAATGTGATTTTGATAGTGTTTTAATTCTTGAATTTGTTCTTCAGTAATAGGTAATCTCATTTCTTTTTGGGACTCAGCAAGAGCAATCCATAAAGTTCTCCATAAGCGGTACTTGGTATCATTAGAGAAATTTACGAGCATATTTTGAGAGCTGTAACGTTCTGCCCATGGAGCTTGATAAAAATCTAACATGTAATTTCTTTCCTAATTTATATTCTTACAATAAACTGATCTCTATCTATTCCTGTAGAAATAAACGAGATACGGCATCCTACTAACTCTTCAATTCTTTTAATAAAATTTTTAGCTTCTTTTGGTAATCCATCAAAAGAAGCACATGATGTAATATCTTCTTTCCAACCAGGAAAAGTTTCATAAATAGGAGTCGCCTGATAATTTTCTTCGATTTCTGCGGGAATATAAGAAATACGTTTTCCATTAAGCTCGTATGCTACACACACTTGAATTTGCTCAAATCCACTTAAAATATCCATTTTAGTTAGAGCAATATCAGTTAGTCCGTTAATGTCTACTGCATGTTTTACTACTACGGTATCCAACCAACCACATCTTCGGGGACGCCCCGTTGTGGCACCATATTCTCCGCCTTTTTCTCTTAATAATTTGCCTGTTTCAGTGTGTAACTCTGTTATAAAAGGTCCTTCTCCAACACGGGTTGCATAGGCTTTACAGACTCCAATACTCTTTGTTATATATTTAAAAGCAATTCCAGAACCAACACAAGCTCCATTAGTCGTAGGGGAAGATGAGGTTACATAAGGATAATGCCCATGATCAATATCAAGCATTATTGCCTGTGCACCCTCCAGGAGAATATTTTTATTAGCTTTAAGAGCAGTTTGTAATTCCTGTTCTGTATCGATAATACGAGGAGCTAGTTTCTTAGCCATCTCTTGATAAGAATGAAAAATTTTATCAAAAGAAAAAGCTTCTTGTTGAAAAATCTTTGTGATTAGATGGTTTTTAATAACTAATACCTCTTGTAATTTTCTTGCAAAGATTTCAGGATTTAATAAATCACTAACTCGTAACCCTATACGATCAAACTTATCACTATAGCAAGGCCCAATTCCACGATTTGTTGTTCCAATTTTTCTGTCACCTTTAAATGCCTCCCATAAAGAATCTAATACAATATGATATGGCATAATTAAATGAGCGCGTTTACTGATAAATATATGGTCGGTACGACATCCTCTTTTTTGTAAAGCATCTATTTCTTCAAGAAATACTTTGGGGTCAAACACAATACCAGTTCCTAGAAGACATTTTGTCTGAGGATGTAATACTCCTGAGGGGAGTAGGTGTAGAACAAATTTTTCTGTTCCTACATGTACAGTATGACCTGCATTATTACCGCCAGAAAATCGAACCACATAATCAAGGTCTTTTCCAAGACTATCAACTACTTTACCTTTTCCTTCATCTCCCCATTGTGTTCCTACAAGGATTTGTACCGGCATGAAAACCTCTTTTTTAGTTATTCCGTAGAAAAGGGCAATAATTTGAAATCACTGCCCTTTTGAGAAATTATTTCTTTTAATTATACACAATTTTAGAGAAAATTCAAATATTTTTTTATTTTTTATAAAATATATTTTTTATTGAAGATCTTAAAAGATCATTATCTACTATCTTTTAATTAATAGCTACTACTTGAATGTCTAATTAATGAAATAATTAGCGTACTTTATTGACAAAAATACCCTATTAATGATATAATTCTAGCTTATATATCCACTTTTAGTAAAGAGATAGTAGGAGACTTTAAATGAAGACACCAACAAGAGATTTATTTCAGTCCCATATGGGATTTATTTTAGCCTGTATAGGTTCAGCTGTTGGAATAGGTAATGTTTGGCTATTTCCTTGGCGTGTCGGGGAATTTGGAGGGGCGGTATTTTTATTTCTCTATTTTTTCTTTGTATTTCTGTTAGGGATCATAGGATTAATAGGAGAATTTGCTCTAGGACGAATGCAAAAAACAGGCCCTATTGGTGCTTTTGAAAAAGCGTTACAAACAAAAAATATCTCTTGGGGAGCTTGGATAGGGACGATTCCTATGCTAGGTGCTTGGGGTATTGCAACAGGGTATGCAGTTGTTGTTGGTTGGATCTTAAGATTTTTAGTGGGTGCCATAGATGGTAGTTTGATGAATAGTAATATGGAATCTTATTTTGGAGCGATTGTTGGAGATTTTGGAAGTGTAAGCTGGCATTTAATAATTATAGCTGGGGTCGTATGTATTTTGTTAGCAGGTATTTCAAAAGGAATAGAACAAGCAAATAAAATTATGATGCCTTTGTTTTATTTACTATTTATTATCTTATTAATTAGAGTATTTACCTTACCAAATATCCAAGCAGGGATTGAGTATTTACTTGTTCCTCAATGGGATATTCTAAAAAATCCCAAAGTATGGGCGATTGCCTTGGGGCAAGCATTTTTTTCGCTCTCCTTAGCAGGGAGTGGAATGGTTGTTTATGGTTCCTACCTTAAAGATGATACGAACATTGTTGATGCTGCGGTACAGACTGCCTTGTATAGTATGGTGGGGGCGTTGTTATGTGCTTTTGTTGTTATTCCTACTGTATTTTCGTTTGGTTTGGACCCTACGGCAGGCCCTTCTTTAGTATTTATTTCGCTTCCTTTGGTATTTCAACAGATGTTTTTTGGACAGCTATTTGCTGTATTGTTTTTTCTCTCGGTTTTGTTTGCAGCGATTACCTCTCTTCTGAATCTTATGGAATGCCCTATTGAAGCATTGCAAAATCGTTTTAACATGAGACGGTCTTATGCAGTGTTAATTGTTGGTTTTGTGATGTTTAGTATAGGTATTTTCTTAGAAAATGCTAATAATGTTGGAATTTGGATGGATATTATTTCTATCTATATTGTTCCTATTGGAGCAAGCTTATCAGCTATTATCGTATTTTGGATTTTAGGGATTAAAACTTATAGTAACGAAATTGAAAAAGGATCAGATAAAGCGTTACCATCTTGGTTTCACCCTTTAGCTCGTTATGTGTTTGTTGGTATTTCTATTTGTATTATTATTCTTAGCTTTTTTAAAGCATTGTAATAGATTAGGTATTAATGGTGCCTAAACAAATAAGGAGTAAACTTATTTGTTTTATAATGAGTAAGGCTCTATTAGAGATTAACTAGTTTTAATGCTTTTCCAAATGAATAATTTTAAATTAACAAAAACATAAAAAATAATAATACTAGCAATAAAAAGCTCTGCGTAGGCAATCGTTCCCCATACTTGTATGATTTCGGAGGGAGTAGAAGTTGTTGTAAGATAGCTACTATATTTAATCATTGCCGTAGCTCCAATTCCCAAAGGGAAGGTATAAGCGGCGTATAAGGGAAAAAATTTAATTCGAAAGACTTTTAACATAGAAATATAAACTAGAAATGTAGTAAAAATACCTAAATACGCTAAGCTCAAAGCAAAATAATAGTTAGGTTCTGGGAAAGCTGTTAAATATCCAGCTAAACATAGATTTGCAGGAGCTCCCATAACCCCGAAGGTGGGAAGACGAGAATTTTCTATATGATCTCCAAAAAACATTCGGTAGAACATACAAGGTAAGAGTAACAT
This sequence comes from Brevinema sp., assembly GCA_051649605.1. GTDB lineage: Bacteria > Spirochaetota > Brevinematia > Brevinematales > Brevinemataceae > Brevinema_A. The sequence continues at coordinate 33,189 of JBOFHK010000011.1, read as the reverse complement.
ATAAGAAAAAAATCCAAAATAAAATAATCCCGTTGTTAGATAAGGGAAGCCCATTTTGGATCCAGATACACAAGCCACTACAATTCCAACAGGGGGAACAAACCATGATGGAAGCATATGATTTAAATCAAATTCTTTGATACGGTATTGGAGAAATTTGATAAAAAATACCGTATGTAAAATAACTGCTCCTATCCAAAGGCTCTTTCCTAATAATGGTATAAACTGCACGACAACGGATGCAATCAACATTACCGCCATATCTAAGGTGGGAATAACACTACCTAGGGTTGGGCAGGAAATTTCCTTAAACAGTAATGAAGGATGTATTATATATTTGATCAGCAAAATCACAATTAAAATAGAGGCAATGCTAGCTCCGAAAATTCCGATATAAGAGTTATTTACAATGCTTTCCCACGCTCCCGTGATCCCTGCTGTACCTAAGGCTACACTAGCAAGGGCAATAGGCATTTTAGTTAAATGATGAATAATTGATATAGAATACTCCTCAAAACATATCTCTGAATTATTAACTATTTCTGAGATTATGGTATTTTATAATTTTGCTAAATTTATATGATCGAATCTTGATAGATATGGTTACCAGTGATATTTTTAAAATATCTAAATTCTGATAAGACTATCGGTAATTATTGATAGTATTTTTAGTGAAATTTCTATTTGGTATTCTTTTTTTTATTGATCTTAGGTATGAGTAGTTATTTGAGCTTATTATCTGCCTAATATTTCCATTGTTATATGATAGATCTTTGTTAAGCTATACTTTCGTTGACTTGAGTACTACAATCTGCTATAATATATGTGTAAATAATTCTCTGGAGGTGTAGATGTTAAAATACCCTGTGTTGACAATAGCTGGATTAGATAATTCTGGAGGTGCTGGTCTTTTAGCAGATATTAAAACTTTTACCGCTTTTGGTTGTTATGGTATGGCTGCTGAAACCTTAATTGCTGTACAAAATTCTTTAGGAGTACGAGAACGTTTTATTATTGACACTTCTGTAATAAAAGGACAAATTGAAAGTATTTTTGAAGATATGCCTCCTAAAGCCCTAAAATTAGGGATGCTCCTAAATGAGGATATAATTCGTATGGTAGTAGAGAGTTTAAAAAAATATGCTCAAAATATTCCTGTTGTTATTGATCCTGTCATGATGTGTAAAGGTAATATTTCTCTCTTATCTCCAATAGCAACAAAAGTACTAGTTAGTGAGCTACTACCATTAGCAACTATTATTACTCCTAATATCCCTGAAGCAATGATTATTATCGGAGAAGATCCTACGACGAGTATTTTAACTCAACACGAAATTGCTCAGGCTCTTCAAAAAATGAATATTAACGCTGCCCTCGTCAAAGGTGGACATTATACAAATACTCAATCTGTTGATCTTTTTATTCATAATCAGGAAGAAATTATACCGTTAACTTCACCAAGAATTAATACTCCTCATATTCATGGCACAGGTTGCACATTATCAGCAGCTATCACTGCCTGTTTGGCTAGAGGTTTGGATATTAAAACTAGTGTGCATAAAGCAAAACATTTTCTCACACAGGCATTAAACTCAACCACTGTACTAGGGTTAGGGACTGGCTGTGGGCCAGTGGATCATATGTGGTGGTGTAACGGGAAATTAGATCATTTATAGACGATAATCTAGCTGTATAATTCTTAGATTATTAGATAGTAGTAAATTAAAAAACACCTTCAAAAATAAAGGTGTTTTTTATCATGAGGAAAAATATTCTTAGTACTTCTTGAGATTTATTTTCAAACTAAATAATAAGCTAGATGGTAAGAAAAATTATTTATGAAGATATTGTTTTTCATGATTGAGAAGCCATTTTTTATATTCTAATCCCCCACCATAACCAGTGAGACTTTTATCAGCTCCAATAACACGGTGGCAGGGAATAATAATACTTAAAGGATTTTTATTATTTGCATTTCCAACAGCACGATATGCTTTGGGATGATCGATTGCTTGGGCAATACTTTGATAAGAGCAAGTGGTCCCATAAGGAATAGTTTGTAATACCTCCCATACTTTGACTTGGAAAGAGGTGCCTATAATTTCAAAGGGAATTGTAAATATTGTTCTTTGATGAAGGAAATACTCATTGAGCTGTAATTCTGCTTGTAAAAGAATAGAATGCTGCGAAGTTTCTTGGATTGAAGAAACAAAATCAATATTTAAAAGACAGTCTTGATTACCAAGTAAACGGAGAATCCCAACTGGGGAAGAAAAATGATGGATATAGTTCATATTTTATTATAAAAGATTTTATCTAAAAATTCAATCGTGATAAATAATTTATTATCATGATACTTGCAAATTGTAGAAATATTGTCTATACTGTTTGTTAAGAACGTCTATTTAAGGGAATTTTATGCAATATATTATTTGGATTACTCAGTTATTACTTGTATATCTCTCTATTATATTTTTATTCTATCGATGGAGACGAGAGGGTTTGTTATTATGGGCAGTGCTTTCGGTCGTATTAGCAAATATTCAGGTAGTGAAGTTGATTTCAATTTTTGGTTTAGATGCCACCTTAGGAAATATTTTATATGTATCTTCTTTTTTTGTAACGGACGCTATTAGTGAATTTTACGGTAAAGAAGAAGCTAAAAAAGCAATGTATGCCTCTATTTTTGCTTCACTCATCTATTTGCTCTGTGGACAGTTGGCTGTTTCTTACCAACCTTTATTGTTTGACACTCAAGGACACGAGGCACTTTCTGTACTGTTTCGATTTTCACCACGGATCGTTCTAGCTTCTTTTATTTGCTATTGGTTTTCACAAACAGTAGATATTAATATTTATCATTATATGACAGAAAAAAAATATTTATTATGGCAAAAAAATATTTGGAGTACCTTTATCAGTCAATTAGCAGATTCTGTACTTTTTGTATTTATTGCTTTTTGGGGAGTTTTTGAGAGCTCACTTCGAGATCAGTTACCTATTATTTTACAAATAGCACTCTCAACTTATCTTATTAAATGTCTTGTTAATATCTTAGATATTCCTTTTTTATATATTCTCCGTTCGATCAAAAATAATTCTTAAGGTGCGTTATGGACAGCCTATTTTCCGATTCATTAGATAATAAAAACTCTTCTCAATCTTTTGAAGAATTACTAAAATCAGTAGAACTATCAGAACAAGAAGAAGTGTTTAACGAACAGTTTGTTGATTCTTCTATGGAACCAATTATTGAATCTCCACAATATCGTTTACAATCTGATTTTTTAGAAGGAATGAATCCCGAACAGAAAGAAGCTGTTTTATATGATGAAGGTTCACTTTTAGTATTGGCAGGAGCTGGTTCAGGCAAAACCCGTGTTATTACTCATCGCTTTGCTCATTTGGTGCAAAAGCATAATTTATCAATTTATAATATCCTTTGTGTTACCTTTACCAATAAGGCAGCAGAGGAAATGAAAGAACGAATTGGTACCCTTTTAAATGTTAATCCTAGAAACGCTTGGATTCGGACATTTCATTCTATGTGTACGGTAATTTTAAGAGAACATGCTCCCAAATTAGGATTTACTAGTGATTTTACGATTTATGATAGTGTCGATACTAAAAATGCTATTAAAAAAATTATGGAAAGGCTCAATATTGACCCTAAAGAGCATAATGATAAAGCGATCATTCGCATGATTTCTTCTTGTAAAGAAGAATTGAAATCTCCTCAAGAATTAGAAAAATCTGCTCGTGGTGATTTTGAACATCTATGTGCTGAAATTTACCATGAGTATCAAAAAATTCTCCAACACAACCAAGCAATGGATTTTGGTGATTTAATTATTAATACGATTCGTTTATTAGAACAGTTTCCTGAAGTACGTACTCGTTATCAAAATCAATGGCACTTTATCATGGCAGATGAGTTTCAAGATACGAACAATCCTCAATACCATTTGCTATCCTTATTAAGTAGAAATTATTCTAATGTCTGTGTTGTGGGCGATGACGATCAATCTATCTATGCTTGGAGAGGAGCTAGAGTCGAAAATATTCGCCAATTTCATAAAGAGTTCCGTGCTCATATTATTCGTTTGGAGAGAAATTATCGTTCTTATGCTAATATTCTCTCTGCAGCTAATGCAGTTGTACAGTCTGTGCAAGGACGAATGCCTAAAACGTTAAAAGCAGAGCGTACTACTGGTGAAAAAATCACTTTACGAAGTCTAGGAGATGATCGACAACAAGCTAATTTTGTTTATCAGGAAATTAAAAAACAGAAGCAAAAAGGTCGTTTGTATAAAGATTTTGCGATTTTATATCGAACTAATGCTCAATCACGGGTTTTAGAAGAATTGATGACTAAACAAAATATCCCTTACCGAGTGTATGGAGGACAGAGATTTTTTGATCGTGCAGAAATTAAAGATATTCTTTCGTATTTAAGAGTAATTGTTAATCCTTACGATGCGGAAGCTTTTGATCGGATTGTTAATGTCCCTAAGCGTAAAATAGGTAGTGCTGGTAAACAAAAAATACAAACTTATGTGGAGGATCAGGGTGTTTCATATCCTTTAGCCTGTATCCAAGCAGAGCAAATCAAAGGCTTAAATAAGCAAGCAATCCAGCAATTAGTCTCATTAGGAACGCTTGTTGAAGACTTGAAAAAATCATTAGAGCGTATTTCTCCTACAAATATGATTAAAATATTAATTGACTCTATTCGTTATTTAGAAGATTATCTTATTCCAGAATATGGAACTCATGATGCGGAATCTCGTTTTGATAATATTCAAGAATTAGTTAATGCTATTAAAGTATTTGAGCAAGAAAATCCCGAATCAACGATTGCTGATTTTTTACGGGAAGCGAGCTTATTATCTTCAGTTAGTGAGAATAGTAATGATGATGCTATTTCTTTAATGACTATCCATAGTGCTAAAGGATTAGAATTTCCTATTGTTTTTGTAGTAGGTTTAGCGGAAGGGATTCTTCCTCTATCTCGCTTTCGTTCTCAAGAAGAAATTGACGAAGAAAAGCGATTACTTTATGTTGCAATTACCCGTGCGATGGATCAATTATATTTGAGTTATGAAGAAAGTACACTTCGTTATGGAGAATTAATTTTTAATGAAAAATCTTATTTTTTAGACAGTATTCCTCAAGAAATTTTAGAAATCTCTCATTCTGAACGAAGTCATCGACAGGATAGCTTTCAATCAAAAAGTATAAAAAACACCTCATTTACTTCGTCTAAGTATCAAAAAAACACTATAAAAGTGAATCCTAAATCTTCTCATTCCGTACAAAATGTTTTAGGAACAGAACAGAGCAAAAATATAAAAACAGAAAATATTATATCTCTGACTGAGCTAGAAATTAGTCAATTGATTCTGCATCATGTTTTTGGGCGAGGAGTCGTAGAGTATCGTTCGGAAACGATGGTACGGATAAAATTTGATCGTTTTGGTACTCAAGTTTTAATGGGGAATGCTGTAAAAAATCTCAAAAAAATTGTGGAGTAATAATGAAAAAAAATAATATTTTATTCAGTTCTGCATTCTATTCTGTTGGAAATATGGCTGGTGCAGGTTTAAATATGCTGTATCAATTCATTCTTATGATTTTTATTTCTATTGAAGATTATGGTATTATACAGCCTTTACTCCAATTCGTAGGATTATTACTACTGCCAGTTTCCGCTTACCAGTTTGCATTAACTAAACATTTTTCAGAGATAGAGGATCTCTTTGAAGAATCCTCTTATCTTGCTCATCAACTCAATTATTTTGTATGTGGATTATCAATAGTTTGGTTATTGTTAATTCCTGTTCTCAAAAAAGTGTTTCATGTTGATGATGATTTAATTTTTATCTTATTATTTTTTTCCCTTCTATTAAACACGATACAAGTTCCTTATATCTGTCGATTACAGGTAGAAAAAAAATTCTTTATGGCAGGATTGGCTCAAATTATTCAAGGAGTGATAAGAATATTTTTTGGTGTTCTGTGTGTTTGGTTTTTTCCAACAATATGGGGAGCGATGTTTGGTGTTCTTATTAGTAATTTTGCTTTTGTGTTAGGAAATACTTTTGAATATCGAAAAGATATACTCAAAAAAAAGTGCCAAAACTATACTCCTAAAAAAATTTCTCTGAAGCTATTATTTGTTTCTTTAGGATCTGTAGGTATGTTTTCTCTACTAATGTATTCTGATACGGTACTTGTTCGGGCATTACTTCCTCAAGAATCAGCCCTATTTGCTAGTGCTAATTTATTAGGGAAAGGAATGGTCTTTTTAACTGCAGGAATTTCTTTCGTCGTTCTACCGCTAATGGCTGATAAATTGGGTTATTCAAAAAACTCTCTTTGGCTTGGTTTTGTCTGTTTATTAGTTCTTGTGGGACTATACGCAGGATTTTTTTATGTTACTGCTCCTTTCTTGGAAGTGTTTCTCTTTAGTAATGAACCAAGTATTTTAGGGAAATTTCAAAAGTTTATGCCTTATTATAATTTAATGTTTATTCCTTATCCACTGATTTATTATTTTCTAAATTATTATTTGGTTAAGGAAAACTTTTTTTATCCCTGTTTATTATTAATTGGGGTAGGGATGCTTTATGGGGGTATTTTCTATTTTCATAGTAGTATTTATATGATTACGAATACTATAGGAGTTGTTGGTTATATATTGTTAGGAATAGTAATGCTTCATGCGATTATTTCTAAAGACAAAGGACAAATCCACGAAGAATATATCGATGAACATTCTATAGATAATCCTATATAAATATCATATTTTAAAGAGTTTTTAGTAATGCATTGTTTGAAACTTTCTAATTTTGATACGAAAGTTTTTGAAAGGAATAATTGTATTTATATGTGTCCATAACAGTGATGAAGCCTAGTTTCTTTTATTTGATTGAGATATTTTATCATCACGAAAAGAATCTACCCACATACAAAATATCTTAGTAGTGTATCCTACTGTAAAATTAAATTAAGCTACCCTAATTAGTGGGGATCATTTCAAAGAGGGGTATCGAAACCTTCATATTTGAGATTTTTTACCTCTTCTCGAAGAAATATTAAATTAGCTAATAAAAAAGATAGACGATTTTTTAATTTTATTGACTCATACCAATTTTGTCTTATAAATTTTTATAATTCCTTCTATAATTGTAGAATAAAATTGTTTTCTTAAGTGTTTTTGGATTCTGTTGAGGGTTACTCTTCCTTAAGATTAATTTTAATGAACTACTAAAATCCGATTTCAAGGAGGAGTTTTTTTGTTTGATCATAGCCATCGGCTACTAAAAGGTCTTTAATATCTTGAATATTGGTAATACTAGGAGAGTAAACGTCCTTAAACGCTACGTAAAGATCAGGTTTATATTTTTCTAATTCAAGGATACTGATATAAGATTGCATAAAATAAAAAGATCGAAAAATAGTTTCTGTAAATGGTAGGAGTTTATAAATAATATTTTTTGAAAAAGCTTCTGTAATGTGTTTAGCTTGATTTCCATCAATATCATCGTAGGAAATAAGATTTGAAATAAGGCTTGGTCCTTGAAATTTATTCTCCAGTAAAGCAAAAGGTACAGAACCTAAAGCTCCTCCATCAACAAGCATTTCAGAATCTTTATTTTCTTCAGGAGTAAACACTCCTGGAATTGCACAACTGGCTTTGATAGCCTTTCCTAAATTTCCAGAATCAAAAATCACTTCTTTGAAATTTTGAACATCTATAGCACGACAAGCAAAAGGGATAGCTAATTGCTCGATTGTTTGTCCATTAACTAATTTATTGATTTCCTGGATCATCACTTTACCACTGAAAAAACCTTGTTTATGAAAAGATAAGGTAGCAGAATTGAATAGGGATGCAAAATGGATATGTTCGCTTAAAATAGTTAATAATTCTTGGGCTTTATATCCATAAGCATATAATCCCCCTACTACTGAACCAATACTGATTCCTGCAATATAAGAAACGGTAATATTAAATTCTTCTAAAGCTTTTAAGACACCAATATGAAAAAACCCACGGACAGAACCTCCGCCTAGAGCCAATCCTAACCCTTGGCGTTCGATCTCTTGTTTGAGAGTATTCATGATTTATAATCCACTAGATAAATCAAAAGAAAGATCTAAATCATTGGAAAGATTTTCATCCAGCACGTAAGGATCTTCACCACTCATAAAAGATTCTGATCCTAGCGTTTCAGAATCTGGAGTGGTGAGATCAATAGATTTTCCTGTTACTGTGTATTCATTTTCTTGAGATAGTTTTGCTTGGATGAGAGCAATATCTGCAGGATTTCCATATGTTTGAGGGGTAGTACCTCTTAGAAAATATTCTGTATATCCAAAATTATCTGCGGCAGTTGTTAGCAATCCTGTATGTGGAGAAACAAAAGCAACTTGTAAAGAAGATCGATCAATAGTAAAAGGAAGCGGTTTAGGTTTATCTAAATCTCCAATCCGATTCATATAGGTAAACCATAAAGGAGCTACGACAACAGCACTAGAACGTCCTCTTCCTAATGATTTGGAAGAGGAATCTAATCCTACCCAAGTTACTGTAGTGCTATCAGGGGTAAATCCTGCAAACCATGCATCAGTCCAATTGGCAGAAGTCCCTGTTTTCCCCCCTGTGGAGGATAGATATTTATACCCTGTACGAGATACAGCACCTGCACCTGTACCTTTTCTTACGATATCATTTAACATACTTTGCATTAGTAAAGATGTTTCTTTGGAGATAACTTGTTCTTGTGGGGTTGCTAAGTGTGTTGTTTGATAGTCGTCAAGTAATTTCCCATAACGATCATATACTTTTAAGATACTAATGGGTTGTACTGTTTTTCCTCCATTAATAAATACACTATAGCCTTGGGCCATACCTAAAGGGCTTACAGTCCCTGTACCTAAAGCAGTCGCCATTTCATTGGGCATTCGCTTTTTGAATGCGTCGTCATTTTTCTCACCAAAAAACAAACTTAAACGTTCTACAATACGCGAGTATCCAACTTGTTTGAGCATCCGTTCCCATATTTTGATGGTAATGATATTAACACTTAAAGTTAACGCTCTACGTGCTGTCATTGGTCCCAAATAAGAACCGTTATAGTTTCGAGGGGTCCAAGAACCCCCATCTGGTAGTTGGTAAGAAATAATTTCATCAACGAAAATTTCTGAAGGAGTAATAATCTTATTATCTAATGCAATTGCATATAAAAATGATTTAAAAGTAGAACCTACCTGACGCTGCGCTTGAGTGGCTCTATTAAATTGATTTGCTACACTAAATTCACTTCCCCCAATCATTGCTTGGATATAACCTGTGTTGGGGTTGATAGAAATCAAGGCTCCTTGGACGGTGTCTGTTTTTTGGTTTACGAGGTGTTCTACATTATAAAGCTTTTCTATCTCTGCACTTGCCTTATCAATACCAAGCATAGAAGTAACTAAAGAAAGCATATCTTGATCAGCAACTAAGGCATCTTTGACTAATTTTTTAACACGAGTCTCTCCAAAAGTAATTCCTTCCAATCCTAAACCCAACCCTAATAGATCGATAACATCACTGTATGAGTTCTGTAAACGTTGAGAGTGCTGATTGTAAGAAGAAAAATAGACTGCTTGTTCGTTGGAAAGTGTTTTTCCAAACTCCTCGTTAGCAATCCGTTGATAATCAAGATTAAGGGTCGTATGAATTTCTAAACCACCACTATACAGTTGTTCTTCCCCATATGTTTTGATCGCCTGCTGGCGGACATATTCTACAAAGAATGGAGCAAGATTATCGGATTCTTTTTTTATGTTTTGTGTTGCAGCAATAAATGTTTCATCATAGTTATGCCAAAATTCTTTAAATGTTTCATCAGCTAATTTTTGTGAAATAAAAGACCCTTTAACCATAGCTTCTAAAACGATACGATGTCGTGCTTGTGCACCTTTGTAATTGATAATAGGAGAATATCGGGATGGAGCTTGTGGTAATCCTGCAAGAAAACTAGCTTCTCCTAACGATAAATCTTTTGTATTTTTTTGAAAATAAAATTCTGATGCGGATTGAATTCCATGCTGTCCATGTCCAAAGTAAATAAGATTGAAATATAGTTCTAAAATTTCTTCTTTAGAGTATTTTTTTTCCAGCTGAAAAGCATACCACAATTCAATTAGTTTTCGTTGTACGGAAAATGCACTGTCGGTAAACATTAATTTTGCCAACTGCTGAGTAATACCAGATCCCCCTCTAATCCCTTTTCCTCGTAAAGGATCAAGGATCACTGCTTGAAACATTGCTACAAAATTAGCCCCGCTATGTTCATAAAAACTATTATCTTCTGTGGCAATGATTGCACGGATAAGATTTCGTGGTAAGTCGTTAAAAGAAACTAAATTTCTTTTTTCTTTGTAATACTCCGCTATTAAACGTCCTTTGATGTCATAGACTTTAGAAGGCACAGCGTAGCGAGAATATTCATTGGATTGCTGAAGATCAGACAAATCATTGAAAGAAACAAATATCTTCGTTATTGCTATTCCTGTGCCTAGAGCAATAACCCCTAAAATAATAAAAAGCTTAATTTGCCAAAATTTTAACGACATAAATACTCCAATAAAATAAAGATTAGAATCAAAATACTTATTTATATTATATTATTATTTTTTTAAAAAATCAAATATAATTCTAAGAAAACTATTGATTTCTTTACAAATAAAAAGTATATTATTAAAGAAACGATAAAAAGGATGTCCATAATGAATAAAATCAATAAATTTCTCACAGGTATTTTATGTATAGGAATTATTTCTCAGTACACCTATGCTCAAGAATTATCACAGGCAAAATTAGCTATTCAAAGCTATATTGACTCTTGGTTTATTAATAACAATAGTGAAGATTGGTTTGTAGAAATTCAAGGAATAAAATTCCCTAGTAATGGTATTGAGATAGGATTAAAATCGTTAAACGAAAATCTTAAAAATGCAGATATTTCTAAGGCAGAAAAAGAACAGATTAAAAATCGTTTTATTCAAACGTATATCGATCAAAGTGTGATACTGGCATTATCATATCAAGATATTCTTTCCAATCCAGATTTGGATATCCTTTTACAAGAATTTCTACGGCAAGCGGCTACACAGCTGTGGCTTGAAAATCAGATTGCTAAAGATCCTGCTGCCATTGTACCAAGTGAAACGGAACTCAATCAATATTATCAAGCAAATTCTGATCGATTGCTGAGATTGGGATTATCTGCATCACAGATTAAATCATTTACAGAACAGGAATTAAAACAATCTAAACTTCAAGAATGGACTTATCAAAAATTAGCGGAAATAAAAGAACAATATCCTGCAAAGATCAATCCAAAACTAAAGAAAAAATACAATATCAAATAATATTTTGTGTTTTATATTCTGCCAGTGCTTTTTGGGCGATAGAATACGAAAATCCTCTTCGCCCTAAAAAACCTAGTATCTTGTGATCTTCTGGGGCTGTTGATCGATATTTTTGGCTAATAAGATTACAGGCTGTCTGTATAGGGTTGTACTCTTCTTGGGAACAATAATCTTCTACAGTACTGTGAATCAACGTAGAAGAGAAGCCTTTTTTTTGAAGTTCTAGGATAGTTCGAGAGACGCCATATTTTTTGGTTTCTATACAATTTTGGATAAAAAATATAATAAACTTTTCGTCATTAATAAGATTAATTTGCTCCAATTCTTTTACAATAAGAGAAATCTGTTCTTGTGAAGCATTTAGTAGCGTTAATTTATTAATTACCTCTTGACGACTTCGGATACGGTAGTTTATATAGTACAGGATTTTATTTTTGAGTTGCTCTATCAAATATATTTTACCTTGCATTGTTAAAAATTATTTTCATTTGTAAGAGGGCGTTCTGTAAGCATTTGTTTCCATTCTTCTAACGATAAATCTTGATATAAGATATGATAAACCGACTCAATAATAGGTACGGAAATTTTATTTTCTTGAGCATAGTGATAAATTTGTTTTACCGCTCGTACTCCTTCAGGTACTTGTACCATAGATTTTTCAATCTCATCAACTTTTTTCCCAAGGGCAATTTGTTGCCCAACATATCGATTACGAGAATGCTGTGAATAGCACGTAACAATGAGATCTCCTATTCCTGTTAATCCTGAAAAGGTTGTTGCCTTCCCTCCGACAGCCACCCCAAAGCGAGTCATCTCAGCTATTCCTCTTGTTATTAATGCTGCTAATGCATTATCTCCTAGCTGAATTGCAGAAATAATCCCTGCAGCAATAGCAATGATATTTTTAATAACAGCACCTATTTCTACGCCCATAGGATCATTATTTGTATAGATTCTTGTCCATGAGGTGCTAAAGCATTGTTGTACAATTTGAGCCGCTTTTAGATCGTGAGACGAAGCTACCAAACAAGTGTAAAGTTTTTTACTTGTTTCTTCCGCATGAGAAGGGCCACTGAGAGCCACGACTGCTTTTTGATTTGGGAGAAGCTCTTGTGTGAGATCTGTTATCGTACGGAGAGGAGATAACTCTAAACCTTTAGTTGCACTTACGATAATTTGAGTATTTGTGGTATAAGGAGCTAGTTCTTGTAAAATATTTCTACAAAATTTACTAGGAATCGCAATAACAATAATATCTTTATTTTGAACCGCTCTATGGAGATTATATTCTACCGAAATATTATCAAGTGGCACTCCAGGAAGATATTTTGTATTTTCTTTCTTTTTTTTTATATCATCGAGAGTATCACTAGAAGCATTCCATAAGGTAACATTATTATGTTGAGCTAGAACGATTGATAAAGCTGTTCCCCAGCTTCCTGCACCAAGTACAACGGTATTATAAGACATATATTCCTCTACAAAATAAATTTTCTATGTGTTTATTATAGAATAGCTCATTCTTTTTTGTCAATACCTATGAAATATCATATTTTATAAATATTGACTTTTTTTTATAAAATATAGTATAATACTTAGATAAGATAATAGTATTTTATAAAAAATAAACGAGGTGTATAATGCCATTACCTTTAGATGAGATTCTCTCTCTATCCGAAAACAAATATGAAGCGACTGTGGCGACGATCAAATACGCCAAAATGTTGTCTCAAGAACATAATGATGCTACAGATATTCCTATAGGTTATAATAAAACCGAAAAACTTACCCTACTCGCTATGAGAGAAGTACTAAGTGGGAATGTTGAATATATTTTTGACGATAAAAAAAACAAAACCTCTAAAAAATAGAGGTTTTGTTTTTGATGAATCGTGTTCTATCTGTTATAGGAGCAACTGCTTCTGGTAAAACAAGTTTGGCTATTCAGTTAGCTCAACACTTGAATGGGGAGATTGTTTCTTGTGATTCTGTACAAATTTATAAATATTTTACTATTGGCTCTGCTAAACCAAGTGTACAGGAATTACAAAGTATTCCCCATTACCTGATTGATACCCTAGACCCCTTGACAGAATGTAATGCAGGATTATGGAGGCAATATGCCATACATCATGTTAATGATATTATCCAACGAGGAAAACTCCCTATTATTGTAGGGGGAACAGGATTGTATTTGAAATCGGTGTACTTAGGAATGTTTGAAGAGAATTCTCGAGATCAAAAATATAGAGAGTGCCTTCAAAATTATGACTCAGCATATCTATACCAGCAGTTACAAGCTGTTGATTCTGTTTATGCTAAAAAAATATCTACTCAAGATCGATTACGGATTATAAGAGCCTTGGAAGCGTTCCATGTTACAGGGATTAAATTTTCCGAGTTGCATCAATACAATATCAAACCACAATGGGATTGGATTTTCATCAAACCAAGTGCAGTTCGAGAACAAATCTACCAAAATATAGAGCAGAGAGTTTATCAAATGCTCGTACAGGGCTTAATTGAAGAAACAGAAGCTTTATTATCAAAATTTGGAAAAACCGTAGCTCCTATAGGAGCTATTGGCTATCGGCACTGTGTTGCTTACTTGGAAGGAATGTACGATAAAAACACTATGATACAACAACTAATTCAAGATACAAGACGTTTTGCAAAACGTCAAGAGTCGTTATTTAGATCATTAATTCCACAAGAATTACTTTATAATTCAGAGATATTATTGAAAGAAGGATTAAATCATGCCTAAAAAGAATCAGTTTTCATATCAAGAACAAAAGCAACTTTTAGAAAAAATTTTAGTAGAAATAAATTCTCAAACTTCTTTTCAAGAAAAAGAAAAATTGTATCTCCAAGGCTTAGACATCATTAATAGTTTAGAGCTTTATCTCAATAAAAGCCAAACACTTAATACTCAAATTGTAGATGATAATTAATTGTATAGAGAAAAATATTAATAATTTTATTTACAAATTTTTAAAGAGAGGGTATATTACCCATCTATAAGAGGAGGAAAATATTAAAATATTAATTCAAATAAAACAGCTTATTTTACTGACCATAATATTACCAGTAATGACTTGTATACTTTATTGTCCAATTATTATCATTTGTTTATTATTTAGAAATGCCTATCTAGAAGGCTGGATGATAAATAAATGGGGTAGGGATTGTTTGTGGCTTTTAGGGCAACCTTATAGTATAGAAGGAATAGAAAACCTCAATCCAGAGAAACGGTATATGATTATTAGTAATCATGGTTCCATGGTTGATGTTCCTTTAAATGCCTTAATCTCTAAAACACCTTTATCTTGGGTTCTAAAAGAAGAGTTACTAAAGATCCCTATCGCCAATCTTATGTTTGTGTTAGGTGTGGGAATTCCTATTTTGAGATCAAATGCAAGGGAATCTCAACAAAAAATTTTAGAAAATATCCTCAAATTAAAACAAAAAATCAACCCTAATATTATTATTTACCCTGAAGGTACACGTACAAAAACAGGGGAGTTAAATCCCTTTAAAAGAGGTTTTACTCAGGTAATGAGATCTTATAAAATGGATATTCTTCCTATTACATTGAGTGGTGTTTTTAATTTTTACTCTTATAAACAAAAAATACCTAATCCAGATTCACAAATGAAAATCACGATTCATCCTGTTGTCCGTTATCAAGACTTAAAAGATCTCCCAGACAAAGAAATTGCTCAAAATATACAGCAAATTGTAGCGTCCGTATATTATCCTTAAGGAAGATCCTATGTTATTAAATAATACTATGGGATCTTATCATATTCAATTAAAAAATTTTGAAGGTCCTTTGGATTTATTAGATGAATTGATTGGAAATTCTAAACTAGATATTACAGAAATTTCATTAGCACAGGTTACAGAGCAGTATCTAACCTATTTAAAGGCTATGCAAGAATTTAATATCGATTTAGCTTCTGAATTTTTTGTTATTGCTGCAACATTAATTTATAGTAAAACGAGACGATTATTACCCAAAATGATTTCTGATGATGAAGAGCTATTAGATGAGCAAGAGCTTCTTCGTCGCCTAAAAGAGTATCGTTTATATCGTTTATTAGCTCGTAAAATGGAAGAAACCCTTGATAAAGGGACAG
Organism: Brevinema sp.; assembly: GCA_051649605.1. Taxonomy (GTDB): domain Bacteria; phylum Spirochaetota; class Brevinematia; order Brevinematales; family Brevinemataceae; genus Brevinema_A. The sequence continues at coordinate 17,620 of JBOFHK010000011.1, read as the reverse complement.
TTTACTTTACGAGGGGACAGGCATTTCAAGAAAAAAAAGAGCAAACAGCTATAGAAGAGCTTACTATTGGTGATCTATTTCGGGTTATTATTCGTTATAGGGGAGCATTCCGAAAAAAAACAATTCCACTAAAAAGACGTTTTGTATCGGTAGAACAAAAAATGGAACGTCTCACTCACTTATTATCATTTAAACCACAAATGACCTGTAGCGAGATTATGGTAGAAGAAACACAAAAACCAGATAAAATTGCTACTTTTTTGGGAATTGCGGATATGACTTATCATCAAAAGACGATTATCATTCAAAATCATTTATTTGAAGATTTTCAAATCATAAAAAAATAAACAGGTTAGATATGGATTCATTATTTATTAATAAAACATACTCTCAAGAACAGTTAAAAGGATTACTTGAATCAATACTATTTGTTACAGGGAAACCCGTAGAAACTGAAAAATTATGTGGGTGGTTTAATATCTCTAAGGATATTTTAGAACACTATATCTCCGAGCTTAATCAATCTTATGATAAGAGGTATGCAGGGTTCGTTATTTTATCAGTGGCAGGGGGATATCAATTAATGACAAATCCCCTTTACAAAGATGAATTACGAGAAATATTTGGAACTAAAGAAGAAAATAAACTTTCCCAGACTGCTATGGAGATTTTAGCGATTATTGCTTACAAACAGCCAATTTCTAAAGAAGATATTGATAATATTAGAGGAGTCAATAGTACTCGATCCCTTAATACATTATTGGCACATAAACTTATAGATATTGTTGGTACTGATAAATTACTAGATAATATATTATATGGTACGAATAAAAGATTTTTAGAAGTTTTTAGATTAAAAAGCCTTCATGATCTTCCCTCTCCTGAAAGTTTAGAATTATCGGAACTTTCTAAAATTTTAGATTCAGAGGAAAGGTTAGAAGATGCAGAAGAATTATTTGAAGAAAATTAAAAATAATATGTACTTGTTTTATCAAGATTAAATGATAAGAATATATGGTATACCTATCTATAAAAGAATAGATTTTTATTTGCATTTTATTTTAAACATTGTTAAAATGATTATGATGAAAGGATTTATAAAGGGGAAAAAATGGAAAATTTTAGACCACCGGCAATGGATGAGGTAGAAACTCAAAAGAGAAAAAAAAGAACACTTATTACGACAATAATTATTATAACTATTTTACTTGTAAGTTTAGGAACTTATTTTGGTATTAGAAAATTAAAAATTTACTTTAATTATCTATTAGTGGAAGAAAAACATCAGTTATTGGGGAATTATTATACAGCTCTAATAAAAAAAGATTTGGAAACACTACAGCAAATTGCTCCAGATTTTCAGTTAGGTAATCAGTATAACTTTGTAACGGTATCGGGGGACTATTCTTTATTTATTTTCCCGGAAGTTAGTACAAACAAAAATAAATTGATATTCACCATCATCGACCATAGCATAACTCCTAATGTATCTTATTTAAAAGAAGTTATTTATACCGAAGATGAAAATCAAAATAAGGCGATTATCCAGTATATTAACGAATTGGGAACTGGTCGCCAAATCGATTAGGTAAATTTATTATTAATTTTTTAGGGAGAAAAGGAAACCTGTCATGTTTGATACGCAAGATTTATTAAGTCAAATAAATATATACAATAAATACTCTCGTTATATTGACACCGAAAATAGAAGGGAAACATGGCATGAAATATGCGATCGTGTTATGGCTATGCATATGGAGAAATATCCTCATATTAAAGATGATATTGCCCATGCTTTTTCTTTTGTTTATGACAAAAAAGTACTCCCTTCAATGAGAAGCTTACAGTTTGCTGGTCGCCCTATTAATCTTAATCCCGTTCGACTGTATAATTGTTCTTATATAGCAGTAACTCATCACAAAGTGTTTTCAGAAATCATGTTTTTATTGTTGTCAGGAACAGGGGTTGGTTTTTCTGTACAAAAACATCATATTACTCAATTACCTCCTATAAAAAAAGCAACTCGTAATGTTCGTTATATGATTGGAGATAGTATTGAAGGGTGGTCTGATGCGATTAATAAATTAATGAAAGCATATCTTGGATTATCTGAAACCTATCCTATTTTTGATTACCGTGATATTCGTTCCAAAGGTACTCCATTAAAAACTAGTGGAGGGAAAGCTCCTGGATCGGATCCTTTAAGAATTGGTTTAGAAAATATCGATCGAGTTTTATTACAAAAAAAAGAAGGTTCTAAGCTTTCTTCGTTAGAGATCCATGATATTATTTGTTTTTTAGCGGATACCGTATTAGCAGGAGGGATTCGACGTTCTGCTACGATATCGTTATTTTCAAAAGATGATAAGGAAATGCTTGAATGTAAAACTGGTGCTTGGTGGGAAAAAAATATCCAAAGAGCCCGTGCTAATAATTCCGTGATTTTAGATAGAAATGTAACAACAAAAGAAGAGTTTTTAGAACTTTGGACAGCCGTTCGAAATAGTGGTAGTGGAGAGCCTGGAATTTTTTTCACTGATGATATTGAAATGGGTACAAACCCTTGTGCGGAAATTTCTCTTTCTAATCACGGATTTTGTAATTTAGTAGAAGTTAATGCGGGAAGTATCTCTTCTCAAAATGATTTCAATGCTCGAGTTAAAGCAGGAGCGTTAATAGGTACATTGCAGGCAGGTTATACTGATTTTCACTATTTAAGAGATGATTGGAAACGGCAAGCTGAAAAAGATGCCCAAATTGGGGTATCATTAACGGGGATTGCAGATGGAGCGGTACTTAATTATAATTTAGTGGAAGCAGCTCATACCGTTTTACAAGAAAATGCTCGAATTGCTGATTTATTGCATATTAATCATTCGGTGCGATCGACTACGGTGAAACCAAGTGGAAACTCATCTGTGGTTTTAAAAACTAGCTCAGGGATTCATGCACGACATGCTCCTTATTATTGGAGAAGAATGCGTATTGGTAAATTTGATGCTCTATATGAATATCTTTCTATTCGAGCTCCTTATCTCTTAGAAGATGATTTAATGAATCCTTCAGAGGCGATTATTAAAGTTGCAATACATTCCCCGACGGATGCTATTTATCGAGATGAAAGCTCTTTGGATTTCTTAGAAAGAGTTAAATATTTCCATGGTTCTTGGATCAAACCTGGTCACCGAGAAGGTGCTAACACCAATAATATATCTGCAACATGTTCCATTAAAGATAATGAATGGACTCTTGTGGGTGATTGGATGTGGAATAATCGATATAGTTATAATGGTATTTCTGTTCTACCTTATGATGGGGGTACATATCCGCAGCTTCCATTTGAAAATTGTACTAAACAAGAGTATGAAAACTTTGTCGATCAAGTTAAAGATGCTTATACCCAAGGCAGTGCAATTAATTTAGATGAAATTCAAGAATTTCAAGACAATACAGACTTAAAAGGTGAAGTAGCTTGTGCTGGTGGGGCTTGTGAATTATTTTAAATTTCTATAAAAAAACTCCCAAAAAGAGCATTTTTTATAGAAATAATTTAGTTTTTTATAGATTATCCGATATATAGTAAAATATAAATCACTTAAAAAATTAGTGATCGGAGAGGTTATTATATAATGTATAACACTAAAAAATTATTTATATTTATGACGATATTTTTTCTAACATTGCCTACTTATTCATTGAAATATACTCTTACTGCATTTCGTTTTAATAATTATGTATATTATGAAATATTATATAAAATCGAAGGGATAGCTCCTAAAGAATTTAATAATATTACTATTATAGAAGAGACGTCTAATAAATTAGTCTTTGAATATAATGGGCAACGGTATACAGCCACAAATATTGCCAAAGGGGCTATTTATGTAAGTATGCCTGAAGGACGGAAAAACCGTTATTTAACTCGAAGACAAACACCCTCAATTGTATTATCACAATTCGATTAGTATTAAAGAAAAAAAGCATAATAGTTAACTATTATGCTTTTTTTCTTTAATTGGTTCAATTTTTGCTTTTGCCATTTTAAGGACGGTTTTATTATCGATAATAACTTTTACTGGAGCAATAGAAGGGGCTTCAAACATAATATCTAGCATAATTTCTTCTAAGATAGCACGCAATCCTCGTGCTCCCATTTTCCGTTCTTTGGCTTTACGAATAATTTCTTTTAAAGCTGAAGTTTTAAATTCTAACTGAATATGATCATAAGCGAGTAATTTTTGGTATTGTTTGATTAAAGCATTTTTAGGCTCTGTTAAGATCTTTAATAAAGAATCTTCATCTAGTTCTTCTAATACCGTAATGACGGGGACTCTACCAATAAATTCTGGGATTAGCCCAAATCTAATGAGATCATGAGGTTCTAGGAGTGATAAAATATTATGTTGATTTGTTTTTATAGTAGTTTCATCTTTGAAACCTATCGAATTCTTTCCTGTACGTTGTTTGATAATATCTTCAATACCGACAAAGGCTCCTCCTAAAATAAATAAAATATTAGAAGTATTAATCATAATTTGGGTTTGGTGAGGATGTTTTCGACCGCCTTGAGGTGGGACGCCGACAACAGTTCCTTCAATCATTTTTAATAGAGCTTGTTGGACACCTTCTCCAGAAACATCACGGGTAATAGAAACATTCTCACCTTTTCGTGCAATTTTATCTACTTCATCAATATAAATAATCCCCATTTCTGCTTTTTTTACGATAGGATCCCAGTTATAGATGTTTTCGAGATTATCACCTGCTGCATTTTGAAGAAGTCGAAGTAGCACATTTTCAACATCATCTCCTACATAACCAGCTTCTGTTAAAGTAGTAGCGTCTGCGATAGCGAATGGGATATCTAAAAGTTTTGCGATAGTTTTCGCTAGTAAAGTTTTCCCAGAGCCTGTGGGTCCCATTAAAAGAATATTACTTTTCTCTAGCTCTGTATCATTATATAGGAGAGGGAAGTTTCCAAAAATTCTTTTATAATGATTGTAGACGGCAACGGAAAGAACTTTTTTGGGTATTTCTTGCCCGACAATATATTGATCTAAAAACTCTTTAATTTGCTGAGGTTTTGGTAATTCTGCCAACTTATTAGTAATATTTTCCTGCTCTTCTTCAGCAAGTTTAACCGCTTTAGATAAACATAATTGACAAATATAAGAACCCGTAACAGGATCTTGATATAACTGTATCTCATTTTCCTGAGCTCCACACAGTTCACATATAATAAATGTATCGTCTTTAGACATAAAATGTTGCTCTCTCTATTTTTTTATCGGCTCGATAACGGTGTCTATCAATCCATAGCTTAATGCTTCATAAGAAGACATAAATTTATCTCTATCAGTGTCTTTTTCCAAGGTTTTAATAGATTTTCCTGTATGTTTAGAAATAATACTGTTAATCAATTCTTTAATACGCATAATTTCTTGTGCTTGAATCTCAATATCTGAAGCCATTCCTTGTGCTCCACCACTAGGTTGATGAATCATAATACGAGCATTGGGCAGGGCTTTTCTTTTACCGGGAGCTCCAGCAGATAAAATAAATGCTCCCATCGAAGCTGCTTGCCCCATACAGATGGTAACCACATCGGGTTTAATAAACTGCATAGTATCATAAATCGCTAATCCGGAAGTTATTACGCCACCTGGAGAATTAATGTACAACTCAATATCTTTCTCAGGATCTTCAGCTGCAAGAAATAATAATTGAGCAACGATAAGGTTTGACATATTATCATCAAAACCTCCATTAAGCATAACAATACGTTCTTTTAATAGTCGAGAATAGATATCATAAGATCGTTCACCTCTCCCCGTTTGTTCAATGACCATAGGGATCAACATATTTGATTCAGAAATATGAGTCATAATACCTCCTTTGTATACTTTATATTACTATTTCTTGAAATTTTATCTATTTTATGATAAGATTATATAAGAAAAAAATCAACTTTTTGAAGGTGTCAATTATGAAAACAGCACTAATGATTGCTTTTATGTTTTTAGGACAGTCCTATAATATTGAATTAGCCCTTACTCCTATAGAACAAGCAACGGGGTTAATGTACCGTCAACAATGGACAGATAGTTCTCAAGGGATGCTTTTTGTAAACAATACGCCTCGTCAAGTATCATTTTGGATGAAAAATACATATCTGAATATGACTATTTATTATTTAGATAAGGATTTCAATATTTTAGAAATTCATACCCCTGTTCCTTTAAATGAGATAGGTATTACCTCCAAATCTGATAAGGTACAGTATATTTTAGAGCTAAATCCTCTATTGGAAAAACAAGTAACTTCTTCTTGGGGAGAATTTTCTCAGCTACTCCGAGAACAGCTGGTACAAAACCAGTCCACAATCCAAAAATATCAATAGTATTATATTAAAGATGTCGCTCCCAGCTTTTTTTCTTACGTTCTAATTCTGGTAGTAAAGCGTCTTTTCGGGTGATTCTATAATAAGTTATTAAAATATTTAATATTTGGATTGCTTTTCTAACGAATTCTTTATTATCCTTAGAAATATTGTAGGTATCGATGTATAGGGTACTAGATTTTTCAAGCATAGTTACCATCAGCTCTAATAATTCATTAATAGAGTGGTATTCAGGATGTCTAAGATCTCGTATCACATTAAGATATTGAGGAACATCGATGATATTAAGGGTAAAACCACAAATATCACCATAGAGTTCAGTGATTGCATTAATATACTTAGATGTATATCCATAGGAAGTTTTTAGATTATCACAGAAATATTCTAGTTGGGATAATAAATTAAAAATTCGTTTAGGAGTTAATTTAGTTAACTCAGGTAAATATTCCGGTATTTTGGAAAATTCATTAGATAAACTTACTGTAAAATATTGTTTTAATAAAATAATAATCTCACTAAAAATTTTACGGATACGATCTAAATTACTTTTGTTGTGAGTGTCTAATAAAGACTCGTATAGATGTTGTTGCTGAAAATAGAGTTCGATAATTTTTAATTGATAAGTAATAATCGCCAAACAAACATAACGATTGATATTTTTGTTTTGAGTAAATTGAGATTGTAAATCGGAAATTTGTCGCTCATATTCTTGACGTTCTTTCGCCTTTGTTAATACAAATTGCTCATACTGGGGTTTATTCGATGGCATTAATCTTCTCACTATAAGTTTTGTATTTTATTATCGGTAGAAATCGATCAATTAATAAGCTAAAAATAGAGGAAGAAATGAAAAATAAACGATTCTTAGTAAAAGCGATACAAGCTTTACCAAAATTGTCGAAAGAATCCTTAATAAAATTTTGTAAAGAACTTATTTATGAGCAATATTCTTTGTTAGATATTCTTGAAACAAGTCCTGTTGCTGTAAGTATTTCTTTTGAAGAACAGCTTATCTTTGAAAATTCTCTATATGTTCAAATAGTACAGGAAATTCCCAATATTGTACTAAAAACAGGTATCCAGAGCTTTCAAGATTTCCAAAATATCGATAGACTGTTTTATGTCGTTCGTAAAAATATAGAAAACTACACTGTAGTTTATCTTATGGAACTAACTCCATTTTTTCAAGAAAATATTACAACGAAAACTCAAGATAGTTTAGTGGCTTTAGAAACGTTAGCAGCAGGTATCTCTCATGAGATCAAAAATCCCTTATCAGCAATAGATATTCATACGCAATTATTATTAAATAAAATTCATAACAAAAAAATAACTGTATCCGAAGATATTCAAAAATATCTTTGTATTGTAAAAGAAGAATCTGATCGATTGCTTAGTGTCTTAGATATTTTTTTGAATATAACAAGAAAATCAAAACCTAATTTACTTTTTACAGAAATTTCATTGATTCTTGATAAAATTAACAGTCTTTTAGAGCCAGAGTTATCTCAAAAAAATATTATATTAATAATCAAAAAAGAAGTTGTGCCTAAAATTTTCACTTCTCCTTATATTCTCCAACAGATTATTTTAGATTTATTACGGAACTCCATTGAAGCGTTAAGTGGACAAACTCATAAACAAATTAATATTTCTTTAGAAGAAAATAATACCAAAACTCATATTGTAATTTCGATTGACGATTCTGGAGTAGGGATTGGTTCCAATAAGATTTATAAAATTTTTGATCCTTATTTTACGACAAAAATGGAAGGGACAGGATTAGGACTAACGTTAGTAAAAAAAATGGTAGAAGAATTAGGTGGTGAAATTTTTGTGGCTAAAAGTCAATTAGGAGGAGCAAAATTTGAACTTTATTTTCCGATATCGATAGAGCAGAAATTATTGTCTTAATTTATTTTTATGATAGGTGTTTTTCTATTTCTGTATAAATTATTTTTTTAAATTCTAATAGGGTATGTTTGGTAGTACGACATCCAGCAGCATGAATATGACCACCGCCACCAAATACTTGTGCAATAGTGGCAACATTAATTGTATCTTTACTCCTTAAAGATACAGAAATACTGCTATCTTCTTTTTCTTTAAGAATAGCACATAATTTTATTGAATCTGTAGACATGATAATAGGAAATAAAAGGTGAATATCGTCGAATGGATAAAGTTCTTGGTGAGAAAATGTTATAATGGCAACACTATCGTGATATAAAAGTTGTAAATTTTCAAGTCCTTTTTTTAAAAGAGCCAACCAATTTACAGGATTATCCTGATAAATATGCTGATAAAGATAAAAATGATCTATATTATATTCAAGAAGGTGTGCAACAACATAATGAGTCATAGGAGTAACTTTATCATATTGAAACATTCCTGTATCTGTAAGAATCCCTACATATAAGCATGTTGATAAATGTTTGGTCAAAGGAATATTCAAAGAAATAATAAGATGGTACAGTAACTCACAGGTACTACTAATATCAACTACAATATTTAAATCACCAAATAGAGGATTGGATGTGTGATGATCGATATTAATAATCTTTTGATGGGGGAGAAGTAGTTCTCCTAAAATACCAGCCCTGTTTAATTGACCACAATCTAAAAATACCACAAGGTCTGTTTGTTCATTTTGTAAATCATCAAGATCTTCTGGATCAATATGAGTAATCTCAACACCTTTAGTTAAAAAAGATAGTTTTTTTGGAGTAGAGTCAACTACCATAATTTCATAAGTAAGATGATAAAATTTACATATTTCTGTAAATGCGATGATGCTACCTACGGCATCTGCATCGGGGTTCCTATGAGAGATAATACGAATATGATGCCCATTCTTTAATAATTGAACTAAGTCATATACATCTTGAATAGAGTACATGGTGCTATCCTTCATAAAAAGCTAATATCTTTTTTAAATTATTCTTGTCTATCATGGCACCATACGGTATAATATTCTTCATCTTTTACAGGTTCAAATCGTATTTCTGGAGAACGTCTTAAACCTAAATTAGATCCCGCTACAGAAGAAATATACCCCGCAGAGCGACGAAGAGCATCTAAGGTTTTTACAATATCTTTTTTATCAGAACCAAAAATCCGTATTTTTATATAAGCGATCTCTAAATCTTTTGACATTTTTACACTTAAAACGCTAGTGAGTGCATTAATACCAGGATCTTTGATTTCTTTCATAATAATCTCACCAATTTCTCGCTGTAAATTTTTTTCATAGCGGATAATACGGCGATTAGGGTGATCATTTTGGAATGTTTTTTTTATCATCAATGTTCTCTTCTTATACTTCTTCTACACCTTCTATCAGTTCTAGTTTACGATTTGAAGTTTCTATTTGATAGGTTTCGATGATGTCTCCAACTTTAAAATCGTCATAGTTTATAAATGTAATACCACACTCAAAACCTGCCTGAACTTCTGTAACTTCATCTTTGAAACGTCTAATACTTTTAAAAGCCCCAGAGAAAATTTGCACTCCTTCTCTAAAGATACGAGCCGTATTATTCTTTCGGAGAAATCCTTCGCTTACAAGAGATCCTGCTACTTTTCCAACATTGGTAATTTTGATAATTTCTTTAATTTCAGCTTCACCAATTTTAGTTTCGGAAACTTCAGGATCAAGCATCCCTTCAATAATACTATGTACATGTTCAACAAGATCATAGATAACATTATAACGGCGTATTTCAATACCGACGTTCTCTGCTCTCGCTTTTGCTATAGAATCCACACGCACCCGAAATGCTAAAATTGCTGTTTCACTTGCGGATGAATCAGCCAATGTTTGAGCAAGCATAATATCATTTTCACTAACTGTGCCAATCCCAGAATGTACAACGGTAACCCTGACCTCTGTATTTTTTAGTTTACTAAGAGCATATAAAATAGCCTCTAGAGACCCATTAACATCCGCTTTTATCACGACTTTATATTCTTTAAGATTTGGATTTTTAATTTTATCTACAGCTGTTTTCATAGAAGTTTTTTTCTGTCGAATTATATTTTCATTACGTTTAAGGATAGCACGTCTATTTGCTAAAGAACGGGCTTCATCCTCAGAGGTAAGAACATAAAAATCGTCGCCTGCTTCTGGAAGACTATCAAATCCCATAATTTCTACAGGAATAGAAGGACCTGCTGATATTTCTTTACCACCAAGATTGTTGAATAATGCTCGAATTTTACCAAAAGTTGTTCCAGCAACATAAGAATCACCAATTTTGACTGTTCCATTTTTAATAATTACAGTAGCTATAGCTCCACGTCCTACATCCATTTTAGATTCAACAACAAATCCTATTCCTAAACGATTAGGGTTTGCTTTTAGTTCCATGACTTCAGCTTGGAGTAGAATAGTATCCAATAGTGCAGGAATACCATCACCGGTAAGTGCTGATACTTCAACATACATAGTATCACCACCCCATTCTTCTGCTAATAATCCATATTCGGATAACATTTGTTTAATCTTTTCTGGATTAGCATTAGGCAGGTCGATTTTATTAATAGCTACAATAATAGGAACTTTAGCAACTCTTGCATGGCTTAACGCTTCTAAAGTTTGAGGTTTTGGTCCTTCTTCTGCAGAAACAACTAAAATTACAATGTCGGTAATTTTCGCACCCCTTGCTCTCATAGAAGTAAATGCAGCATGACCTGGAGTATCTAAAAACGTAATAATATCTCCTTGAGGGACTTTAACTGAATATGCTCCTATATGCTGAGTAATACCTCCAGATTCATGAGCAATAACATTTGTTTTACGGATAGTATCTAATAATTTTGTTTTTCCATGATCCACATGTCCCATAATGGTAACAATAGGAGGGCGGTGGGATAAATCTTCAATCTTATCTTCTTCTAATTTGATTTGAGCTTCTTCTTGTTCGTCTTTGACAATAACTCGACAACTAAATTCTTCGGCAAGAAGAATTGCAGTGTCAGAATCGAGGTCATCATTAATAGTAGCTTGCTGTCCTAATTTAAATAATGTTGAAATCAATTCTGCAGATTTAAGATTCATTTTATGAGCTAAATCTGATAATTTTACAATAGGTCCTATTTCGATTTGCTCAGGAATAACCGCTTCACCTCTTTTCTTTTTACCAGATAATTGAAGTTTACTTAGTGCGATATCTTCTTGGCTAAGTTTATGAGGTCTACCGTTAAAAACTCTTTTATCTTTATGGGTTACTTCTCTACGGTGGCTAATTGTTTTGGCATTATTTTGAGTGCCTGTTTGGTTAGTAGTTGTCGTATTATTTCTAAAATTATTTGGACGCTGAGGTCTATCGCCTTGCTGGTAAGAACGTTGTGGTCTATCGCCTTGTTGATAATTAGGTCTATCGCTTTGCTGGTAAGAACGTTGTGGTCTATCACCTTGTTGATAAGAACGTTGTGGTCTATCGCCTTGCTGATAAGAACGTTGTGGTCTATCGCCTTGTTGATAATTAGGTCTATCGCCTTGTTGATAAGAACGTTGTGGTCTATCGCCTTGTTGATAATTAGGTCTATCGCCTTGCTGGTAAGAACGTTGTGGTCTATCGCCTTGTTGATAATTAGGTCTATCGCCTCGCTGGTAAGAACGTTGTGGTCTATCGCCTTGCTGATAATTAGGTCTATCGCCTTGCTGGTAAGAACGTTGTGGTCTATCGCCTTGCTGATAATTAGATCTATCGCCTTGCTGATAAGAACGTTGTGGTCTATCGCCTTGTTGATAATTAGGTCTATCGTTCTGTTGATGAGAAACTTCAGATTGCGACGAAGAAAGAGGAAGTTTATCTTTGGTAAGATCCTGAGAAATGGTTTCTTTAGGAAGGGGTTCTTTTAATGGTGGTTCTGGAGATGAAATTTCTGTAGAGGGGGGGACATGGGGGTGTTTCATTTTAATTTTTATTACTTTTTTTTTGTCGTCATCTTTTGACATAAAGGCTCCCTTTAAAAATATCAGTAAGTGAGATAGCTTTTATCCTTCATTATTATCATCTTCTTCTTCTATTTCAATATTATCTTCTATGATTTTCCAAATTTCCAAAGCTTCATTAACGCTTAATCCCGTTTCTCTTGTAAGATCTTCAACGGTTAATTCCAGAATCTCTGTTACACTTTTGAATCCACTATCTGTAAGGATCTCAATTTGTTCTACTGTAAATGGTAACATATCTAAAGATATAATTTCATCTTCTATAATTTCAAAACTTTGGTCATCTGATATTCCTAAAATATCATCTACTTCTTTTTGTTTTTCTTTTAGAATTAATTCGAATTCAGAGTAGTTATTAAAACGGATTTTCCATCCTAAAATTTCTTCAAGCATTCGTTGGTGCGATCCTTGTTTACCAATAAGTGGTGCAAGAAATTCATCAGGTACAACAACTGTCGCTTCGTTAGTTTCATAATTTAGATCGATATTAAAAACTTCTGCAATACGATTTTTTAAGACTCTACTCGCTTGAATCGCATTAGAAATTAATTCTCTAGGATCAATAGAAAAACGGATAATTTCGATTCGTTCGCTTCCTAATTCTTGCCTAATAGGTTTAATCCTAGCTCCCGCTCTACCAACAGTAACACTAATAGGGTCTAAATTGTCGACGAGAGATTGAAGAACAATTTTTGTAACTTCTCCAGGTTTTCGGGATACGGCTTTAATAACAAAAGATCCATCTGCAATTTCGGGGATATGTAGCTTTAACAATTCTTGTACAATATCAGGATTAGTTCTTGTAAGAATTAATTGACTTTCCCCTTTTTTAGTAACTTGAAGTACTTCTTTAAGGTATACACGTACTGGTTCACGTAAGACTAGTACCTCATCTGGAAGAGCCTCTGCATACGGTAGAAATGCTTCCGTTCCTTTTGGTTCTAAGGAAATGTAGTAACCACCATTTTTGTTCTCTGTTTTTGACTTTACCAGTCCAGAAAACAAACTGTTTTTTTTATCGGCAAATTCCCCATAAATAATATCTTTTTGAATATCTGTTACTTTTTGTTTTAATAATTGTTTCATAATTTGTGCAGCTTGACGTCCAAATTTGGTTAATGGTAATTCAATTTTTACCGTGTCTTCATCATTAAATGATTCATTAGGGAAAAGTTCTTCTGCATTTTTTTTAGTAACTTGAGTAGTAGAATCTTCTATTTCAGAAGTTATCGTCTTTAATTGAAACAATCGAATCCCTGATTTATTGATATCAATTTCAATATTTTCATATTCTTTGCCGTACTCTCTTTTATATAAAGTGGTAAACGTTTCTTTTAAAATAGTTTCTGCTAACTCCTCTGAGATCCCTTGATCTTTGGCAAAAGCAACAATCAAATCAGGAAAAGCCATGTTATTCCTCCAAATACCACTTATTGTAGTATATTATTTACTTTTTTTCAACAATTTATCATAATCACAATGTAATTTTGCTTTTTTTATTTGTATAAGCGGAATTATAACTTGCTGTTTATCAAAAATAACGGAAAGAGTATCATCGTTATTCATAGCTTTTAAGGTTACTATGATGAAACTTTCTTTAGATATAATATCAGCATTGGTCTGTAAAAATATCTTAAATTCCCGATTAAGGAAATAATGATATTCCTCAATAGATTTAATCTCACGCTCTAATCCTGGAGATTCGACGATCAGATCATAAGGACGGGGAAAAGGATCTTCGATATCTAGCTGTCTAGAAATAATATCTGCGACTACCGAACAATCGTCGGAAGTGATTTTTTTTGTTTGGTGGTATATGATAATTTTAAGACTATCTTTAGATTTTCCATAATTAATGATACACTCTACAAGAATAAAATCTAATGATTGGATACTATTTTTAATAAGCTGGCAAATAGATTCTTTATTCATCAATGCTATCCTCAACTCTATAATAAATTAAGGACTCGTTAACGAGTCCTTAATTTATTATGATTAACAATTATACATGATTAATATTTATTTGTCAATGTTTTTTACAAAAATATTTTCTAGCTTTCGTAACTCTTCTAAGCTTAGTTCGATATTAATTGCATTGACATTATCTTCAACTTGGGATGGTTTGGATGCTCCTGTTAATGTGGAAACAACTCCTGGTTGGTGTAATATCCAAGCCAAAGCAAGTTGAGATGGAGTACATCCTTTTTGTTCTGCCATAGAAATAAAAATTTCAATAGCATCAAAATTATCTGGGGTTAAATAACGCTGTATGAATTGACTAATTTCTTCATTAGCAGCCCGAGAATCTTTAGGGATTTCTCTTCCTTTACGGTACTTTCCACTGAGAAAACCCTGTGCTAAAGGAGAAAATGGAATAATCCCCATACCATTTTGAATACAAGTAGGGAGAACTTCTGGTTCGATATAACGTTGAATCAGATTATAAACAGGTTGATTAACAACAAAACGATCTAAGAGATACTGATCTTGTACTCTGAGGCCTTCCAAAATTTGACAAGCAGTCCATTCACTTACACCAATATAAAGAATTTTCCCTTGTCTTACGAAATCATCAATAGTCCTTACTGTTTCATATAAATTTGAATCAGGATCAAAGCGATGGCAGTAAAAAATATCAATATAATCTGTATTGAGGCGTTTAAGGGAAGCGTTAATTTGAGTGTGGAGATGTTTTCTAGATAATCCTCGATCATTGGGTTTATCACCCATAGGCCAAAAAGCTTTTGTTGTAAGAATATAAGAATCTCTTGGATATTTGCTTAGTAATTCTCCCATAACTTTTTCAGATTCACCAAGAGCATAGACGTTTGCACAATCAAACATATTAATCCCTAAGTCATAGGCGGTATCGATAATAGCTTCTGTTGTTTGTTTTTCTGTAGTATTACCATAAGTTAACCAACCCCCAATACTAATTTCACTGATTTTTAACCCTGTTTTACCTAATCTTCGATATTTCATAACGCACCTCATATAGTTTGATTTTATTTTAGTAGTTAAATCGTTGTTGTAATGATTCTGATAATGATTTACTTTGCATAATCGCTTGATTCATTTGTAGTAAGGCTTGGCGTTCTTTTTGACTAACTCGCTCAATTTCATTTTCTTTTTTTATGATTTGTGTATTAAGATCATTTAGTTTACGAGAGTTGTTTTGATCCATACGAGTCAGATAACCATCATTGCCAATCATAATTTGAAGAGAGTCAATAGAAGCCACCACAACCCCTTTATCTCCTACAGCATTACCATCGGTATCCATCGCAAATAAATTTTGAACCTCACTGAAGTTTTGGTTTAAAGATTTTTCTAACTCAGAAACATCTAGTGTTAGTGTTCCTTTACGAATTGCATCAGGGTCATTATTGGGAGCCGTTCTACGGCGTACATAGATCCCAACTTGATCTAATAAAGTTATAACGCTTGTTGGAGTATTATAAGGAGAACTAACCATTTGCTTCATACGATTTTTAAAATTAATTAATGTTATATTTCCATAAAATGTCCCTTCTTTAATATTGTCTCCATCTTTTTTTCTTTGGTGTAGAGGTTTCAAACGACCAATTTGATTAATGGGAATAGTAGTAAAGGTGTGTAGTTCTTCCATAAGGGTGTTATAATTAATTACCCATTGAATAATAGTATCTTTAATAAGTTCTATATCCATTTTTATTTGAACTAATATATTAGTTTTTTGGTCTTGCTGTAAGTTTAATGTTACCCCAGGAATAAGATCAGCTATTGTATTAGAAGGTCTTGTAAACTCAACTCCGTCCAATAAAAAAGAGGCATCTTGCCCTTTGACAGTTTCGTTATGCAGCACCAAAGAACCGTTGGGAGAAGCGATAAACTCTAAATCAGATAGAGTAAGAATTTTTTGTTCGGAGATAGCTTTAATCTGAATTAAATTTTTATCAATATATTGATCTAAAGATACAGAATATTTTTTAGAATCTAAATCTATGATTTCCTGAGTATTATCATTAAATACTAGAATTAATTGTTGCACAGGAAGTAAATCTTCAACTAAAGAATCAACATTTGAAAGAGTAGGGACATCATCTAAAATAGGTTTTGCTCCAGGTAAAATAATATTAAAATTACTAATCGACCCTAACTCTTCTGTATTGAGGTTTGATAAAGCAATTTTAGGAGATGGTTCTTCGTTTGTAATAATAGGAATTTCTTCCAATAAAGAAGAAAACGAAAGGACTGTAGGCATAGAAATTGGGTAAGATAGATCCATCGCTATATTTGTATTAGTTAATATCGTATTAGAATTATTATACCAAGAGAAATTAGTTTTTTGTTCTTGTCCTCTACTCAAAAAGTTCGCATCTAATAATGGAGCGATGTCTCCATCAAATTTAATTCGATTAGAAGCACCTTCGTTTTTTGACACTAGAGCAATAATTTTTTCTGTTGCTGAAGCATTCAGTAGTTTGACATCAATAATATTTGATAATGAACTATTCAGAGTAGAATATAAATTATCTATTGTGCTTTCTTGAAAAGAAATATAATTAGTATTTGAATTAACAATAACGGAAAAATCTCCGCTATTTAAAATTTTATCGAGAGGGATAGGAGAAGTAGAGAAGGCATGAGCATCGGCAAGAGTGTTGATAGAAAGACGATAATCGCCTGGCTTAGCTTGCCGAGTGGTTTGGATAGATAGTGCTGAAGGATCTGAAGTATAATTAGTTACTGATCTAAAAGAAGACTCGTACCCAAGAATATAGCGATTAACTTGCTCAAAATTTTGAATATTGCTACGAAATTCTTGCCATAACTCAAACTCTATTTCCTGATCAAGTCGTTTATTATTTAGATTTGTTACTTCATTATAATAAGGTACCATAATCTGATCAAGCATTTTTGTAATATCCATATCGCTATCTTGACCAGGAATACCAGATAACCGCACTCTTTGAGCATTAGAAATAATAGGAACAAACAAGAGTATAAATAAGATAAATGACTTCATCCTTCCCCCTTTTTATAGAACTTCACTATAAATTATATCGGTTTTTTTTAAGAATATATTAGGGCTTCGGTGAAAAGTGACGGTCTATTTTATTTTCAACAATTGTTTTAATAATATTATTAAGCACTTATAGTTAAATATTTTAGCATTTTCTCCCAACGTTTAGCGAATATTTTTTGAAAATGATTTTTATGTTGCCCATAAAAACTTCGGTGGTCTACTCGTAATAGAATTCCGCCTTTATTTTCTTCTA
>JBOFHK010000010.1:0-81918 GCA_051649605.1 Brevinema sp. | reverse complement strand
TCCTTTGGATAAGATTATGTTTGCAGTTGATCGTAAAAGCTTTTGGAATAAATTGTATACAGATAGTAATGATATGTCATTAAATATAGACGCAAGGCGTGGAGCAGGTTTAAGCATGGACACACTAGAAGGAGATACTATTTTTGTCGCAACAAAATTAGGATTGGATCAGATTAAGGTTCAAAAAACTCAATATGCTATAGGCTCACTATCTAATAATATTATAAGAAAACTAAAATATATCGGTGTCTATGCAAATTATTTAGGAGTAAGTTTAGATATTAAACAAATGTGGGTAACATCAGCGGAACGTGATGCGGAACTTCAGGCAAATCTTATATATAAAAGCGTGTATAATGCCACCAACCAACTAGCTATTAATTCAATGTATAGAGGTTCATCAGGTATATATGTTGAAGAAGAATTAAAAAAAGGAATCAGTAAAGAGCTAATCATATCTAATTTGAGCATAGGTATTTTAAATGGAACAAAGACAGATAGAAATCTTAAACCGAGATATATAGGTTTTAACCATATTAGTAATAAAGGACAAACGATAGATATAGGTGCTAATCCAGGATTAGATCCGAGTAAGTCTTCTTTTCGAAAGAGTTTAAGAAAATTTATATCAGTAAGAATTATCTTAGATTCTCGTAGTATTGAAGAAGGCAAGAAAGGAGAACAAAATTGTCATCACTTAGTTTTTAAATAAAAATTAGTCGTAGTATTTAAGATATAAAGTACCATTAGGGTACCGATTAGAAATATTAGGATCAGGTCTTAAATTACCAATAACAAAAACCTGATTAAATTGATTACTCAAAGCAATTTGTGGAGGGACAATATCATAAATATCTTTTTGAGTTATAAAAGGTAATAGAGAACCTACAATACTTTGTTTATGGTCTTCATAATCTATATAATAACTAGTATCTATTTCAGTAAGTTTTTTGATATATTGATTACTCTTAGAATCAATATAAATACGGTTTGTAAGATTAATACTTCCTACATATATTAAAGGATCTTCTATAGGATAATAAACTAAATCCGTATTTCGCTCATTAGGTTTTACCTCCCAAGATGGGATATGGTCAATGACAGCATTCTCATTTATAATATTATTTGTCTCATAAGTAATATTCTTTATTTTTTCTATTGTTGCAAAATAAAATATTTTTGATATAGGTTCATAATATATTGTGGAGGTATATTCTGGTGCGGCCATGATTTCAGATACACCATATTTTTGAAGCCAAAATAATTCAGGCTCAATATCATAGGTAGCTATAGATGGATTTTCCCCACACCCCACGAGTAAGAACATCAGTAGTAATACTCTCATCATATTAACTCCTTAAAATAAATGCTCCTCTACTCCAGCGATGCTTTGCTCTGCTGGATAAGTTAATAGTATCGCCTTCGTCTCTCTAACCAAATGTTATTATTGCTTATTTTTTATACAAGTCCGAAGAATGGAGCAAGAGAAATAATAATTGTTCCTGTACAGAGCATTGCAAGCATTGTTTTAATAATAAATTTCAGATAAATTCCATAAGGAATATTAAAAAGCTCTAATGTCCCCATTGTAGTTGCTCCTGGGTAGATACAAGTCATAAAATTAATTCCTAAGGTAAATGTAGAAATCAATAAAATCTGTCCACCTGCAGCACTGATAGGACTTGATTGAAATAATGCAAACGCGACAGCTCCGAGGATAGGCATGGTGATTCCTGCAACTCCGCTGGTAGATTGGAGGAAGAATCCTATTCCAACATAAGCAAGGACGGTAGCCAACACGAATCCCCAAGAAGGAATCCCTTGTAGCATTGTTTGAATCCAGTATACGAAGGTTACGGACATACCTTCGGTTTTGGACCCCATAATTACTGAAATACCGTTAGCGATAGCTAGTACTAAGACCACACCGAGAAGCCCTCTTGCTCCAGCAATAAATTCTCGAACGAATTCTTCTTCGGGGATCTGATTAATGAGACCGATAATAAGAGTACCCAGAAAGAAAACGAATGCAAATTCTTCAAAGTACCAATCTCCCAAGGGAGTGATATTTCCAGCTCCTAAGACTGTTCCTAGGATAGGAATTTTTGCGAGGAAAGTAAATGGGGTATTAATAATATCTTGCATATTAGCGATGGGAATAGCATACCAAGGGGTATAACCGAGGAGTAATAGAATGATGATTCCTACTAAAACTATTGCTGACCAAAAACGACGTGGAGTTAGTTCAGGAAGTTCTTTATTATCATGATGAAGTGTGTTTATCTCGATATCTTTTAGGACAGAGAGTTCTTTATTTTTTTTAACTTTATTGGAATAATTTAATGTTAAAGATAAACCTACTAAATATAGAGCAATAAAGATAATTATCCGTAGGAAAAGCCCGCTACCAAGAGATAGCTCATTATTTCCGATTGCACTGATGGCTGCCCCTGTAGAAAATGGATTGATAATACTTGCCATATTTCCAATTGAACCGCCAATCATAAGGACGGCAATACCTGTCATTGCGTCATACTCTGCAAGTATAAAAAGAGGGACGATTACTACGGCAAAGGCGGGAATTTCTTCCCAAAAACCAAAAACTGTTCCAAATATTGCAAAAGCAAACATCAAAATAGCGATTAACGCCGTTCCTGTATATTTTTTAAGTAAAGTACCGATTGCTGCATCCATAGCACCGACGTAAGTAATCATTCCTAAAAATACCCCAGCCATTAGGATTGCGATTGCTACAGAAGATGCTTTGGCAAATCCTTGGATAGGAGCCATAATAACATTCCAAAGACCAACGGCTTGGACACCAGCATTAGTAATAATTTCTCCTGAGCTTAGCATAATAGCGTTATAAATAATTTCTTTTGTGCCATTCTCGTCTGTAACTACCACCGAAGGAGGCACAATCCATGTTAGGATTGCTGTGATAATCAAAAAGATAAAGACAATACTATAAGCACTCAGCATTTTTCTTTCTTTCATAGTTTCCTCTTTGTTTTATTAAAATTTTTGACCATTGAGTTTTTCAAATGCTCTCATATAGATACGCATTGCTGTTTTAATATCTTCTAGTACGATATATTCATTTGGTTGATGCTCTACTTTGGCACGATTAGGAAGAATAGCTCCGAAAGCGACACAGTTCGGGATGGCACGAGCGTATGTTGCTCCTCCAGAAGCAATAGGGGTACTTTCCTTATCGCCTGTTTCTTCTTGATAAGCACTCATCAAACTCTTAATAAGAATCGAATCTTGAGGAATATAAATAGAAGGTAAATAATCGTATTCTTCATAACTAAAACCATACTCGCTTGCTTTGTCTTTGAGAATTTCTGTAATAACTTCTTTTTTATAGGTTACGGGAATTCTCATATCAATACAGAGTATTTCCTCTTCATCGCACTCTATCTTACCGAGATTGAATTTCAATTCTCCTGAGTGTTCGTCTTTGACTTTACCAAAGATTGGTTCAGCAAAATTATGCCCAATGATATTTTCGGTAATGAACTTTGCAGCCTTACTAGGGATTTTTGCTTCATAAAGGGCGTGGAGATAGCGATTGATTACATTGATCCCTGTTTCGGCAACTTGTGCATGAGCTGCCTTTCCTATAACTTCAACTTGATCTCCTAGGTCTTTGAACTCATAGCCTAGGTTTTTTAAACATTCTTTTATTGTTTTGGATGCAGGAGCAGTAATAGTAGAAGGTACAGCATTGAAAGCGTCTCCCCCTTTAAAAATAATACCAGCATCGTTTGATGTACGAAGTTTGACCTGAAGTAATCCTTTTTCTGAATAATTTAATGGAAAACGAGAATCAGGAGTAAATCCAACGGATGGAATTTCTTCTTTTTGAAGATATTCTTTCATATCACGCCAAAGACTTTCTTCGTCTGTTCCAAAAATAACTCGGATACGTCCTTTGGGTTGGAAACCAAGATCAAGTAAATTTTTTAGAGCATAGACTGCAGCAAGGGTTGGGCCTTTATCGTCTTGAGAACCTCGCCCATAGTATTTCCCTTCTTGAATATATGGCTCAAATGGTGGTTTTGTCCAGTTGTTGAGATCTCCAGCTGGGACAACATCCAAATGCCCAAGTACTCCAAGTAATGGTGTTCCTTCTCCAATTTCGGCGTATCCATAGTAACCATTAGGGTCTATAAAAGTCCGAAAACCAAGTTCCTTACAGATAGCGATCATTTCTTCTAGGGATTTTTGAATATTTTCACCAAAAGGAGTGTTTTTTTCCTCTCCCTCAATCCAAACACTGGGGATGGATACCAAGCGACTGAGATGTGTAATATAACAATCAAAATTTTTGTCGATAGTTTCTTGATAATTATTCATAGAAACCTCCAAAATTATCTTTAGTATACCTCTCAAACCCAGAGGAATTATATGAGGTAAATCCTTTATTCATCGTAGGATGATGCTTGATTATAACATATTCTACAATAAAATCAATATTTTTCATTTTTCTTGTTTGGTGGATAACTTATTGAAGCTATTTTATATTATTTTGTTTCTAGTTTGTATTGTTCTTTATCCATCCCGTATATAAAAATATACCAAATCAATCCAGAACAGCACAAATTTACAATCTGTAGGATGACTCCAGAAATACCACCAATAAGGAATCCTGAGATTATAATTGGTGTTGTCCAAGGAATAACGATGCCAGGATGAGGGGGAACGAAACCACTAGTAGTGGCAATATATGTAATAATAAGATTGACTATAGGGGCTAAAATCCAAGGAATAGCGACTCTAGGATTCATTACTACAGGGATACTAAATATAAAAGGCTCGTTAATATTAAAAATCCCAGGAGCGATAGATAAACGAGAAACCTGTTTGAAAAGTTGACTTTTTGCGATAAAAATCAGTGGTAGGACGATAGATAAGGAGCTTCCTGAGCCCCCTAAAAAAACATATGTTTCTAAGTTCCCAGCAGTGAGGAGATTTGGGAGTACTTCACCAGCTTGGAATGCCAATCTATTTTGGTCAGCAAGTACGGTAAATAAGGGAGCGTAGAGAGTTCCTACAACGAGTGCCCCGTGGATTCCAAAAAACCACAAAAAATGAAGAAGGAATACATAAAGTAGTAATCCCCAAAAACTTGCCCCAACAAATGAAAGAGGAGCAATAATTGTTTCAACAATCATCGTGTTGATATTATCGTAAGGACTTATATCCACTAAAATTCTAAAAAACATAAAGATTATTAGGGTAACTAAGGCTGGAATAACTGATTCAAAAGAACGTGAAACTGCTGGAGGCACTCCTTCTGGCATAGAAATAACTATTTTTTTACGAATAAGAAAAGTATAAATCTCTGTTGAGATAAATGCTACTAAAATTGCGGTGAATAGCCCTCGTGATCCAAGATGAATTGTCGGAATAACTCCAGCAATAATTTCTGTATGATAAGTAACAAAAAAAGGAGTCATTAATAAATAACACATAAAGGAAGTAATAGCTGCTTGTAAGGCACTAATTTTATAACTTTCTGCTAGGCGATAAGAGATAGCAATTGCTGCGATAATTCCCATCATATCTAGGCTTACTCCCACGATTAGCAGAGGGTATTTTGACCACTCTTGACCAAGAAAGTTTGCCATAAACTCACTATAACCCGGAATAGGTAAAACAACGATTAAAAGAAAAAATGACCCAATTAATGAGGGAATTAAATTGACAATAATTCCATCTTTTAGCACATTAATATAGTGATTATTAAGTAATCCTGACATTTTTTGGGATAAAATATCAGTAACTCTTTCAAAAATTTTAAACATCTTTATACTCCTATATTCACTGTGCTCAGCATCTCTCACTCTTATATAACAATCTCTAATTATAACATATTCTAAAATAAAAGCAATTGATATTCTATTTGCTATGAATCGTAGTGTTAACGTTTTTTGTATAAATAAGATACTTGTTTTCTAATAGTTTATTTTTTTGATATTGGAGGGATTATTTTTTATAGATCTTATGATCTTAATTATGTTTTGATTGATTTGGTAATAGGACAATTATATTTATTGTTTATTCAAATTCCAATTGTATTGATAAGAGATTTTTCCTTGGTAATTGATAATATTTTTGTTATCACTATACCGATTGAGGTAGTTTAATAAACTTGTGGTATTATCTCCAAAATCACTAAGATACCATTGAAAAATAGAAGATAGTGTTAATTTATTATGTTTTAAGTCTACACCTCTCGATGAATTAATAAATTCTCTTGCAGCAAAGTTTGCTTTTTCTTCATAATTATTAGCAGTGATGACTTCTAATAAAAGATTGGGACAACCGATACTAGCACAATTTACTAAAAAATGGATACGAGCATCTTTCCATAGAGGTCTTAAAATTCTGTGTTCAATATCATTGAGACTAATAGGGTATCCTTCGATGGTTAACAATTTTTTATTCCATGGCCCTGTATTAAGGATCCCCCCGTAGGATTCTTTGATTGATTTTTTAGGTTGAGTGTCCAAAATAACTTTAACCGTTAAGGCATTGTATAAATTGATCCAATAGGCAAGTTGCTCTTGTTTGGAATACTTTAGAATAGGTAAAACCTCTAGTTTTTTAATATAATTATTAAGTGCTAAAAGATCAGTAGGACTGATTCCTTGGTAATTGACTAGGTTTATTCCACTAATAGTTTTAACATATTTTTTGAGAAAGGTGTTAAAGTCGCTGTGATCGATAGAAGTATTATTACTATTGTCAAATTCATCCCATTTTTTGTCGTAAACAGATTCTGGAGCAGAATATAGGGAAGTCTGTAGAAAGATCAGACAAAAATAGATAAGAGATTTTTTCATATTATTCTCCTGATTTGAGAAATTTAGGGATTAAGCTTAAGAGAATAAAACACAAAGCTCCAATACCCAAATAGAGTAAACTATTGGTAGGAAATTCCCCAGATAGTACGGCTCCTACAGATAAGGTGTAGGCAGCGGTGCCAGGGATGATAAAAATAGTGGATAAAATCCAATAGACAAAAAAAGATATATCTGTTAGTCCATAAATATAATTTTGTAAACTAAAAGGAAAAATAGGGATCAATCGTGTGATCATGATGATTCGCCAATCTTGCGATTTTACTCCTTGATCCAGTTTCTTAAAGATATCAGTGGAACCAAATTTATCGAGCATAAGGTTTCTAAAAGTATACCTTGAGATTAAAAAGGACAATCCCAATCCTAAAGATGCGGATGACACTGTGTGAATTGTTCCCCATATAGGGCCAAATAAAATACCCCCTAATATGGTCATGGGTAATCCTGGTAGAGAAAATAAACACACTAAAATGTAGCTTATATAGTAAATAGCTACAGATTTCCAACCTAGAGAAATAAAATATTCTCGTAATAGAGGGATATTTTCTAGTGTAAGAAGAGACAAAACCCCACTACGACGAATAAGGATAAACCCTATCCCAAAAATAATGATAAAAATAATTATATTACTATATTTTTTCATAATAGACCACCTTATTGAAATAGTTTGAAAATAGGATTGGCGATCAAGAGCCATACAGAAAAGTCATTGCCTCCATAGGTTTGGATAAAGGTTCCTGAGGTATTCGCAATTAATTTTAATGAAAAAGCGCAAAAAACCATAAGGAGGATTCCATTAAGTGCAGAACTTAAAATAACGGCACGGATCCCACCATACTTATTAGCAAAAATAGCTCCTGGAGCAACATCAAAATAACAAGCAATAATTAAAGGAATGATTGCATAAGTTAATAACCCCGATAGCCCTAATACAACAATAGTAGCCAGGCTAGATACTACGGATACAAGAAATCCTATTATTAAGGAATTCATACCAAAAGAAAATATCATTGGGACATCTAAGGCAGGAATAGAGTTGGGGACTAATTTACTACTGATCCCTTGAAATGAGGGAATAATTTCTGTGAGCATCATTCTTGAACCTAGTAAGAGGACGATTGTTCCAGCACTAAAAAGAGTTCCTTGATTTAAACTATAAATAAATATATCATTAGTATTAAACATATTCACGATAATATTGTTGGCGTTTATGATATCAATAATACTGACAGTAAAATAAGTGAGAAAAATAACAAATCCTGAGGTGAGAGTGGTATCGGTAAAAAATAATAGTTGTTTTGGTAGTTTGATTTGTTCCGCAGATTGATGAGGAGCGTTGATGATTTTTCCTATAAAGATACCAATAAAACAAAAAATCGATGTGGAATGACCAAGAGAAAAATCTGGAGTCCCTGTTAATTCTTTAACATAGGGGTAGAGTAAATTAGAAGGAATCACTAAATATAGTGTCGTAAATAGTGTTGCTAATAATATGGTCGTGAGAGGAGGAAGTTGTAATTCCACTCCTAAGGAAATAAATAACATCGCAAACCAAAAAATAAAATTTGCTGTTAAAAATATCACTTTGAAAGTTGTGGTATAAGCAATTAAAATATTTAATAGAAATGAAGTAATCATAACGATTCCAATTTCTATACTATATTTTTGAATAAAATCACTAAAATTGGCAAGAGTATTTTGTTGATTTGTTGAGAAAATGAGATTAATACTATCACTTAATGGAGTAATTGATTGAATAATAATAGTTACACCTTGAAATAAAATGACTATTCCTATGATCGTTTTTAAACTTCCTTTAATAATATCAGAAAAAGATTTTCCTTGTAAGATTAACCCAATCATAGTAAAAAACCCTAAAAATAGGGCAGGATTACGAAAAATATTGATCATATATTCGAACATTTAATTCTCCACTACACGTTGAATTGTTCTTTTAATTTCTTCTTTATCAATAAAAGAAGAAATACTTAATACGGGTTGAGAGACCAAAGTACCTAACTCTTTAGCGATTAATTGTGAAGTAAAATAAATATTGGCAGAAAGACTAGGAGCAGACATTAGATCAGAGCATTCCACCGTAATATGATCAATTGCTAATTCTTTTAGCACTTGTTCAACAGACATTTTTAAAATTAAACTAGAACCAATACCAAATCCGCATACGGTAACGATATGCATAATATGCTCCTAAAAATCCTTTATTTGGACGATCGGAAAAACGCTACAATAGAAAGTGATAATAAATCATCGATCATAATTTTTTTTGCGACTTTTCTTAAAAAATCTCCATAACTCGGATAAGCCTGGACACTTTTTACGAAATTTCTAAAAGGAGTTTTAGAAACGTAGAACCATTGAAGTAGATTTGCTATTTCTCCTGCTTTACTTCCCATGACTGTAGCACCAACAATAAGACCTTTATGGGTTATAATTTGAAAATAAAAATACTCCTCAAGGGATATAATGGCTCTTTCGCTATCTTTCGTGCAATACTTATAGACTTTAATGTTTTTTCCATATTTGTTAGTTGCTTGCTTTTCTGTCATGCCGACTTGAGCAAACTCTGGATCGGTAAAAACCACATAAGGAATAGTTTCTTGAAAATATTTCTTCTTAAAGAATGGGGTGATCAAGTTTCTTACAAAAACCTCGCCTTGAAGACCTGCCACATGAGAAAATCGAAAAGGCCCTACAACATCACCAAGGGCGACGATATGACGTTGAGAAGTCTCTAGGTATTCATTGACGGTAATTCCACTAGAATCATATTGGACACCGATATGCTCTAAATTTAATCCAGCAATATTTGGGGTACGACCTGAAGCAACAAAAAATTTATCAGCTTGGAGCTGATAAGTACTATTATTTTGAGTGAAATGAATAGAATAGGTGGTATTGTTTGTATTGATCTTTTGGATGGCTATATCGACATAGAGATCAATATTATATTGTTTGAGAATTTTTTTGACGTTTTCGGCGATCGTTGGTTCAGAAATTTGTAAAATATCGCTATTTTTTTCGAGGATACTCACTTTAACGCCTAATCTCGCTAAGGGGATAGATAATTCAAGGGAAATAACTCCCGCTCCAATAAAAATAATCGAATCAGGTAGTTGTTCTTGGAGAAAAAAATTATCATTAGTAAGAAGATTATCTTTGTTTAATCCTTCGATGTTAGGTACAAAAGGGCTGGTGCCAGTACAAATAACGATTTTTTTGCCTTGATATTCTGCCTTGTTCACCGTAATAATATTTTTGGTCTTAAAAGAAGCACTTCCTAGAAGTACATCTACACCATACGATTCTAAGACTTCAGGGGTTTCATGGGTATAAATTTCTTCTGAAATTGCTCTAACTTTTTGGAGAATATTAGTTTTGTCAATGAAGGGTTGCTTACTGTATTGGATAAAGGCTTTAGAAGGAATACAACCACTCCAAGTACACTCTCCGCCTATTTTTCGTTGCTCTACTAAAAGAACTTTTTTTCCAAGTTTACTAGCTCCAATCGAACAAGTTAAGCCCCCTGAGCCTCCTCCAATCACAATCAGATCATATTGTTTAATTGGCATGTCTAATCTCCTATTGGCGGATTATCTAAATGTTTAATAGCAAAAACGAATCGCTGAATACCCGTAATAAATATTAATAGAGCTCCGATAATCCCTATCACAGGAATGTGTCTTGGAAAAATAATTAATAAAGTAAATAAAATAAATGCCTCTGTTCTCTCCATGATGCCTGATACATAGAAAAAAGTTTTGTGGCTTGATTTTTGTACTAAAATGCCTATTGTTAGAAACACAGTAATACAAAATAGAATAGACATTAATAGGATAATAATGATTGGCATATATTGAGGATAAGTATAAGCTAAAGCTCCTAAAATAGACATTTCAACAATACGATCAAAAACAATATCTAATAAAGTACCTACAGAAGACATGGATTTGGATTCCCGGGCTACAATACCATCTATAATATCACAAAATCCTGATAGATATAGAATTATAAGGGTAATAACTGGTTTTTGTCCTAGAATAGTTAGAGCGGTCACGATTCATAAAAATAATCCTAAATAAGTGATATGATTGGCAGAAACATTATTTTTAATTAATATCTGGATAGATTTTTTACATATTTTTTGAATGTGATGTTGCAATTTGGTATCTATCATAAAAAATCCTTATCTCTTATAATTTTATCATAGCATATATTTTGATGTCATTCAATGGAGTATAAATAAAATTAATAAATAAAATTAATAGATAAATTTATCTATTAACTGTTGGATGATACCAATATTTAGTCAGTAAGAACGGTGTACTAATATTTTGAGGGAGTATTTGTAAAATAAGATAGGATTGATTTTTACTATTGAGTTTGGTATAATAATATTATATATCATAGTGAGAGTTTTATGACAAATATTTTACATGCTATTTTTAATTTTTCTAATAATATCAATTATTCTATTCAAAAACATTACAAAAGTCGTAATAGGATTCACAATAATGGGGATATCTTAGAATACTATATTAAAGATTTATTTTGTAATTCTATGGGATTAGATATAAATGATAAAGAACTTGCTTATACAGATTGTTTTTCCTATTTGGGGAATACTAACAATCCTCCAGACTTTATTGTAAAAAATGGAGATGCTATAGAAGTTAAGAAAATCGAAGGTAATACTAATACTATTGCTTTAAACAGCTCTTTTCCTAAAAATAGGCTATTATCTAGCGATTTGTTGATTACTGAAGCGTACAAAAATTGTGAAAATTCACAGTGGACTAGTAAAACCTTATTTTATGTAATAGGAAATCTTAATAGTAATAATCAAGAACTTAATAGCTTATGGTTTGTTCAGGGTGAGTGTTATGCGGCTGATGCTGCAATATATGAGCGTATCAAAAATACAATATCAGATGGTATAAATACTATCCGAGGAGTCCAGTTTGCAGAAACAAAAGAACTTGGTAGAGTTAATAAAATTGATCCATTAGGTATTACATATTTACGTATTCGTGGAATGTGGGGGATTGCTCATCCAAATAAGGTATTTAGCTATATAAATGGTATCGAGAATAATATATTAAATTGTTTATTAACACAAGAAAAATACAGTAGTTTTTCAAACTCTGATAGAGAAAATTTAGAACGAAACCCTTTAATTAATATAGCTTATACTAACATTAAACATCCTAATAATCCAGCTCAATTAACACCGGTAATACATATTTTTATTAGTAAAGATGTGTATAATGGGTAAATTATTGTCTTTATTTTCTGGATGCGGCGGTATGGATCTAGGATTTTATAAAGCAGGTTTTATGACCGTATGGGCAAATGAATTTGATAAAACAATATGGGAAACCTTTAAATATAATTTTCCAGATACGTACTTAGACACAAGAGATATACGAAATATTTTATGTGAAGAAGTTCCATCGGATATTGATGGGATTATTGGTGGTCCCCCCTGTCAGAGTTTTAGTGAAGCTGGAAAAGGACTTGGCAATAAAGATAAACGCGGGCAACTATTCCACGATTATATTAGATTAGTTACAGAGAAAAGACCAAAGTTTTTTGTAGCCGAAAATGTATCAGGAATGTTACATATTAAACATAAAGAATTCGTAGAATTTATTATTAATTCTTTTAATAATATGGGATATAATGTATCTTTTCAATTATTAAATGCTGTTAACTTTGATGTTCCTCAAGATCGTAAACGGGTTATTTTTGTTGGTTATAGAAAAGATATTACAGATAAAAAATTTATGATAGAGTCTATAAATAAAAAAGTAATATTACAAGATGCTATTTGGGATTTAAAATATAATTCAAAGCCAGCTCTCGCAAAAAATAAAGCAAATCAAATTTTGGATGTCGATAATCATGAGTATATGACTGGTGGTTTTTCGACAATATATATGTCTAGAAATAGGGTTAGAAACTGGAACGAACCTTCATTTACGATACAAGCAGGTGGGAGGCATGCTCCGATTCATCCTCAAGCTCCTAAAATGATTAAATTAGAAAAAGACAAACATATTTTCAAACAAGGTTATGAAAATATGTACAGAAGATTATCAGTTCGAGAATGTGCTAGAATACAAACATTTCCAGATTTTTTTAAATTTAAATATACAGATATTTCTGTTGGATATAAAATGATAGGTAATGCTGTTCCTGTAAATCTAGCGTATCATATAGCACAACAAATCCGAAAAGATTTAGAGATATAAATAAAACCACCCAAAATTAGGGTGGTTTTATTTCTTAATTTACAGAGAGAAAGGTACAGCATTTCCTGATGTTATGGGATGTTTAATATTTATTGTTAATAATTATTTGAAATTGATCACGAAGGGAATTTTTATTCTGACCATGATGAGCTTCCCGATGACAATTGGGACAGAGTGCTATAAGATTTTTTTCGTGATCGATGCCGTTTTGAGAGAGTGGAATAATATGATGTACCTCTAAATACGTTGAATGATCAGATTTTATAAAAGGTACCTGTTTGGAACAGGCTCTATTTTCGCAGCGATTGTTAGCTCTTTGTAAGGCTTTGAGTTTTTCTTGTTGGCTTCTAAAATAAGCGGAGGATGTTATTTCTTGTTTTCTGTTTTCTGAAATATTTGTCGACAATTGAAGCTCTGTTAATACATCTAGTTGTTGATTAGGAGATAGGGAAGAGCATTTTTGTATTGTAATATAACTCCATAGGGGTTCTTTGGTACTTAATCGATATGGTGGTAAAGCTAGATATTTGTCAACTAAATGGAATTTATCTTTTTCTGTTTCTCTATAAAAAAGATAGATAAAACTTCCTAATACTTGCTCGATACTCTTGGTATAGATAGATGTTTCTGTTTGATCTGGGGTAGAGTTATAGATACACTCATCACTAGGGGTTTGTTTAGAGTTAGTTATAAAGTGGATATGGATATTATTGGTAGTTTTGACTTTTTGAAAGGAGTAGCTCTGAGCTGCTCCCCAAAAATTGGCGATGGAAAATATTGTATAAACATTGACTGGTGTATGATCTAAAAAACCTTGCTCTAAAAGATCGATACCTTTGATCTCAAAAAGGGTGGGATATTTTTTTTGTGCTTTCTTTAAGCAAGGTATCAAACACTCCTCGAAATAATTGTAGGAAATATTTTCGCTCTTATTTATCTGAGAATACGCTTTGGAATTTGGTATATTAGGGTTGTATTTATCGATATAGTCAAACATATCGTATAGGGAAATAAAAGACGAAAATCGTTGTTTGGCAATTTTTGCCGTCGTTAAATTTGTTTTTAATTCGTCTAAGATCGTATCTTGTATTTTTTTTAATAATTCATCGTGTTTATGCTTAGTAGTTAGTGAGATATTCATAGGAACTCCCTTATAAAATTTATTTTTAATCTTAATAATAAATATCTGTATTTAAGTCAATCTTAATGAGAGAGGCTTAGAAATCAATCTGAGTAACGGATAATTCACCGTTAATAATTTCCCAATTTTTATAGGATGAGATATCGAGTTTGATAAGATAACATTCATGGGTTTCGATAAACATTTTATATGCTTGAGGAAAATTTGTTTGTAGAGATTGATGATATCTTGATTTTGTGATTCGGAAGCCAAACCTACAATAAAAGCTTGACCTGTCATTTGGATTTTGTTAGAGCATAAAGCGATATGATGATTTTGAGCGATTTGTTTATTTTTTATGGAGCGATCACATTTGACAGAAGCGAAATATAAAGAATCGTTATAGACCATCACACTAACAGTACGGGAAGTAACAATATCATTTGCAGATGTAGATAATACCATATTCATACCTTTGGAAAATTGGGATAATATGTCTGATTTTGTTTGCATGATAGCTCCTCAAATAATAAATGTTGTTTTATAGTATTTATATTTTCTTTATATAAAAGGTATTTTAAGATCCTTCGATGTTGGTAAAATGGAGTATCTAATAATATCGGATACTATGAGGCATACAAAAAAGAAAAGCCCACGACGGGAACTCGCAGACTTTTCATTGCAGGGAGGAGGATTCGAACCTCCGTAGGCGGATGCCGGCAGATTTACAGTCTGCTCCCTTTGGCCGCTCGGGCATCCCTGCATAATGAAATATATTATATTACAATTTTTTTATTTTGTCAATGGTTTTGAATAAAATTCTTTAAATTGAAATCATTATAAGCCTTTATACTATTCCTATTTGTTAGAATATATTTAAGAATCACCGTCTTCATAAAAAGAAGAAAGATCATGAGAAAAACTCTTAGCAATTTCGTCCATAATGATCGCTTCAGAACGGTGCTGAAGGATTTTATGTTTTTCTAATTCTTTCTTTTTGAGATTTTCAATGAGTTTTTTATCTTGGCGGAGTTTATTATATTTTTCTCGTTCTTTTTCCATGATTTTTTGTTTTTGATTGATTTCTGAGGCCAAAGAACGAACAAGTTGATCAGTTTGATTTTGTAATTGATCCATATACTGTAATGATTTAAGGGAGATATTATTGTTTTGTATATCAGTATAAATCTTGTTACGAGTTTGTTGCATACGATCCAAAGAATTATCTTTTTTGAGTAAGACTTTTTGATAGTCGGAGGCAACTTTTGCGAGTTTATTTTTTTGTTCTAATTCGAGTTTTTCACGAATATCGAGAATCCGCTGCATACGAAATTGAAATTTTTTCATTCCTTATTGTAGGAAGTAATAAAAATAATCTCAAGTTTTTGATATGATTTGATAGTTATCTTTGATAGGGTGGATATAGTGAAAATTTTTTCTATTCAAAATCATAGAATAAAGTTAATCTTGAATTTTCTCAAAAAAAGTGTTATAATTAATCATGCATAGTATTTTGATATCTCTTTTTTCATTTTATTTACTCATTCCAATTTTTCTCTACAACACAAAAGATGTCCACCGTGTCCACGTGATGAAATTTACTGGATCTTTTGATATTATTTACCAAGACACAAAATTATTAAGTGATGATCTTACGATTACTCAGCCTTTTATTATTTTGGATTCTACTCCAATTCTTGCTGAGAGTTATATTCAGCGAACTGCTGTTGAGCAAATATCTTACTTACAGCAATTTTTTATTTCTTATTTACCAAGAGCTCCTCCCTTTTTCTTATCTTAATGTGTTATACATAGTTTATATAAGATATATTTTAGAAACGATCAAAAATATTTTTGATTTTTTATATATCTTTGTATAGTGTTTTGGAAAAAATTATCTAAATGAAGAAAAAATCAATCTTTATATTTGTAGTAATAATATTTCTCACAAATAATGTATGGGGTGAAGAAATTTGGTTCAAATTTCCAGTAAATGGGCAACCTGTTTCTGGGAAATTAGAAATAAAAGTTTTCCCTCCCCCTCAAGACATTTTAATCTATGTATGGATTGAAGATACTCGTACCAAACAACTTGTATGGATGGGGAACGCTTCTCCCCAAAATGACTATATTACTGTAGTAGATACGGCAAAATTTCGCCCTGGTAGGTATGAAATTAATGCAGAATATTATATCGACGGTAGAGAATATGAAGGAGATATTATTATATGGGTTAATTCTCCATAAATATCCCTTCTATGAGACTAAGACTGACGACATATAATAACGAATTGTTAGTTATTAATTATGCGGACGGTCAGAAATAATATATATTTAATAGAAGGAATATAAAATACTATATCTTGGTGTATAGTGATCTTTTAAATTTAAGGAAAAACTTATGAAAAATTTATTATTAGCAATGATGTTCATTGCATCAACGACATTTGCAGATGATGTTTGGTTTGTATCGCCGCAAAATGGACAGTCTATCCAACAAAAATCATTAGAAATTCAAATACAGCCCCCTTATGGTAATGTCCCTTCGGTAAACGTTTGGATTGAATATGATATGGGAAGAGATCAAACTGTTTGGACGGGTACATTAACTAGTAAGAATAATTATAAAACGACAGTAGATGTTTCTAAATTTCGCCCTGGTAAATACGAAGTTAAAGCAGAATATTATATTAACGGTAAAGATTTTGATGGAGATGTAGATATTTGGATTGGAGATGTTCAAGAACAGTATTTTCCTCAAAATTAATCGTTAAGTATAACGAGCAATTTTGACATTATTTAAATCAGAAACAAAAATACGATATATAGCTATATGTTAAATGTGAGGAAATTTTATGAAAAATTTATTATTAGTCATGGTGTTCGTCACGTCAGCAACATTTGCAAATGATATTTGCTTTCTATCGCCACCAGACGGACAGACGATAAAAAAATCATTAGAAATTCAAATACAGCCTCCTTATGGTAATGTTCCATCTGTAGATGTTTGGATAGAATCTGATATGAATCTAACTGTTTTGTTGGGTAAGTTAACTGCTAAAAAGAATTATCAAACAATAGTGAAAGTATCTAAATTTCTCCCTGGTAAATATGTCATTAAAGCAGAGTATGAGATCAATGAGCAAATTTTTGATGGCGAAGTAGGTATTTGGATTGGAGATGCGCAAGAATAATATTTCCTTTGGGACTAGTTGCTATACTATTATTAAGTAAATAATATAATCTACAAAATAAAAAACACATCCAATCAATTGGATGTGTTTTTTATTTCATTAAAAAAGTAGATCCTTTAGGAGTGGGACGCACTTGATCTGGTGAAGAAGAAATCGTTGGATTGAATAGGATATCGTTTTGAATATTCAATCCTAGTCCTATATATCTTGGTGGAGTGTTGCTAGGATGAATGAAAGAGTAAATAGCTAAGCTTCCTGTACCTTCTACTTGAAAAAATTGAAAATGAATCCCACTAATTATAAAAGAACCATCGTGTATAATTTCGACGGAAGTATTAGAAGGGACGTCGACAGTGGGGTTTAAAGATGAAAACCATATTTTAGTAGAGGGAGTAGTCTGCCAAGATCCGCGAATAGTTTGTAACCATATTTTGGTTGAATCGCTAATGGTGCAGGAGTGTAATAAAAAAAATAAGAGGATATTTTTTTTCATCTGTTTTTCCTTATGAGAATTAAGCTACCTTTCGAGTAGGAGAGAATTCACCTGTTGGAGTAGAGTTTGTACTTGTTCTTCTGTTGAAGCTTCAGCGATGAGACGGACGATAGGCTCGGTATTAGAAGAGCGTAAATGAATCCACGAACCATCCTCTAAATCTAATCTCAGACCATCTTCTGTATTAGAGATTGCAGAAGGAAATCTTATTTTCATTTTTTTAAATAAAACGTCTAAATCGCCGTTAAAATTATATTTTTCTTTTTTCATAATAGTGATGGGAAGCTCTGATACAAGTTGAGAAAGTGTTTTTTTTTCTTTGGCTAGTAACTCTAAGATTAATGCAATACCGACAAGAGAATCTCTGCCAGCATTAACTGCAGGATAAATTACACCACCATTACCTTCGATACCGTAAAAAGCGTTTTCTTGGGCTACTTTTTTGACGACATTAGCTTCTCCAACTTTGGAGCGATATGTTCTACCTTGATATTGGGAATTGAGCTTTTCACCTGCTTTAGAAGTGCTCATATTAAGGACGATAGATCCTCGTTCTCCTCGTGCCAACAATGCTTTTAAGGCAAGTACGGGGGTAAGTTCTTCACTGAGGACAAGTCCTTGCTCGTCTGCAATGACTAATCGATCGGCGTCAGGATCTTGAGCAAAAGCAATATCTACTTTTTTATCTAAGATAATTGCTTTTAGATGCTTTAAATGGGCGGGTGTGGGCTCTGCGGGGCGTTCAAAATGCCCATGTGCTTTATCATAGATATAAAATGCTTCGATTCCCAAAGCTTGAAATAGTTTTTTGGTAATAATTGCCCCAGAACAGTTGACGGGATCTAGTAAGACTTTCAGTCCTGAATTTTGAATTAATTTAATATCGATTGTATTAAGAATCGCTTCTAAATGTTTTTCCATTACTGAATTATCTTGATAATAAGTACCTACTTTATCCCATGATGGCATAGGACTAGGGGTTTGGATGTATTTGTTGATAATAAGTAGATCGTCATCATCGGTAAAGATTCCCCCTTTTTTAACAAATTTAAAAGCATTCCATTCTAAAGGATTATGAGAGGCGGAGAGCATAATACCTGCATCAAAACCACATTCTCGCACACCATATAAAATTGTAGGTGTTGGTACGATACCAGCATCGATGACATCTAATCCCATCATATTTAAAATACTTGCTGAGGATCGTGCTAAAACATCACCTGTAGGGCGTCCATCTTGTCCCATTAACACGCGTTTACCCCCTTTTTCTAAAACGTAAGCTGCAAAAGCTCGAGAATATTGAATAATAGTATCCATATTGAGGCTATCTCCCCAAATTCCACGGATACCTGACACACTGACTTTTAAACTCATAATTTTTCCCACTTATTTATTTTTAATTTGCGGTAGATAATAATATTTTGATATCTTCTGCCAAACAAGATATGATGATGGAAGGTTTTTTTATTGGTATATATTTACTAAATTATACTATATTCTTATAAAATAATCTATTTCTAATTTCTCACCCAATTTTTTTTTATTTTCAATAAAATTAGACTTAAAAATCAGGTATTGAGAGAAATATTAGTAAGAAAAATAAGTGTTGTTATGAAAACACTCTCTTTATTTTTTTTATGGAACAAGATGAGATTTATTATTGAATGGATAATAGATTAGTTAAGAAGAAATTCTAAGATTTTGATTAATTTTCTTGCGAGTACATAGGTAGGTTATTGATTGTCTTTTAGAGACCTTCTTTATCTTTTTCAGCTTTTTTTATGGCATCTAACTTCAACGTTTCTTCTAAAAGAGCTGGGAGCATTTCATTTTTGGTATAGTGTCCAATAATCTGACCTTTACAAAAGAGAACAGAGCCGTTTTTACCAACAGCAATCCCTAAATCCGCTTCTCTTGCTTCGCCGGGACCGTTGACGACACAGCCCATAATAGCTACTCTAATATAGGATTTTATATGATTTGTTTGTTCTTTGAATTGTTGGACAGCTTCTAATACATCAAATTCTACTCGTGCACAAGTAGGGCAAGAAACTATTTCTACCCCTTCATCTCTTAATCCTAAAGAGCGGAGAATATAACGCCCAGCTTCTACTTCTTGTACGACATCACCAGTAATAGACACTCTTAAGGTATCTCCAATCCCTTCTTGTAAGAGGGTTCCCATACCGATTGCGTTTTTTGCGACAGCTTGCATACCGTCTCCAGCTTCGGTAACGCCAAGATGAATAGGATAATGAGAACGAGAAGCAAATAATCTATTAGCTTCGATCATCGTTAAAACATTACTGGATTTGAAGGAAACCTTAATATCATGGAAATCTAAATCTTCTAATAGTTTAATATGTTCAAAAGAAGAGTCAACCATTGCTTCTGCGGTGGGGTGGGGATATTTTTGAGGATTCAGAGAGCCAGCATTTACACCGATCCTTATCGGAATATGACTTTCTTTAGCAGCGGAAATAACTTCTCGTACATGAATGAGATTAGAAATATTACCTGGATTCAAACGGAGTCCATCAACGCCAGAGCGAATGGCAATTAAGGCTAGTTTGTAATCGAAATGAATATCAGCAATAATAGGAAGAGGGGAGCGTTTTTTGATTTCTGCTAGTGCTTCGGCTGAAGCTTGGTCAGGAACACCTAAACGTACGAGATCACAACCTGCTGAAGCAAGTCGAAACAGCTGTGCAATAGCAGTTTCAATATCTACGGTCGGTACACTGAGCATCGATTGAATAGAAATTGGATACTTTGCCCCAATTGGTACTGTCCCTACTGAAAAATCAGTAGTTGCTCTTCGTATGATCTGTATCATAGGAACCTCGCAAAAATTGTATGAATTACTAAATATCTACTTTAATTTATTTGATAGGATTATAGATCAATAGTTTCATAATGAAAAATAGCGTTTAGCTCTTTAAGGGAGAATGTTCCATTATATAAAGAACGATGAACCGCTGTCCCTGCTAATCCATATTTTTCGTACTCTGATAAAATTTTTAGATCCTCTTTGGAAGAAATATTATCAGCAACATAAAGTTTATTAATCCCTAAATCAAGAATATGTTCTATTGTATCTCGATCTGGATGAGGAGAAGGGCCTTGTTCTGATCGGCTACAGAAAAAAATCTCATCAATACCAAATTCTGGAAGGGAGCGGAGAAGATCAATGGTTCTTTTTCCGATGCATCGAGTCGCATTACGAGTATACACAAAACCATCAATAGAATCAACCCATAAAGCAATAGATCCGATATTATTTGCTAAAATATTACGTAGAAATTTTTTATTTTCGATAAGAGAAGTTGCTGAGACAATTTTACTATATTTTCGCTGTTCAAAAATACGCACACTTCGTAAATCACGAATACCACCGCAATAATAAATTGTTTCATCAATGGAACCATCTAAGTATTCTAATTGTTTACTAAATTGTGGTTTACCAGTGATAACTCCATCACAGTCTTTGATGAAAACAGCTTTTGCTCCTTGATCGATCCAATAACGGACATGTAGTATAGGGTTTTTAATACGAGCGGATAATCCTTGGCGTTCAGGTAGTCCAAATTCGGTATGACCTGCATGAACTTCAATAATCGGAACTAATTTCACATTCCACCTCCCACAATTTATCGTTGAACGTTCCATCTTCTGAGTAAGATAATATATTAATTAACGTATAGTTATTTTATGTTATTCCTCAATTATACACAAAATTCGCACAAATTATGCACAAACTATGCACAGATTATACACTTTTATTGTCTTTCCGTCAATAGCTTTTTTGAAAAAACTATATTTTATTTCTTTATATGGAGTGTTATAAAGACCCTATTAATTAAAAAAAAAATAATCCGATATTCAATCAATATTTATCTAAAGGATGAATTTATGCACAAATTTGCTATTTCTTCTATTGAAGAATTATCCTCTATTGCTCAATTAATATTTTCCCGATATTACCCTAGCACGGTTGTGTTACAAGGTGATCTTGGAACAGGAAAAACAAGTTTTGTCCGATCATTTATGGCATTAATTGATCCTCATGTTGCAGTTTCAAGTCCGACTTTTAGTCTCATGAATATTTATCAGACAAATCAGTATACCGTGTATCATTTTGATCTTTATCGTCTCAGTGGGATCAACGAAGCTTTAGAATGGGGTTTTGATGAGTTTGTTGACCAAGGAGATTTTAAGTTTATTGAGTGGGCGGAAAGAGCCATTGAAGTTGTTCCTCGTCCTTATACTCTTGTTTTAATAAACCATGGAAACACTCCCAATATGCGGAGTATTTCTATAGAGACTATTATTGACTAAAAGGATCCCTAGTGATTTTTTGCCCCATTAGCGTATAACATTTATAGGATTCTAATTGTGAATCATAAGGTATCTGAGATTCTATGTGGTATAATGACTGATGGAGGTTTTCGATAGGGAAAAATATACTATTTAGATAAAAACGATCAATAATTTGGTACATCTGTTCTAATTCTAATACTTTATTTCTTTGCTGTAAGGTACTTTCATAAAAGGTATTTTCGTTGTAGCTTAGATGGATAAAAAATTCTATTGTTCCCCAAATAGCCCCTTCAATACTTTTGAGGATTTTATCTTGAGAATGGATACAAATATCTGATTCCAAACAATAGGAATAACAGGTTTTGGTAGACTCATAATAAAATGTTAATATTCTAAAAAAATAATTACGATATGATTTTAAATGAATAATACGAAAAGATGTGGTAGCAACTATAGGCAAACCGTTCGGGGAGAGTGCTGGATATAATAGTCTGTAGAACAGATATTGGTGAAAATGGGCAATATTAATTTCTGAGAGTAAGGTTGTCATGATACCCTCATAGTATATTAATTATATTATTATACCATATCTTATACCTTAATACAAGACTTCGATATTAATTATTTTTTTGAACGATGATTCGTGCGGCACCTCGATATAATGATCCAGATAAGTACTTAGGATTGACGCCTCGCTTTTTTGATGCTCTTAGTAGATCGTTATATCGGTAGCTCTGTCCATTTTTGGTGGCGGAGTAAGTAGTAGGGTGTTTTAGGTTCATTTTTGCTCGCACGACCCCTCTACTTCCGTAATGAAGATAGGTTACTGTTTTGTATTCGTCCACTGATTCGACTACACCAATATGGGAAAAATCATCATCCCACCGTCCATTTTTATTTTTATCATAAGTGTTATCAAAAAATAGAATATCACCGACTTGGAGTTCTTGATGATCCAAAATAAAATTTTGCTTACTTAGTCCATCCCAAATAGCACTTACCCCACTATCTCCGATTCCATATAACTTTAGAAGATTGAGACCAGCTAAATGAAATAAAAAAGCGATAAATCCAGAGCAATCTCCATTGTATCGAAAATTATTAATTTTTGGAAATCGGGTTAAGCCAACAGTTTTTGGTGCGTATGTAAGCATTTTTTGATAAAAATACTCGTTTTCTATAGGATTAGCAAAAATGGGATTAAAGGTATTCATGAGAATATATAAACTCAATATTTTTTTCATAAAGTTCTCCTATGCTGTTTATGATTGTCGGAATCATATTTTGCGAAACTATAATAATTTTTAGAGTACTTTCTTATCATAAAAGGTTTGAATAAATGAATAAATATATTATAATCTATTAACAATAACATTTAAAGAGGTGGAATTATGCTAGGAATTATTGGAGCAATGCCAGAAGAAATATCATTGGTCTTAGAAAATATGAATAATATTCAAACTCAAGATTTAGGACAAACTCGGTATTATAAGGGGATGATAGGTAATACTCCTGTAGTCCTATGTCAATCAGGGATTGGTAAGGTAAATTCGGCATTGGCAGCAGCGGCCTTGATTTACGTTTACCAAGTGGATTCTTTAGTATTCACTGGGGTAGCTGGGGGAGTTTACAAAGATATTAAGTTGGGAG
Source organism: Brevinema sp. (assembly GCA_051649605.1). Lineage (GTDB taxonomy): Bacteria > Spirochaetota > Brevinematia > Brevinematales > Brevinemataceae > Brevinema_A. The sequence goes on along the minus strand of JBOFHK010000010.1, from coordinate 57,997 downwards.
ATTTGGTGATTGGGACAGATTTTTTATATCATGACTTTGATGCAACAGCAATTGGCTATCAATTATCACAGATTCCTGATGATAATGAAAAGTCAATTTTCTATTCTGATTCAGCACTCTCTCAAAAATTTACCGATCTTGCGATAAAATTACTAGGGCAGGAACGAGTCTTCCGAGGACGTATTGTAAGTGGTGATGATTTCGTAGCGTCTTCTGAAAAAATCGATAAACTTAGAGTTTTGTTTGATGCATATGCGGTTGATATGGAAAGTGCTCCTATAGCCCATGTAGCTAATAAATGCAATATTCCTTGTTGTGTAATTCGTTCGATTAGCGATAAAGCGGATGGAGTAGCAGCAAAAACATATTCTGGTTTTTTCCGAGAAGCAGCGATCTATTCGGCAAAATTGGTTACAGAGTTTTGTAAAAACTATTCTTAATGTTGAATACTAAAATTTCGCCAAGATGATTTGGTGAGTTGTCTACCTTCGCTATCTACGTACATTACTTTTAAAAGGTATTTTCCATTCGTCCAAGATTTAATTTTGAAAGAAGTTTGATAATTCTTTGAAGGAGATAGGGTTTTGTGAGTGATACGCCTACCTGTATTACGGTCAAAAATTTCAATAAAAAGATAACGATTTTCTTCAACATCCTGTGGAGTTGGTTCTACAAACAAAAATAAGGCTTCTTTTTTGATTACCGCTTGTTCCAAAGGTTGGGCAATTTTAGGATTTACCCCCCAAGCAATTTGGAAACACCCTAAAATAACAATTATATAACAAATTCTTTTCATAACAACCTCCACCCTCTTACTTAAAAATAAATAGAGATGAGGTAAAAATCAATAGATTTGAATTAATTAATCCTTATTGCGGAGATGATTTATCAGTGGTTTTTATCATAAATTAACAAGAACGATACAAAGAATATGGAATAATATAAAAAGTAAACACTAGAAAAATAATAGATGTCCATCTTGATCAATTCGAACATTGGAAGGTGTGATAGGAATAAATTGATTCGTATCTGTTGTCGCTTCTGGAAAATGAATTCTAATATAATTTTCGGTATAAGCTTCGCGTTTTTTATTTTTTGCTGTTTCGGTGAGTGCTTGGTATTTTTTGCCTAGACAATATTTTTGGGTAAAAGCTAAAGCTGTTTCTTGACAGACGATCCGAAGGCGATGTTCTCGCTCTTTTTTAATAAGGGGGCTAAAATCTTCTATACGTGCTGCTGTGGTACCTTGTCGTTGAGAATAAGGAAAAATATGGACTCGAGAAAATTCAGCTTGACGTACCATATCAAGAGTTTCTTGGAATTCCTCATTACTTTCTTTAGGGAAACCAACAATAATGTCAGTGGTAATTCCTGTATCAGGACGAATATTACGAATATTCTTGATTAACGCTAAAAAATCATGGTGGGTATAATGGCGAAACATTCTTCTAAGAACGGTGTCTGATCCAGACTGGATTGATAGATGAAAATGAGGGCACATTTTTGGATGAGAGAGACACTCCAAAAGGATAGGATCAAACTCATCAGGCTGTAAGGAGGAGAGGCGAAGACGGAAATCTCCTTCAAAAGCTAATAACGATTGAACGAGTGTACCAAGATAACCTTCAGGAGATTGATAATCACTAATATTAATCCCTGTTAGGACAATTTCTTTATAATTGGCATCTAATAATGTTTGGAAAGTAGAGCGGATTTTTTTAGGATCTTGGCTACGACTACGTCCTCGGGCAAAAGGGATTTTACAAAAAGAGCAAAACTTATCACACCCATCTTGGATTTTTAAAAAAGCTCGTGTTCGCTCAAATCCTGAAACTTCGGGAAATTCTGATATATCTTGTCCCTCGGCAATTTTTGTGCCTAATTCTAGTAAAGGGAGATAATCGTGAATACTAAATTTTTGTTCGTTTCGGAGTATTAGATCAATGTAATTTTCTTCTGCGAGCTCTAATCCGTCTGTAGTCGCGTAACAGCCAGTAGCAATCACTTTTTTACCTTGTTTCTTAGCTCTTTGCATATATTTACGACCTTTGTTATCGGCTTTTGCAGTTACGGTACAGGTATTGATAATAATGATCTCTGCGTTGTCTTGGGTAGTACAGATTGTATGTCCTTTTTCTTTGAGTTCGTTTAAGATTGCTTCTCCTTCAAAGGCATTGAGCTTACAGCCCATATTGATCATATGTATTTTGTATAGCATTATTGATATTTCCTTAGTGCGTTTTGAGCAATTTTTGTAGGATTAAATCCAAAATCTTTTAGTAGAGACTCTCTCGTATCAGTATCGGGGAAACGATCTCCTGTATTGTATAAATCCAAGTGTTGATTTGGAAGTCTTGAAGAAAGATACTCTCCAATGCCTCCTGTAGCGATTCCTTCCTCGATAATGATGATATGAGTCTTGTTTTTTAGATATTCTATAACAGTATCGTGGATAGGTTTAGCAAATCGAAGATGGTATATTGCAAAATCTTTACCTGATTTTTGTAAAACTTGTTTAGTCTCTAGTGCTTCGGTGAGAAGAGCCCCAAAAATCACAATTACCCCATCTAATCCTTCACTGAGAATAACTCCTTGCCCCAGTATGAGATTAGGTATTGCTGTTCCCCAATGAGGAGCTATGTCTTTGGGATAGCGAATAGTTGTAGGTTTATCCCATATAAGAGCAGTGTCGAGCATAAGATTAAATTCTGCTTCGTTGATAGGACTCATAATAATCATATTAGGAATTGTTCTAAGGTAGGCAATATCAAAAATTCCTTGATGAGTCTTTCCATCACCTGGAACAAGACCAGCTCTGTCTAAACAAAAAATAACAGGGTATTCAGCAATAGCAACATCGTGGATTATTTGGTCGTACGCTCTTTGTAGGAAAGTAGAATAGATTGCAACAATAGGTTTTTTACCTTTGAGTGCAAGCCCTGCGGCGCAAGTAACGGCATGTTGCTCTGCTATTCCTACATCAATAAAACGCTCAGGGTATTGTTGAGCATACAAAGATAAGCCTGTACCTTCTCGCATTGCTGCAGTAAGGACAACAATATCTTGGTTTTGTGATGCTACTCGGCAAACACTATCTCCAAAAATGGAAGACCAAGATTTACCTTTTTTGGGAGAGAGAGAAATACTATCGTCATTTCCAGAAATCCCATGAAAATTAATGGGATTTTCTTGGGAAGCTTGATGTCCTCGACCTTTTTCGGTAAGGATGTGGACTAGAATGGGTTCTTGAATATGGTCAATCCCTTTAAATAAAGAAATTAATTGTTTGGTATTATGCCCGTCAAAAGGGCCGAAATACTTGATCCCAAGATTTTCAAAAAAATTAGGTTTTTTAAAAATCAATTTTTTAAATAGAGATTTGCAGGCAAATAATACTTGAAAAATGATTTTTCCAATTTTGGAATGGAGTAAACCTTGAGAAATCTCTTTTTTGAGAGAGAGGTAGAGGTGATTTGTTCGTAGAGTATTGAAATGTTTGGCAATTCCACCGACATTCTCGGAAATCGAAAGTGTGTTATCATTGAGAATAATTAGGAGAGGTATTTGTCTCCAAGAAGCGTCGTTGAGTGCTTCGTAAACCATACCGTTGGTGAAAGATCCATCTCCAATAATAGCAATAACTTTGCTGTTTTCTGCAGATAATTTTTTTGCGGTAGCAATCCCCACTCCTAGTGATAAGGAAGTAGAGCTATGCCCTGCATGAACAATATCATGAACGCTTTCTGAAGGAGAAGGATAACCCGATAAACCATTTTTTTTACGTAATGAAGGAAAGAGATTTTTACGTCCTGTGAGGATTTTATGGGTATAACATTGATGTCCTACATCCCAAATAAAACAATCTTCTGGAGAATTAAATACGTAGTGAAGTGCTAAGCTTAGCTCTACAGTACCAAGATTTGGTGCTAAATGCCCACCTGTTTTGGAAATATGATCAATTAAAAAATGACGGATTTCTTGAGCTAGTGGCTCTAATTGGGTAATAGAATGTTTTTTTAAGTCTGCAGGTGTGTTAATGTGATCTAATAATAGATATTTATTCATAATTGATATTATAACATGTTCTTGATTTTGAATCAAGATAAAAAACACACATAAGTAAGCTTATGTGTGTTTTATTTATAGGGTTGTTTTATTTTTTATAATCCAGATAAATCATAAGAATATGATAGCCCTGCGATGAACGCTACTTCATGTAAAGTTTTGAGAACAATATCATTTGGTTGGTAGCGGAACTGAAAGTAGCCTCCGAATCCATTGGCATTTTCGTAATAAAGGGTATTATTCCATCGAATACTAAAACTATCTCGTACGGCTTGGAGCGAATCAGCTTTTTGTCCTACTCGAGCTTTACCGTTGAATCGAAAACGTGCTTCGGATTCATAGCCCCATTCTGGGTGGAATTGGACATAATAAGTAAGGCGGTAGTCCATATGGTTTAGTACTTGACGTGTTGTACCATCAAGATCATCTCGTGCGGTAGCATATAGAGAGTTTCCAGTAGGATATATTTCTATATAAGCTCTTAGGCTAAGACGTTGATTTGCAGGAAGATTGATAGGATATCTAAAATCTAAATCGATACGTCCCGTGGTTTCTAAACCTAGAGCAAAATAACGGTGAAACATAAAATTAACTTTACCATACCCAGTAATAGCTAAGGTTGGTTTTGCAGCACCAACATAGTTGCCTGCATCGTTTTTGAGGAGATTATTTGCTTCTCCACAAATAGCAGCGGTTGTAGAAATATTAAACCATTGAGCATTGGCGAAATTTTGGGTAAATGTAAGCCCCATTTCTGACCAACCACCTAAAATGCCTCCTGCTTGAGGATTGACATTACCTGTGCCTCCACAGACATAAAACGTGAGGTTTTTATTTACCACGTTGGTTTCTTGTGTGTAAGAAACAGAACTGATAAACAATACCAAAAGTATAAAAAAAAGATTTTTTAACATCCCTAACTCCTTGTGTTATATTATACCCTATGCAACATTATATATTAATCGAGAGAAAATATCAATATCTATTTAAATTTTTTTGATAATTTTAATAGAATTAATAAAATTGGGAAGGTAATTCGAATCAATATTTGCTAGCAAATATTTAAAAAATATCTTTTGGTTGGTTTAATAAACCAATTGAAGAAGATAGCCATCCTGGAGGTAATCCGAAATTTCCATTGTTAATAGAGGATCAATACTATTGTAACCTGCAGAAATAATCAGATAATAAGGGTTTAGTAAATAAAATGTATAGTATAAGATTTTTTCTTGAGAAGGAATAACAAAAATACTAGAATTAGGGTGAGGACCTTTTTGAACAAATTTTATTGGATAAGATTTTTGTGGAAAAGAAACCTTATCTCCTTTTTTGATACTGATGTTACCATATTTATAATCATAAAAAAAAGTATACAACTCTCTTTTATTGGGTAAATCGCTAGATAACCAAATAGTGTTTTGCAATTCTTCGATGATATTATCGATATTTCTTTCTGTGTCGGGTAGTTTTTGGGAAACAAAATTTTGGATTTCATTGGTATTATTTTGGCTATATATGTTTTGACAGCTCAATAAAGTTATGATGTAGTAAAGACCTATTATTATTTTATTCATTGGATGAATTCCTCAAGAGAAAATACTATTATGACTATCGGTTTAATTTGGAAAGGATTTAGTGAGAAAATTGTATTATTTTAGTAAAGATACTATAATCTATAAGTATACTTATACGATAGAATACCACAGAGGAAATAATGCAAAAAAAGTTTTTTTGGATTCTAAGTGTTTTAGGAATAATAACTTTTCTTCCTTCTTATAGCCAGAATGTTGTAAATATTAGTTTGTCTACACAGGAAATGCAGAATGGAATTACCTTATTTAATCAACGTCGTTATGCTGCTGCAATCCAGGCTTTTGAACTGTCGTTATCCTACGAACCTAGGAATCATGCCGCTAAATATCGATTAGGTTTAGCGTATTTGTATTCAGGGTACGCTCAAAATGCTATTCATATTTGGGAAGATTTGGTTCGTTTAGGAGTTGCTGATCACCAAGTTATTGAACAATTAAATAATCTATACTTTAAAATAGCATTAGACACAGGCTATGATTATGAAAATCCTTATATTTTTCGGGAGTATTATAATGGATTTCTTCAAGGAGGGCATGATGTTTTTCGGACGTCGTTTTTAGAATATGACCATGAACGAGATCTCAAGTATGTCTCTTCTGTTGGTAAAAAACAGGTTGTTGTTTTAGATAATGCAAATAAAATAGTTAGCAAATACGGTTCACGGCTCTTTCTTCCTGGTATTCTTGAAATGCCGATGGGGATTGCTATTTATAGTAATTTCCTCTATGTTGCCGATTATAAAATAAATAAAGTTTTTGTTTTTAATAGAGATAATTTTGCTACTTTAGTGAATAGTTTTGGAGAGACAGGGGCATTACCTGGTCAGCTTTCGGGGCCAATGGGGATATCTGTTTCGGAAGATGGGTATTTGTATATAGTAGATAATGGTAATCATAGGATTCAGAAATTTCTTCCAGATGGTACGTTTATTTATGATTTTGGGAATCAATATTTATATCGTCCCACTGATATTGTAGTTAAAGACAATATAGTCTACGTTACTGATATTGATAAAAATAAAAGTGGGCGTCTTGTTTTATTTGATAGCAGTGGTAATTTTATTACCAATGTTGGGGATCAGTTTCTTAAAGAACCTAGAGGTTTATTTTTTGAAAATAATACTCTTTATATTTCTGATACTTTTGGCTATGTTTATCGTTATGATATTAGTAATAAAACCACTAGTACTTTTTTAGAAGGTTCCAAATTACTGACTCCTTTTGATTTAATTAAAGATAAAGATAAAATTTTATGGCGTACTGATTTTAATAGTGAAAAAATAGCGATTTATACACCGCTTCAAGGAGTGTATGGAAATATAGATCTCAATATTTCCCAAGTTCTGACGGATCAATACCCTTATGTTTATGCTGTTGTTCGTGCAAGAAATAAAGACGGCTCTCCTATTACAGGATTAACTAAGGAAGAAATTCGTGTTACCGAATTTGATCTTCCTGTTAAAGATTTATTAGTTAGTGGTACTCAGACGTATCGTAATAAAATGAAACTATCAATTATCATTGATAAAAGTATTGCCGCCAGTAAATATACGCCGCAATTGGAATATTATCTTAAAACGTTTCTTAGTAATACAACAGGAAATGACTTGATGGATACGGTGTTGGTTGATGATGAAGTGTATCGTACGGGGATGCAAACTGCAAGTGTTTCTAAAACGTGGGATTTCATTACCAATTATGAATCAAAATCAGATATTCCTAAATCTTGGGATGTCCCTATTTACGATTCTATCACGAGCTTACTTAATAATTTTAGAAACAGAGCGATTGTTGTGTTTACTGCAGGAGCAGGGAACAAAGAATCATTTGCTGAATATAATATGGCTGTTGTCAAAACTTATGCAAGCCAGAATAATATTCCTATTTATGTTATTAATTTTGGAGGTAAAAATTCAGAAGTCTGGTCTCAACTTGCCGAGGAATCACTGGGACGATATTTTGAAGCAGATCAGAATACTAGTGACATTTTAAACCTTTATTCTATTATTAAAAATTCTCCTCCTCTGGAATATCTTATAGAATATAAAGCTTATAATTATTCTGATGTTCCCAATTTATGGATTGATATGAATCTCAATTTAGAACGCCTTGGTATTAGCGGAGTTACGATAGGAGGATACTATGTTCCCCAACCCCAATCTTCTTCTATCAATTTACAAGATAGCTTTTTCCAATGAGTAAGACTCTTGTAGTTGCATTATATGGGCAAGTAGGCACTGGTAAAAGTACGGTATCACAGTATTTCCAATACCAAGGTTGGGATTATATTAATCAAGATGTATTGGGACACACTGTTTTAGAAGAATATCCTCAAGAGCTTGTTAGATTGTTTGGGGAAGAAATTCTTAACGATGGGTCGGTTGATCGTAAAAAAATAAGTAAATTAGTATTTCAAGATAAAGACTTACTCCAGCAATTAGTAGATTTCTCTTATCCGATAATTATCAAAAAAACCAATATGCTCATTCAGCCTGGACGGTTTACGATTATTGAAGGGGCTTTTTTTTATAAAATTCGTCATTTGATTCCTTATAACCATTTGATTTATATTTTTTCAGCTCCAATCATATTATATCGTCGTCTTCTCCGACGGGCGTATTCAAAACCTTTAATCCGAAATATCTTAGCATCCCAAGAAGATATCCTCTTAAATGCTAATTTAGCTGATTTTGTGCTTAATAATAGTAGTGATCTGGATATGCTCTATCAACAAATTGACCTTATTTTATCTCAATTTTAGTTTTATTATTGCTCCTACCGATATAATGATCTGGGTGGATTATGAATAAAATATCGATATTTTTGTATTTGATTCTTGGGATTGTTTCCCCTATATATACTGTACAAATGAGAGTCTTATTGCAATCGGGGAAGCAACATGTGATTACCCCGAAAGGTCAAGATGGGCAGTATAAACTTACCGTGGATCAAAAAACGGCCACGATGTCAGGTAAGCTAGTTCTCAAATATCACTCTAAGGGAATCTCAGTTAATAATAAATTACTTAAAGCAGAGCGTTTAGATATTTTAGGAACTCAATTAGTTGCTGTTGATAAAGTGGTGTACCGTGGTACAGTAACGGTGCATCGTACGAAAGATAGCCTAACAGTGGTGAATAATGTTAATATTGAAGAATATTTACTTAGTGTTGTTCCTTCAGAAGTGTACCGTAATTGGAATGTAGAGGCCTTAAAAGCACAAGCAGTTTCTGCTCGGACTTATGCTTTGTACGAAAGACGTTCTAAGGGATTTTTTGATGTTTATAAAGATACACGATCCCAAGTATACCTAGGGGTTAAATCAGAGCACCCAATAACAACAAAAGCGGTATTAGCTACCAAAGGGCAAGTTTTGACCTATCGAGGACAGTTGATTAAAGCGTATTTTTCTTCTTCTATTGGTGGGGTGAGTGCAGCGGGATCGGAAATTGGAGATAATAAACCTTACCTAAAACCAGTAAAATCTTATCATGCTCTACAGAACCCTTACAAAGAGTGGACGATACAAGTGCCATTGAAACGGATTCAGCAGCAATATAAAACAAGTCAAATAACTACTGTACAGGTAGGACAGAGAAGTGCTTCTGGGAGGATTGAAGAGGTTTATATTAAAGATACTAATGGAAAAACAACAAAAATCCGCGGTGATAAATTCCGATCTTATATTGGTAATAGCAAAATGAAAAGTACTCGTGCTAATCTACAAGTATCTTCTTCTGGGAATTTAATCATCAAAGGCACAGGCTATGGGCATGGTGTGGGAATGGGACAGTGGGAGGCTCAAGAATTAGCACGTCGGGGTGCCGAATATTACCAGATCCTTCGATATTTTTATCAAGGGACGGAGCTTAAACAAATCTATTAAAAAATATGAGTAGTACATAGTCTTTCTAAGTATATCTTGAACAGTAGTAGGTTTAAGAGTTTTCTTCTGATTGTTTTGAAGGTTTAATTTCAAAGAAAATCATCAAAATTGATAATAAAATACAACCTGAAACAATAAACACATCAGCAAAATTAAAGGTATACCAGCGATGCTGTTCGATTCCAAAATCTAAAAAATCTACCACAAATCCTCTAATAATTCGATCAATAATATTTCCTAAAGCTCCCCCAAAAATCATTGCAAGGGCAATTTTACCTGTAGGTATTGCTTTTTCTTTGAGTAATTTATGGATATTCCAAGTAAAATACACTAAGACTGCTAATGCTATGGAAGATGTCAAGCTTAAAATAATAACTGTTTGTAGGGGAGGAAGATCACTAAGCATCCCAAAGGTAATACCGTAGTTTTGGACATAAGTTAGTTTGAAAAATTCACCAATCATCGAAATCGATTGACTAAGAGGATAGGGTTTGTAGTCAAATTGTTGGAGAATAGCCCATTTGGTATATAGATCTAAAGCTAAAATACTGAGAGTGATTGTGGATAAAAGAATAGAAAAACGAATATTCTTCATAGGGTTTCCTTCTAGTTTTTTATTGATGTTTATGATGATAATCCACTAATGATTTGAGTACAGGAATGGCAAAGATCATTATGAATATCAGCTTTAATTTTCCAGCACCGTTGACATTTTTGTTTACCCTCTTGGAGTGCTTCTTTGGCTGTAATACTATATTCTGAATGTTCTTCTACTACTATAGAAGATACAATAAGGATTTCGTTAAGCTCTTTTAAATAGTGATGAATGAGCTGGTACTGCTCTTTATCAGCAACAGTAATAATAATATGTGCTTCTAATGAAGATCCAATTTTTCCAGAATCCCGAAGGAACTGAATTTGCTTGAGTGCTTCCTCTCTGATCGTATACAATACTGAGAAGTCCTGTTCTAATTTATCGTTGATCCATTCAGGTGGAATGGTATTTGTAGATAAAAGGTGAACAGATTGTTCTTGATTGCTAGTATTCGTATGGCTATAGACTTCTTCACTGGTGAATACAAGAATCGGAGCAAGCATCAAAGTCAGCTCTTCTAGTAAAAAACTGAGTACCGTTTGTGCCGAACGTCGAGCAGGATCATTGGGGCTAAGAATATAGAGACGGTCTTTTAAAATATCAAAATATTCACCACTAAGATCAATGATCGTAAAATTAAAAATTTCTCGATAAGCTCGGTGAAATTGATAATGATCCATATAATTTTTAAAATTTTGTTTTAATATGGCTAATTTATGGAGAATATATTGATCTAATTTTTCTAACTTGTTATAAGGTAGACGATCAGTATAAGAAAAGTCAAATAAAACCCCTAATAAGTATCGGAAAGTGTTTCTTAATTTACGATAAAGGTCGACAGTTTTTTGTACCAAATTACTTCCGATGCGGAGATCTTTTGTATAGTCTTCGGTTACTGTCCATAGGCGAAGAATATCAGCTCCAAATTTGTCAGTGATTTCCGAAGGAGATATGGAATTACCTGCAGACTTATGCATTTGGTGTCCCTGTTCGTCTAAAACCCAGCCATGGGTTAATACGGTTTTGAAAGGAGGATGTCCTTCGATTCCCATAGCATTCCATAAGGACGCCTGAAACCAGCCTCGGTATTGGTCGTTACCTTCAAAATAGAGATCGGCAGGACAGCAGTTGTTTTTATCGAGAACGGCGTAATGTGATGATCCTGAATCAAACCAAACATCTAAAATATCTTGTTCTTTAAGAAATTCTTGGTGTCCACAGGAAGGACAAGAAAATCCTTTTGGAAGAATTTGTTCCGGAGGATTTTCTATCCAGAAAGATAGACCGTCTTTTCGGACACGATCAGCAATCGATACCGCTAATTCTTCGGAAATAATTGCCTCTTCACATTTTTTACAGTAAAATGCTGGAATAGGAACGCCCCATTTTCGTTGACGAGAAATACACCAATCAGGTCTATCAGAAAGCATATTTTTGATACGTTCTTCTCCCCATTTGGGGATCCATTGTACGGATGGTAGGGCTGCCAATGTTTTGAAAGTAAGACCTGGATCGGATACTTTAAAAAACCATTGAGGTTTGGTGCGGAAGATAACGGGAGTTTTTGTGCGCCAGTCGTGAGGGTAAGAGTGGGTAATATTATGGGTGAAGTATAGAAGATTTTTTGTTTTGAGGTATTCAATAATTTTAGGATTGGCATCAAAAACTTTTAATCCTTCCCATTCAGGGACTTCAGAAGTGAAACGACCCTCATCATCAACCGGGGATAAGATTTCTAATTGGTATTTGAGACCTGTATGATAGTCGTCTGTACCATGCCCTGGAGCGGTATGGACGATCCCTGTTCCAGTATCCATTGTAACATAATCTGCAAAAACGACTTTAGATGGTCGAGCAATCCAAGGGTGTGATACTGATAATTTTTCTAAATCATTTCTTGAAAGTAGTTTGCTAGATATTTCACGATGATTGTTTAAACTAAGAATCTGCTCTTTAAGAGCACTAGCTAAAATAAGTGTCGTATCGTTCTCTAGGGAAACAGCTTCGTACATTTCATCAGGGTGAAAGGCAACTCCCGTATTAGCAGGAAGAGTCCAAGGGGTCGTTGTCCAAATGATGATAGAAGTTTTCGTAGGTAGTTGTACTTCAGAAGTATTCAAAATAGGGAAGAGTACATAAGCTGAAGGGGAAGTGTGTTCGTGGTATTCGACTTCGGCATCGGCTAATGCTGTACAGGTGCTGGGAGACCAATAAATTGGTCGTTGACCGCGATAGATATAGCCGTTTTTAACTAATTTTCCGAAGGCCTCGATAATAGAAGCTTCGTAATCATTAGACATCGTAAGATAGGGATTCTCCCAATCAGCATCAACTCCTAATTTTTTAAAACTTGTTCTTTGTTTGTCAATATAGACTTGGGCATACTCTCGGGATTTTTGACGAATTTCCATGGTATTTAAAGAGTCAGCTGTTTTTCCTAATTCTTTTAAGGTGTTTAATTCGATAGGGAGACCATGGCAGTCCCAGCCTGGGATAAAAGCAACTTGGAATCCTTCCATATATTTATAGCGACAGATGAGATCTTTGAGAATCTTATTTAAAGCAGTCCCAATATGAATATCGCCATTAGCATAAGGAGGACCATCATGAAAAATAAAAGGGACAGCAGCATGACGTTTTTGTAGTTTTTGAGTGTAAATGTTGTTTTCTTCCCATGCTTTAAGAGTGATAGGTTCTTTTTGAACCAAGCCAGCACGCATGTCAAATTTTGTCTGTGGAAGATTCACAGGATAAGATTTTTTTTCATTCATTACTCTGCCCTCAATTTGGATCATAAATTTTTTATATTATAGCAGAATATTATTTTTATTGCAATAGTAGTTTAGGTGTGAATCTTTAGTAATCCTTGTATAGGATGCTTTTTCCTTAATTGTTGTTAAATTAGGAAGTAATGATCATTAATATAAGATATTTTAAGGTGCTGGTAAAAATAAAGCCCTAGATTATTCTAGGGCTTTATGGATTAAAAAGAGACTCTAACTCTGATATAGGATTAGAGTTATGATAAAAGCGATAGGATCATTTGAGGTTTTAAGTTCGCTTGAGCAATCATTGATACAGAAGCTTGTTGCAGAATTTGATTTTTAATCAACTCACTGACACCGCGAGCCATATCAGTATCACGGATACGAGATTCTGCAGCAACAGTATTTTCATAAGCAATGTATAAGCCTTGATATACACTCTCAAATCTGTTTTGGTAAGCTCCTAACTCTGTTCGTTGACTGGTAATTTCACGTAATGCATTATCAATTTTACCAATAGATAGATTTGCCATTTCAGCATTGGAAGTACCTATAGTTACAGTACCGTCTCCATCTCTTAACCCTAATCCTGATGCACTCAGTTTTCTAATGTATAGTTGGACATTATTGTCTTGGTTTGGACCAATATGTAATAATAGTCCATTACTAGCATTATTAGGGGTAGCAATAGGAGGTGTGTCTGCAACGGCAACTCCAACATCAGTATCTGTTGGTGCTACGACTAACGGCTGAGCGAATCGACCGTTGAGCATTGTCATAGTATTAAATTGAGCAGTATCGGAAACACGATCAATTTCTTCTACAAGTAATTGTATTTCTAAATTGAGGTATCCACGATCTTCATCAGTATAAATACCATTGGCACCTTGTACCGTCAACTCTCTAACTCTTTGCAAAGAATTTGTAACTTCTTGCAAATACCCTTCTGTTGTTTGAATAAAAGACGTGGCATCTTGAGTGTTTCTCATTGCTTGGTTCAAACCACGAATTTGGGTACGCATTTTTTCGGAAACAGCCAATCCCGAAGCATCATCTGCACCGCTGTTAATACGCATCCCAGATGATAATTGTTTCATATCTTTTGTAACTTTACCATCTATAGTATTAGATTGTCTATTTGCAAAAATAGAACTAATATTATTGTTAATAATCATATATTATTTCCTCCTTGAATATACATTCGTCCTTGAAATAGAGCAGAGTCTCTTTATAAATGATTTATAAATACAGAACGATCTATATCAAGAAGGTAATAATATAATGATTTATTATATTATCTTAGTAACTGTAAAACCATCTGTGGTCTTTGGTTTGCTTGTGCTAACATAGCAGTAGCAGCTTGGGACAACACTTGATTTTTTGCTAATAAGCTAGATTCTTGAGCCATATTTGTATCACGGATACGGGATTCGGCAGCTTGGAGATTTTCTGCTCCAATCATGATACTTCGAGTTGCAGATTCTAAACGGTTTTGGTAAGCACCAAGATTTGCTCGTTGAGCATTGACTTGGGAAAGAGCTTGGTCAACCACACCAATAGCAAGGTTAGAACTATCTTGATTCGCAATAGAAATACTTTCGTTTGTACCACTATTTCTGAGCCCTAATGCTGTGCTATTCATCGTATTGATAAATACTTGCACTCTTTCATCCATATTTGCTCCAAGGTGGAGATACATTTCTGAAGGCGGGGTGTTTTCTGCTGTTGCCTGTGCAAACATTCCAGAAAGCATTTTAAGTCCGTTGAATTGAGCATGAGATCCGATTCGATCAATCTCAGAAACCATTTGTTCAACTTCTACTTGAATATAGCTTCGATCTTCATCGGTATAAATACCGTTTGATGCTTGTACTGCTAATTCTCGAACTCTTTGAAGCGCGTTGCCCACTTCTTGTAGATATCCTTCTGTAGTTTGAATGAAAGATACACCATCTTGAGTATTTCTGAGAGCTTGATTCAAACCACGGATTTGAGATCTCATTTTTTCGGAAACGGCTAGCCCTGAAGCATCGTCTCCAGCCCTATTAATCCTCATGCCTGATGATAATTTTTCCATGTTTTTATCAGTCATGGCAGTATCAATTGCTAATTGGCGATTGCCAAAAATAGCACTGATGTTATTGTTGATGATCATGATATCCTCCTTGAATCATGTAACGAATTTATTGTTTTTGTTTAAAATAAATATTTTATTAACACTTATTTCTTTACTACAATTTTTTTTCCAATTTAATCGTAATAATATTAATTAATATAGAATCTTATTTCTATACTTTGTATCGGAGGATGATTCTTAAAAACTTTAATAGAAAATAGAAAAAGAAGATAATACTTTGCACTTTGAATTTAGGGTATACAGTTTATAATGTTCAATTAATTGTTAGAAGTCTAGAATAATTTAAAGAGTATTTTTGACAGAATGATAAGTAGAGATTAAAAAGATATTTTTTAATGAAAGAAATATATTTATCCTGAAAAAATTCGGAAAGAATGGTCAAATTCTAAAAACCTCAATAAAGAATGATGAATAGGGAGTTGGAGTTGAGGGTCTTTAGTGATAATAAGATGAGCATCATTGACAGCAGCTTGAAGAATTTTTTGATCTTTTATAAAATCGGCTAATTTAAAAATAGGCATACCTGTTTGGCGAGTGCCTAAGATTTCTCCAGGTCCTCGTATTTTGAGATCTTCTTCGGCAATTTTAAACCCATCTTCGGTCGAACAAAAAATTTCTAGGCGGGTATCACTACTGTAGTTAACTGCAAAACAGTAAGATTCATGACTTCCTCTTCCGATTCGACCTCTTAATTGGTGTAATTGTGCTAGTCCAAAGCGTTCAGCATTCTCGATAATCATGACCGTCGCATTAGGAATATCGATTCCTACTTCGATGACTGTTGTAGCGATCAAAATAGGGCTTTTATTTAAAGAAAAATCTTGCATAATTTGATCTTTGGTGTCTTGGCTCATTTTACCATGGATCATACTAATATGGTACTGAGGAAATAAGCTTTGAAATTCCTGATAAACCTGTTCTACAGATTTTACCGAAGCAATTTTTTCGTTGTCTTCGATAAAAGGGCAAACAATAAAAACCTGCCTTCCTTTTTGAATTTCGGTATTAAGGGCATGGATCATACTTTGATAATTACGTGCAGTGATTTGTTTGGTAATGATTTTTTGGCGTCCAAGAGGGAGCTCGTCTATAATCGAAATATCTAAATCTCCATAGAGCGAAAGCGTAATTGTCCGAGGAATAGGAGTTGCAGTCATCACCAAAATATCAGGATTCTCACCTTTTGCAATCAATTGCCCTCGTTGTTCTACACCAAATTTATGCTGTTCGTCGAT
Organism: Brevinema sp.; assembly: GCA_051649605.1. GTDB lineage: Bacteria > Spirochaetota > Brevinematia > Brevinematales > Brevinemataceae > Brevinema_A. The sequence continues at coordinate 41,723 of JBOFHK010000010.1, read as the reverse complement.
GATTACTAAACTGAGATTGTGATATAGTATTTCTGTTTGGAATAAGGCATGAGTTCCGATAATAATAGGGATTGTTCCTTCTTTTAGTCCTTCTAAAATAGGTCTCCGTTCTTTTACCGAAAAACTCCCAGTCAATAAAGCACAAGGGATGTTTAGTTGATCGGCGATGGGTTTAATTTTTTTATAATGCTGGAAAGCAAGAACTTCTGTAGGGCTTAGGAGAGCTACTTGGTGTCCGTTTGAGGCTGCTAAAAGCATCGCTGCTAGAGCTACACTTGTTTTACCTGAACCTACATCTCCTTGTACCAAACGGTGCATAGCATATTCTTGATTGAGATCGGCATTGATTTCTTGGATAACACGGTATTGTGCGGAAGTTAGCTCAAAAGGAAGGATTTTGTAAAATTGTTCTAAAATTTGTTTATCTGGATAACGCTGTTTTTTAGAAACTTTAGTTTCTGAAAGTCGTTTTAGTTCTAAGGTGATTCGTGTTCCAAGAAACTCTTCATAAGCTCCTCTAATACGAGCTTTTTCTATCTGAGCTATTTGTTGGGGGAAATGAAGAAAGAGAAGGCATTCTTGTTTGGAGAGAAGTTTACGGTTTTCTCGAAAATAATCAGGTATAGGATCTTGAATATCTTGTTGGTACAGATCAAAAGTTTTTTGAAGAATTTTAAAAAATTCCTTTAAGCGGAGCCCTTCGGTAAGGCGGTAAATTGGTAACAATCTTCCTAGAACAGAAGTTGGGGCAGTAAATTTTTCAGGACTTTCAAATTCAAAAGAAGAGGCTTGGATTGTATTAAAGCGAAATTCAAACTTTCCATAGATATAAAATTCTGCCCCTATAGGCATTGATTGAACAATCCCTCGCATATTAAACGCAACAAGTTCAGCTGCAGCCGAAGAATCTTTAACCACAATTTTTGTTTGTCTTTTTTTATTCCAAAAAAAATTTTGATGAGAAACCACTTCTGCTTTGATTACTCCTGGTTCTTGAGTAATAATTAAATCTGCTAAAAGAGAGATACGGCTTCTATCTTCATAACGGAAAGGAAAATAGGTGAGGAGATCCTCGATGGTGAAAACCCCAATTTTTTTTAATAATGCTGTTTGACGGGGAGTATAGTGCTGAGCAATAGGAATATGCTGTAATTCAGGGATTTTCATAATAGCAATTATAATCCTTTTTGGCGAGCAGACTGCTCAATCTCTGTATTAATTTCTTTTACCATTTTTGAAATACTAAATCCTTCGGAAGCGTATTGGATCAAGAGATTTTTTAATTCAGATTGGGGCGAATTATTGGTATCTTTATAATCTTGGATATTTTGATGATTGTTACTGAGTTTTCTCATGAGCTTGTCAAAACGTATCATTTCTGGTAAAGATTTGGGGATTCCCTCAAAAATACTATTACGTTCAGTTTTTTCTTGCTTTTTGAGAGCTTCCCAATTGGCAATAATTTCTTCTTGAGAAGACAAAGTAAGATCTCCAAATACATGGGGATGACGAAAAATTAATTTCTCTTTTGCTTGTCGGTATACCTCAGAGAGATTGCAAATATTATCTTGATGAGCAATATGGCTGAGTAAAAGTAGCATGAACGAAACATCTCCCAGCTCTTCGGTAATGGCGATTCGATCTTGGGAGTGAATCGCTTCTGACAATTCAAAACACTCTTCTAAAAATAAGGAATCTAAAGATTGTAATGTTTGAGTTTTATCCCAAGGGCAACCTTGCTCGGAGCGGAGTATTTCAATGATTTTGTATAATTCTTCAAGAGATTTTTTTATCATAGAAAATCCTTAAAGGGAGGTTTTAAGACGAATTTTAGTATGTTTTTTGATTATTGGGCTGGTGCCGTCTTGTTTTTCTGCAATACTTTTGAGAATCCCAGATAAGTAAGGAGCAGCATGGTGATTTTCTAAAATATCACTACTGATAAGAATCTCTTTAACAATTAAAGCAGAAATATCTTGCTGTAAGCTGTGCGTACCCACTAATAAAAGTGCTTTATCTAAAGGATAAAATCGATCCCAGCTACGATTTTTACTATATTCGGTGATGGTTTGGATCAGATTTTTTTTATCGTTAAATATATTTTGTGCAAGATCGTGGGCAAATTTTAAAGCTTGTTGTTGGATCTTATCAGGAAGAAGAGAGAATTCAGGGATGAAATCTTCTAATTGACTAATGTAATGAGGTGGAATATGCTCAAAAGATTCGCTTAATAGATAATCTTTAAAGTATAAAATTGTTAATAGACGACCACAACGACGGGCACTTAATTTTTTTTCTTTCATATTATATATTCCTAATGTATATTCTTTTCTGTTATCTAAATTTTTTCAATACGTTATTGTAAGCATTACTGGAGGGAGTAAGGGTGATTTGTCCATCAGTAATTCTTTTTTTTATTGATTTTTGGACGGCAGCCTCGCCTCGCTGAAATTTAATCATCTCTTCGATTTTAGGAAGTGATTCATCAAAAGATAATTGAGTAGGTTCGATAATCTCGATGATTTTTAGTGTCAAATAGGTAGAAATCCCCGTACTCTGAAATGGAATAGGTTGAGGAATGAAAATCCCTGTATTTTTTTTCATAGGAATTTTGATAGGCCCTAAATCTAAAACAGGCTGGTGTGAAATCCCTAAAACTTCATTGGGGATTTTTTTTTGAGTCATCAAAATTTCTGGATCAAATAATCCTGTTCTCCCAGAAAAGGAAGTAAACTTTAGAGAAGAATATTTTCTTCTAAGTTTATTATAATCACTAGAGGTATTAAGATCATTAGCAAGTTGTTGCATTTGTTCTTCTACGGTAGTAAGTTCTGATAAGCTCCATTTCGGGGAGATCTCTACTGCGAAGACAATTAAGTCAAATTTTGGGTAAGGTGCGTCTTTGAATAATGCTCTATTTTGGTTGTAAAATTTTTGGGATTCTTGCAGTGAGATAGGGGTATTGATCTCTGATTTAACATTAAGGTCAGTGAATATCATTCCACGTTTGACTTTATCAGCCCGTAGTGTCATGCGGTATATTTCGCTATGGTCTTCGTAAAGTTTTTTTCGTTGCTCACTACTTGGATCAGAGGGATTATTAGTCGTAGCAGCAATATTGTTTCTTAATTCTGCTTCACTCATATAATACTCTGAGGAACTTTCTGCAACTACCAATAAAGCAGCCATAGAGATTAGTTTTTCTAGTGCTTCATTGGCGGTAGGACGTGTTGGAACTAATTTTCCTTCAAAATCTTGCATTTGCTGAATATCGTAGCTTGTGATGGCAATATCACCAACACTAACAATAACTTGGTTAATAATAGCAGCAGGGGTGATTGTAAAAATTCCAAAAACTAATATTGTTAAAATAAATTTTTTCATAAATACTCCTATTTTTATAAGGAAATGATCGTCCACTCAATTTTTTGCTGCATAATTTTCTCTGAATTTTTGTGTAAGGACTTATTATATTTGGTTGTTAAAAAAGTTATTGGTTTGATTAGCCCTGTATTTTTTTTTGTAATTAAAGGCTCGGCTGTCTGTATAATCCGTTTATAAGGATCAATAATAGTTAAATTTTTGTATTGGTATTGAATTTTCTCTAGTAATAAATTATAATGTGTACACCCTAAAATTAAATGAGAAATTTCACTAGGTAACTGATCAATATAATAGCGACAAAGAGAGTCCAATTCAGGATCATTATTTTCTATTGCGGGTACTAAAAGAGGAGCTGCGATTTGGAATATAGGGTATTTAGGTTTAATCGATTCAAAAATTTTTAAATAAGCTCTTTGATTGATCGTAAAAGTAGTTCCTAAGACCCCCACTCCTTGAATATTATTATAATCAATATTAGTGCTACTAATTAAAGAACGAATAACTCCAATAAGAGGTATAGGAAATGTTGTTGTTTGGTATTCTAAAAAACTGCTCATGGTATTGCAGGCGATGATGATCCCTTTACTGCCTTTAAAATAGTTAATATTTTTATAAAATATTTCGGATAGTTCTTGTTGGCTTTTATCTCCGTAAGGTATATTAAGGCTATCCGCTAAATAAACAAAATGTTCATCAGGAAATTGCTGATGAAGTGCTTTTAAGATGCTTAGCCCTCCCAGCCCAGAGTCAAAAACACCAATAAAAGGCATAGAACCACCTTTAAATTAAAATAAATCCCATTAGTAGATATTATACTAAATTAACGTGTATTATACAAGTATTAATAAAGAATAATTTATTAGTTATTTTTAGGTTTCTTTTTATATTATGAATATGCGATTACTTAGGTATTGTGTCGTTTTTTACACATATGATATAAAATCACCATAATTTATATAATAACACTTTTGGTAAACATAAAAATTATTAAATACTATTTTTATAATTGCCGATACATTAAAGGGTTAATGTATCAAAACCATAAAATAAACAAGGAAGTCGCATGTCACTATACAACTCACTACCTGAAAACAGTTTTATTAAAAAATTACTCTTAGGTATTGATGAAATTTTAGTAGAACGTTTCTTAGAGACCAAGAAAAAATATGAAATTTCTAAAGATAAAGAAGAAAAACGCCTATTTCGGGATAAATTAACTAGTTTATTTTGGGAATTATATAGTAAAGTTGCAGTTATGATTAATCCTGATCTCAGTATGGCAAAGCGTTTATTTTTGAGATATGGGCTTGTTGATCTTCGGAGTCTCTCTCCTGAAGATCAAAAATTTATTCTTAATCACGTTGATACTCCTGTAGATTATGAGAACGAAACGATTTTTTATATCGATGAATGGCTTCAAGGGATCGTTAATGGTAAAATAAAACCATCTTCTGGAGATGAAACAGAGCAGCCGAAGACGGAAGCACCGCGGCAACTAAGTACGAGACAGGAAAAACATGCAGGTTTATTGAGTGTTGAAAATAGACGATTTGAAAACTTTAAAAAACACCGTTCCCAAATATTGCATAATCTTACCCATGTTGTTGGAATTATTAAAGAAGATTTATTAGAAGAAAGTACAGGTTATACAGGGGTTTGGACTCATGAACAAAATAAAGCAGTCGATGAAATTGTACTACTTCAAAAAGAGCTGAAAAAAATAAATAAAGAAATTACTGCTAGTGCTAGAACCATGAGAAAAGCACAGGATGCCCTGGATGAGATTGCTCGTGAAGAAAAAGCGACAACAGAGAATTATGTTGATCTTAATAGGGATAAAATTGTATCTGAGGTAGTAAATATACGCCAAATGGCGAAAATGACGGTAGGGCGACAGGGTAATCCTTTTCCTTTTTTGACTTCTTCTTTTCTTCCTAGGGAGACTAAAGATTATCTTTTTAGAAGTATTGTACGAAAAAAACTAAATAACTGGCTTTCCTTAGACCCCGAAGCATTTCAAAGAACGTATAAAGGCGAGCAAATGAATATTATACCTTATATGATTTTAGTACCAGGATATGGTATAACAGGAGCATGTTGGGAACCTTTAGATCCCAACAACAAACAATTTGGACGGGGGCGGATGGTACTTCCTATTTTTACGAGATCGCCTGATCTTTCTCTATTGACGGCGATGGGCGATATACGCTGGCAGGCAGCAAAAGAAATAGCATCGTATTACTGGATGGAAGAAGGTATTACTGGTCGTTATTATGAATATTATTTAGAAGCAAAACTTAAAGGAGATCTAAAAACTTTATTTATTACAGATTACCTTCTTTGGATGACTAAAGAAACTCAAGGAATGCAAAAACTAGAACAAAATGCACGTTATGTTTTTTGGCGTTATATTCCATTACCTGAGGAACATAAAATCCGTCTCAGTCAAAAAGGCTATTACTATAATCAATTGTGGGAAAAAGAACAAGTATGGCGGAAAAATAAAGACCGTTAACTTAGAGTAGAATTTTTATAATAGGCTCTCCTACCGTAACAGCACCACTTGTTTTGAGAAGTTCTAATTTTGCTGATTCTGGTTTGTCTATAATAATAATAGGAGTGATTAAGGAATCAGTTTTTGATTTTAGAAGCTCTTGATCAAAATTTAGTAAGGGTGTCCCTGTAGTGGTTTTACCTTCTAATGGTACTAATGCTTTAAATCCTTCCCCTTTGAGGTTGACGGTATTCATTCCAATATGGATGATCATTTCTACAGGTGTTTTTTTACAACCAATAGCATGTAAGGTGTGAAAAATCTCGATAGTGCCATCGAAAGGTGCATATACTGTATCACCATCAGGATCAATACAGAGTCCTTCTCCAAGCATTCCTTGGGCAAAAGCTTCGTCTGGTGAAGCGGAAAGGGGGAGAATCGTACCACTGAGTGGTGCGTAAATGATCAATTCCTTGGGGGATTTCTTAAATAAATTAAACATAAGAACCTCTTTTTAAATTCTTCTTTTTTATTTATTATACTACTATTAAAAAACTTAGTCAATTCTTAAAAAATAAAAATGGTATAATGATTAATGTTCTTTTTTTTGGATAAATTCATAATAAACTCTTTTTTTTATTTTTATTGTTGTAAAAAAACAGATATGTGTTATAATTTATAATATTATAGATTTTAGGAAGGATATAATGAAGCTAAACATTCTTTCTAATCGTGCAGAAATTATTGAAAAAGCCGTTCAGGTGTTGATTGATACGATCAATCAACATTCTAAACCATATTTTGTATTAGGATTGTCGACAGGAGCAACGGTACTGAGTATCTGCGAAATATTGGCGAAAGAAGTTCAAAATAAGAAGGTATCTCTCCATAATGTGATTGTTTTCTACGCTGGGGAATTTATCGGATTTTCTCAATATTCTCGGCAATATTATTTTCAACGTCTTCAAAATGATTTTTTTTCTAAAGTTGATCTTCAAGCACAAAATATCCATACCTTTAATGGGAATGCAGAAGATTTAGAGCTTGAATGTGAATCTTACGAACAAAAAATTAACAAATTAGGTGGGATGGATTTTTTTCTTGGTTCTTTAGGAGAAGCTGGTGAATTAGCATTTAACGAACCTGGTTCTTCCTTACGATCACGTACACGGTTGAAAACCTTGACATCGGAGACGATAAAAGCTGATGCACGATTTTTTCAGAATGATCCCTCTAAAGTTCCTACTCAAGCTTTAACAATGGGGGTAGCAACTATTTTTGAAGCAAAAGAAGTGTTAATAGTTGTCTATGGAGTTAGAAAAGCTTTTGCTGTTCGTGCTTGTTTGGAAGAGGCTATTTCCGAAATGCATCCTGCTTCTATTTTACAGATGCATCCTAACACTTCATTTTTTGTGGATAAGGTTTCAGGAAGGCTTTTAACTTCTATTTTAATTGATAAAAATTGATCAATTAGCGAGGATAAATATGCGTTTGATTATTACTGAAGATCATGTTGGGGATTGGGTCGCCTATTATGTGGTAAAAAAAATTCTAGACTTTGTACCTACAGAGGGTAAACCTTTTGTTTTAGGGATTCCAGGTGGAGGAACTGTCCTTCCCATGTACAAACGTCTTGTCCAATTTTATCAGGATGGGGTGCTTTCTTTTCAAAACGTGGTATTTTTTAACACAGGAGAATACTTAGGTATTGATCCGACTAATATTTATAGTTTTCATTCGATTATTAATACTCATTTTTTTAATTTTGTTGATGCTCAGCAAAAAAATATTCATTTATTGGATGGTTTGGCTGAAAATATCAAAGAAGAAGGGCGTCGTTATGAAGAGCTTATAAACTCTTATGGTGGAGTACATTTATGGGTCTGTGGTTTAGGTGATGATGCCCACATTGCATTTAATGAACCGGGTTCTTCTCTGTATTCTCGTACCCGAGATAAAGAATTAACTTTTGAAACCCGTGTTGCCAATGCAAAGTTTTTTGATGGCGATATTAATTTAGTTCCGATGCGTGCCTTAACAATAGGGATAGGAACGATTTTAGATTCTAAAGAAGTGGTGGTATTAGCACAAGGAGCGTACAAATCTCGGGCATTACAGCTTAGCTTAGAAGAGGGGATCAATCATTTATACCCTGCTTCGGCATTGCAACTTCATCGTAAGGTTACCTTTGTCGCTGATGAGTTGGCGGTTGCTGATATTAGAGTACGAACATACCGCTACCATAAAGAAGTAGAAGCCAAAAGTATTCACCCTAAAGTACTGATTAAAGGATTGTATAAAGCGTACTATGCCTTAGTAAATGGTAGATTTTTTGATGGTGAGAAATTTTTAGAGAATGTTGCTGTAATCATTGAAAATGATCGTATTAAAAGTATAGAGACAGAGCTTTCTCCTGATGCGGTGATGACCAAAATTGATCTTAAAGGAAAAATTGTGATTCCTGGTTATATTGATCTCCAAGTCAATGGATGTGGGGGTGCAGATATTAATCACGATATTTCTTTAGACACGCTTCAGATGATGTACAAAACTTGTCTCAGGCATGGAACAACCACTTTTGCCCCGACTTTAATTACAACAAGTGATGAAAGGATTTTACAAGCGATTGATTTAATCAATCATCTTCAAAACCCAGAATTATTAGGGATTATTTGTTGGCATTTTGAAGGGCCTTATCTTTCAAAAATTAAAAAAGGTATTCATGAAGAAAAATACATTCGAAAACCTTCTATGGAGATTTTGGACGCGATGATTGGGGTGAAGATTTCTCGTAAAATTGTTACCTTAGCTCCCGAAGAAAATGAAGCTGAACATATTAAATATCTAACTGATGCTGGTATTATTGTATCTATAGGGCATACCAACGGTACTCATGCTCAGATTAAAGAAAAAATTCCCCATGGTTTAGTAATGGCGACACATTTATATAATGCGATGAGACCTTTTGATTCTCGAGAACCTGGAGCCGTCGGAGCTGTATTGGATAGTAAAGATATCTATGCGGGAATTATTGTCGATGGGATTCACTGTAATTATGCTTCTGTTGATATTGCATGTAAAACGCTTGGAGATCATTTATTTTTAGTAAGTGATGCTTCTGCTCCTGCAGGCACAGATATTGAAGAATTTGAGTTTGGTGGACGTAAGATTTATCACCGAGATGGAAAATGTGTTGCTGCCGATGGAACATTGGCCGGGGTGGCTGTTCTTTTGGATACTTGTGTTCGGAATTTGGTTAATCATGTGAAAGTTCCTTTAGAAGAAGCATTCCGTATGGCTTCCCTGTACCCTGCCCGTGCTATTAAAAAAGATGATGAATATGGCTATATTAAAGAAGGTTATCGGGCAGATTTAGCAATTTTAGATGATGAGCTATTTGTCCAAGGTGTGGTAACAAATGGGCAATATCAATCTTTTGAAGAAGTAGAGTAATATTAAAAAAAATATATCCCCAGAGGAGGCCTTTATGCCGTCAAATATTATTACCGGAGTTTCAGCATGTCCTGGAGTCGTATTAGGTAAGGCTTTTATTTTTACCCAACCAGAAATTATTATTAATGAGAAGCTCATTCATGAAGCACAGATAGAATCAGAAATAGCTCTGTTCTATCAAGGAAGAACTAGTGCTCAAGAACAATTAGAAGATATTAAAGAAATGACACGAAAAAATATCGGTGAAGAAGAAGCTGCAATTTTTGACGGACATTTAGAGATTTTATTAGATGAGGGTATGGAAGAAGAAGTTATTGCTCTTATCAAAGATGAGCTCTATAGTGCTGATAAAGCGATACAGGTTGTCGGAGATCAATATGTTGCTATGTTTGGAGCGATGGAAGACCCTTACATGCGAGAACGTGCAGCAGATATGAAAGATATTTTCCGCCGTTTAATTTCTAATGTTTTAGGGATTCCTATTCCTAGGATTTCCGATATTAAAGAACCATCTATTGTAGTTACTTTTGATCTTGCTCCTTCTGATACGGCTCAGATGGATCGTTCAAAAGTTTTGGGTTTTGTTACGGTAGAAGGTGGCTCAACATCCCACGTTGCAATTATGTCGCGCACTTTAGTTATTCCTGCAATCGTAGGAGCAACTAATGTTCTTTCACAAGTTCAAAATGGTCAAGAAATTATTTTGGATGCAACAGTGGGTGATATTGTTATTGATCCTAATACCGAACAAAAAACTTTTTATAATAAAAAACTTCAAGCACACCAACAAGAGCTTAAACGTTTGGCTACTTTAAAAGAGCTTCCTGCGGTGATGAAAGACGGTACAATCATCGAACTGTGTGCCAATGTGGGAACAGATATTGATGCAAAACCTGCTCTGGAACAAGGGGCTAAAGGTATCGGGTTATACCGTAGTGAGTTTTTATATATGGATCGATCTAACTGGCCTTCCGAAGAAGAACAAGAAATTGCCTATGCTAATGTTATTCGAGCTTTTGATAAAGATTTAGTGATTATCCGTACTTTGGATATTGGGGGAGATAAAAGTTTGAACTATTTTGCCTTTCCCCACGAATTGAATCCTTTTTTAGGGTGGAGAGCACTACGGATTTGTTTAGATAAAACCGATATTTTTAAAACACAATTGAGAGCTATTTTAAGAGCTTCAGTTTATGGAAAAGCTGGTATTATGTATCCTATGGTAATTTCTGTAGAAGAAGTAAAAAAAGCCAACGAAATTTTAGAAGAATGTAAGCACGAATTAACAGTAGAAGGTATCCCATTTGATCCGAATATTCAACGAGGTGTTATGATCGAAACACCAGCTGCTGCAATGATGGCAAATGAATTAGCAGAAATTGTTGATTTTTTTAGTTATGGAACAAATGATCTGACCCAATACACACTTGCTGTGGATCGTGGAAATCCCCATATTGTGAGTTTATACGATTCGTTTCATCCTTCGGTATTACGTTTGATGGCACAGGCTACAGCAGCAGCTAATGCCAAAGGCGTTTGGGTGGGTGTCTGTGGAGAATTAGGAGGTAATCCCTTAGCAACGCTATTCTTATTAGGAATTGGGGTAAAAGAACTCAGTATGAGTGCGATGAGTATACCTAAAGTTAAAGAAGTGATCCGAGCATCTACACTAACAGAAGCTAAAGAAATTGCTCAAAAAGTCCTTTCTTTGGGGACAGGATCAGAAATCCAAAGTTTTTTAAAAAAAACAGTTGACAAAATTCTAAGTCGTTAATGCTATTATATATAAGGAGTAATTTATGCATACAGTAAATATTACTATTTCAAATGACACAGGTCTTCATACCCGACCAGGGAATGAATTGGTTAAACTTGTCAAATCCCTAGAAGGTGTTACCGTTGAATTGGAAAAGGGAGACAAAAAAATTAAAGCAAATTCTTTGTTACAGGTTATGTCTCTTGGTGTTAAAAAGGGAGATACTCTTACCGTATATATCAACGGCGGTGATGAAGAAAAAATTGGTACCGATCTCATCCAATTTTTTGCCAATCTAAAAGACTAATTAAAAAAGCTCCCTAAATAAGGGAGCTTTTTTAATTAATAGTTGGTAGCTTGGAGATAAATTTAGTAAAAATAGATTAAAACTCTCTAGATGAGTGAGAATATAGTAATTACTATTGAAGATTTTAATCACGGATGGCTACTTTTCCATATATTCCAATATTTTTCTAGCATACGGTTTCTGATAATATAGGTGAGATAGATTCTTAGGACTTCTTCTACAATAGTTGCCGCCCAAATTCCTATAATGCCAATATTAGTATGATATAATACCCAATAAGATAATAATACCCGAAGAGGGATGGCAAACATACTAACGTAAAGGCAATATCGGGCATATCCCATGCTATTGAGAGTGCTCATATTAATACCGACGGATAAGGTTACTAAAGCAATTGCTAAAATCCAGGTAAAATTGTCTAAAGTCGTCTGGATAATAATCGTATCATTTGAAAATAACCGTACAATACCATAACGGAAAATATATACTGTAATTAAAATTCCTATCCCTGTAATCCATTTTGTTTTGGTTACGGCTCTGAGGGTTGCGATCATTCGATCACGGCGTTTTGCCCCGAAGGATCGCCCCATAAGGGACATATTGGCAATATCAAATCCATATAGAAGACGGTAACACATATCACTGAGTAAAAATCCTACATTAAAAATTGCACCACCGAGAGGGTAAACGAAATTCATCATCGAAATAATGGTAGAAGTAGATAGACTCCAAATCATAACTTCTACAGTAATTGGTATTCCTAGTTTGAAACGTTCGAACCCATTAAATTGTAAAGGAAAAATAGAGGTATGTTTTAATTTCAAATAATTATGTTTCCAAAAATAGCTACTGAGGATTAAAAAAGCAACAGCCTCAGCACAGACAGTAGCAATAGCAGCACCTTTTATTCCTAATTCCGGAATAGATCCCCAACCCCAAATTAATAAAGGATCGAGTAGAATATTAGTAATGCTTTGAGCAAGTGTAGCCCACATAACCATTTTGGTGTTTCCAAGAGCTTCCAAGATAGAACCAGGTGCTCCGATCCCCACAAAGCGAAACAAATATAAAAATGATACTGTTTTGATATAGCTAACGGCATAGCTAGCAGGTGTACCACTGAGATTCATGAATTGTGCAACTTGTCCACTCATATTCTGCCAAAAAATAAAATAGCATAGAGAAAGAATCGCTCCCAAAATAAAAGTCATCTGAGCAGTTTTAGTTGCGGAGAGATTTTGTTTTGCCCCAATTCGTTGGGCAATCATGACAGTGGTTGATGCTGTAATCCCTATCCAAATAGATTCAAACATCCAAAAAGGAATAATAACAGAAGAAATCGCAAGAAGACTCTCGCTATTGTATTGTCCAATATACATGGTGTCAATAATCTGTTGGATGTATTGAGATAAAGACCTTAAGCTCGCTGGAATACCGATTCCAAGTACAAGAGGAGTAATTCTTTTTGTTAATGCTTTGTAATTTGGCATAAAATCCTTCATCTTATATAAATATATGATATATTGTACTAAAGAATAAAGAGATTGTCAATCAAAGTATTGGTCTTGATGTGCTATGACCGTATTTTGATTTATGATAGATTCTTTAGTATCTTTTGATAAAGATTACTTGGAGGCTCAATGAAAAAGATACTGATGCTTACGATTATATTTACTGCCTGTTCTGCTGCGGAAGATTCTATTAATAATATCGAAAGAGAGTGGCTCAGATCTGTAAAGCATACTACTTGGTGCCCTCAGGAAGTAATTTTTGACCCTATGGGAACAAAAATTAGCTATTCTGATCAAATAATCCATAACTATGTATTTTCTCAAACTACTGCTTGTGGTGTCTATACATCAAGCATTGAGTTTCCGCCGATAAAATGGTATCTTTACAGTTTAGAATCATCGTTATTAATACGCTATGGTCCTTTTTTGTATTCCAACGAAATTAATAAAGATCCGTCCATACAAGTAACATTTACCCCTAAACAGAGTGATTAGATCAAATAGAGAGACTTATTGAGATTTTAGCGGAACTATGGTATACTATAAATACTAGCTAATAGTTAAGGAGAGATCTATGTATTTGAATTTTCAACATTTAGTGGATTCTTTTGAATATAGGAATAATAATATCTACAGTCGTATGTTTGATGGTGAACGTTATATATCTACAAGTTATAAAATTCTATACGACAATATACAATCTATTGCTTGTTATCTACAACAAGAAAAAGGAATGAATAAAGGCGATAAAATTGCCCTGATGTCCGAAAACCGTCCTGAATGGATGATGATGTATTTTGGGATTGTATATAATGGAATTATAGCTGTTCCCTTTGATATGATGCTTTCCATAGAAGAGGTAAGAAATCTTATTAAAAGTTCTGGAGTCGAAATGATGGGTGTTTCTTTAGGGGTTTATGACAAACTTAAAGAAGATCCTGAGATTATGGTACTGATTAAGGAGTGGATTATTTTTGACAGTCATCCCTCAATCGACCATACTACTAATATTACCACTTTCCCTACAATTTTTCGATATAAAGCTAAAAAATCTCTGCAAAAACAAGAGCTAAAACGTTCAGATTTAGCTTCGTTGATCTATACTTCTGGGACGACGGGATCTCCAAAAGCAGTGATGCTCAGTAATAGCAACTTCATGCAACAAGCAAATAATCTTTGGCAGGCAGCATGCCTTAACGAACAAGATATAGCCTTAAGTGTTCTTCCTTTACACCATACTTTTCAGTTTTCGGTCGAACTCACCATGTTAGCTGTTGGTGCAGGGATTACTTATGCTGATTCAATCAAACCTAATCGTTTAATTGATGCTGTTAAAACGACAGAAGTAACGATTATGATTGGGATTCCTACTCTATATGCCAAAATTTTAGAAGGTATTCATCGAAATCTTTCTACTTTAAAAGTACCTCTCAAGCAAATTATTCAACTTCTACTTAAAATATCGGAATTAGGCTACTTTCTAACTGGTGGACATCATATTGGAAAAAAATTATTTGCATTTTTACGCAAAAAGGCAGGTCTCCATACTGTAAAATTTATGATCTCTGGAGCTGCTCCATTAGCACTTCAGACAGCTAAAGGCTATGCGATACTAGGATTTAATTTATCTAATGGGTACGGATTGACTGAAGCTTCCCCTGTGATTTCTGTGGGAGATCCGATTGGATTTATTGATAATAAATCAGTAGGGAATGTGATTCCGAAAGTCTCTTGGAAAATTCTTGATCCTGGTCTTGATGGGATTGGTGAAATCTGTGTGTTCGGAGAAAATGTCATGCAAGGTTACTACAACAATCCTGAGGCAACTGCTGCAGTAATGACAGAGGATGGCTGGCTAAAAACAGGTGATATGGGCTATATCTTATCAAAAAAAGGTAAGGAGTATCTCTATATTACAGGACGTTATAAAAATATTATTGTTACTGGCGGGGGGAAAAATGTCTATCCCGAAGAAATCGAAGAACAAATCAATAACCATCCTCACATTCTTGAGTCTATTGTAATCGGAGTTACCGAATCAGATGGTAATTTGAGTGAAATCCCATGTGCTTTGATTGTATTGGATGTAATAAAAATGGAACAGGAAAACATAGATCCAGATAGTAGTGAAATTAAGGAATTAATTAATACCCATATTCGTTCGGTTAATAATAATCTACAAACCTATCAAAAAATCCGCGCTTTTGCTATTCAAAAAGATGAGCTTCATAAAAATTCTACACGAAAAATCAAACGTTTTGAATATAAAGGTAGTAATTATAGACATCTTTTATCCAAATGAAAAAATCATAGAAATATAAAAAATTTTGGTAATTAAAAAACTGGAGACTCATACGAATCTCCAGTTTTTGATATAGATATAGATTTTTTTATTTTTTAAGGGATTTTTACGATAAGAACATTAAGAATTAGCCATAAACTCCATAAAACCATTGCGGCAATGAGCCAAGGGCGAAATTTTTCTTCGTATAAGACGCGTTTTTTTACTTCAATTTCACTTTTTTCTAAACTATCAATTTCGTTATAAACATCTTGAAGGGCAGTTTCACTGGATGCCTCAAAATATTTACCCCCAGTAATATCAGCAATCTCTTGAAGGGTATCTGGATCAAACTCTTGACCTTGATTATAGGCGTAGGCTCCATTTTCTAAAGGACGCCATGACCCATCGATGCTCCCTAGTCCTATGGTATAAATTTTGATCCCTAATTCTCGGGCGACATTTGCTGCAGTAATAGGCTCGACGATCCCAGAGTTGTTAATTCCATCAGTGAGTAGAATAATAACCTTACTTTTTGCTTTGGAGTCTTTGAGCCTATTAAGGGACGTTAAAATGCCTGAGCCAATAGCGGTTGTTCCATCCTCGAGGTAATCAATCTCATCAATGATCGTTTTGAGAAGTTCTTTATCGGTACTGAGAGGGGCTTTGGTTAGGGCGAAACTAACAAAATTAACAAGCCCAATTCTATTAAAATCTTGCTTATCAATATAATTTTTAATGACACGTTTGGCGATCTCGAGTCTTGTTTGTTTTTTTAAATCTCCATTGGTATCAATTAAGGTTGATATTCCGAAAAAACTACTTTGTCTGACATTGGATGGAGGCTCGTCAATATAAGTCATACTATGTGATAAATCCAATGTTAAAATAATATCAACACCGAGATTGTTTTGATTAACAACAGTAGAACCGCCTCGAGGACGTGCTAAGGCAATAATTAAAACTGCAACCAAAACTAATAGCAACATATCTTTAAGGAAGATACTTATAATGGCAAAATAGTCTTTTTGTTGATTGTGGATAAGAGAAAGCCATGGAAAAGGAAAAGGAGTTGTTTGCCAAATACCTTTTCCTAAACGTGTGTATCTACAAAGTATATAAATAGGAATGACTAATAACAACCAAAGATAATTAGGGCTTTCGAAGTTCATGTGCTTTCTCCAGATTATATTTTTGTTGAATAAGTTTTGTTAATTGAAAACTATCGTTGACTACTTCGTTGATACGTTCTTGGGCAAAAATTTGTTTGGCGTATTTGGCACGATCTGTGTTTTTGAGAAGAGAGCTAATAATTTCTTGGAGTTCGTTTTGGAGCTTTGTTTGTTTCATCGCGGTAATAATATCTCGCGTGGGTAATTCTAGAGCGAGAGGAACAATCGTATCAGAAAGAAATTCTCGGATTGTTTCTGATAGCTCTACAAAAAAATCTTTGTAGGTTTCTTCGGAAAGATTAACACTTTGCACTTTTAAGATATTTAATTTTTTTCTGATACGCTCAAAAGGGTCAATCAATTCTTCGATTATTATTTCTTCCTTATGGCGGTGAAATTTTGGAATAAAATAGATCCCTATCAAAATTAAAAGGACGATAAGAATAATTAATGTCCAAAGATGATTCCAAATAAAATAAATAGGCTCAATATCAGCAAGGGTTAGATTGGTATTGGTAACGATAGCATTACTAATTGGAATAGTAAAACTGGGCGTATAAAAGAGATTAGTGTTGCCATTGGTATCTAAAGCGGTGATGAGTAAGGAGGGCATTGGATATTCTATCAGTGAGTAGGAAGTAACATCCAAATCTATTTGTCTATTGGAGATCCTAATAACAGCAATATCGGTATCTCCTAATGCGGTTATATTAGAATCAATATTAATAATCTGCATAATAGAATTGGGTATCTGGTAGCTTACAGAAAAAGATTTCCCAATTTTGATATTGGATAGATTGGCTTGGTACTGGATTTCTTGATTGGTAGGAGCGGTAAGTTTTAGGTCTTGAGTGTAAAAGATCTGTGGTATAAAAAATGACAGTAGAATAATTTGTATCATAGACTCTCCAAACATCAAAATAAATTATATACCTATATGATAACTTAATTTTTTCATGTTGTCAAACATGGTGAATAGTTTGAATTTATTAATCAAATATGTTATAATAAGAATCTAAGTGGAGATCACATGAAAATTATCAATAAAGGTTTTGCTCGAGGACAGCATAAAAAAGCGTTGTTACTCTTTAAAAAAGGTAATTATCGAGCAGCAGCAGATATTTGCTTAGAAATCCTCAACCATAAACACGATGATACGATTACTGTAAAAGTGTTAGTTTGTTGTTTGTTCCTTGAGGATAAACATCGAGAAGCTCGTTCTTATTTAGAAGAAGCACTGTCTTATGCCTCGGGAGATCCTGAACTTACCAATTTGTTGGCTCTAACATACCTCAAAGAATCAAATGTACAGCAGGCGATAGAAAAAATTTTAGACGCTCAAGAGTTACGCTCCGATATTTTGCTCAGTCAAACATTAGATAAGATTAAAAATCTTAAAGACCCTGATCATGCCAAAAATATCTCATTAATTCCAATGATCCAGTTGACCCTTCCTAATACGGGTATTTTTTCACCAAAAATATCTAGTGGTTTTCAAAAATATAGAGTTGTGTTTTCGATTTTATTCGTGATTTTACTACTAAATGTGTTTTATCCTTCTCTCCGTAATTTTGTACTCAATCTTAATATTCGTAATCGGCAAACTATAGCCCCGAATGTTAGTATTAAAGGTATCAATTCTATTGTTGATGCTCGTGAAAATTTTCGTATTGTATTAGACGAAAAAGTTATTGTTCATAAATTTGAAGAATTAAAACAAGCAATTTCCGATCAACACCCCAATAAAGCAAGGATTTTGGTTAATGAATTGCTTGCATCCAATGCTAGTCTTGCCGTCAAAGAAAGGGTTGGTATTTTAGAAGGTTTTATTGTGGAATCAAGCGTAGATAATATCGATTATATTCCCAAATACGCCGAAATAGCAGTAGCTCCTGCGGTTTATGAAGGGATTATGCTTCGTTGGAATGGAACAGTTGCTAATATCTATCATCAAGGGAGAAAAACAACAACCTTTGATCTTCTAATTAATTTTGTGGGACAAGGACAAGTTGAAGGGATGGCTCTTGTTGAAGTGGATGGATTTTATGAACTAAACAATGGCGATAAAGTTACGGTGATGGGGCCTGTAGCAGGCATTACAAAAGACAATCGTATTATTATGAAAGGGGATCGAATCCTCACCCAGTAAAATATAAGGATCTACAGAATATGGCAAAGCTTTTCTTTGAAACATATGGTTGCCAAATGAATCTTGCTGAGGCGGATTCATTAGTAGCACAATCAATACAACGAGGACATCAAATAGCAGAAAGACCAGAAGAGGCGGATGTTATCGTTATCAATACTTGTTCCGTACGTCTCACTGCAGAACACCATGTGATCGGACGTTTGGGCTATTATCGTACGGTAAATAAAGAGCGATTAGACGGTGATTTAAAAGTTGTCTTGATGGGTTGTATGAGCGAAAATATTGGACTCGAAGTAAAAAAGAAATTTTCTGATATTGTTGCTATTTTATGGGGTACCTATAATAAAGAACATTTTTTTGATTATATTGACGATCTAGAAGTTAAGCACTTAGGTTTTGGGGCAGCGTATTCTTTTATGCCAGCAACCGCTTCTAAAGAATACCCGTTTAAAGCATTTCTTCCTATTTCTCATGGTTGTAATAAGCATTGTAGTTATTGTATTGTTCCCAAGGTTCGAGGATTGGAGCAAAATAGAGATTTTCAAGAAATTATTGATAATGCTAAATCTTTGGTTGACGAGGGCGTTAAAGAGATTTGCTTATTGGGACAGACGATTGATACTTATAAAGATGGAGAGAAACGATTTCCTGAATTACTCGAAGCGGTTGCTCGCCAATCAGGCGTCGAACGGTTGAATTTTTTGACCTCTCATCCTAGAGAATTTCTCTATGAAACTATAGAATTAATGAATACTTATGATAATATTCAACCCTTTCTCCATCTTCCTTACCAGTCTGGTAATTCTAGGATTCTTAAAGAAATGAGACGTGGATATACGATTGATCAATATATCGAAAAAATCCGAAATATTAGAAAAATTCGACCAGGAATTATCTTATCTACCGATATTATTGTAGGATTTCCTTCGGAAAGTGAGCAGGAGTTTGAAGATACCTTAGCGGTACTTCGTCTTCTTCGTTATAATGAGGCGTTTATGTATCGTTATAATACACGTCCTAATACTCCAGCCGAGAACTTCGATCTTCAGGTTCCAGAAGAAGATAAACTACGCCGTTTAGATATTTTGGTACAAACTCATCGTGTTATTATGGCAGAGCTTTTGGCTGAGCAAGTTGGTACAATGACGACGGCTTTATTTGATCGGGAATCTAAGTATAGCGATAAAATTTTTGCGGAAACAGGGTGTAAACAATATTTAGGAAGAACCCATAATAATATTGTTTGTACGGTGGAATCTCCTATTGATTTGAGAGGGCATATTTTATCAATCGAAGTATATGATAGCTTTAACTCTGTACTTAAAGTTCGTCTAACTTAAGCAGTGAGAGGTATACCGATGATAGAACAACTCCAAACATCCTTAAAAAAAGCGTTAGCTGATGTAGTCGAACTAAATTATTTAGAGAACCAAGGAACTTCTATTATTATTGCCAAAGGAGAAGTAGAACGTTGTTTGAATTTTCAAGGTTCTTCAGGTTCTGTTCGTACCTTTCATCAAGGTGGGGTAGGGTTTTGTGCCTTTAATGACGGAAGCTTTGATCAAGGAATACAAAAATCCTTAGAGAGTGCTTTAGTTGGCGGTAATGTAGGACGCTATCTTGCTAAAATCCCTACGGTTAAGGATATTGTACAAAATAATCCTATAAGAAATCCCCAAGATTTGTCGCTAGAAGAAAAATATTGTTTTACGAATCATGTTCACACCCTATTAGAAGACCCTGATTTTAGTTCTACTCGTGTGGAATTTCATAATTCTAATAAGAATCTTTACTATCTATCGTCTCAAGACTCCGAGATAATCCAAAAAAAACATTTTACAGGAATGTCGGTATCAGTTTCTATAAAAGAGAATCACACGGTGCAACAGGCTTATTTTTCGGAAGGAAGCTACGGTGGGATGGAAATTTTAGATCATTATGAAGAAAAAATTGATCTAATAAAAAAACGAGTTAAAGACCTTATCGTCGCTCCTAAGATCGAATCAGGAGTGTATCGTGTTCTTCTTAATCCTAATTTAGCGGGTGTTTTTGCCCATGAAGCGTTTGGACATATGAGCGAGGCAGATTTTTTAGCGGAAAATCCTGAATTACACCAAAAAATTGCCTTAGGGACAGAAATTGGAGTGGAAGAGCTTTCGATCATCGATGATGGGCGAGATAGTTCTCTTTGTGGATGGTGCCCCTACGATGACGAAGGAGTACCAGCATCTCGGAGAGAGCTAATTAAAAATGGAAAGATTGCTGCTTATCTTCATTCTCGTACTACTGCTTATGATATGGGTATGAGACCTACGGGTAGTGGAAGAGCCTTAAATCCTTTTTATGCTCCTATTCCAAGGATGACTAATACCTATATCGAAAATGGTACAAGGCCTTTTGAGGCATTACTTGAAGAATTATGGGATGGGATTTACGCCTGTGATATGATCGGCGGGATGACTAATTTGGAAACTTTCACTTTTTCTGCTGCTTATGCTTATAAAGTCGAGAAAGGTAAAATTGTAGGATTGGTTCGTGATGTTGTATTATCAGGGACATTATTTGAAACAATGAAAAATATCATCGGTATTGGTAATGATCTTCAGCATCATGGGGGACTTGGAGGTTGTGGTAAGGCTGGTCAAAATGGATTACCTGTATCTACAGGAAGTCCTCATTTATTGATTGATCAAGTCTTAGTCGGTTGAAGATGAGAGTAAAATATAAATAAAAAGCGGAGCTCCTAGTAGGGCAATAGCAGTACCAATAGGTACAAAGATTCCATTAGGGATCATTCTTAGGAGTAGTGTAGCAGTCATGATAATCGTTCCTGAGGTACAGAATAATATTTTTGGAGAAAGAACCTCTTTTTCTCCAAAAATCATACGAATGATATGAGGGGTGGCTAATCCTATGAATCCAATATTGCCAGCAATACTTACACTGACTGCTAAACTAACACTAGAAACAATAAGTGCTTCAATTTTTATTCTAGCAACAGGTACTCCTACGGAGAGAGATAAATCGTTCCCAGTACTAAGAATAGATAATTCACGATGCCGTTGGTATAAATATCTGGTTAATAAAATGAGTACGACAAAAAGCATACTGAGTTCTAGGGAAGATCGCTGAGTAAAATGACCTGAAATACGGATAACGCTAGAAACAAAATTATTAGGGCTTGATAAATTTTGTAAAAAAATAATTAATGCCGAACAAAATGAGTTAATTCCTAACCCTATTAAGATAAATTTTGAGAAATCTAGTGGTTTGGAACGTTGAGCAATAATTAATAAAAAAAAGATTACCAACCCTGATCCTACCAAAGATCCAGTTGTCCTCCAAAAGATAATTGGAGTAAGTTGTAGTAAACTCACGATAACAACACTGAGACTGGATACACCAGTAACGCCCAAAATCCAAGGATCAGCAATGGGATTTTTTAGAATATTTTGAAGCATTGCTCCTGTTGTGGATAAAATAAAGGCACAAATATTCATTTGAATCCATAGATTGAGCCTGAGCCCTAAAAATTGAGAATCAGGGAGCTTCCCCAATAAGTAGATGATAGAAATGCCTATCCATAATAAAATAATGATAATTTTCATAAAAAATCCATAATAATAATCATTTAACTATAGATTATTATTAATTGTTATATTACAATAGTATAGTTGTCGGTTTTTTTTATAAAATATTAAGATGATAATTGGGGGAGTGTTATGTTCATAAAAATATTTTCTCTTCCTTTGACAATGTATATTTTTGCAATAGGATTTACTCTTAATTTTCTTATCGTTGCTTTTCGAGGATTTCCTTTTTTTAATATGATATGGGTCGCTTGTATCGGAGGTTTTGTATTCTGTGGAATTTGGGCTGGGCTTCTTAAATTATTATCATTACTCCTAGAAGAAAAAGAATTGGCTGCTTATTTTTCTATTGTTTCTGAGGATAAATTTTACGATTTAGAAGATGAGGATGAACTAACTATCGATGATTTATATAGTACCACTGATGATACTATTGACGATTCTTTTCCCAATCCTTATCAACAAGAAGAAAGTTCTGATATTTCTTCTCATGACTATATAGAAAATGAATTTTCTAAAACATTTGATCAAGATGTATCTTTAGATAGTACAGGAGAATTTCATTTAACGGTAAATGGAAAAACATTAAAAGCTTCCCCAAAAGATGGGGCGAAAGCAATCAAAAAAGTCTTACATGATGATCGTTAGTAATAAAATAAATTTGCAAAAAACACAATAGTATAATATAATACTATTGAATATAATGAATTATTGCAGAGAAAAAACTTAGAGGTTAATCTTGAAAGGTTATGAACATTTAGAAGGGTATACTGAAGAACAACTTTGGGCGCAATACACAGATTCTAAAGATCGTAGTATCCGTAATTATTTTATCGAAAAATATGCTCCTCTTGTTAAATATGTTGCTGGTCGTGTGATGGTTAATGTACCTTCTTCTGTAGACTTTCATGATTTAGTAAGTTTTGGGGTTCTGGGCTTAATTGATGCTATTGATAAATTTGACCTTTCTCGTGATATCAAATTTAAAACCTATGCGGTAACTCGTATTCGGGGTGCGATTTTTGATGAGCTTCGGAATTTAGATTGGCTTCCTCGTTCTGTTCGACAAAAAGCGAAAGAGATTGAGAGGACTACAGCTCAGTTGGAGATTAAGCTAGGACGAGCAACTAAAGACACCGAAATAGCCGATGCTATGGGTTTATCGATTGAGGATTTTCATCAATTACAACTTCGTGTGGGTACAAATTCTTTGATTTCGATGGACGATAATTGGTTTATGAATGATGGGAATGATAATTCCCCGATGTCTTTTGAAGAAACTCTCGAAAATAAAACGACCCTCACTCCTAATAACGTTGCCGAGCGTACTGAGCTTAAAAAAATGATCGCCCAAGCAATCTCTGATCTTCCCGATAGAGAAAAACAGGTTTTAATCTTATATTATTATGAAGAGCTTACTCTAAAAGAGATTGGTAGTATTCTTGCGGTAACAGAATCAAGAGTTTCTCAATTACACACAAAAGCAATTATGCGTTTGAAAGGCTTATTAGATCAAATTAAGAAAAATTTTAATTAATCATTATTAAAAATAATAATAAAATCCCTATTGATTTTTGAAAGATCTATTATTTAAATAACAAGATAAGGATTGAAATATCCTAGGAGGTAGTTATGAATCTTATTATCACCGGGCATCGCTTTGAGTTAAGTACGGAAAATAAAGACTTTATTAGCTATAAAACGCAGACCAAATTT
The DNA here is from genome assembly GCA_051649605.1 of Brevinema sp. Lineage (GTDB taxonomy): Bacteria > Spirochaetota > Brevinematia > Brevinematales > Brevinemataceae > Brevinema_A. The sequence goes on along the minus strand of JBOFHK010000010.1, from coordinate 17,910 downwards.
CAAGCTTTTGAGGCTCGTCTACATAAAATGATGATCGTCGTAACACAAGAAAAACATGCCGTTAAATCAGAATGTACGGTTACGAGTGATTTTGGTGAATTTTTTGCTTCTTCGATTGAAGAGACGATGGAAAGCTCTATTGAACACACACTAACAAAAATCACGACAGAGATTAAGAAAAAACATGATAAAATTACTACCCATAAATAATGATATCCAATAGAATAAAAAAACGAGGACTAATCCTCGTTTTTTTATTCTATTGGATATTCTATACTTCTAGTTCTTCATTCATTAACTGAATTTCTAAATAATTTACTAGCTGGTTAAAAATAATTTGTTCATCATCCCCTTCAACGATAAGCTCAATTTGGGAATTGGGTTCTATACTTAATAAAATAAGGCTCATAACACTTGAGGCGTCTGCTTGATTCTCATTATATTTGATTAGGACTGTACTATTGGATTGATTCACTATTTCTGATATTTTTGAAGAGGGGCGTGCATGAATCCCATATTTGTTTTTTATCACAATATTTTTTTGAAGCAAAGTTCTTTCCTCCTCTGAATATGTTTATGTTTTTTAATAGAATGCCGATATATAATGATACGAATAATTTTATATTATCTAGGAGTGCCCATGAATACTTATTTATGGCTTATTGCTGGTATTACTATCTGTCTTATTTTTTTCTGGAAGTCTTATTCTCTTGGAACAAAAAAATCCTTTCAAAACTTTCTTAGCCTTCTTATTCCTATTATTTTATCAGGAACAGCAACACGAATTAGTCGAATGATTTTACCTAATTTTGTGAATATTAGCTATTATATTGCTGGTATGGGGACACTCTTATTTTATATTGTTTTAGCTCCTATTCTCACTAAGGAAAAACCAGACCGTTATCGAAAGATCACTAAAATATCTCGTTGGTTTGCAGGAATTATTGGAGTAGCGACGGCAGGTCTTTTTTTATCTTTTATATGTTTTTTTATAAATCTATTTGTACCTACATTGTTACCCAATCAGTTTGTTTCTCTTCTTACGATGCCTATTAAATTTTTATGGCTCTTCCCTTATTAGGATTTTTATGTTATAATAAATTATCGTAGGGCTTAATATGTGGGGTCGACACCTTATCTTGAAGGGACAATATCTATAATAAAGTTGCTTCTTAATACTAGGAAACATGAGTTATAGTGAGAACCTTATAGTTTTTTAAGGACCCACACAAAAAGCCTTACGTATTTTTTATAGAGATATTTTATTCTATAAAATCTACTGTTAGTAATTCTATTGATTGTAAGCATTAATAATTTTTTTCACTAATCCATGCCTCACACTATCTTCAGCTTCAAATTGGTGTAATCCTATTCCATCGATATTGTGTAATTTTTTTAAAGCGTCAACTAAGCCTGATTGCTGATGTTGTAAATCAATTTGAGAAAGATCTCCCGTAATCACCATCTTAGAATTTTGCCCTAATCGTGTTAAAAACATTTTCATTTGATTGAGAGTTGCATTTTGAGCCTCGTCTAAAATAATAAATGCATTTGTTAGTGTTCGTCCCCTCATATAGGCAAGAGGGGCTAATTCTAGTTGTTTGTTTTGAATAAACTGATCAAATTCTTGTGGAGAAATCATATCATATAGAGCGTCATAGAGAGGTCTAATATAGGGATCTATTTTTTCTTCGAGTGTCCCTGGTAAAAACCCTAAATTTTCGCCCGTTTCTACGATAGGTCGGGTTAAGATAATTTTTGTGATACTTCCTAAACGTAATTCTCTTAAGGCAGCTGCAATAGCGATATAACTTTTCCCTGTGCCCGCAGAACCAATTCCAAAAGTAATATCGTACGTTAAAATTTTATGAATATATTCTTCTTGGCTTATGGTATAGGGTTTAACAAATTTGTTCTTGGCGACTTGTAACCCTTGTTGAATAATGCCTTTAGAAATATGTTCTTTTTGAGTAAGTATTTTGTGAGATAGTACGGTAATATCATGATGAGACATACTACCTAATGCTAACATTTGCTCCATAATTTTTTTTGTATTGAGGACTGATGAAGTATCTCCTGTTAAGGTTAAGGAACCGTCATGATTGGGGGTGATTTTGATCTTGGTAATACGTTCCAAACACCGTAAATTGCTATCGTGTACTCCACAAAAATTAATAGTCTCGATGGAACGTGGAATCAAAAAATTAATTGATAGTAATTTTTGCATAGACGCTATTCTCCTTATTTGTCTTTATATTGTACATAAACTTTTAAAAATATGCAAATCCCATTTTACAAAGTTTGAGAAATTGACGGAAACGCGTTTTTATAATACAATAAGATATATTAGTAAGATAGGTGAAGGTCATGATAAAAAATAAATTTCTTATTTCTGGTATTTTACTTGTGCTAGCAGGTAGTATTTTTGTTTATATGGATCGTATAAAAATTCGTCAAAAATCCAATGTTATAAATCTTTCTTGGTCGCATTTTCGTAAGGATAAATTAACTGAAATAATATCCACTGTTTATCAAGGTTCTAATGCTCTATCTTATTCCTTGATTAAGGAAAAAGGAACTTGGTTTTTGACGAAACCAGTGCAAGTAAGTATCCTTCCTGAAAAAGTTATTTTATTAGTGAACAGCTTTTTAACTTTAACACCAAAAACGATACTTTCTAATATAGAAAACTTAGATTTTTATGGTTTGAAGAACCCCTCTCATGAAATTTTAGGAATATTTGAAGATCAAACAAACGGTTTTATTATTGGTGAAGAAAGTAGTATCGGTAAGCAATTTTATATTCAGGATATTAATAATACAAATCTTGTTTATTTGATTGATGATACGATGATTTCTCTGTTTATACAGGGATTATATCCAATGATTAATAATTATTTTTTGACAGGCTCAACGGATGATATTTCGATGTTTATGTTTCATAATAGTGTAGGAGAAAAAATGATCTTGACTAATAAAAACTCTTTTTGGGTACAGATTGTACCAGAAGAGAATTCTAGTGTTGATTGGGGTACAAGAAAATTTCTTCTTGAACTCAAAGATTTTTCTTTTGATCCCAAGACGATTAATTTTGATATATCGAAGGAAAGGTTACAAGATTTAGCAATCGATCCTATTGAATCTCCTCAAATTTCTCTCGTTTTTCATGATCATACGACTAATACCTTAATTGTGGGCTCTTCTAATAGCCAAGGATTTTATCCAATTTATATCACTAAAGAAAAACTTATTGCTTATACGACCAAAGAAAAATTTAGAGCGGTGTTTAATACAATGAATCTTGATTTTCAAAATCGATAAAATATAAGATGAAAAAATTACATAAAATCTATCAAATGTTCTTAGAGCATCCTCACTTAAATGCTTGTCCTGTTTTTCAAGATCAAAAATTTTTGGGGATTTTATTAAAAAAAGATTTAGAAAATCAATTATCTCGAATGGATGCAGATATTGAAGATCTTATTATCCAGGTGCCTGTAGACCATTTGGAACAGATTTTATTTCACGTTCCTCCTCATGTTAAAACCAAAATTCCTTATATCAATAAATTAGGGATCTTATTAGGAGCCTTGTTATACGATGAATTTGTTTCAGAATTTTTCCCGAGAGATTTTGTTACCAAATTATCTTTTCATGAAATTTTTAATTACTATGAATACCCTGTATTAATTCTCAATCAGTTTAAAACTATTCTCTATCTCAATTATCAGGCACAAGAATTACTCACCGATAAGGTGTTTGGAATGAAAATCTCTGATGCTCTCTTAGCCTTTGATATTAGTGTAAACAATGAGCAAGAAATGATTTTACGTCGTCAAGAAGAATCTTGGCGTTTGATTATTTCCAAATCAATTACCCCTTATGCACAGTATTATGTTTATCAGTGCCTTTCTGGGTATTAATTTTTTTAGCTAAATAATTAAAAAACAACATCATGCCGATGTTGTTTTTTATGAAAAATTATCTTATTATCAATAATAATTTGTAGTGGTCAAGAGTTATGGAATTTCAACTCGTTGTAAGATTTGATCAATTAAACTGTCGGAGCTTAACCCTTCTGCCTCTGCTTCAAAAGAAATTAATAAGCGATGTCTGAGGATTTCATGAGCGACTGTTTTGACATCTTCGGGGATTACGTAGGCTCTTCCATCGAAAAAGGCTTCTATTTTTGCTGCTTTTAGGAATGCTAACGATGCCCTTGGAGAAGCACCAGCACGGATATATTCTGATTTTATTTGGACAGTTTCAGGTTCGCGGGTTGCATAGACAAGGTTGACGATATATTCGATAATTTTTTCATCCGTATAGATTTGTTTGACAAAATTTTGTAATTCTAGGACTTGTTCTTTTGAGATGATTTTTCGAGCTTCGGGAATCAAAGCTCCACCCATACGGGATATAATTCGTTTTTCTTCGCTACGAGTTGGGTAGTTAGCAATTGCTTTTAGAAGGAAACGATCCATTTGAGCTTCAGGAAGGGGATAGGTACCTTCTTGTTCGATAGGATTTTGCGTTGCCATAACAAAAAATGGATTGGGAAGAGGGTAGGTATGGTCTCCAATGGTAATTGTCTGCTCTTGCATGGCTTCTAAAAGTGCTGCTTGTACTTTAGCAGGAGCTCTATTGATTTCATCGGCAAGGACAAAATTAGTAAAGACGGGTCCCTGTTTGACATCAAATTTTCCTGATCCTTGATTATAAATGAGTGTGCCTCTAATATCTGCTGGAAGCATATCTGGAGTGAATTGAATTCGATTAAAATCTAAATCTAAGATTTTAGATAAGGTACAGATAGCAAGTGTTTTCGCAAGACCTGGTAATCCCTCAATCAGAATGTGTCCTCCAGTAAGTAATCCCATCATAAGATATTTATAGACAGATTTTTGACCTACAATGACTTTTTCGTATTCTGATTCGATTTGATTCAGTATTTCTTTTTTTTGTACAGCTAATTCTGTAAGACGTTGGATTTCAATATCCATAAAGTCCTCCTCGCTTATATTTTTTCTAATAACTGATTATGGATAAAAGTCCTAAAATGACTAATTTTAGGGCATATGTATGCCTTGGATGTAATCGGTAAAAATTAAAATTAACACTAATTGCGGTAATAATTCCTAAGATAAGTGTAAATCCTAATCCTAATCCCATACTGTAGACCATTGTTTCTATAGGGTTATATTGTTTGGCAATAATTGTCGCAAGAGCAAGAGGGAGAATTGCATCCCCTCTTCTAATAAATCCAGAAACAGAATTTTCTAAATGAGAGAGAGGAATTAGTAAATCCATCGCAATACTAACAAGCATCTCAGCTCCAATTAAAATAATTAATAAAAACAATTCTTTTCCTGGAAGGTTAAACCAAGGTCTGATAGCAATGAGGATTATACTTTGAATCAATAAAAAAATTATAAAACGGATACTAACCCATTTGGCTTCTTCTAGATTGTAGGAAAAAAGAATAATCATCCCAAGACCAACAGCGTGCCAAATGAAAATATTTTCGAAATAAAGACCAGAGAAAAAAATATCTAATAAACTCATTGTTTTTCTCCTTTTTTATAATCTATCCCCATACATGTGATTAATAGTCCGATGATAAAAAAGATTATTCCTCGTAGTTTAATTGAAGAAAGCCAAATATATTTGGTTGATGATACTGTCTGTTCAAATTCTTTGAATGGAGTAAATCCTCCAAAATTATAAACGATGCCAACTTCCCCAAAACGGAAATCTAATGTTCCATGGAGCATAAAATCTCTAAAACAAGCAAATAAAATAATTAAAATTGCCGAAATAAGTGCTTCTATAAAAGGAGTGGGTTCTTTGTCTTGCTGATGGTCATCTAACCAGCCAATAATCATCGATGTAGATGCCATGGAAGCTGGGAAAGTAAAAGCAAGTGCTTGATATAAGCCCCAATCAATTAATCCAACAGATAGAATATAAAGAGTACCACTTAGTACACCGACAAAAGATGCAATATAAAAAGCATCGGTAATAGGAATTCGTTTTTTTAATCCTTCGATTGTAATCGAAATAAAAGGGTATAAAATCAATACGCCGATCCCAGCTACCACGCCTTGATAAGCACTATCAATAATAAATATTAGTGGTGATAAACAAAATCGAACTAAGGGACCAGGAGAAACTTTTAAAGACATTATTCTTCTCCTTTTTGGGATTGTTTATAAATATCCCTACCTTGTAATAACGCGTTTTGTAATACTTTAATTATCAGAGGGTTCCTTTGGTACACGATCTGTTTCTGATTGCTTTGTAAGAAAGAAGGCAGTTCGTTAATATCAATACCTATTAATAGCTCGAGCCACTCAATATTATTATAGTAGGTATGAGCAGTTTGTAATTTGATAATTTCGATCTCAGTGATTGTGTCATTACTTACGATTAATAGTAAATCTGCTGAAGCTCTATATAGTGTGGCACTACTGTAGATGATCGTCGGAGTGTCTGAATCTGCAATATGGTAAATAAGGGGCTGATCTTTTGACTGTTGGATAATATCTTCTGGAAAAAACTGCTGAACTACTGTTTTGTAGTAGTTTTGTTCTCTTTCTAAAAGAGAATATTGGAATAAGGTATGGGTTAGGAGTAATACGGTAACAATTAATAAAATACCAGTAAAAAGACGAAAACGGATGGGAAGATTTAAAGATGGAATTTCCGTAGAAGATTTTTTGACACTAAATGGAGTTACCTGAAAGATATATCCAATTAAAGAGCTCCCCATATTGGTAATAATAAGGGCAAAAATATAGTTGATCACGAGAGCTTGACGAAAATTTAATAAAGCAGTGATCCATGAAGCTGTTAACGCAAACATACAAATACCTTTAAGAGTGCTTGGGAGAGAAATACTATTTGAAACTAGTAATACAGCACAAAACCAAAGGGCGCCATCGGATAATAGGGAGAGTATATCAATAGGTTGTTGTTGAGTTAACTGTAGTACAACGGTAAGGCTTAAGTAACCTATTATGTAGAGAAGAGTAGGAATAGGGTTGATTGTTTTAGTGATACTTAAAAATAAATAGACGATAAGTAGTAGAGCAATAGACCCTGTACCAAACCATGGACTGATGGGAGAAGAAAGAAACCACCATAAAGATATAGTATCTGAATATAAACCAATAGAATCTTGAATAGAAAATCCTGCTAGATTATCCATAATCATTTGGTTGGCATTAAGGAATATTTCTATAAAGGAAAGATCAGAGGAAAAAATAGATTTTATTAGATAGGGGAGAGGGAGGACGAATACTTCGTTATAATAATTAAAATTAAAGAAATAAGCTCCAATAACACCAATTAATATAGGATTAACAATAAATTTTTCATTAACAAAAAAAATATGAGAACCTAAAAAAAATAGTACAATAATACCGAGAATACTGGAACCAATAGATAATGACGGAGGTAAGCATAAAATATATGTTAAGGTACTAATCTGCCAATATTCGGTATTAAATAGGACAGATTTTTTAAAAAACTGGTAACACCATACGATAATAAAAGCAATAAGATAGGTAGTAAGAAAATGGAGAAAAAAGATATAACCATAATGAATAGCTGCACCTATGGATAGTAGAGTTAAAGCTCTGAGGTATGCGAGATAAATATACGGAGAAGATAATTTATTATGAATAAAAGGAGCAGAATCATAAACTTTATCGAATACTTTATGCATGAGGATTCTCCCTGAGATGGTCAGTAATAATCTTCCCTAACGGAATAAACGAAGGGCAAACGTAACTACAGATATTACAGCCGATACATTCATCTACATAATGTTGTGTTGCTAAATCATATTCTTTATGTTGGATAAAATCAATGAGCTTAATTGGCTCTAGTCTTATGGGACAGTGTTGTACACAGCGAGCACAAGAAATACAAAATGTTTCTTGTGGAGGAGATTGTCCTTCAAAAATCATTACTGCATTCATTTTTTTACTCAAACTTTTTTCTTTATCTAAGGTTTGACCGGTGAGTGGTCCCCCAGAAAACATGACGTAGGAGCTTTCTATAGAAAATGGTCTCATAAAAGCTGAAATAGGAGTGCCAATTTTTACTCTAAAACTACCATGAGCAAGACAGTAAGCCCCTTCGATATTAATAACCTTTTCGATAAAAGGTTTTTGATAGAACAACGCTTCATAGATAGCATATATAGTAGAAGTATTTAGCACAATAATATTTTCTTTAATAGTATCCTGAAATCTGCTAATTTCTTTGTGAAATAAATGATCAATTAACAATCGTTCCTGAAATAATGGGTAGATATTAGGAGTTTCAACGATTTTGATGTTTTTATCGAATAAAAGCATTTCAATAGATTTTTTTAGAGTAGCGTTTTTGGTAATCGCAATAATAATCTCTTTTGCCTGTAGGATATATTTGAGTTGAAAGATTGTTTGGATAATTTCTTGTATTTTTTCTTCTAAAAGATAACTGTAGAGAAATGGTTCAGTATCTAATCCATTAATAACGAGGTATTGAGTTTTTTTCTGAGCATTCTGTAATTTCGAATATAAATCCTCGTCATTACCTTCGGTTCCAGCAATACCCGCATTTTTAATCCGTTCTAAAAGAACATCAGAGGGTAAGCCTTGAAGAGAATTTAGAAGATATTCTCTAGGTGTTTCAGAAAGATCTCTCTGGATTTCAATATATTTTTGTTCTTGATAGCTGAGGATATTAGTGATTGTACCAGCGACAGGGCTATGATGTAGAATATGAGTATCAGAACTTAGTAATTGTCCCTCATAGACAACATGCTCGAGATTAACATGAAGATTTTTTTCGACAGGAATATAGTAATAATCTTGTAGAGGATAATCGGTAACGGGAGTATATTTATTACGGTTTTGACTAGAAATCACAATCCCTTTCATGAATACCTCTTTTATAAATTATATCATATTCCTATAAAAAGTCAATAAAATCTCACCTTTTATAAATTTATGAAATATTTTAGAAATTCGTTAATAAGTTCTTTACAAAACTCTCTAATATAGAGTATAATAAATATATAGCATAACAAAAATATATAGAACGAGGTTCTTGTGGATAATTCTAAGGAACGAAAAGAAAATAAATCTCCGTATCAATACAAACAAAATCGACATAGACATGGGAAAAAACCCTACCATCAGAAAGACCCTGTTCCTACTTGGACGATAGAAAATCGAGGAGCTGAGCTTCCAGATACAAAATTAGATTTGATGACTGTCTTGGAAGAGCTAAATCCTGATGAGTTGTTAATGACTTCTTTGGTGCAGCAGAGCAAAGCAATGAAAATCCTAAAAACAAAGGTGGGAAACTCAGAGGTAGAACATTCTGAGGGTGATGATCCAATCTTAGAGACTCCAAAAGTAACGATTAATCTTTCTCAAAATTGCCCGATCTGTGAAAAACCTATTCGAGAAATTATGTACGCATTGCATGATTATGAACATGATCAACTGGCACATTTTGATTGTGTCTACAAAAAAGTGTTACTTTCAGTAAAAGATAAATTAGTTGATCAAAAATATCTTGTCTATTTAGGGAGTGGGTCTTTTGGAATTATGGCTCCTAGTACTAGTAAACAACCGATTACACTCGTAGAAAAAATTTATCCAGGTGCTCCTTTGGAAGAAATGCTCCATGGAGATGAGCTAAAAAATAGCTTGGATGAAGAAATTTAAAAATGCAACGTTTGTGTGAGGGAGTCATTTTATCAAAAAGAGGCTTTGGAGCGGGGAATCTCATTCTTAATTTTTTGGATGCTGAAATCGGTAAAATCACTCTCACTGCTTATGGTGTTGCCTTAGAAACTGGTAAGAGAAGAGCAGGATTTGTTTCAGGGGCTTTTATTGAAGGCTTAGTAAAAACCCATCCCAAAAATCCTGAACGTTTTTTATTGAGTGATACGAGGTCTATTCTTTCGATAGATAATATTTGGGTACAACTCAAATCAATGGGTTTTGCCTTTTTTACTCTAGAAATTTTAGATATGATGATTTTAGAAAACGATTTATTTGAATACTATTCTGACTTATTGGAAGCTTTTCGTTTGTTTAATGAGAATTTAGATGAAAAATATGTCTTATTTTTTTTAGCAAAATTTTTAGGATATGAAAACTGGCTTTATATTCCAGAACAAGAAAAATTACATGATTCTAGTAAAAGATTTTTATTAGATGCCCTAAATAATCCTATGGAATTCTTACAAGGAAAAAATATTTCTAATCCTCGTCGTCATGAACTTTCTTATTTTTTTGCTCATGCTGTTAAAAGAGCAAAGTTTCGGATGCCTCACTCCCTAGAACTGTTGAGATTTGGCGAACTGTAATGATTCTTGAATCTCAAAAATTTTCGAATGAGATTTTTTTAGAACTTTATTAATTAAAAAATCACCATTCTCCCCATCATAACAATTTATTGGTATTTTCGAGTTTTCCTGATTGGTTCTTTTTTAACTCCACCATTTACGATGTTTCTACATTGCTGAGCATAGAGATACTTTTTTGTTAGAAGGTTGTTTCTTGAATTTTTGTGGCGATAGGAACGAGATGTTCAAATAAGACTTTTTCGGGACTTGATGCTCCATTGGTGGTAGAAATCCACAATCCTCCGCTAAATCCCATAGCGACAAATTTATTAGTATTTTCGAGTTGAAATAAGCCTTGATTAGCTTTTTTTAGCTCTACCATTTGAGCGATATTCTCGGAGTTTGTTTCGTTTAAGATAGCAAGTAATACACCATTCCCTCGAAATTCGAGCATTATTCCTTCGTTAAATGTTCGTCCAGTTTCTCTTAAAAGAAAACCTACCCCTGTGGCATTTAGATTGTATTGCCCAATAGCTTGTTGAAAAAATAAACCTTCATCAATAGTCGAACATGTTGAAAAAAGAAGCATCATTAATATTACCTGTTTCATGATATCATTATAACACATCTTTTTTTTAAAATCAATTTGTTTTACTTACAAAATATAACTTGCTATTATTTTTATCTAATGATTAATATAAAAATTAATACTATTCATTTTTATATCCTTATCTGTGGGACTCTTTATAAAAAATATTTATGTAATAAATTAGACCTTATGGTGATTTTCTATTATTTTTATTTAAGAGAGTATTTTTATATAAATAATGAGGTATGGAATGAAAATTATTATTGTATTGTTTATTAGTATTATTTCCTGTCAAAATGTGATCGAAATTTTCCAAGATAAAGCGCAGGGAACGTATCGTTTTTTATCCAATCCCTCGCAAAGTTTTTCAATTGACAATTCTGGAAATATGGCTGGTACGCCGGCGGTACAGATGTTTTTTTTTCAAGGAGTTTCCTCTAGTGAGGCTATCTATACCAAAAAAGTCAACGGCACAAAATATTATGTGCCGATACGCCTAGATAATAATATTATTTATTCTAATAATCAACAAAAATCATCTCATGATGTTTCTTTTATGAATATGGTTGCTTTTGGAGAAAAAATTTCTTAAACAATAGGAGATGATTTTGATTAAAAATTTGATTTTTATCCTAATTTTTACAACTGCATGTAATGTTGATACAGGGTCAACGAATTTGGCTGATGAAGTTTATCTAGCGACGATTTTTGGTCAATATCGTCTTAGTCAGGCTGGCGCTGATGTGTTGAATAACTCTTATTTTGCTACTTCTCCTATGCCTTTGTATACGATTCAGAATATTTTTTATATAGATAATCATGGGATGATCGGTGTTTATTCTGGGGATAATGATGTAGTCTTAGATTTTGTTTACGCAATCCAAAATAATGTTACTTCAGCTGTTTATATGGTCGAATTACCCGCTGTATCTAATGCAGGATTATTAATTAAAGATAATCGCTATTTCAAAATAACGCTTGATAATGCAACGAATCTTATTTTTTCATCTCAATATGCTGATACTAGGGAAGCGGCAGCATCTTTGACTGTTGATTATATCTTTGCTAGTCCTAGTTATTAAATTTTATTCTTTTACTGATTGATTTTTCTCCAATATTTTGTCTTACAATACTCATGATTTTTTAGAAAAATCCGAATAATATATAAGGATTTATATTTTGAAAGAGGAAATAATGACAATTATGAATCAACAGGCGTTAGCTTCTATGAATAGAAGCCGAGATCATGAGTTTAGCCAACTGAAAAATAAAACTTTGGAAGATAATAAAATCACCGAAGTAGCACGGGAATTTGAATCTTTATTCATTGAAATGATGTTTAAAGAAATGAGAAAAACATTAGATAATACGGATTTATCAGGAGTGAATTCCCCTGGTAAAGATATTTTTAATGATATGCTTTATACGGAGTATTCTAAAGAAACCTCCAAATTAGGGGGCTTCGGTCTTGCTGAAATGATTGAAGATTCTTTACGATCAAGGTCTTTGTAATTTAAATAAATATAAAAAACTCTAAATATTTATGAAAATTGACCGAGAATACAAATATATAATGCAAGGATGCATACAAAACATATATCATGGAGGATATAATGGTTATTAATAATAATATTCCTGCGATTTTTGGGAATCGCCAGATGTCAATTCAAGGATTGGCAAATAGCAAAACCATGGAAAAACTTTCTTCTGGGATGAGAATTAATAGAGCGGGAGATGACGCTTCTGGATTGGCAGTATCAGAAAAAATGCGTGCCCAAATTCGTGGTTTGAATCGTGCTAATATGAATACCCAAGATGGTGTTTCTTTTATCCAAACAACAGAAGGGTATTTAGCAGAAACAACACAGATTCTTCAAAGAGTCCGAGAGTTGGCAATCCAATCAGCAAACGGTATTTATACCGATGAAGATCGCCAATATATCCAAGTTGAAGTTTCTCAAATGATCGCAGAATTAGATCGTATTGGTTCACAAGCACAATTTAATGGATTGAGAATGCTTTCTGGAACATTTGCAAGACCTACTGCAGAACAACCTGCTCAAGCATCAATGTGGTTGCATCTTGGTGCGAATATGGACGAAAGAGTTCAAGTCTTTATTGGTACAATGAACTCTCAGGCTTTAGGTCTTAAATCCCCTGTGGGAAATCCTGTTACTGCGTCTTTTATTTCTTTAAGCACACAGAACGGATCGAATGCTGTTATTGGCCTTGTGGATCAAGCTCTTCGTAGAGTGAATTCTCAAAGAGCAGATTTAGGTGCTTACCAAAATCGTTTAGAATCTGCATCCCGTTCTATCCAAATTGGATACGAGAATCTTCAAAGTGCTGAATCACGAATTCGTGATACTGATATGGCGAAGGAATCTAGTGTTCATGCTCGAAATCAAGTAATGATGCAGGCAGCAAATGCAATGCTTGCTCAAGCAAATCAACAACCACAACTTGTTTTACAACTTTTAAGATAATTATTATTCTAAAAAACCCTCCCAATATTTGGGAGGGTTTTTTTGTTTTATAGGAAAAATCTTAGTAAGATTAGTATAGGAGGTTAATCATGAAATTAATAATCATAATGTTATTTATGCTTAGTTTTTGTTCTATTGTTCCATCAGCACCGTTTCTTAATAAAGTTCAAGGAAAAAAAATCTATAACGATCCTAGTCTGAGCGAATATATTGGGGGATTTTCTGCGGATGGAAGACAATTCGAATTTTTAGAAGGAAATTTACCTATTAACTTTGAAAAAGCTTTGAGTGATTCTTCTGCAAATTATGTAGAAGAGAAAACAGGAATTATTACACGTTATACTTTTACGGTGAGTGGTAATCTTTTAGATATAGAAGTTGATAATGGGCAAGCTCCCTTTACTATTTATTTAAATTGAGGTTTTCTGATTATTAATGGTGGTGCTATTGTTTTTTATAAATAAAAGTATATTTGAGTACCTCTTCTACTGTTGGGGAGATTATATGATATGCATTACCTCTCTTTACATGTAGGTGTATATGGATGAGATACAGCTCTTTATCGCTTTCTTTAACGAGATAATAGCTACTCTTGATAGGTAGACTTCTATTTATTTGACCCCCATAATTTAGTTTTTGTAGGGGTAAAGATAGAAACATGGGTGTATCCTCTGCTAGTGAATGAGTCAGCAACATTTTTATTATCGGATGTAGTATGGTAAAATATTTTGATGATGAGAATTTTCCTTGTACGGCTAGTTTTTGCACGTTTTCATTATTAAATATACAATATTATCTTTACCACGAGAGTATGTACAGATAAATTTGAAGCTGTTTTTGCCAAGGAAGTAATGATAAGTATATTTTTTGGTAAGATTATTTTTTTTCTCTGTATGGCTCCATGCCCAATGAGTAGATTTTTAGTAGAACCTATGTGCTTGAGGCTATCTCTAAAACCCTTACTTAAGATAGAATTTTCTAAGAATTCGGTAGCTGCTAAAAAATAGGGCATAAAATACTAATAAAGCTTTTTTATAGGATTCTCCTTTATCAATTATGTTATTTATTGTTTACTTTAAGTGGTACTGAATAAGAGAATAGGAATAGATTAAGCCTTAATCTATTCCTATATGATATACGATAATAATTCTTTGTCAAGCCATGAAAAATATTACTGTTTTTTATAGATATTGACATATGTGAGAGCTTCATTTACATCAGCAACATCAATTTTGTATCTATTCCCTTCTATTTGAACATTAATGAGACTAAGCTCGTCTGTATTTTCTTTAGCGATTTTATAGATTGTAGAAGAACTAGAACGATCATTCCATGTGCTAGAACCTCCTACTGATTTAGCTATCCACGATTTAAATACATTTGAATTTAAGATTATTATATAGGTATAACCTTCGGTAGCAAATTCCTGAGTAATATCGCTATTATTGCAGTTTACAATAGTGAAATTTGATACTTTTGATAAAGAACCGCTCCGAACAAATTTTCGAACTACTTCATTATCAAAGATTATATTATTGGCATGATTGTTAGGATCTTTCCCATCTTGGCAATCCAAAGAGATATCTTTGAAGGTATCTACACCAAAGAAATAATGGACGACGTCTTGGGTTTTGAAATCTCCCTGCGATTTCTTTGTTATTGATGTCCATTGAGTGAGCCCTGCAACAGAGCCAATTTGGTCAAGGGAGTCTTTAAAACTTTCATCGAAAATAGGATCACCGCTGTTGATACCATTACCTCCGTTACCATCACTACCTCCACTACCAGAGGTGTCGTTATTGGGAGTGGTAGAGCAAGCTCCTAGTGTTAATAGTACACTAAGTATGAGTAGGGATTTTTTCACAAAAATCCTCCTGTTGTATAGTAAAAATGCTAACTATTAATATATTTCTGTTATTATTGTATTAGGGTAATTCCTCAAATTAAGTGATTGGGGGTTGTGTAATTTGAAGAATGAAACTATTGTTTTTTATAGATATTGGCATATTTGATTTCTTCATCTACCGTTGTATAGATGGTGTATATGCCAGCTAATTTTTCTATACTACTGATAAGTGCAAGCTCTGTATTAGTTTTCTTAATGATATAAGCTCGGGTATCGTTATCGTTAATCGTAAGCTCTTCTGGAATTTCAGTACCCCCAATTTTTTTAGATTCCCACGCTGTAACTTTGTTAGGAATGAAAGTAGCAATATAGGTATAACCCTTATCGGTAAATTCTTGAGTAAGATCAGTATTGTTATCGTCTAGGACAGTGAAATTTGAAGATAATAATAAACTACCCTCTGAGGTGTTTCTGAGAAAGACTTCATCCGTAAAGATAATACCATCTCTTGTGCCATCGACAGCTTGTATAGCGATGAATTTGAAAGTATCCTCACCAAGGAAGTAATTGATAGTTTCTTTGATTGTGAGACCTTCACGTTCACTTTGATTGGTTTTGTTCCATTGGGTGAGTCCTTGAGTGGAGCCGATTTGGATGAGACTCTCTTTGAGACCTGCATCTAAAATAGAATTTCCTGTGCCTGTAACACCGTTAGGAAGTAATGAACCATTGGAGCAAGCACTTAGAATTATTAGGCTACTGAGTATGAGCAGAGTTTTTTTCATAAAGCTCTCCTATTTATAGTAAGAATATTAATGATAGCAGAATTTATCACTATTTATTACTATAATCTATTGTTTTATAAAGTTAGTGGCATGATTTTTGAGAGTATCTTCTGCTGTTTCATTGATGCTATATACGTTGTTTGTTAATGTTTTATATACCTGGATAAGGCTACGCTCGGTTGTTGTCTCTTTAGTAATATAGCTATAAGGTGTAAAATAAGGGAGCTCCTCCCAAATACCAGACCCTCCAATTTTTTTAGAACCCCAGTACATGGTTTTTTTTGGACTCTGAGTATAGATATGTGTGTATCCTTTGCTTACGAAATCTCTAGTATTATCATTGACCCGAGTTATTTTGAAGTTGCTTGATGAGGAAAGTATACCTTCGACAGTAGATAGGCTAACAATTTCATTCTTAAATACGCTTATTTCTCCATCACACTCTATTGTCGTTCCATCTTGGGATATTACATGAATTTCTTTGAAAACATCTTTCCCTAGGAAGAGAATGACAATAGATTTGAAGCTTAGATCAAGGACTTCTGAAACTTTTGAACCACTCCCTTCAAATGTCCATTGGGTGAGTCCCTGAGTCGAACCAATTTGGTTGAGGGCGTCTTTTATTCCTGTATCTAGGACTGCGTCGCCTGTACCTCTGACCCCATCAGATAGAGTAGGGCGAGCTCCTAAAAGCAATAGGACGCTAAATATTATTAGAGTTTTTTTCATTGAATTTTCCTAATTAATAGTAAGAATATTAACTATCAAGCTGTTATTTATTATAGCAGAATTAATAGCTATCTGTCAAGGGATCTACTATTCTCTATCCCAGCTCTGCTGGATAAGATAATAGGATCGCTCACTCTGTTCTCTCGCTATTCTCTAAAAAAGGATTGAAATATCAATACCAATTCTTTCATCGATTGTTGTGTAGGAGATCATATGTCGGGATCGCATACGAGAATATTTTGCACCAATAATAAAACGGTCAATCTCAAACCCTATCCCTGTTACGATCGTAGGGTACCAGCGAGTGATATAGGTATCGGATGTATTTGGGGTATCAGTTTCTGTCCCTGCGTCAATGATCCATAAACGATCGTAATTTGCCCCTACATGGAAGCCCATAATAAAATTGATTTCTCCCCAAACTGGGATTCTGACATCTGTACCAAAATTCATACCAATGAGTGTTTTATAAGTCCCCCCACCATTATAAGTAAAGTTTATTCCGCCATAAAAAGTAAAATATCCATAATTATAGTAGGCTTCGAACTTCATACCTTCTAAGCCGAGGTCAGGGATTGCCGATTTGGTTTCGGGATCGAAATCTGGATCACCTTGATAATCTCCAGAGACATGGGCACACTCGTGGTAGAGAGGAGTCCATCGGAATTTGAAACGATCACCGATTAAAAAATCAAAATGAAAATTAATTCGCATATAGTCAGAAATAATAATATCACCGCCATATTTATGAGTAAATCCCTCCGAGTAACCTAGCAATTGAAGGTCTACAAAATACGCTACACCAAGACGGAAAGTAAAATTATTTACTGTAAAGGCAATGGGATTGACTTCGGTGGCGATTTTCATACCATAAAAAATATAGGCTTTATCAAGATTCCAGTGAGGGTCAGGAAAGTTATTGTATTTACTGAGAACATCTCCAACCCATAGCTGGGAAACAAAATTGTTTGGATCGAGCCAGCCGATAAGTTTACGTTCGGTATCGCTTTTACGAAAAGGGTTGTATCGCCACTGGGCTTTGGTGGTGGTAATATCTTCTTCCATTTTTTCTAATACTGTCTGTGGTTTTACGATTTCTTCTTGGGTAAAAATCGTAGAAC
>JBOFHK010000009.1:0-32562 GCA_051649605.1 Brevinema sp. | reverse complement strand
GAACAGGCTCTTCTATCACTACTGTTTGAGATTTTTTATCAGTACAGCTACCAATAATTAATAATACTATTAATAAATATTTCATTATATACCTCCTTCTTTAGCAAAACAAGCATTATAGTTTAATATACACTATAGTGCTTGCTTTGTCAAGATTGAGTGTTTATTAGGGTGGGATTTAAGGTACTTTCTCGATAAATAATAACATAATACGATAAAGATCAAGCTTATCACCCATGAAATTATAAATCCATAGATTTATAATAGTGTCAAAGAATAGAAATAAATAGATTCTCATAGCATACAACTTGAAAAAAAAACTATTCTATACTATAATGTGAAAAGTGAATTTTAGGATCAATAATGGAAAAACATATACCAATCGTTGCTATCGTAGGTAGACCCAACACAGGCAAATCTTCTTTATTTAATTATTTAATCCGTCAAAGAAAATCCATCGTTGATCCCATAGAAGGAGTTACTCGAGATATTATTTCTGGAACATCAGGGCATAGCCAATATCCTCCCTTTAGCGTTTGGGATACCGCTGGCTATTTGGAGACAGATGATACAATTGATTCATTGGCACAAACAAAAATTAATTATGCCGTTAATCATGCAGATCTTGTTTTATTAGTCGTTGATGCTCAAAGCCCCAACCCCATTGATGATGAGTTGGCACTCATTATTAAAAAAGCAAACCGCCCTTGTATAGTCGTCGCCAATAAAGCCGATAACAGAAGCTTAGAAATGGGGATCGCAGAATTCTACAGTCTTGGATTTGAAACACTTGTCCCTGTTTCCGTCATTCAAAAAGTTGGTTTATCTGTCCTTTTAGAACAAATCGAATCGTTTTTCTACGACACTAAAGGTGTATTTCTTGGTAATCAGGAAGAACTTAAAGCAACAGAAGAAACTCGGATTGCCATTATTGGACGTCCTAATGCTGGTAAATCAATGCTTCTTAACACATTACTAGGATATGAGCGTATGATTGTCAGTCCAATCGCTGGTACAACACGAGATGCTACTGACGAAATAATTTTCTTTCAAGGGGAAAAAATCCGAATTACTGATACCGCTGGTATTAAGAGAAACGCCAAAATCAAAGACGATATTGAATATTATGCAACGGTACGTTCGGCTCAAGCAATTGAACATTCCGAGGTAGCTATCCTACTTATTGATGCCCATGCTTCTTTAGATGAGATCGCACGTCATGATAAAGTTCTGGCAAAAATGGTTCAAGACAAAAAACGAGCCTTGGTTTTTGCATTAAACAAATGGGATCTTATTAAAACATCGGAGCAAAGTGGGAAGGAAAACCAAGAATTAATGAAAAATATGGAACAAAAAATCCGCCGTGCCCTTCCAGAATTTGATTATGTGCCTATTTGTTTTATTTCAGGGAAAGATAATTATAAAACCGATAAATTATTAGAAACAGCAATTAAAGTTCGCAATGATTTTCACTATCGTGTGGTAACGGGGGCGTTCAACAATTGGCTTGCCAAAAATTTTATTGAGTACGAAGGGGAAAAAGCAGCTTCTCGGCTTAAGATCTATTACGCATCGCAAGTCTACACCGCTCCTCCACGTTTTGTCTTTTTTATCAACAAAAAAGACCACCTAAGAAAAGATTTTCCTCGTTTTTTAGAAAACAAAATGAGAACAGCGTTTGAGTTTTCTGGAGTACCCATTACCCTAACTTTTCGAGAAAGAGACGAAGAGCGACCCGGACAAAAATCACAGAAAAAACAGAAAAAATAAAAATTAGGGTACCGTATTACGGTGTAAATATAATATTAAACTATTACCAATAATAGATAAGATAAAAATAATCTATCAAAAGACTTTGTATAAATATCGACAAAAAACAATTTAGGAGAACATTATGCTAAAAACAGGAGATAAAGCTCCTTTGTTTACACTATCTGATATCAATGGAAATAACGTATCCCTAAACGATTATCAAGGAAAATGGGTGATTATTTATTTCTACCCAAAAGATAATACCCCTGGTTGTACCTTACAAGCAGTTAATTTTTCGACCCTATATGAGCAATTTCAAGCACTAGGTGTCGATATTATTGGCATTAATAGCGACTCTATCGAAAGCCACCAAACATTTTGTACCAAACACAATCTCAAAATTAAGCTCTTATCCGATCCTCAAAAAACGGTACTCAGCGAGTATAAAGTATGGGGAGAAAAACAATTCATGGGGAAAACCTACGAAGGTCTAATTAGAAGCACTTTTATCATCAATCCTGAAGGAGTGATCACAGAAGCAATGTACAATATAAAAGCCAAAGATCATGGAACACGAGTCCTAAGGACTATGAAACAAATTTTAGAAGGGGTTTAAGTATGAAAATTGTTCTTCCTCTCGCAGGCAAAGGGACTCGGCTTCTTCCCCATACAAAAGATATTCCAAAACCTTTGATGTTCGTTGCTGGGCAAAGTATTTTAGACTATCTTATAGAAAAGCTTATCCCTTTAAATCCTTCTGAGTTCGTTTTTATCACAGGTTATTTAAAAGAACAAATCGAAGGTCATCTCAAACAAAAATATCCTAATCTTCCTATGCAATTTATCGAACAGGAAAATCCTCAAGGACTAGGGCATGCTATCTATCAAGCACGAGATGCTTTTAGTAAAGACGAAGATTTATTAGTAATTTTAGGTGATCAAACTTTTACTATCAATTGGGAAAACATGCTAGAAAATTCGCACAATAGAATTGCCGTTGCAGAAGTTAACAATCCTTCTTCTTTTGGAATCGTTAATATTGATGATCACGGTTTTGTTACTTATATGGAAGAAAAACCAGAACACCCAAAAAGCAATCTTGCCATCACTGGTACTTATTATTTTCCTTCTGCTCAAAGTGTCTTTTCTGCTCTTGCTTATCAAATCACTAAAAATATCCGTACTCGAGGGGAGATCCAAATTACCGATTCCATGCGAATTATGATGGAGTTAGGAGAAAAGTTTGAAACGATTCAGATTAGTGATTGGAATGATTGTGGTAATCACGCTGATCTTCTAAAAGCTAACAAAACGCTCCTCCAACAAAACCCCTCTCAATTTCCTTATTTTGACGATTCCGTTATTATTCATCAACCTGTTTGGATTCATCCTAGTAGTATTGTTACAAATTCAACAATAGGCCCTAATACGACAATTGCCGAATCCACACAAATCAGTAATTCTCAGATTAGCAATACGATTATTAACAGCGATTGCACTTTAGAAAATTGTAATTTTCAAGATTCATATCTTGGTAAAAATATCTCGCTAAAAAATCACCAAGGATCTCAAGAATACTTGGCATAAGTTTATAAGACTAATGCTTTTTTGATTACTCTTGTTTTAGGATTATTTTGTTCGAGGAGTACTAGATATTTTTGATATAATACTTGATCCTGTTTTTTATAATAAATTACAGCACTATAGAGCGTTCTCGTATAAGCGGAAACAATATAATCTTTTTGACCACGATCTAAGGCTGTTTGATATAATTCTATTGATTGAGGAAAATTTTTTTGAAATTCTTCAAAACGAGCATAGATAAAAAAATAATATTGATTGTTCCTCGTAATTGCTTTATCAAAATAGAAACGTGCCTTCTTGGGTTTATTAGATTTTTCATAATTCTGAGCTATGATAAAATAGTTTTTACCACGATCAAAAAAAGATAAGGGTTCTAGTAAAAGCTGGTATCCCAATCCTAAACTTTCTTGGTAATGACCCGTCTGAAACAGAGCCTCACTAAACGCTAACTTCCCTTTGGAATCGTTCATCCAAAAATTGGGATAATGCCGAAAATACAGTACCCTGAGATCAGGGCGTTTTTTTGTATCTGTAAGTAAGGAGCGGACTTGTGTATATTTTGGAATATTAGGCTTTTCTTCGTAGCGAGTACATTGCCCCAGTAAAAGTAACAAAAAACACCAGCCAAGCATAATCTAAGCAAATACCAAATTCTCTGAATCATCAAAGGCAACACTCATAATTTTTGAACAACCCAATTCTTCCATCGTTACACCAAATAAGACATCACAAACTTCCAAAGTAGATTTCGAGTGAGAAACAACAACAAACTGACTTTTTCCTTTAAAACGTACTAAGAGCCGTTTAAAACGATCAATGTTTTCATCATCTAATGGAGCATCCATTTCGTCTAAAATCACAAAGGGTGTTGGTTTTAATTCTAAGATGGAAAAAATCACCGCAATCGCCACCATCGCCCGTTGTCCTCCAGAAAGTAGACTAACATTTTGAAATTTCTGACCAGGAGGTTCTGCCATAATATCAATCCCTGAACGCAAGGGGTCAGATTTATCTCTTAGAATTAAATCTGCTTTTCCTCCATTAAATAATTCTGAGAATAGGGTACGAAACGATTTTCGTATTTGTTCAAACGCCGTTAGAAACCGTTCCGCTGATTCTTTATTTGTTTCGTTAATGAGCATTTCTGTATCTTCTGTAGCAGATTCTACATCTTCTTTTTGGTAAACCAATTGAGCGTAGTATTCTTTAGCAGTTTGAAATTGTTCTATCGCCAGGAGGTTAACATTTCCCATTTGATTGAGACGCTCTCGATATACTCGGATTTGCTCTCCAATTAATTCTAAGCTTTCCTCTTTTTGTAACGTAATATCCATATGATTAAGTCCAAACTGTTCCTGAATAGAATTTTTCATTGTTTCAAAGCTTGCCTTCCGCTCCGATAAGGAACCTTCAATTTCACTTTCACGCATACGTAATTTTGTGTATTGTTCGATACCATCTTTATGCATTTGTTCTAACACTCTTTTTGCTTGGCGAAGATCAGCAATATCATGAAAATGTTGTTCCATCTCTTTTTTTAGATCTTCTAAGGAAGGTTTAAGCTCATCCTGTTCTAATAATAAATCTTCAATTTCTTCCTGAAGGGTATTGATCGTTTTTTGACACTGATTTTTATCATGATCCATAACATCTATTTGACGTTTATAATCTGTAATCCTCTCTTCTAAGGATTTAATATCTTTAAGTAGTGATTTGGTCTGTGTTTCTGTACTGTTAAAATCAATTCGTGCATTAGAAAATTCTTCTTGATGTTGATAACTCTGCTGACGGATTGCCGATAATTCCTTATCATAGTCCGAAACAATTTTTTCCATTTTTTCCAGTTTACTTTGATTTGTCTGCATTTGTGATTTTTCTAATTCAAACACAGTTTGTGCTTGGACAAGTTGGTGAGAAAGCTGTGTAATATTTTTTTCTAATTTGAGGTACTCTTTTTCTGAATTTTTATACAATAATTCCGCTTCGGCTGTTTTTTGAAAGATTCCCCTTTCTTGAATTGTGATTTTATCCAGTTGTATTCGAAATTGCACGAGAGTCCCCCGTGATTGTTCGGCTAGAGATGTTTTTTGATCCAGTTGCTCTGATAATATCATTTTTTCGGCAAAACCCTCCCCAAAAACGCCACCTAGGATAAGATCATATTCTGTATCATAAATAGTAAATAAATCTCTAAACTGGGTAAATAATTCTTGAGGAATAAGCTGTTTCTCTCGAATCAATCTCTCCATAGAATTAAGAATTCCTGTTAGTTCTCCTTTACAATCACCAACACGGGATTGAAAATCTTTTAGGGCGTTCAGATCCATATTTTGAAGAACTTTTTTATCACATTCTTTTAACGCTTCGATAATTTGTTTATAGTCTTGTTCATAAGAGAGAATTTCTTGCTCTAAACCTTGAATTTTTGCGAGTAAGCTTTGTTTGGTATTGTTAATTCCTGTTTGTTGTGATTGAATACCCTCAAATTGTTTCTTTAATTCTAAAGATTGACCTTTTTCCTCTTCGAAAAGTTGCTTTTTATTATTTATTTCATTTTCTAAGGAAATAATAGTAGATTCTTGCATATAAATTTGAGCTTGAAGCTCAGAGATGTTTTTTCGTATCTGGTCAATATTATCTCTATTGAGGGGGATTGTGAAACCATATTCTTTAGAAACATCTAAAAGTTTTTGTTCTAAAATATCACTTCGTTCTTTACAAAGTTGTTTGGTTTGCTCAGCTTTATCAAGAATTATTTTTGCCTGTTCTTGTTTTTTTTCTGCATCTGTATACGCCTCTTCTTTTTCGGTAAGAGTTTCCTCCCAATCCTCAAGTCGTTCTTGATCTTGGCGAAATCGTAATGTTAGCTCTTGAAGTCTCTGTTGGTTTGAACGGAGATTTTTTTCTGCTGATTCATAACGAATTTTGGATTCAGAAAGTTCTTTTTCTAAATTGATATTTTTTTCATTTAATTTACTAAATAGAGATTCTTTATCTCCCAATGATGCATCAGACAATTTCATCTGCTCTTCGATTTCTGATAGTTTTTGAGAGGCTGGTAAAAGAGAATCTTTTAGTTTGGTGAGCTCATTTTCACGGCGAGTAATTTCTTTACTCATATTTTCAATACGAGCAAGTTCAAACTTAATTTCCATTTTACGAAGTTCTGCATTAACGGTATTATAATTTTCCGCATCCTGTGCTTGTAATTCTAAAGAGTGAATATCACTCTCTAAACGGTCTATTGTTTCTTGGAGACGTTCAAGATTTTCACGAGCTTGGGCAAGTTTTTTTTCTGCTTCTTCCTTTCTGAATTTAAATTTTGAAATGCCTGCAAAATCTTCAAAAAGAATCCGTCTATCTTCGGCTGATTCGGAAAGAAGGCGGTCTATCTTCCCTTGTTCAAAAATAGCGTAAGAATCACGCCCAACCCCTGTATCCAAAAATAATTCTGTTGTATCTTTTAATCGGGAACGCACCCCATTGACAAAATACTGACCTTCTCCAGAGCGAAAAACCCTTCGCCCCACGGCAACTTCTGGAAACTCTAAGGGAAGCCATTTGTTTTCGTTATTAAAAGTCAGACTCACATCAGCCATCCCTGAAGCTGATCGATGCTGAGTACCCGCAAAAATAATATCCTGCATCTTCTCTCCACGGAGAGATTTGGCACTTTGTTCGCCTAATACCCACTTCATTGACTCTACAACATTAGATTTACCACAACCATTAGGCCCAACAATCCCTGTAATCCCTTCAGAAAATTCTATATATGTCCGCATACCGAAAGATTTAAAGCCCGATATTTCTAATGATTTCAAATAAATACTCATAAACACCTTTGTATTAAAATACCATACATTATACTATAAAGTAAGAATGTTTGTAAAGAGTATAAATAAAGCTATTTATTTATTGAAACTTTTATCTAATAATCGTATACTATTAAGTCTTACAGAATAAATATTTAAGAGAATTTATGAAACTGTATTTATTATTAGCCTCCTGTTTGTTCTTTTCCTTGCATAAAATTAACAGCTTTGTTGTCGATAAAAACAATACTTTCTTGGATAAAGTTCATTTACAACAATTTGGATACCAAAATACTCGGCTTCTATTTATGGCAAATGGAAATATCACCTTCATCACACAAGATAAGCTTTCTAAGAGTCCTACCACCACAGAATTTCACCTACGCTCTATCTATACTCCATCTAAAGCTGTCTATACCTGTAATAGTAATTATATTGGGATTGTTATTATCGATTCGTCCCTTTATACCACACAAATGGAAACAAATATTCTTGATTTAGATTTTAATAAACTAAATTTAAAAGGTATCCGAGAAAAACATATTTTTTAGCCTACAATATTAGGATGATTTATCATTACTATTGATTTTTTCTTTTATATATAGTAAAATAATATATTCTATATTTACTAAGAGGAGTTTTAATGATCCCTCCAGATGTGATCGACGATATACTCCGCAGAGTTTCTTTGGTAGAGGTAATGAGCCAATATGTTACCTTAAAAAAAGTTGGTCATGCTTACAAAGGTCTATGCCCCTTTCATAATGATCGTAACAATCCCTCTCTCCATGTTGACAATCAAAAAGGATTATATCATTGCTTTTCCTGTAAGGCAGGTGGAAATATTTTGACCTTCTTGAAAGAATATAATAAATTAGATTTTATTGATTCTATGAAATTTCTTCAACAATATTCAGGAATTGATATCGAACCTTATCTGAATCAACAACAAGATCTCCTCCCACTCAGAAATAAATTAAAAATAATGCACCAAATAGCCCAAGAGTTCTTTCAAGAAAATTTATACAAAATTGATAATCCTCAAGTAGAGCTGGCAGTAAAAACAATAAAAAAAAGAAAACTAGATAAAAAAACAATTGCTTTATTTGGATTAGGTTTTGGAGGGGTAGGGCTTAGTCCACTATTCCAAAAACTACAGAATAGCGGATTTAAAGCAGAGGAGATTTTTGCCTCAGGATTGTGTGGGAAAAGTGAATACGGGAAAATTTATGATCGTTTCCAAAATCGAATCACTTTCCCAATCTGTAGTAGTGAAGGGAGCGTTATTGCTTTTGGAGGTAGAATTGTTGATAATAGTTCTCCTGCAAAGTATGTTAATAGTCCAGAAACTCTCCTATTCAAAAAAGGTGCTTTACTTTATGCTTGGCATTTAGCAAAAGAATCTGTCTTAGAATCAGGAGAACTAATCCTTGTCGAAGGATATATGGATGTTATTCGTATGTTCCAAGCAGGATTCTCCAATGTTGTTGCCCCTATGGGTACAGGATTAACAGAGGAACAGATTCATTATATAAAAAGTAAAATTGATAATCTTATTTTTTGTTTTGATGGAGATAGTGCTGGTCAAAAATCTTCCTATCGATCAGCAGGAATTGCTGCCAAATTAGATGTTCCAGCCAAAATAGTTATATTACCAGAGAATGATGATCCTGACACATTTTTATTACAACAAGGATCGAACGCTATGGCTAATCTTCTCCAAAATAGTCAAGACACAGAAAAGTTTATTCTTGAATCGGCTAATAAACACCTACCTGACTCCAAAAGATTCCTTCAAGATGTCTTTGAATATGGAGTTTTTTTAGAAGGAAAAACCACTGCTCCTTCTTTAAGTATAAAAACTGAACAATTTTTGAAAAAAATCACAGAACAATTGAATGTTTCCTATAGTTCTATAGAATTAGAATTTTCTCGTTCTAAACAACACTATTTAAAAGAACGTCCTCCTGTTGACGAAAAACAGTATAAAGAATTTGAAGAAGAGTTTGAGCTTATGGCAATTCTTGTTATGTTTCCAGAATTTACAGATCATGCAGCTTCTATTGTAGGTATTGAAGATTTTTTCCACAAAGAAACAAAGGAGATTTTTACCCAACTCCTACTACATCCTGAAAAAACATCTCAAGAATGGCTTATTACAATTGGCAATACGGATTTTGTTTCCTATACAAGTAAATGGTTAAACCTTCCCGATATTAGAATTATTCAAAACTATGCCGTCTCCCTAAGAATTAAATCTTTAAAGAAAAAAAGAACTCTAATTAATCAAGAATTAATTAATTATTATCCTAATTCCACAGAGTATCACGCACTTAGCACCCAAATAATGGAGCTACAGCAGGAATTAATTCACTTAAAAAAAATGTTCTACCTACTATAATAAATCAAATATCTTAAGATTTGAGTAACGGTAACCGAAAAAAGAGAAAAGGAGGGTTTTATATGCTGGAAAAAATTTTAGAATTACCTGAAGTCAGTAATTTGATTAAACAGGCTAAAATAAAAGGCTTTATCTCTTATGAAGAAATCCTTGAAAAAGTACCAGAAGATATCATAAGCCATCCAGATCGGATTGATTATATTATTAAAATATTAGAAGAAAGTGAGATTAGTATAACAGAATCTCCTGATTTACTTGATAAAGAAATTGACGACACCTTCATCGAAAACGCTCTTATCGAAAGTGATGATGAACAGAGTGATAATCCTCTTCGTATTTATTTAAAAAAAATTGGGCGGGTTAAGCTACTATCTTACCCCGAAGAAATAGAGATTGCTACAAAAATCGAAGAAGGGCAATCCTATATTGATCAAATTATTGCTGATAGTGGTTTTTTAATTAGTGAAATAAACACCACCATCCAAAGCATTCTTCGAGAAGAAGGTAAATTATACCATTTTTTCAATCTTCCTAAAATCTACAATTTAGACAGTAAAGAACGTAAAGAAAAAATGAAACTTCTTTATAAAATTAGTGAACATCTTAACGATTTTTTTGACGCCTCTAAGGAGCTAGAAAACGATTTAGGTAATATTCCATCTCAAGAACAAGTATTAGAATTTCGTCTAAATATTCGGAAAAAATGCCACGAATTTATTGCCCATATTGACGGTATTGAATTAAACAGCAAGCTTAAAGATACAGCTATGGAAAATTTATTATACCTCGCTACCGAGATCGAAGGTATTCAAAAATATCTCCATAAAGCTGCAGAAGTCAACTCCTGTTCTATTGAGGAAATTCTTGAAGCAGGTA
Organism: Brevinema sp.; assembly: GCA_051649605.1. GTDB lineage: Bacteria > Spirochaetota > Brevinematia > Brevinematales > Brevinemataceae > Brevinema_A. The sequence continues at coordinate 22,137 of JBOFHK010000009.1, read as the reverse complement.
TAAAAAATACAGGTAACGAGCAACTAGCAACTATTGTTGATATTATTAAGAAAAAACAATACCGACTCGAACAAATTGAAAATATTTTCAAAGCTAGTGTTACTGAAGTTTTAGAATGGTCCTATCAAATCAAAACAACACGAAGTGTCGTTGATATACAAAAAAATGCCCTCGTGCAAGCAAATCTTCGCCTTGTTGTGAGTATTGGTAAACGCTATATGAGCCGTGGAGTTCATTTATTTGATCTTATCCAAGAAGGAAATATGGGATTGATTCGTGCCGTTGACAAATTTGAATATAAAAAAGGATACAAATTTTCTACCTACGCAACTTGGTGGATTCGCCAATCCATTACTAGAGCAATTTCTGAACAATCTCGTACGATCCGTATCCCTATCCATATGATCGAACAAATTAATAAAATTAAAAAATTAGAAAATAGTATCACGCAAGAATTAGGTCGTAGCCCGTCTACCGAAGAGCTTGGGGACGAATTGGGTTGGACAATTAGCCGTGTCCGTCAAATTAAAAGTGTTGCCAATGATCCCGTCTCTTTAGAAACTCCTGTCGGACGCGATGAAGATTCTTCTTTGGGTGATTTTATCGAAGATACTAAAATTGCTTCTCCCGTCAATGCTACCATGTCTAATTTGTTAAAAGAAAAATTAAAAGAAATTATTGACTGCCTTCCTATAAGAGAGCAACGAGTTTTAAAAATGAGATTTGGGCTTGAGGATGGTTATATCCATACCCTTGAAGAAGTTGGCTATCTTTTTCAAGTTACTAGAGAAAGGATTCGTCAAATCGAAAGTAAAGCATTAAGAAAATTAAAAAAACCTAATCGAATAAAAGAATTTTTAGATTTTATGGATTAGAAGGGGAAATTATGAAAAAAATCCTAGTATTAATGGTGCTCTTGAGCAGTGCCCCTATCTTTGCTCAAGAAAAAGAAGCAAAAATAGATACATCCTACACTCGTTTTGGAATGAATGTATTACCTCTAGGTTATGGGTTAGGGGCATCATTGGATATTTTTCCATTATCGTTTTATGTCGCCAATGATCTCAATCAAATTTTAAGTTTCGGTCTCAATGTAGGTCTAGGTTTTAATTATTTAAGACATCTCAATACTCTTGAGCTCAATCTTCAGCTTGGTGGTTTTTTTGGATTCGGAAAAATGAAAGCAACGTCCTACAACTCCAACCTTCATGTCGGTTATTTAATAGAGTTTGGAGCAGGATATGCAAGTAATGCTCCATGGTTACCTGGTTTTTATATCAGTTTTACCCCAAATTTTATTTTAGAAATTGATCAGTTTTTATTCAAAGTTGGTGTCTATGTCGATACTTCGATGATTATTACAGCTCGTGTTGGTTTTGGGTTTTTACTGAAATAATTATTTATTTATCTCGATAGCTTTTATAAGCTATCGAGATAAATAAATAAAATGAAAGCGTATAGTGATACTTTCTTCTCCTTCAAAATCTTTTGGAAGAGCACCAAAATTTCGAGCGTATACAATCGAATTCAAACTGGCATTATCAACGGTATCTGAGCCATAGGAAGCAATCACATCAGCATTAATAATATCACCGTATTGATTGAGCATATATTCTACAACAACTTCCCCATCTTTTAGTAATCCTTGGTAATATTGATAAATAGGAAAAAACTCTTTATGGTATTTTTCTATTTTTTTTTGCATCTTCAAGAAATATTCTGCATAACCTTTGGATTTGGTTGCTAAGCTTGCCGTTCCTGTATTATAAAGATTGATCACTTGTTTCTTTTTAATATCCACTAAGGTTGGAGCAGTTTCCCCTCCCCCTTCAGAAGCTTTTTGTTGGGAAGTATTGTGTATTTGGATAGCAACATCAGATTGTTGGTTTTGCTCGTGTTGTTTTTTATCTCGTTGGACTTCTTCTTGGGAAATATAAGATATTTCTCCTCCCTGTCCTTGGGCTTGAGCCATATTGGGATTAGCAACATTATAATCTTCAGGTTTAGATAAATCTTGTATTGGTGATTGGTTACGATTGTTTTTATCTGAGATGGCTGCCTCAGGAGAATTATCTAGTGTTTCTATTTTTGTTTCTAAAATAATATTTTGGAGAATTTGTTGGCGAGGATTATTAATCTGAGAAGATTTTTCTAAAAATAGTTTTGTAAAAAGATTGAGAGCCCAAAAAACATAAAGATGGAGCGTTAGAGAAAGCCAAATAAATAAGACAAGATATTGGGCATGTTTTTTTTGATTAGAAGAAAAAAATTGTCGCATCGACCACCCCCTACGATTTGATAAAAAAAAACTTATCGTATATAATTAATTTGAGGTTTATATGAAAATAAAAATCACTCTCTCTATCCTTGCATTTGGGGTTATTATTGCTTATATATTTATTATTGATAATACGATTAACTATAAAGATACTCAATGGATTAAAGAGAGTCCAAAATTGATTGCTTTAAATTCTCATACAGCAAATTTTTGTTTTGCAGTTACTGAGCCAGCGACAATTTATTGGAGAATGTATACAGAAGAATCACAAATCCCGAATACTCCTCATGAATTTACTAATACCAATACTATTAATCTTCCTACTCACTATGGGGGAAATATCACTACAGGAAATCTCAATACCTATACCAATAAAATTAGTGGGTTAAAGCCTCAACAACTATATTATTTATCCGCTATCGCCGTACCTTATATCGGTGATTTTCCAAAAGAAATAAAACTTATCTCTTTTGAGACTCCATAGATATTAATAAATAGGAGAGTAACATGATTTTTTTAATTTATGTATTATTTATTCCAGTCAACATATTAGGAACAACAAATAACTATTATATAACTCAAAATGATCTTAATATAATTAAGTCTCCCAGAAGCGTAGAAGTTCCGAAAAATATGTATCAATTAACAAACTATCTTACTATTCATCTATTTTTTACCGCTATTCAAAATGGCGATACCTATCAAATCCGTGATTTATTAAAGCAAGGGATTTATCCTGATATAAAAAAATTAGATCTTAGTGCTTTAATTACAGCAATTTCTTATCGGAGAGAATTAATTGTTCGTTTACTTCTTGATAAAGGAGCAAACCCAAACTTATCTTCCCAAAGCTTGGGTATTAGTAATATTACACCTTTAATGATTGCATCCCAACAAGGACCTTTAGAAATCGTTCAAGATCTTATCAATTACGGTGCGGATATTAATGCTACCACCTCAACAGGGGTAACAGCCTTAATGAGTGCAATAAAAAATCAACGTCTCGATATTGTTCAGTTTTTATTGAACCAACAAGCAAACGTCAATCTTGCTACTACCCAAGGAGAAATTACCAATATTAGCCCATTAATGATCGCTACCCAAACAGGGAATATCGAAATCGTAAAACAACTTTTAAATACTCCTAATATTGACACACAAAGTGTTGATTCGAAAGATAGAAATGCCTTAGTCTACGCTTATATGTCTGGTAATATCTCTGTAATCAACCTACTTCTTGCTACAGGGGTGACTACAGAATTTACCCCTCAAGAGCTTGAGCAATTTTTTCCACTGAAGTCAAAAAATTAAGGAAGAAATTTTTCCGCTATTTGGACACTATTAAGTGCCATTCCTACCGAAAGATTATCGGCTACCGTCCAAAAATGATAACATGCTTTTTGATAATTATCTTTTCTTAGGCGGGCAACCCCTATATCAACCGTCCCTTCCAACTCCCAAGGTGTTGGGTAGTCTTCTTTATAAACTAATAGCCCAGATTCTTCCCAAAGATTCTGAATATCATCTAAAGAAAGTTCTTGATCTAATTCTACCATTACCGAAGCACTATGCCCTCGAATCACAGGTACACGAACACAAGTAAGAGAAATAGGGAGATGTTCTTTTTGTAATAAATATTGTATTTCTTTGGAAACGGTTATTTCTTCCTTTGTCCATGTATCAACAAAATCATTCACTTGAGGAATAATATTAAAAGCAATCTGTTTGGAAAAATAATGTAAGCTTGCTTCTTTTCCATCTTCTATTTCGACGACTTGACGCTCTAATTCTTCAACTCCGAAAAATCCTGCTCCAGAAACAGATTGGTAACTTGAAGCAACAACCCTTAGGATATTATTATTTTTCTGTAAAGGAGATAAAACATTACAGAGCAATACAGAAAGACAACTAGGATTGGTAACTATTTTTGATGAGAGAGATGAATCTCCCAAACTCGGAATACTCAAAGGAGCATTCAAATGAGTATAGGCATAAGAAGAAGTATCAATAACATAAGCATTTTGTACTGCTGGGATATACTGCTTAGAAATATTTGATCCTCCCGCAAAAAACACCACAAAAAAATGTCCTTCCCGAAGAATATGTTCAGAAACCTCTTCAATCAGAATATCTGAGTTGTTATAACTGAGATAGTGTCCAACTGAAGATTCTGTTTCAAAAAGCCGAATTTGGCTTAAAGGAAAAGAACGATCTGATAAAGTCTTTAAAATTTCTCGTCCTGTCAAACTACTGGCACCAACTATTGCTACTTTACAAGGCATAGCTCCCTCCTTTAATAATATTGTTATATTATAAACGATTATCAATAAAACACAAGGGTATTTATGTTATTTATTACAAATACTATAAATAATTACTTATAGAGCTCAAAATAAAGTCTTATTTTACCTTAACATAATTTTCAAGAAATAATCGAACCACTTGAGGTATATATTGTTGTAATAGAGACCAATCTTTTTTTAGTAAAGACTCTCTAATCATAGAAGAAGAAATGAATATCTCTTCGGATTTAAGAAAATTCCAAATATACCTAGGATCTGGAATAGCACTATCTCTTGAGAAAACCCACAGATGAACCATATCCATAATTTGATCGTAATCTTTCCATTGGGGAAAATTTTCTGCTTGATCTGCACCCAGTAAAAAATGAAAATCATCATTAGGATGTATCTTTTTTAGTTTTTTTAGCGTATCAATCGTATAAGATTTTTCTTTATTGAGTAATTCTATATCGGAAACAATAAGACTTGGGTGAGTAAATTCTGGTTTTAAAAGCGGATCTTGTTCTTCTTTATCAAGTAATCCAAAACAAGCTTTAAGCATCAATAAACGTTCTTGATTAGAAAAGAGATGAGATTTCGATTCAGGATGATTCCCAGTAGGGATAATATAAAAACGATGAATAAGTGGTACTTGTTCAAGCATAGTTTTGATAAGAGTAATATGCCCCTGATGAATAGGATCAAAACTTCCCCCAAAAATAACAATATTCATAGAACATCCTCATATTATTTGCTTTTATTACATTTCTATTTTAAAATTAAGAAAGGATATTAATGATAATACTAAACAATCACAATAAAATCAAGTTATCAAATCTTTTAGAAAAAGGACTTCAATGCTATCTCAATATATAAAAAATCTATTTGGGTTTTTATTATTAACAACTTCTTGTACAATCGAACAAATTCCTAGACAACCCCTATTAGCAACTCCTTTAGGACTTCAAGTAAAAACAGCTCCAGCTATAGGGGGAGGGGTAGGATTAGGCTTATTTTTTACTGCCAATAATCCTGAAATCTATTTTTCTGGATTTAGTATTTATGTCTCAACACGAGAAGAAGATTTTAAATCTTTTTTAGTAGATACTAGTGGTACTAATGTTTTTTTTCCTTTAAACCCTCTACAAGTCCCAGGAACTCAAGCTCGACTTCTGACCAACTATACACCAATCAATGACACCAATGTTAGTATTTGGATTGGAGGTAAAATGGCATTCCCAGAACGTCGTTTTTATCCCCCCCCACCTAGTCAACTTATTTTAGATAATAGCCCAAATATCCCAGAAACTAATCCTGAATTCACCTTAACAAGTTTTAGTAGCTTACCTCCTGCCCTAGGACAAACTAGCGGAGAGCCTTTTGTATCTGGAACTACGTACTACTTCGCTGTATATGCTTATTCTTCAATTAATAGTGCCTTTAGCCTTCCTTCGAATATCGGCTCAATAGTATTCCCTTAAAGTAAAAGATTATGCCAAAAATGAAATATATTTTATTCCTATTTTTTTTCTCCTCTTGCGGTCTTGAAGTACCTCAACCGATCCCAAGGCTTTACTCTCCCAATGGTGTCCGTATGGAAAACGTTCGTTCTGGTACGGGTGTTCCTGCATCAACCGTTCGTGTTCGTTGGTATGGTATCAATCCAGAAGAGGGATTTTCTGGGTATAATATCTATTATACCGATAATTTTGCCAACGCAGAAGCCTATAGAGGAACAAAAATATTATGCCTATCCTATAACCCCAAACAAGCAACCCTTCCTGTACGACCTCCCTTCAATGTAGTTCAGGAATTCTCTTTCGATATTACTAAATTTTATTATGCTAACCAAGGAGAATTATTTACCCAAGGGAAAGAATATTGGTTTTTCGTAACTGCGTTTAATCAAGTTCGCAACTTAGAAAGTCCTCCAAGTCGTTATGGTAGCATTATTTTTGAAGACAATATAAATTAATCAAGGAATCTTTCATGAGCTTTTTATCTTCTTTTCATTTACTCTCTTGTAACACTCAAAAAGAACAAACTCTTGCCTATCCTTTAGGGGCATTATTTTTTTCATTACAACAAAAGTTAAATAACAATAGACACGTTTTTATTATTGCTGCAGATAACAATGAAGCAAATAAAATTTATGAAAGTTTATCCAGTCTCTATAATAATGTTCTCTATTTTCCTGCAATAGAAGTGATGCCTTTTTCCCATGGGATACCCTCCTTGGATATTTTATCAACAAGAATACAAGTCTTATCTCTATTATATCAAAACACTCAAAATTATCTAATTGTCTGTGCCTATCAAAGTTTTATCCGTTATCTCCCTCCTGTTTCTTCTTATAAAGAATCTCTACTCCCTTTAGCCAATGGTCAGTCTATAAATATTAACAATTTTTCACAACTATTAAAAGAATATGGGTATTCCCAAAGTTCTATTGTCCGCGAAATTGGAGAATTTGCCATCAAAAATCAATTAATTGATATTTATCCCAGTCATGTTGAAGAGCCTATACGGATCATCATCGAGCAAGAGCAAATCGCTCGAATTTCCTATTTTAACAAACACACACAACTTACAACAAAAAAAATAGAACAGATCAATATCGTTCCCTTAGCAGAATTTATTTTTCCAAAAGATAAAGAAGGGTTTCAAGATCCTTTTCATAATACTTTAGCCCATTCAAATTTTATTGATTATTATCATACACTTTCTTCCTTAACCAATTATGTTCAGAATAGGGAATTTGATATTTTATTCACAGAAAACCCTGAATTTGCAGATAATAAGATAAGAGCTATTTTTAATCGTTTAAACGCTGGAAATTTGTTAATTCCTTCTATTAAAGAAAGTATCAAGGGCAATTCTTCTCTTATTATTCATGATCAAAAGGGAGAGTATTCTTCTCATATCAAAGTTGCAGGAAATTTTTCTGGGGGATTTTCAGGGTTTGTTGTAGAATTAGAAAAACTAATCGAAGAAAATAACCAGCTTTATATTTGTTTCTTCTCCGAATACAAAGAAAATGCTCGTCGTATTGCCGTGATGCTCCGACGTTTTCACCCAAAAATTATTAATCATATTGATCAGATGACACAAGCAGGGTTTTATATTATTACTAAAAATTGGGAATTTGGATTTTTTGCAGAAGATCTAAATAACAATAAGAGAATCCTATTTATTGGGGAAACCGATATTAGTGGAAAACGAAAGGTTTTTCGTAAGCGGCTCCAACAAGCAATTTATTCCAATTTTGAATCTGATATTGAGCCTGGTGATGCTGTCGTCCATCTCAATTATGGGATTGGTATTTTTAAAGGGATTGAACGAATCACTACCCTAAATAAAGAAAAAGATTATATCCTGATCGAATACGCAGACCAACAAAAACTTTTCGTCCCTTTAGAACAAGCTGATTTAATAGGTCGTTATAGCGGAGGATTAGAGCAAAAAAAAGTCCGTATTGATTCTCTTTCAGGTAAATCTTGGCATAAGAAAAAAATTAAAGCTAAAGAAGATATTGTATTATTTGCAAAACAATTGGTAGAATCACATGCAAAACGGGTGACCTTTGAAGGACATCGTTTCCCCCCAGATACTGAAGAACAAAAGATTTTTGAAGATCAATTCAAATATATTGAAACACCGGATCAAATTACGACGATCGAAGAAATCAAATCCGATATGGAAAAAAGCCAACCTATGGATCGTCTCCTCTGTGGGGATGTCGGATTCGGGAAAACTGAAATAGCCTTAAGAGCGGTTTTTAAAGCCATTTTTGCGGGACAGCAGACAGCTCTCCTTGCACCTACAACAATTTTAGCCGAGCAACATTATCTAACTTGTTTGGAAAGATTTAAAGATTTTCCTGTTAAAACTGCTCTAATCACCCGCTTCATTTCTAACGAAGAACGAAAAGATATTCTCCAACGATTAAAGACCCAACAGATTGATTTGTTAGTTGGGACTCATGCCCTACTGAGTAAAGATATCCATTTTAAATCCTTAGGTTTATTGATCATTGATGAGGAACATAAATTTGGAGTAGCACAGAAAGAAAAAATCAAACTCCGTTACCCTCATACCGATATTTTATCACTATCTGCTACCCCTATCCCAAGAACTCTATCCCTTGCACTGGGTAATTTAAGGGCTTTTTCAACTATACAAACTCCTCCAGAATTAAGAACACCTGTTGAAACAATAGTCTCTGATTTCAAAGATGAATTAATCACCGACGCCATTCGAAATGAATTAAATAGGGGAGGACAAGTTTATTTTATCAACAATCGTATTAAAGAGCTTGATAAATTCCAAGATTTTATTACCAAATTAGCCCCAGAAGCTTCTATTATTACCGCTCACGGGCAAATGGAAGAAGAAGAGTTGGAGAACGCTTTTCTCGGTTTTATGAGAGGGTATTATAATGTGCTTATTTCAACAACGATCGTTGAAAGTGGCTTAGATATCGCTAATGCCAACACTATAATTATCAGTGATTCTCAACGTCTAGGATTATCCCAACTCTATCAACTAAAAGGGCGTGTAGGTAGAGGAAATAAACAAGCCTATGCTTACTTCTTATTTCCTGAACATAAAAACATTACGGAACAAGCGACAAGAAGACTAGACGCATTATCCGAATATACTGAACTAGGTGCAGGGTTTCAAATTGCTAAAAAAGATATGGAGATCCGTGGGGCTGGGAATATCTTGGGGTCAGAACAACACGGGCATTTGATAGCTATCGGTTATGATATGTATTTGAGATTACTTCGTGATGAGGTTCAAAAACTCCAAGGTGTAGAAAACAATAGTATTGATACATTGATTGATCTCTCTTATAATGCTTATATTCCTGATAATTATATTAAAGAGGCTTCCTTAAAAATGGAAGTTTATAAAAAAATTGTTTCTTTAAAAACTCATGAAGAAAGTGAAGATTTAAAGAAAGAACTAAGAGATCGTTATGGTTTTTTTCCCAATGAAATACAAACCTTATTCGAAATTTCTAAATTAAAACTAGAAGCAAACAACATTGGTGTCTTATCTATTACCGAAAAATCATCTCATATAGAGATTATTTTTTCCAGTAATTCTAAAGCAGATCCTTTCCGAGTATTAGAAATAGCAAAAACAGGGGAGCACCCTGTATCATTTAACCCTTACAACCCCAATCAATTAAACTACCAAACATTCGAGTCTAACGCCGAACAAAAAGTGAAAAGACTCACAGGATTTCTAAGAGATATTCAAGAAAAAAACCTAAATTCTATATAGAATTTAGGTTTTTTGTTAAATTTTGTACTAATATTTCTAATTCTTCTTCATTGTGATAAAACATTTTTATTGAACCTTTATTCGTTGTCCCTGAAATTTTGAGCTTTACCCCGAGTATTCGGGTTAGCTTTTCTTCCAACATAGCAATCCGTGAAGAACGCTCCTGTTGAAAACCCGAACTTTGAGCAGAGTTATTTTCTGCAAGCATTTTTTTTGTTAGTTCTTCCGTCTGCCGAACGGAGAGATCGTTTTCTTCCGCCAAAGAAGCAATTTCTTCCATTTTTACAAAATTAGGATAAAAAGCTAAAATAGCTCTACCATGCCCCTCGGAAAGATTGTTATTGACAATCCTCACCCGTATTCCTTCTGGCAACTTCAACAGTCGTAAAGTATTAGCAACACTGGCGCGACTTTTACCAACAACAGCTGCGATCTCTTCTTGAATAAGATCTGCACGATCAATCATTTCTTGATACGCTTCGGCAACCTCAATCGCATTAAGATCAGCACGTTGAATATTTTCGATAAGTGCTACAGCTAACCTATCTTTTTCTTCAAATTCCCGCACAACAACAGGCACCAATTCCAATCCTGCTAATTTCGACGCCCGCAAACGTCTTTCTCCAGCAACAAGTTCATATTTATTATCACCCAGATCAGAAACCACCAAAGGTTGAATAATCCCATGTTTTTTAATCGATTCAGATAGCTCTTCTAAAAAAGCCTCATCAAATTCTTTCCTGGGTTGATAACGGTTTGGGAGAATATCATTTGGATTTACTGTAAGCATCCCACTATTACGAACCAACAAATTGGCTTGTATATTGGGGGTGATTTCTATCATGGGATCAATAATTATCTGCTCTTCAACAAGAGCAGATAAACCTTTCCCTAAACCTTTTTTCTTCATCGACATAATGTCTCCTATATTCCTGATTTCAAGATAAACTCATCTCCAAAAGCCACATAAGATTTAGCCCCCTGAGATAAGGAATCATATTCAAAAATAGCAATCCCATGAGAAGGGGCTTCACTAAGGCGAATATTTCTAGGGATAATCGTCTGATAAACTTTTTCGTTAAAATAAGATTTTGCTTCACTTAAAACATCTTTAGAAAGATTTGTACGTTGATCAAACATTGTAATAAGCACACCTTCTATCTCAAGATCAGGGTTCGTAGAACTTTTAATAAGTTTTATCGCTTGCAACAACTGAGCCAATCCCTCCATAGCATAGAACTCACTCTGTAAAGGAATCAACACACTATCCGCGGCAGTCAAACCATTCAAAGTAAACAAAGCTAAAGATGGCGGAGTATCCATCAAAACAAGATCGTAATTTTCAGAAATCTCCGCAATAGCATTTTTGATAATATATTCTTTACCTTTTTGATTAAAAAGTTCTGCCTGAGCCCCGGCAAGGTCTATAGAAACAGGGATAATGTCTAGATTTTTATATCTAGAAGAAACAATCACTTCACCAATTTTTTTAGCACTAATAAAAACACCGTAAATCCCTTCATTTCTAGAGACAACACCTAAACCAGAACAAGAATTTCCCTGAGGATCAAGATCCAACAACAAAACTTTTTTTCCTCTGTTTGCGACATGGACAGCCAAATTAACACAGCTTGTTGTTTTACCAACACCACCCTTCTGATTTGCAACAACAACAACTTTTGCCATAAAAACTCCGTAATTGTTTCACGTGAAACAATTTTTTAAATTACTTTTATCACTGATTTTTTACTTTATTTTTTCGACCAATTAAAATAATAATACTTACAATTAAACAGAGTGTCATCCAGGCAAAAACCACAACAACAATGATCCTACTTTGTTCTGGTAGAGGAACAGACTGCGAAAGGTTTTCGTTTTTGGGTGCTATTGTGGTCTTAAGATCTTTTCTTAGTAAAAAATCAACAGAGTTGATAAATAGTTCTGCATTGCCTCCCGTGTATAAACGAGCATTATCGATAAAATCGGTGGATCCAAAAACCACAGCACGGCGTTGCTTTTCTAAATTGTTTTTTTCTGCAACGGTAGAGGAGATAGCTAAACAATATCGATCAGTAATATCCTTGACATCTTTAGAATAAATCCCTTCCTTAAAAGATCGCTCTCCAAAACCATATTGAGACATACGAGCCAAAGGATTAATATCATAAATAAAATTAGAATCAGTGTCCTCCTCTGGTATAGAGTAAACCACCGAAGAAGAAGGGAAGATCACACTTTGTTTTTTATTTCTCAATAAAAGAGTGATTTCCGATCTTGGGGATAAAGTCGGAATAATTGAAAATTCCCCACTGTTTTTTGCCGTCCTACTAGGGTCAACAGCAACATTCGGTAAAAAAGCAAATCCTGATTTGTTTAGAAGAAAAATAATATCTGATATTGTATTTCTACCCACCAAATAAAGAGCATTACCCCCACCATCAATATAGTTTTCTATAGAAATATAAGTTTGTGGAGACAGCTCTGTTTTGGGGTCAGCAACAATCAGAATATCTGTATCTTCAGGAACATTAGGATAATTATCCAAGTTAACGGTATTAAAACGATACCGCCGATCGACCAGCATCGTTTTAATACCATCATAACCACCCAAACCAGAAGAATCAAAATCTATCTCCCCATGCCCTGTTAAAGAAAAAATTGTTACTTGTTTGTTATTATTTAATTTATCGATAACAGCAGAAAAAATTGTTTCGCCTTTATAGGAAATTTGGCCATCATCAAAACTTTCAATCAAAATGTTCGGAGAAATAAATTCTCTTCGTCCATCCATTTCAAATACAATAGTGCCATTTTGTCGAATATGATATTCATCAGCCTTTATTTTATCTCTAATAGGATCAATTGAAAGAAATTTCACCATACGAGGATTAAAATCTTCATAACGTTTCGCCAAATTATTTGCATAATCAACCAGTCCCTTAATGGCATCTTCTTGATAGGAAAAAACCATAATGGTAAGAGGGTTCTCAATTTGAGAAACAATTATTTTCGTCTCCTGCGAAAATCGAAATAACTTCCTCGCAGTCCAATCAATATTAACATCAAAACTTTTCAATAAAGAAAAAAATGCTATAAAAAATAACAATAAAGATAAAGACTCGATTAATTTAATTCGGGAAGACTTACCTCTTCGGAGATGTTGGCTAATATTCTTCCGAAAATAGATCGTACACCAAACGAGCGCAAATAATATTAAAAGCAAAGATATTCTAAAAAAGAAACTTCTTTCTCCTAAGAATACATAAGATACGATAGAAACAATTAACGTTAATCCAAAGAAAATAAGTGCTAATACAATATTTTTTTTCATTGTATCTCCTAACTTGCCGTCTGCGATAAGATTTTAGATTCTGTAATCTTCAACATAAATATAGGCACAGAAAGGAAATAGAATATATCTGACAAAGAAAATACCCCAGAACTAATACCATAAAAATGATAACGGTAAGAAACTTCTCTTATAATCGTTGTTATCGGCAAATTAGGATCCAACATATTCCCCAAAGAACCCAAAAGGTAAGTCAACATCCACAACCCAAAGCCAATTACAATAGAAATTAGTGTATTATCAGTACAAGAAGAAGAAAAAATAGAAAAAGCACTAAATAAAGCAATAATACAGAGCAAACCTGTAAACCCAGATAAAACCGTCATCCAAGAAATTTTAAAAAAGATACTTGATAGTAAAGCGTAGAACAAAAGACTAACCCCTATCAAAGAGAAGAAAACCATCAGTGCAGAAAATTTCGCAAGTAGAATCTCTTTCAAAGATATAGGAGAGGTAAAAAATAGAGAAAATAAACCTTGTTCTTTATCTTTTGCTAAAGAGCGAGAACCCACAATCAAAATCGCCCACGTAAAAGGCATCTCTAATAAATTAAAAAAATGTTGAAAATTTCCATAAGATACAGATCCAAATAAATATCCCATACTGGCAATAATATTAATCACTAAAAACGCAGACCACCCTAACCAAGAATAAAAATATAATCTTAATTCATTTTTAAAAATTGCTAATATTCTCTTCATACGATTAATCCTGCTATTTCTTTATTGTCAAATCTAAGAAAACTTTTTCTAAAGAATTTATAATAGGTGAAATGGATTTCACTCCAGCACCAAACTTTATTGTTTCTTCAACAATCAATTCTGATATATCTTCCTTAGAAGAAATTTTTATTCCACTGTCAAGAAACTCAGCTGTCATCACTTCTTTCATATTTTGAAGGTTTAATAATAATTCTTGAGAAGGTCGAACAGCAACCAAACAATAGAAAAAATGCTCTTCGTTTTGGCTAAGTAATTCATCTTTTGTCCCTTCAAAAATTTTTTTTCCTTCATTGATAATAATAACATCATCGCAAAGTTCCGCTGCCTCAACCATAATATGTGTAGAAATAACTACAGTCATTCCCTCTTCTTTTACTAGATGGCGGATCACCTTACGAAATTCTATTAACTGCGCTGGTTCTAAGCCTACGGTAGGTTCGTCCAATACAAGCAACTTAGGTTTATGAAGAATACTCTGAGCGATACCAACACGTTGCTTCAAACCTTTAGAAAGATTTTTAATTAATGTTCCTTCCCTGTCCATCAAATTAAGTAATAGAAGAACTTCTTTAATTCTTTTTTCAAGATTAGATATTTCTCTCATCTCCCCAACAAATCTAAGGTATTCTACAACTGTCAATTCTGGATAGAGGGGAGGAACTTCAGCCAAATAACCAATAAACGATTTCGCTTCTTCAGGAAATTCAAAAATATTAACATCATTAATATAAATTTCTCCCTCCAAAGGAGGTCTAAAGCCTGTCATAATACTCATCATCGTACTTTTACCAGCACCATTAGGGCCTAATAAGGCTAAGAGGCTTCCTTTTTTTACTTCAAAACTAATATCATAAAGAGCTTGAAATTTCCCATAATATTGAGAAACGTTAATAAATCTAACCATTGTATCTTCCCATAAATAAGAATTATGCTGTAAAGAATATCGGATTTTTTGTAAAAAAATTAATAGAAAAATACTACTAAAGAAAGTTTTTATTTATGAAACTCTATCATCAATAAAGTAAGATCATCCGTATCAGAAAGGTGTTCTTCTTTGTATAAGTGATAGCGTTCTAAGATTTTCATTTTTAACTGTCGAATAGAAAGGTTTTTATTTTTTTCAAGATAAAACAATGCCGAATCAGATGGTTTTTGATCGTCAACATCAAAAAGATCCAAAAATCCATCGGTATAAAGAATGATTTTATCTCCATTTTTATAATAAATTTGATCTGTGTCACAGACAATTATCTCAATGACTCCCAAAGGAACAGATCTCTTAAAATTAAGTAATCTTGCCTCATCTCCTCTTATATAATAAGGAAGAGTATGTCCCGCAGAACATATTTTTATTAACTGTTCTTCAAAATCAATAATCAAAATAACACAGGTAATAAATTTATTTTCTTCAACTTCTAGGTCCAGTATTTTTTTATTAAGCAACTGCAAAAAAGCAAGAGGTTCTATTTCTGTACCTTTTTGAATATGGTCAACAAAAGTTCCATAAACATCTTTTACCATAACATTCATCATAGAAGAAGAAATTCCATGTCCACTAACATCACTGATAAAAGAAATATTATATTTTTTTCCACCAACAAAAAGATTTTCAGAATAATAAAAATCTCCACCAAGATCATCTGATAGCTCATAAACAGCTTCTGTAGAAATACCATCATTTTGTACTAATTGCTTTGGTACAAGATTTTCTTGCATAATCCGCGCAGAATAGAGAGCTTCCAACAAATTATTGTTAATACGCTCTAGTGTCTCTTTTTTATCTTCCAACTCCACCATTGTAAGCATTCTAACACTCTCATCAATAAAAAATACAATCACTCCACCATAATCATTATTAGATTTTTTATGAATCCGAAAAAATCTAATATTATAGTATTTATTCTCGAAACAATAATCAATATCCAAAAACTCCGAATTTGTTTCTTTTAGTTTATCTATCGTTCGTTCAAATTCTTCTCCAAAACGTCTTGGAAAAACTTTTTTACCTGGAATACCAAAGAGGTTCATAGAGTTATCTAAAATCGTTCTCACTCGTCGATTATAAAAAATAATTTTATCTTCCGAGTCTAAAATTAAAATCCCATCATGGCTGTTCTCTAAGATAGTATAATTAACAAAACTATGTTGCTCAATATTTTCTTTAAAAATTTCTTCTTTGGTAATATCTCTAACAAAAACGCTATAACCAGCTAACTCACCAGTAACTGTAGACATTTTTCTGATTTTTAGTTCAACTTTAATAGGAATATTTAATTTATCTTTTAAAGTAGCGAAGTACTTCACATTATTCTTAACATTTAATATTTCGATAGATTTACCAAATGCTTCTTCTTCACCATAATTAAATAATACGACAAAGTTCTTTCCTATAATTTCAACACTTTTGTATCCAAATAATTTTTCTGCACCTTTATTCCAAGCAACAATTTCTTCCTTTTCATTTAAAGAAACTACTACATAATCTTCGATTTCTTCTAATAACATTTCTACTGAACTATCAAAAGCTCTAAGGCAATTTCTAAAAATACTAGCATAAAAGTAAGAAAATTTCTTTCTAACGATTAAAAATTTAAAATAAGCAAGAAAACAGAGAAAACTATTCTTGAAGTAAACACTTATAAGTATTTCCTCTTTTTTATCAGAAAAAAATACAGGAATCATAAACGAATGATTTAAATTATAGGATTCCAAAATATTACTATTTTTTTGATTTCTTCTAAAAAGAACATCCTCTGTTTCATAAACAAACGGATAAATAGAATTTTTTCTTTTCTGAAGATAATATTCTTCTTTCTCAACGCTTTCAACAAGAAAACCTGCAGTACCATCTCCAGATGAAATAATCACTCTTCCTGTACGAGCACTTTTTATTTTAGTAATACTGATAAAAGAAGCTCTAAAATACTGCCTGGTTTCTTCAGTAAGAAAATCTAAAAAAGAATTCTTCCAATCGGTATTTAAAGAAATCAAAGAAATATAATTATGAAAAATATTTCTACTGATTTTTGAAAATAAAATTATATCATAGAGGTAACAATATAAAATAAGAAAAATAGGAGTTAAATATAATAAAATAATCAAAAGAACTCCCCAAAAAAATTATTAATAACATCATTATGATAAAAAAACATGAAATAGTCAAGTATAAAAATAGTAAATTCTTCCTAATTATAAGATATTCAAATTAATAAAATAATCAAGTATTTGATTATTAAAACTATTAATACAATCTTTAAAAAATAATAATTAATATTAGTATTAGTATTAGTATTGGTGTTTTTTATACGTTTTTATTGTTTGATAAACTATAATACAGGGTCTACCCCCTGTTTTTTTTGTTCTAAAGTTTATCTCCCACCTAATAATACTATGTGTTAAAACAGTTTTTTGTGTGTTATTTGGATAAAAAATAATTTTATTGTACGATTGTGCGATAAAAAGCACGAGTAATAAAAAAGATTTGTTAAAAAAGAAAATCATTCAAGTTGTTTAGTACTTAATACCGAATTTTTAGATAGAATGTATTATACATTATTAACAATAAGGGTTTTCTTATGAAAAGATTTGTTGTATTAGTTGCTTTTTTCTTTTTTCCACTGGTATTTTTATCTCCTCAAAATATAGATTTTCTTGTAACCGCAATAGAAATATCAGAGATTTCTCGTGATACTGTAGTTATTCGTTGGAACTCTACTGCTCCTGATGGAGAATTTTCTCTTTATTACCACAATCAAGCAATCCGAGACCAGTTTATTCTTTTTGATTCTCAGTTGATTGTTCGATCAAATTTTATAGGAATTTCTGCAGGCTCTATCTATCGATATGAGTATCGATTAACTTTTAAAGAGCCTGGAAATTATTTTTTTGCAGTTGTTCCAAACGATACTCGTAGATTTGATAATATTGCTCGAACAATAGTTAATGAAGTTATCCCGACAAACACCATCAACCTAATTCCCGAGATGAATATAACGATACAACCAATTAGTATTCGATTTATTAAACAAGAACTTACCCCAGATTTTGTCCAAACAAAATATAAAACGTTAAACACAACACTAACTTCTTTGGAGCTTAAATCTTCAGAAGATATTTTTTCTCTAAGATGGAGTGTTTTTCCTAAAGATTTATCTCAATACGTTTTTATTATTTATCGTAGTCGCTACCCTATTGTTCAATATGGTACACCAAAAGATCTCCCAGAATATGCTCGAGTAACAAATCAATTTTCTTTTGAAGATAAGAATATTATTTTTGAGACTCCTTATTATTACGCTGTTGTCGCAGAAAATACCAGTCAATGGGATTCTGGGATTAATGTGTTCTCCCAACCAGCGATTTTATTGAGAAAATCCCCCCCATTCTCTATCAAACCAACTGTAGAATATGTTAAAACACGACAAGCTCTTTCTCTTAATCGTGATAATATATTATCAGAAGAAGAAATACAGCGAGCTGTACAGCAAACTTTATCCAATCTTCACCTTGCTGCAGTACCAGTTCTCCGTAGAAATACCATTTCTGAAATTTTGGATTCAACTACTGCACCTGTTGGAGCTGGAAATCCTAACCTAAATCTTCAAGAATCGGGAATAAAATTAAACAATTTATCTTTAGATAATTATTATAATACAAACAATCGTACTATAAAAGATTTTATGGTAGAATTAAAAAAATCAGAAGAAAAAATCCTTAAAGAAGAATACAGTGATTTTAATAATATTGTAAAAGAAATTGCTGATCTCTCAAAAAAAATAGAAATGATTAGAGATTTGGAAAAGAAATTGTTAGTATCGGATCGTCTATCTTCGGAATTATTCAAAACACAGCTAAGCTCTTATTACGATCAAATCGCTCAGATTCAAATTACTCAATATAGAGTTCAAGGTATCATAAAAGGTTTAGAGCAAAGGAGAAAAGCAAGAGAGCAAAAATTTTTAGAGCTAAAAAAAAATCAAGCATCTATTAACAAAGCTCATAATATTTTTGTTTTAGATCGAGAAATTAATCGACTCCAACAATCACTCAAGATTTTAGAACAAAATGAAATTAATTCCTTAGTTCAAAACCTTGTTTCTCAAGTAAATAAAACAGATCCTAAAGCTCCTATTGGATCTTTAAAAAATACTGAGAAAAATAACAATCAGATCATAATAACAAAAGAACGATCAGCTGTAGAAAGATTGATAAAAGAAAAACAAGCAGTAAGTGATAATTTTGCTAGTGGAGAGCTTCTAGTTAAAGCTATAGATATTGAATCACTTATAGATACTAGAATGGAGCGTATACAAGGATATTACCAAGATATTTCTGTAGAGAAAGTTCCTAATATCTCAAAATTCACAAACGAAAAATGGCTCGTTGGTAAAGAAAAATGGCTTCAAAGTAATAAAGAAATTTGGCTTTCTAAACAAGAGCTATGGAAACGCCGTATCCAAGAAATTTTAGGATCAGACTATCAGAGAATTACTTCTAAATGGATGAATCCTTCTCGAGAAGTTGCCCTAGTTCAAGGAAAAAAAGCCTTTCAAGACGAAAATTTTAAAGAAGCTGCTTATTTATTACATTTTGCCTCTACGGATCATAATGCCTTAATGGCATTGGGGCAGTCTTACTATCATTTGGGGGCTTATCGAGATGCTTTCACCGTTTTTGTAACAGCTTTTCATATGATGATTCCTGAGTCTCGCTATTGGATGGATCTGACTGCGGGAAAAATATTAGAACGAAACCTGTAAATAAGTAAAAGGATTTCTTATGAAAAACACACACCATTATTCACAATTGCACTCAGTATACTATAAAATCTTAACAAATTTTTGTATTTTTGTATTTTTTATATCAGTACTATTATTTCTTTATCTCTTTTTTTATCAGTCCATTCATACTTCTTTTAAGAGATTTAAAGATCAAAACGTACCACTAGCACCTATTTACGATACTCCTACGATCCAAATTCCCCATATCTCAGAAAACACTCCAACAACCCCAACTTCTTCAGAGCTTACCACCTTTGGTAAG
The DNA here is from genome assembly GCA_051649605.1 of Brevinema sp. Taxonomy (GTDB): domain Bacteria; phylum Spirochaetota; class Brevinematia; order Brevinematales; family Brevinemataceae; genus Brevinema_A. The sequence continues at coordinate 2,172 of JBOFHK010000009.1, read as the reverse complement.
GATCATAAAGAAGCCGAACGGATTTTTGTTGCTTATGATCTTGGGGATTATGTTCTTTCATCTCGATTGATTGTTGATTTTTTATCGGATTACCCAGAAAGTACTTATCGTCATAAAGTACGTCTTATTGGAGCAAACCTCATGAATCAGCGTGGCGATTATGAAGGAGCTTTAGCTTATATTAAAAAAATTCTTGGTGAAACGAGCCTTTCTAACGAAGACTATTCTGAGTCAGTTTTATTACTTGGTTCGATTGCTCGTGAGAGAAAGCAATATGATTCTTATATTCAGTCCTTTTTAGAACAAGCTTATTTCCGTGCGGAAGAACCAACCAAATCTAAAATATCTTTTTATTTAGGATATTTACTGCTCCATAAAGGGGATTTTCAATCCTCGCTCAAATATTTTAATAACGTTATTGGCGAAGATGGAGTATTGGGAAAATCCGATTTATATGCTGCTCAATCAATGCGTCCTGAACGAATCAACGAACTAGAAAATTTCATCAAAGCTTACCCTTCCTCTAAAAATTTTTCCTATGTTACTAGCTCTTTCGTAAAAGAAATCTCCCTTTTAGGTGAAGAGTTAACCATTCGTGGTTATTTAGATAGTACGGAACGATTTTACCGCAAAATATTAACACACTTTTCTGATTCTGCTGAAGGTGATGATGCTCGTCTTAAAATAGCCGAGCTGTATTATCAAAAACAAAAATTAGAAGATTCGATTGCTATTCTTCAAGAGGCGCTAAAAAACGAAAATACTTCTAAAGATGCCGATGTTCTCTTTATGCTTGGAAAAACATCCTTTGAAATGAATCGTCCTGAAGATTCTCTAGGATACTTTAGAGTCCTAACGGAAAAATATCCTAGCTATCAATATATTGCTAAAGTGCGAGAATGGCAGAACTTAATATTTGATATACTCAGAAACTAAACTTCAAAAAAACCTTATATAATTTATATAAGGTTTTTTTATTGACATTACGCTCTCTAATATGATACTATATTATTAATGGAGAGGGGATTATAGTGGATAAATCGCTTATTATTTTAGATCTTTATAATACAATTATAGTCGATGACTATGTAGAAGAACAACACCAATACCGTATTAATAGTATTTGGTCTGCCATCGAAAAAACAGGTTTTCCGACGCGTTTTTCTGAAGTGATTAAAGCTTATGAAGAAACGCAAATTATCATGAAAGCACACCAAAAAGATCACTTTAGCTTGAGTGTGTTTGAGTTAGTTAATATTTTTGCTGACAAACTTCAACTTACCGATATTACTTTTTTAAAAAAATTTTATGATCACTGGGCGTTTGCGTCCTTACAATATCCTCCAAAATTAATCCTTCATGTAAAAGAAGGGTTAGAAGAACTCAAAAATAACAACAAAAAAATCGCCCTAATTTCTAATACGGCGATGACTCCAGGTATTGCTCTTCGTTTTTTTCTAAAAGAACAAGGGGTCTACAATCTTTTTGATGATATGATTTTTTCGGATGAATTTGGTTTTATGAAACCAGAGAATATGATTTTTCATCGGATTTTAGAGCGACTCAAAGTCTCCGCTCAGGATGCCTGTTTTGTCGGAGATCATGAATTTTATGACAAATTCGGAGCAACCTCAGTGGGTATAGATTATGAATACATGTGCCCTGATACCGACTTTAGACAAATTGTCAAAAAATTATTAGCATAATGTTCTTTTTAACCCAGTAAAACTTTATCTAATGTTTTCTAAGATATTCCCTTAAATCAGCAATCCAAATCTTTTCTCTTAAAGTCCTCAAGCTTTCATTCAAATGAACAAAAATTTTCTCACTCAACTTAAATAGATAAGATTTTTTATTTAAGCTTAGGGTTCTGTGCTTAACAAATAGAAATCGTTTGTATAACACCATATCGTAGGATATTCTATTGTATAAAATTTGAAAACCCTCTATCTTTATCTCTCAATCACTCCCTTGACCTAAAAACTTTCTTAAATATAGATAAAAGTTTTGGATCTAAAAATTTAACGAAGATTTTTTCTTATTTCAAAAATCTTACCTACTAAGTATTCCATTGGTCGATCGCCTTTAATGGAATTACAGGAAGTGCAGAGTAATTGTAGATTATCTTCGTTATCTGATCCTCCTTTGGCTTTGGGGATGATGTGGTCTATT
>JBOFHK010000008.1:0-84733 GCA_051649605.1 Brevinema sp. | reverse complement strand
TATGGAAAATAGCAAAAAATCGAGGGATTGCCGTTACAGATATTAGAAAATTAAACGATATTTATGGGGAATTTGTTTATGAGAAACAACGTCTTTATATTCCTTCTTCTATTACTACCTATACCGTAAAAAACGGCGATACTTTTCAAAGTGTTGCGGAACAGTTTAACACAAAAATTCAATATATTGTTACTCTTAACAATATATCAGAAAACCATACAATCGAAGGACAAACACTTCGTATTCCTGTTTCTAAAAAAACAACAAATACCTCTATACAGGTTGCTAAAACAAACCCTATTATTTATCAAGTAAAACGTGGCGACACTCTTAGTGATGTGGCTCTAAAATATAAAACCACTGTTCCAAAATTAAGACAACTTAATAATAAAACATCCAGCTCTATTTATATTGGAGAAAAACTTATTGTTGGTAATCGAGAAGTCCCTCAGAGATCTGTAAATATAGAGAAAATTACTTATCGTGTAAAATCTGGTGATACCTTAGGGCAGATTGCGATTAATCATGGCGTATCTTCTAAAGAAATTATCCAGTGGAATAATAAAAAATCATCCAATATTTATATCAATGAACAATTAACGATTTATGGCGCAAAAAAAACTCCTGATACTACGAAGTATAAAACCCTCCAATACTCTGTCCGTAGAGGAGAAAATCTTTCTTATATTGCCGCTAAGTTTGGAACAACTCCTTCAGAGATTAAAAAACTCAATAATAAAAACTCAGACAAGCTTCTTATTGGAGAGACATTAACAATATCGGTAAAAGTAACAAAAAATACCGAGCGTCCTACTCAAGCTAAAAACACAAAATTAATTACTTACAAAGTAAAACGCGGCGATACCTTAGATGGAATAGCTATAAAACATAAAGTACAACGTTCTCAGCTATTGTCTTGGAATAATAAACGTACAACTCATATCAATATCGGGGAATCGTTAAAAATTCATGTGGTAGATATGCCCACTATTACTAAAAAATCTATTGCCCCACCAACGAGTAAAAAAGCAGAGTATATTAAAAACAAATCCGGTTCAGGAATCAACAGTAATCGCTTCAAAAACGTTCCCCTTCCTGTAAAATATGCTAATATTATTTCAGCATCGACATCTGGTAGAGGAGTAAACTTACTATTAGATAAAAAAACAACAATTACTTCTCCAAGTGTAGCAAAAGTTCAATACGCTGGTTATATTAATGCCTTACAGAATGTGATTATTTTAGATCTCAGTGGTGATCGAACTTTAGTTTATGCAGAATTAGATCGCCTTAATGTGAAAACTGGGCAGGAAATTCCAGCAGGGTATTTATTAGGATCTACTGGAATTAATAATATTGACAAAAAACCTAAACTCTATATCGAAATGAGAGATAAAAATAAAGTCGTGAATGTTTTAAACTCCTACACAGAATTAACAAAAAAACAAAAGTAGAATACCAATAGAAGAAAACGCTCGTAATCTTCTTAAAGATAAGAGAGGAAAGTCTGGACCTTAAAAAACCAAGGAACGGTTAAGAGCCGTCCATATTATTTATAATATGCGGGAAAGTGTCACAGAAAATATACAGTGCAAGTCTTATATTATATAAGATCACAATGGTGAAAAGGTAGGGTAAGAGCCTACCGCTTTTCTCACAAGAGAAAAGGCATGATAAACCCTCCTTAAGGCAAGATCAAGCAGTGTGTTTATTGTTGGTTTTACAATGCATACGGGTAGATCGCAAAAATTATTATTAGTAATAATAATAATAAGATAGATGTTTTCTTTATAAACAGAATCCGGCTTATTTCTATTGGTATTTTTTTATTTCTGGGGAGGTATCGATGAGTATCAAACCACTTGATATGATGATGGCTATTACTAATTCTCAAAATACAAAACCTCTCGATTCTGACCAAAATATCAAACATATGACCCAAGTACAACATCTCGTAGAGCAAAATATCAAACAAAAAGAATCTGTATCAAAAATTCCAGAAGAAGATAATCATACCGAAATTATGGATACGATTAAACAAGGAATGACTGATACTAACGGGGAGTTTCATCCCCACCAGCATAAGAATTTTCATGAAGACAAAGAGTATCCAGAAAAGGCATTATTGGATGAAGATAATGGCCATTCTTTAGATATTATAGGATAAAAGCACAGGATTCTCCTGTGCTTTTATTATTTCTCGTCATGATTAGTGATCAATTTTAAGGTGAGAGAATTACTTTGATTTTTATATAAATCTTGAGATACGGTGCGGATCGCTTGATAATAATCAAAATATTCTTTATTTGTTTCTAGCGAAATTGGAAAAAGTTGCTCGTTACTGTACCAGTTATGGTAAATCATCAGCATATTTTTAGGAATATCTCGGTAAAAAAGAGATAGTGTAGTATCTTTATAAGGTAATTGACTCTCTGCAAGTACCATGAGAGGAATATTGGCAGGAGAAAATCCTTTGGCTATAGGGAGGATACCATTTGTTCCATCAATAACCAAAAAAGGTAATGGGGCAGGATCATTTTTGAATGCTTCGATATAAATATTTGGGATTTGATTATTAGGACTATTCATAGATTGATAAAGTTCTGTACTATAATGATCAGCTTTAAAGACAATTAAGGCATCAGGATACTTTTTGAGAATCATTTTCTTAATTGAAAGTAATCGTTGAGCATTAAAAATATTGGCTTTTAAGAGTTGTTTTGCTCGTTTTTGGTCTTTAAATAAAGACAGATAAGGTGTTAGATTAACATTCGGGTCTGCTAGTTTCTCAGTAAATTGACAAGAATTTCCATGTCCTAAAAAGGTGAAACCGAAATAAAATGGGGTAATTTCGTCAGGAGTTTCTTGAATAATCTTTGTAATATTTTTCTCATAAGTATCAGGGTTAATTCGTTTCCCCCCCCAATCATTTCCAAAAAGTTCAAATTTCGCTATTTGAAATCCCCAAAGCTTATAATAAGTAGGTAAACTATAAGTAGGGTTTACACTTTCTAAAGCGTACACACGGTATCCATAATTAGAAAGGATATTTCCTAAAGTTTGATAGGGAATATCCTTGTTTCGTGAAAGAGATTCAAAAGGAAGAGAGCCCGTCAGACTTACAAAACGAGCATCGAAACTACCAAATGATTGGTTTGGCCCTGTATAAGTATTTTGATTCATTAGTTGTCGATATTCTTGGGGGAAAGGGTCTTTCTCAAAAAGAGGAAGAAAATGCTTATAATCATAGAAAGATTCAAAAGTTAAAATAATGATAGGACGTTTTTGTAAGGGAAGCTCTTGGGGTGATTGAGAAATAGGATACATTTGACGCCGTTGCTCTTTATTTTTTAAATAATTGACACTTTCGGTAACCGTATCTGGAGATAAAATAATATTGGATTCTATTGTTTTTGTAGTAATTGTCTCGAGAATCCCCCTAAAGAAAAAATTCGCTGTAGGATCTTCTCGCCAAGATGCAGCCGTTATAGGAGTTAAAAAGAAATAACTATAGTATCCTATAATGATAAGAGGAACGATTTTACTATAAATCCTAAGGGTATACCAAATTTTTATCAAACGGTACCCTAGATAACCGATAGCACCTATCCATAAAATAAATAAAATGGTATAAGAAATTTTTAGATATATGGGGGAAATTTGTAACAAGGTTAAAAAATGTAGTAGTTCAGAAATAAGAAAAGGTTTATTAAAAATTTTAATATAAAAATATTGTAATATCACTGTAGGCCATAAAATCACTAAATAACCAGTGAAATATAAGAGTTTATCTCCTTGAGATAGTAGAAATAATCCTACTCCTATAAACAAAAAATATAAACTATCTCTGATAGTCAAACCTGCTTGAGGCATCCCAAATACAAACTGTAAATGAAGTCCAAGATAAAGAATTTGAGAAGAAACAATAACAAATAAAATGTTTTTATAGTTTTTTTGTGCAATAGCTAGCATAAAAATACTCTCCAAAAATGATAACGTTAAATCATTATATTATAATTTATCAAATAGTTCAATATAAAATTTTTCTCAATTATATTGACAAAAAAGGAATAATGCATGTATAATACAATATCGTTTTATCATATTATGAAATATGAAGTTTTACGTCGGAGGGTTTTATGGCCGCTCTACAGCGTTTCACCCAATTTTGTTATATGCCTGTAAATACAGCATTTCTTTATCTTATACATCTCTTGCACTTTCATTTATTTTTTCTACTTACAATTTTTATACAGATTTGATTACAACTCTTTTAGATACTTTGTTATACAATTTTTTGTCCATATTTTTATTATATATTCACTGAAATTAAAAATATTATTGTTGATTATACTAAGGATTATCCATGAAACAAATTACAGATAACGCGATTTCTATACGCAATCTCAATCATTATTATGGCTCGCACCACGTTCTTAAAGATGTTTCTTTAGAAATTTTTTCCGGAGAATTTTTCTCTCTACTAGGACCTTCGGGCTGTGGTAAAACAACTCTTTTAAGAATTATTGGTGGTTTTTTAATGCCCGATGAAGGGGTAGTATATCTAGGCGATACGGATATGACTAAAACGCCTTCTAATGAACGCCCTGTTAATACTATTTTTCAAAAATATGCACTCTTCCCCAATCTTACTGTATACGAGAATATTGCTTTCTCTTTCCGTGTTCGAGGTCTCAAAGAGAAAATTTTTCATGATAAAGTCATGTCTTATATTAATTTAGGTAGATTAGAAGAACATACACAGAAATATCCTTCTCAATTATCTGGTGGGCAACAACAACGTGTTGCGATTGCTCGGGCGTTAGCAAATGAACCTAAAGTCTTATTATTAGACGAACCATTATCAGCACTTGATGCAAAATTAAGACAGCACATGCTTTTGGAGTTAGATCGGATTCATGACGAAGTAGGGATTACTTTTATTTTGGTAACCCATGATCAAGAAGAAGCGTTAAGTGTTTCTGATCGTATTGCTGTACTTAATGAAGGAGAAATATTACAAGTAGGAACTCCTATTGAACTCTACGAAACTCCAGCAACTCATTTTGTAGCTGATTTCATTGGAGAAAATAATTTTATTGATGGAACAGTTCTAAGTATTTTAGATGACATTCATGCTACGATCAGATGCTCTCTTGGGAAAATTGTCGTTGAACTAGATAAACCTGTAGCTATAGGTAATAGAGTTCGTCTTTCGATTCGTCCAGAAAAAATTGAAGTTCTAAAAAATAAACCAAATCTTCCTAATCAGTGGCATAATTTAATCAAAGGGACAGTTTACGATGTTATTTATACAGGATTTCAAAGTAAATATTTCTTACAAGTACCTGGGCATCAAGGATACCTTAAAGCATTTGAGCAACACGATATATTTTTTGAAGATGGGATAGAAGTCGTACACTGGGGCGAAGAAGCTTGGTATTTATGGGATGCAGATGATTCCTATATCATAGAGGTTTTTGGAGATGAATAAAAAACTATGGATCTATGTTACTCCTTATCTAATTTGGATGAGTTTATTTTTTTTGATCCCTACGCTATTGGTGATTTTGGTATCTTTTTTTGATCAAAATTCTTGGGATCTTTTGATTAGCTTAATTCGGGATTTTCACCCTACAGTGCGGAATGAAGGGATATTTGTAGCATTCCAAAAGATTACAGAATTTTCCTTTCATTTTACTTTGGACGCTTATAAAGAGCTTTTTGAACCTCGGGTAACAATAACAATATACAGAACCTTTGTTATTTCTTTAATCGCCTCGATTGTCTGTATTATTTTATCTATTCCTACGGCTCACTATATTGCTCGATCAAAGCACAAAAGCACGTGGTTAATGCTCTTGATTTTACCTTTCTGGACAAATTTTTTGATTCGTATTTTTACTTGGATTAAAATTTTAGGTAATAATGGAATTTTAAACAGTTTTTTATTAAATCTCCAAATTATCCGAGAACCTATACCAATGATTTATAATAATTTTGCGGTAACGGTAATGTCCATTTATATTTGCTTACCATTTTCTATTATCCCTATTTTTTCTGCTATTGAAAAATTTGATTTTTCACTATGGGAAGCCTCGGAAGATCTAGGTGCAAAAACTTGGCAAAGCTTTTTTTATGTCTACCTCCCTGGAATCAAACATGGAATTAGTTCCGCCTTTATTTTTTCTTTCATTAGCACTTTTGGAAATTATGCTGTTGCAAAACTTGTAGGAGGACAAAATTCCTATGTTTTAGGAAGTTTGGTGGTTCATAACGCTACAGTGGGAAGAAATATGCCTTTAGCAGCAGCAATTTCTACAGTAATCAGTGTTATTACCTTACTATTCATATTAGTAGCATCGACTCAGATACAAAATAAGGAATAAATATGAATAAAAAAAAATCTATTAATTTTATTATCTTTCTAATCACACTCCTTATATTTTATATTCCTATTTTTATGATTGTATTCTATTCTTTTAATGCTACTAAAGCAACAATATGGGAAGGCTTCAGTTTTAAATGGTATATAGAACTATTTACTCGTTCCGAACGTTTGTGGAACGCTCTTAAAATTAGCTTTATTGTTGGTATGGGGTCTGCCTTTATGTCAACGTTATTAGGGGGCTTAGGGGCTTGGGCTATTTGGAATAATAGTAGTAAAAAAACGAAGAATACTCTCTTATCATTTTCTTATCTACCCCTGATGCTCCCCGACCTTATTATTGGGATTTCTTTATTAACGTTATTTGTAATCATTGCTGTTCCTCTTAGCGTTTGGTCTATTTTTATTGCTCATACAACTATGAATATTCCTTTCGCTCTCTTATTAATTTTAGCCATCTTAGAAGAGAGTGATATATCGGTTATTGAGGCTGCCCGAGATTTGGGAGCTAGTGAATTTCAAACATGGTTGAGGATTATTCTACCAATGATTTCTCCGGGGATTACTGCATCTTTTTTATTAACCTTAACCTTATCCTTAGATGATTTCGCTATTACTTTTTTTGTTTCCGGCCCTGGTGCAACGACTCTCCCGATTTATGTTTTTTCTGCTATCCGTTTTGGATTATCTCCAGCAATTAATGCTTTATCAACATTGATTATAGGTGGTTCGATAATTTTATTTTCTTTAAATAAACGTTATATGAAAATGATAGTTAAATAAAATTCGTTATATAATATAATAGGAGGTTTTATAATGAAAACCAATACAGCAGCATTGCTTTTACTCTTGTTTGCCGTATCTTGTGGTAGTAAACAAGAAGAGCTTCGTATTTTTATGTGGACAGATAACATCCCTGTCGATGTTTACGAAGATTTTGAAAAAGAAACTGGTATCAAGATTATTGAAGATGCTATTTCTTCCAATGAAGAGATCTATGCCAAAGTTAAGACTAGTGGAGGAGGTTATGATATTATTACTCCTTCTTTAGATTATGCATCTATTATGATGAAAGAAGGACTATTAGCAGCTTTAGATACTAATGATATGCCCAATCTGACCAATGTCGATTATAATATTATGAAACATGTTCTTGCAATTGATACAAATCATGAATATATTATGCCTTTCGCATTTGGACCAACGGTAGTTGCTTACGACATAAAAAATATCTCAGAAGAAATTACTGGATATGAAATATTCTCTAATCCAAAATATATGGGAAAAATGATGCTTCTTAATGATATGAGAGAGGTTATGGGAGCCGCATTAATATATTTAGGATACCCCGTAGACGAAACCAATGAGACGGCACTAAGAGAAGTAGATAACTTACTACGCATTTGGAAAGGAAATATTTTACGCTTTGATTCTGATTCATTCCAATTAGCTTACGCAAATGGTGAGGTTGATGTCGTTCAAGGATATATGGATACTATACTTCCTAGCCTGACAGAAGAGAAAAAAGATCGTACAAAATTTGTGATTCCTAATAAAGGGGGAATGATGTGGCTTGATAGTTTTCTTGTTTTAAAAGATGCTCCCAATAAAGAAGGTGCGATAAAATTTATTAATTTTATTCACCGTCCAGATATTTATGCTCGGATTATGGACTATATTGGTTCACTTTCTATCAATGTACCAGCAAGACAATTAACTACAACAGAAAGTCATATTAGCTATGAAGCTCTTCAAAACTCTACTATGCTTAATGAGATCGGAGAAGATGTTATTAGAATTCATTCTCGTATTTGGGAAAATCTTCAAGCTCAATAACCATATATTAAAGAAAAAGCCTCTTTTAAGAAGGGGCTTTTTCTTTACGCTAATTATATTATAGTGATATTACAGCTAAGTTATTAAAAAGATTATTCTGACACCATTGTACAATAAAACCAGCAGGAAAACATTAACTACTAATGCACATTTCATGTTTTAAATTTACCCATAGGATATCTTGCCTTATAAAAATACTATAGAATAGTACAATAGTATCGACCATAAGACAGATATTTTCTTAACTCACCTTACGCATTGATGTGTACCTTATTGATATTGAGTAGTTTTTTTGTTACTTCTACATCAAGTGAGTATTCCTATCTCTCGCAAATAGTATAAAATGAAATATCTTATAGGCTTATATGGTATAAAAATATTCCTATTTGTTAATGAAAAGATATTGACAGAACTGAAAAAATCCACTACAATAACAATATTATCTAAAAACGAAGGAAAACGATGAGCTATTTTGAAACACTTCAACATATTTTTATTGGAGGTAATCGCTACCAATACATCCTTCAGGGGTTTGGATTTTCCTTAGGGGTTACTTTATTTTCCACGATTATGGGAGTGATTTTTGGAACCTTACTTGCTATTATGCGTATTATTCCTACTGCTAAATTTAGGTTTTTTAAGTTTTTTGCAACTTGTTGTATTGATATCCTAAGGGGTACTCCTGTTGTCGTACAATTGATGATTCTTGCTAATGTTATTTTTGTGGGATATCTAAGAGATATTCCTATCTTTTTTGTAGCAGGAATTACCTTTGGTTTGAATTCTGGAGCTTATGTTGCCGAAATCATCCGTACTGGAATCAATAGTCTCGATAGAGGTCAAATGGATGCTGCACGTGCTTTAGGTATGCCTTATTCTCTTGCCATGAGAGTTATTATTCTTCCTCAGGCTGTAAAAAAAATTCTCCCTGCTTTGGTTAATGAATTTATTACCCTTATTAAAGAGACTTCTGTTGTTGGATTCATTGGGGGAATTGATCTACTCCGCTCTGCTAATATTATCACCAGTCAAACATATAGAGGAGTAGAGCCTCTTTTATTAGTGGGATTTATTTATTTAATTGTTATTGCTCTATTTACTAAAGTTATGAGAAAGTTAGAAGAGAGACTACAAACCAGTGATTAAAATTCAAAATTTGTATAAAAACTTTGGAACCTTAGAGGTTCTCAAAGACATATCTTTAACCATTGTTAAAGGAGAAGTAGTTTCTATTATAGGGCCTTCGGGAAGTGGTAAATCCACATTATTACGCTGTATCAATAAACTAGAAGAATTTTATCAAGGACATATTCTTATTGAAGGAATCGATATTAGTATTTCTTCAACTGATATTAATGAAATACGAAAAAATGTGGGAATGGTTTTCCAACACTTTAATCTGTTTTCCCATAAAACTGTTCTTCAAAATCTTATGCTTGCTCCTCTATTAGTAAAAAAAATAGATGAAATAACGGCACAAAAAAAAGCTGAACTTCTTTTAGAAAGGGTAGGTCTCAGTACAAAAATGAATGAATATCCCAACAAATTATCTGGAGGGCAAAAACAGAGAATTGCTATTGCCCGTGCCTTGGCAATGGATCCCCATATTATGCTCTTTGATGAACCAACTTCAGCATTAGACCCTGAGATGATTAAAGAAGTCTTGGATGTTATTAATGATCTCGCTCAAGAAGGAATGACCATGCTTGTTGTTACTCATGAAATGGGATTTGCGTCCAATGTTTCCTCTCGTACTATTTTTATGGATGAAGGATATATTTTGGAAGACAGCCCTTCTAAAAAATTATTTAATAAACCCAAACACGAACGAACAAAAGATTTTTTGGATAAAGTTATTAATCATATATAGGAGAAAATAATATGAAATTTTCCACAAAAGCTATTGCTATAGTAATGGTATTCACATTTTTATCTTGTGGTATGCCCAAAAAAAACCTATTAATTATAGGAACAAATGCAGAATTTCCACCTTTTGAATACCTAGAAAATAATACTATCGTAGGATTTGATATAGATCTCATGCAAGCAGTTGCCAAAGAATTACAAATAGATATCCGTATCGAGAATCTATCATGGGAAGGATTACTTCCTGCGTTACAAAGCAAAAAAGTTGATCTTATTATCGCTGGAATGACAGCTACAGAAGATCGAAAAAAAATAGTTAATTTTTCTGATACTTACTATGTTGCACAAGAACAAATGATCATTCTTCATCAAGATAATACGAATATTACGACATTTGAAAATCTTATTGGAAAAAGAGTAGGTGTCGTACTAGGGTTTACAGGTGATATGGTTGTTACAGCTTTAGATGACGTACAAGTAGAACGTTATAATGGGGCGTTTCAGGCAATTATTGACCTACAAAATAATAAAATTAATGCGTTAGTGTTAGACGATATTCCAGCAAAAAACTATGTAATGAATAATAACAACCTCAAAGTAATTACTGGAAATAACACACAAGAAGAATATTCTATTGCTTTCCGTAAAGAAGATACTGTACTTTTAGAAAAAGTAAATCAAGCTTTATCTATTCTTAAAGAAAATGGAACTTATGAGATGATTTATAATAAATATTTTTCTGTAAACTAATTAAAAATAGAATTTAATCTATTTAGGAAATAGGGGACGAAAATGGTTAAAGTAGTAATCCTACTACTATTATTTAGTACTTCTACTTTCGCTCAAAATCAAATATCTTTTCCAGAATGTTTACAAAACACAAAATGGATGTTGATGAATCCTAAAAAGAATTATAGTATTATTTGGGAATTTCAAAATAATATTCTTATTCACTATCAATATTATAAGGGGAAATTAGAAGAGGTTAATTCCCAAAAATTGATACAAGCCAATTATGTTAATAGTATCGGTTTTTTCTTTTATGAAGAGGTTCGTAATCCAGATATTCTAACTTATAGAAGATACTTTACTAACTATAATTTTTGTCGACCCCGATGATCAAGAGGTAAGTTATGCGGAATTAAAAAAGCAGACTGACAATTAAGAGAGGAGTTGTTCTTTGTTTCACAAAAAAGAAAATATCGGGCTAGGGGTACTATACTTAGCATCATTTTTTTGGGGGAGTGCTTTCGTCGCTCAAAAAATTTTAGTTGATGCTGGAATTTCTCCTTTTTACATGATAGGGATTCGAATGCTTTTTTCTTTACTACTAGTAGGATTCATTAGAAAAATACCCATTGCTCCAAAAACAATCAAAAAATCCCTTGTGATGGGATTTATTATTTTTTTAGTTTTTGCTTTACAGACTTATGGGCTTAAAACAATAGAAAGTTCAGTAAGCTCATTCATTACTAGTTTAAACCTCGTATTAATTCCTTTTTTTAATTTTATCCTGTACCGATCAAAAATTTTAATTTCTAATATTATTTCTATCTTTATTGCCCTAATAGGAGTTTACTTTTTTAATTTATCCGATAGCTTTCATTTCATTTGGAGTATCGGAATGATTTTGACGTTATTCTGTGCTGTTTTTTGTGCAATCCAATTAGTCGTAGGTAATCAACTCATTAAAGGAGAACATCCTTTCCAAATGGCAGTTTTTCAGAATATTTTTTGTAGTCTATATGCTTTTATTTTTGCTCTTCTCTTTAGAGAACCTTTTCCAACTAACTGGAATAGTTCAACTATATTTGCTTTATCTTATTTAGGGGTGATTGCTTCTTCTTTATGCTTCGTTCTCCTATCTATTGGACAACATTATATAAAAGATGTAGTTAAAGTTGCATTAATTATGTCTCTACAACCTATTTTTACAATTATCATTGCCATTTTCCTATTAGGGGAGCAACTAACATTCTTTAAAATAATAGGAATTGTTTGTGTTATCGTGGCCATATTTATTGATGAATATTTCAGTTCTAGCACTTTACATATAAAAAATTAATAAAAACCCTATTTTCTCTATAAGACGATAATAATTATTACCCTGCTCCGTTCTATTCACCAACAGGTAGAGTATAGCCTATAAGATAGTCTTAGAACTCTCGATACGAAAAATAAAACTTAGTGTCCGACGCTTCCTTGTTTAATAGTTCACTCGATAGTTCGCTTAATCTTGTTCTGATTTTCAATTATCGATAATAGGTATTATGTAAACAAAATTTTTAATTGATATAGTTGGATATCATACTAACTTATTAATAGTTTCCCTACTAAGCCTCTTACACGGTAAGTTTGATCAAATATCTATAGACTTATTTTTTATTATTAGAGAGAATTTTTACTTCCAAAGAATTTAATAAGCAATTAAATTTACCTAGTATATAAGCTAGTCCTATTGTTTTTTGATTAGAGATATTATGTTTTCAGTGATTATTTCTAAATCAGTATAGTTGCTATACCATCATCAATTTCATTAAAAGAAAAATAAATATCTTCAAGAGCTTATTCAATAAGTTAAAAAAAAATAACACTGCCTTATTTTATATAAATAATATCAATCGTAGAATATTTACTACTATCTTCTTAATAAACTGAGTTTATTGCTATTCCCATCATAAAAAAAGACTTATATTTTTTGAATAAGCCATTGACAAATCTAAAAAAACGAAGTATAATATCACAGAAATAGAGTGTAATATAGAATAATGGAGTATATTTATTTATGAAATATTCATTAGTAATTGTATTATTTTTTACTATTTCTTGTGTTCGTTATGTTCAGCCCAATCTTTATGAACTAGATATTAATGATCCTCTTTATGAGCGTAAAGCTCTCCACAATCAACTTGAAATTCAAAGAGCTACGGAACAATCGCTAAGACAGCAAACTCTTTTGAAATGGTTATCTCAATAGACTTATTTTTATAACGATATTTCTATTTGACTCAACTGTAAGATAAGATTTTTATGATCTTGGATAGCATTTATTACCAATATCCCATTACCTCTAAATATAGTTTTTAAGAGCTTATTACTTATATCAAATTATTATTCTATATCACACCCTAATTGATGTAAAATATTGTCTATTTCAAGTTTTTTATAATAAGGAAATTCTTCCCTCGGTTCTAAGCCACTAAAAATAAAGTCCCCCCCTCCATTCCAAAAATAATGAGAGCTTGCTCCTCCTTGGTCTTGTCCTTGAATAACTTTCTGAAGACGAGGAATCGTAACCGTATTAATATAGTCCATCTGTTCTACCCCTATCCAAGAACGTCCTGCTTTATGAGCTACTGCAACAGTTGTACCAGAACCTAAAAAGAAATCCATGACTCTGTCTCCTTTTTTGGTTGCAATATCAATAATTTTTGCGATCAGTAGTTCTGGTTTAGGGTAATCAAATACAGAGTCTTGAAATAATTTTTTAATTTGTTTTGTTCCTTTACTTGTATAAAATTCTTTATCATCCCAAATAGTACGAGCTAATCTAGTATTTTTACGATATTTTTCAAAAATTAAATAGCTGTTTTTAGAAGCTCTTGCGACAAGATTAGAAGACTGGGGAGAATTTGTAATATTCTGTAAAACTTTATCTTTTCCCCAACGCCAAACAGTATGAACCCCTTGGGATTCTTTAGGGTAGATTTCTATCCAAGATTTTTTAGAAGTCAAGGAAACAATATGATGCCCGTATTGATCTTTTTTCTTGGGATTTACGTAAAAAGGATAATATAAATTAGGACGATTTCCTTGATGAAATCTTATATTACCGTTTCTTAGACCTCGTAATTCAAAACCCCCTAATTGATCATTAAAAGGAAAATCTTTATCTAATACTAAAGGATATAATTCTGCTTGGATACTATTACCATAAATTAATAAATATTCATGAGTACGTGCCAAAGATCGGTAATCTCTACCACTGGGATTCGTTAGTACCGTAATTGCTCCTAAAAATAACTCTTCTCCAAATAATTCGTCTAATAAAATCTTTAAATAAGCATGCTCATTCTCATCACATTGAACGACAAAAATCCCATCCTGCTGTAGAAATTCCCGAGCGATTTCTAGTCTATTCTTCATAAATAAAAGCCACATCGCTCGAGAAAATTTATCTTTGTAAGTGAAAGTATTTCCTGTATTATAAGGAGGGTCAATATATATCAATTTAACAGAATTTTTGAAAAAAGATTTGATCGTATGTAATACCAATAAATTATTACCTTGAAATAAAAAATTTGAGTGTCGTTGTAAATTAGAGATAGGAGAGACTCCTTGCGGGGTATAGAGTGTCCAATCAATTAGATTTTTAGGTGAGAGTAACAACTCTATTTGAAGAGAATGGTACTGCTCAATATAACAAGTTTCGGCTTTATGAAAATCTTCATATAGTACCATATCTTTTTTAGGAAAATCTAAAATAATATATTCAAAATACTGTTTATAAGAAACATTAGACAATAGCTTATCCTCTTTACCAATTATTAATATTAAGCGATTCGAGCATTTTTCGTGTATAAATACCCGTGATTGAAATATGTTGGTTATTGTCATCACTCAGATCAATTTCTAAAAGCGAATCATATCGATTTTTATTTGGATCTAACAATAATAAAATTTTAGGTCTTGTGGGATACTGTGGATAGGTTTTTATAACGATAGCAACTTCTTTTGTATTCAATTCTAATACGCTAGTCGCTGGATATATAGTTATATAAGAAATAAATGCAGAAATAAATGAAGAATATTGCTCAGGAAAAACAGGCATCATTGTTTGAATAAAATCTTTTAAAATTTCCGTAGGTTCTTTCCCTTCTTTAAAAGAGCGTCCATGAATCTGAGAGGCAAAAACGTCTGCTAAAGAAATAATAATACTATTAGGATGTAATTTATTACCTTCATATTGATAAGGATAACCGCTCCCATCCGATCTTTCATGGTGTTCTAATGCGGGTTGACATATTTCTTGAGGTAGCTCTAATTTAGTACTTAAAAAACTATATCCTAAAATTGTATGTTTTTGGATTTCTTTTTTTTGCTCTTCTGTGTATATTTGATCGGTTTGAGTTAGATTTTTAGGAAGTAATAGCATTCCGATATCGCATAACAAAGCCCCTGTAGCTAATTTGGTTAATTCTATTGTTACAATTTCTTTATTATAATATTGCTTATAAACCCCTAGAGAAATAAGCATTGTATCAACACTATGAATATAAAAATAATCTTCCAATAGAAATAAAGCATAACGACAAACTTTTAAAAAAGGAGAAAGATTTTCTCTAGCTAGGGCATAAGAAATCCACGGAGCTATGATTTTTTGAATTTGGTTTAAAGTTAGTTGATGAATATTAGTACAAGACGATTTAAAGAGCTGTACTGTTTTATAGTAAGTGTTCAATAAATTACGAGTTTCTTTATCTATATATCCTGGTAATTCTATTTCATAGAATATACTTGTATCTTCTACTTCCGCTCCTTCTGTAAGAACATAATTACCAGTTTGTAGCCATTCTTTAAGGTAATCAGGATGGATGGAATGATACGCAGGGAGAAGAAGATTTTGTTTTTTATCCAACAATGGAGCAGTATAGCGTGAGCCAATTGAAATTTCTGAAATAGTTAGTTTTTTTCCCATAGATACCTTTAATTATAAGATAATATTTAAATTGATAGAACTATTTATTATCTCTGATTTTTGAATTGTAATATGAGAACCTTGATAATGTATAACATATAATAACAAACTCCCTTCCAGTGGCGGATCAAAGTCAGCATCAAATCGTGCTAAATAAATTTGGGTATTAATTTTAATCAAAACCTTAGGAGGAATATATTTAATAATAGTTACAAGTGATAATTCTTTATAATCCATAATACCTTTTTTAGTGATTTTATATTATCATCGGATAAAACGCTCTATATTATTATATATTTTATTGGCAATAAAATCTAGTATTTTAGTAAGCTATTTTTAATAAGGGATTTTGAAGTAGTTATTAAAGTATAATATCGTACATAATATTTCTATTTAATTTTTGAAGATAATTATATATTGACAAATAGTAGAAGTTTAGTATATAATACACATATACTAAACTATTATTGGTTCAGAGAGGTTGTTTATGAATAGATATACTAAATTTTTCTTTCTAATACTTGCCATTACAAGCTGTACTCCCCCCCAACGAGGTAACTCATCTCAAAAAAATACTAATACCTTAATCGGAAAAGGTTCTAGTTTTGTTCTCCCTATGTCTTCTAAGTTATTTACCATATTTGAAAAAAATTCTACAACTAAAATTAATTATGAAACACTAAATTCTTATGCTGGAATTGATGCATTAATTGCAGGAGAAGTAGATTTTGCACTAACTTCTATTCCTCTAAGTGATCAACAATACAAAGAAAATCCCGATATTCTTCATATTCCAATAGCCGCTGCTGGGATTAATTTTGCCTACAATATTCCTGGAGAAGAGTTTTCTTTAAATGCTGATCCTGTATACTTTACCCCAGAAATTCTTGCAAAAGTTATAAATCGACAAATCACCCATTGGAATGATCCCGAAATTATCAATTTAAACAAAACAGTCGCAGAAAACAAATCGCGAATATTCCCCAATCTCCCTATCACTTTTATTCAGCGGGCTAATATATCTGGAGATACTTATTTACTAACTTCTTTTCTTACAAAAGCTACTCCCTTATGGAAACACGGACGTATTAATAAATTACCACTAACAAACAAAGAAGGAAATACCGCATTAGATCTTATGAAAACCTTAATTCAAACTTCTGGAGGGCTCACCTACACCACTATGATCTATGGAATCCAAAATAATATTCCCTTAATCCGCATTAAAAATTACCTTGGTGTTTATGGACGAGGGTGTAATTTTAGAACACTTGAGGCCATGAAAGTCGCTTCCACAAACAAAGATAATAGAGTAGATCTCACTTACCCTAAAGAAGGTAGAGAATCTGGCGTTGCAACTGGAATGATCTACATTCTTGTTAAAAAAGATCAAAACTATAACGATAAAACAAAAGCACAGGCACAAGATCTTGTAGATTTTATCAACTGGATATTATCTGCCTCTGCTCAACGTGAATTGGAACCTTTGTATTTTGCTGGATTAACACCAAAATTTCGATATACCTCCCATAGCATGCTTAGCAATGTTATGTATGATGGGGAACAATTGCTCCCCACAAAACAATAAATTATAACCAAAATACCCTAACCAAATATATAGGAGTTAGAAATATGAAAAATATTTTATTATTTTCTACAATACTGTTTATAGTAGCTTGTTCTTCAAACAAAGTTACAATGCTTCAAGGAGCTGGAGCAACATTCCCTGCTCCCATCTATAATCAACTATTTGCAGACTACACAAAACTTTCAGGTGTATCCGTTATCTACCAAGGGATTGGATCTGGTGGCGGTATCCAAAATATTTCCTCTGGGATTGTTGATTTTGGAGCAACCGATGCATTTCTATCTGATCAAGAAATCACAGAACAAGAATCAGAACTTCTCCATATTCCCGCTGTATTAGCTGCTGTAAACTTTACTTATAACATTCCTGGTAAAGATGACACATCCGAACCTATTGCCCTTGATGCAGATCTTATTGCTAAAATCTATGCTGGTGAAATCACCTTATGGAACGATCCTCAAATTCAAGTGCTCAATCCTCAAGAAACTCTCCCCGCACTAGCAATTATTCCTGTATACCGTTCTGATAGCAGTGGAACAACATTTGTTATGTCAGAATTTATGACCAAAGCAAGTACTAAATGGGCAGACCTTTTTGGAACAGGAAAAACAATTAACTGGCTCGCAGGAGTTGGACAAAAAGGGAATTCCGCTGTTATGGCATTTGCTAAAGAAAATCAGGGAGCAATTGCTTATGTTGATCTCGTTTATGCAAGACAAAATAATTTTCCTGTAGCCAAAATCAAAAATCGTTCAGGTAAATTTGTAATCGGTGATATTGTTAATGCTAGTGCTGCAGCTGCTTCAATAAATATTCCTAACGATACTAGAGTTTCTTTAACAGACACCTCTGGAATGGAGTCCGCCCCTATGGCAACTTTTTCCTATTTACTTGTTCGTAAAGAACAAAATTATAACAAGCGACCTCTAGCACAAGCTCAAGAGCTTGTAAAACTTCTTCAATGGATGTACACCTCTGAAGCACAAAGCCAACACGAACAACTATATTTTTCTCCAATGCCAGAAAATGTATTAGAATTAGGAAAAAATATTATCAATCAAATTACTTATAATGGTACCCCTGTTGTAGATACACTATAAAATAACCATAATAGAGAAATATTCATGGCAAAAATTACTCTTGATAAAGCTTCTAATGTTGTTACATTTGGTTGCACTCTATGCTTTATTGGTATTGTATTTTTATTAGTATTTTCATTATTTTGGCATAGCCGAGAATCTATTGCTCTTTCTAAAATGTCATTTTTAACAAAATCCACTTGGAATACTAAATTTTTAGAAATAAATCGTGTACACCTATCAGAAAATTCAGAATTTTTTATTTCTTTTAGTGTACCTATTTTAACACAAAACCTAACAGATGTGATTACAATCAGCTACCGAGATCAATCCATTCCATTCGACATACAACAGACAAATAATATACTTATCATCTCTCCAAAAATTTTGGAGGATGGTGAGTATACTATCTCTATTTCTTCCAAACTAAAAGACACTAACAGTTACACTCTTTCTCAAAACCTTACATGGATTGGAACATTAGTAAATAATACGATCACCAATCCACAACTTATTGGAGCAAAGACAGGGCTTATCGAAAATACTGTAGATAATGAAAACACTCGTCATTTTATGATTTTCCCTTTTATTGTAGGTACGTTAATTAGTTCACTACTCGCTTTATTCATTGCTTTTCCTGTTGCATTATCGGTATCACTATTAATTACTGAGTACAGTAAATCTTATATTATTAAATTATTTACCATTTTGATTGATTTACTAGCCGGTATCCCTTCCGTAATTTATGGGTTATGGGGTTTGTTTTTTTTAGTTCCACGATTTGGGGCTAATATTTTTACTGCCTCACTTGTATTATCTATTATGATAATGCCTTTTGCAGCCTCATTATCTCGAGAAGCTATTTCTTTAGTTCCTGATAAATTAAGGCAAGCAGGATTTGGTCTTGGAGCTAGTCGTTTTAAAGTTATTCGTCATATTACCCTACCCTATGCTCGTTCAGGAATTATTGCTGGTGTATTACTCACTTTGGGACGAGCTTTAGGAGAAACACTTGCCGTTACTATGGTTATTGGAAATCGTAATCAAATCCCCATGAGTTTATTTGACCCTGCTCAAACTATTTCTAGTTTAATTGCTAACGAGTACGGTGAGGCAAGTGGACTAAAGCGAGGGGCTTTGATTGAATCAGGGCTAGTGTTAATGATTATCGTATTACTATTCTCTTTACTAGGGCGAATTATAATACGCAATCAAAAAACCCATTAAAAAGAGTATCAATATGAAATTTATGACTCCCAAACAACTTTCTACTCAAGAAATTTGTTTCAAAATATTAATTTACCTCCTATCATTTTGTGCCTTAATTCCTCTTTTTTTAATTTTATTTTTTATTATTGCGCAAGGTTTTACTTTTATAAGTCCAGGATTTTTTATTCAAGATACTCCAGCTCCTATGGGAGATAGTCAATTTTTTAAACTTCCTAGTTCTTTGATTAATACGGCGATTGGAGGGATTAGAAATTCTTTTATTGGGATGATCATTATCGTAGGAATGGCCACTTTATTTTCTATTCCTTTTGGGATACTCATTGCAATTTATCTTTCCGAAAACAAACATTTAAAAATTACAAAAATCTGTTTGTTATGTGTGGATTCTCTTCAAGGAATTCCTTCTATTATTTTTGGTATTATTGCTAATTTGTGGATTGTTCTTACTTTTAAATCTTATAGTGCTTTTGCAGGAAGTTTTGCCCTAGCCTTAATGATGCTTCCTATTATTATCAAAAGTTCTTATGAAACTCTCTTATTAATTCCTAATTCCTTAAAAGAAGCTGCACTTGCTTTAGGTGTTCCCTATGGTAAAGTATTACTCAAAATTGTCTTACCAGCAGCAGCAGGTGGAATTTCTTCAGGTGCTTTACTAGGTATTTCCCGAGTATTAGGAGAAACAGCCCCTCTTCTATTTACTGCTTTTGGGAATCCGTATTTTTCTACCAATATCTGGGCACCTATGGAAACTGTTGCTATGCAAATTTATAAAAATTCTACATCTCCCAATGGGAATCTTATCGCTAATGCTTGGGGAGCTTCGTTAGCTTTAGTAATTATTATTTTAATACTCAATTTAATCGTTAAACCATTAATTGATAAAATAAAAATCACTTTTTAATAAGGACTATTTCGATGGAAATTAATAATAAAAGTTTTATTACTTCACTAGGATCTTCAAAACGATTAAAACAAACGGGACTCATTACCGTTAAAGAACTGAGTGTTTTTTATGGAGAAAGCCAGGTTTTACAATCAATCAGCATGAATATTCCTCAAAATAAACTTATTGCTGTGATAGGTCCTTCTGGATGTGGAAAATCAACCCTTCTTCGTACTTTTAATCGAATGAACGAATTAATTGACGGATGTCATTATAAAGGAGCTGTATTTTTACATAATGATAATATTCTTGAAATGGATTCTATTTTACTCAGACGTAAAATCGGTATGGTTTTTCAACACCCTAACCCCTTTCCTACGATGAGTATTTATCAGAATGTTATTGCGGGTTATACACTCAATGGAGCAAAATTAACCCGTACAGAAAGCGATCAGTTGGTAGAAGAATCTCTACGTAAAGCAGCTTTATGGGATGAAGTTAAAGATAAACTACATCATAAAGGTTCTTTTTTATCAGGGGGACAACAACAACGCCTCTGTATTGCAAGAACCTTAGCAATGAAACCTGAAGTACTCCTCCTCGACGAACCAACCTCAGCGTTAGATCCTAAATCTACTGCAATGATCGAATCACTATTATTTGAATTAAAAAATACCGTTACCATCATATTAGTAACACACAATATTGCACAAGCAGGGCGGATTTCTGATTACACAGCTTTTATGTATTTAGGAGAACTTATAGAATATGATACTACTAAAAAGATGTTTACTGTCCCCAAAGATCGAAAAACTGAAGAATATCTAACGGGGAAATTTGGTTGATTTTCTTACTTTATACTCCACTAAGATCTAAGTGTTAATCAAAAATTCTCTTGTCTTAAAGACAAGAGAATTTTTGATTGATTCGTATTAAATTTTTTCGTGCATTTCTGCAGCATACGCTTTTAGCAAGTCTTTGGCTTTTCCACTAACTCTTTTAGGGACTTCAATATGAGCCTCAAAAATTAGATTGCCACGCTTTCCAGAACGAACATTAGGAATACCTTGACCATCTAAACGGATTCTTTGTCCAGGTTGTACTCCTTCAGGAATTTTAATTTTTTTACTTGATTCTAAAGTAGCAACTTCAACCTCACCGCCTAAAACAGCTTTTGTAAAAGATAGAGAAAGTTTAGCATAAAGATTATCTTGATCTCGCATAAATCGACTGTCGTTTTGTACATGGATATAAATATAGAGATCACCCCGTATTCCTTTAAATGGAGCAACATGCCCTTCTCCACTAAGTCGAACTTTCATTCCTTCATCAACCCCAGCAGGGATTACTGCCGAAATAGGAGACATTTTCATTACGGTACTTTCTCCTTTACAGATTTTACAAGGATCGCTTACCATTTTTCCAGAACCATGGCATTTAGGACAAGTTTGAGTCATTGCAAAAAATCCTTGACTAACTTGGACTCTCCCCATTCCCTGACATGTAGAACATACTATAGGTGCTTTTTTAGTGGCAGATCCTGTTCCATCACAGGTAGTACATGGTTCTGCTCGATTAACTTTAATCTCTACGGTTTGTTTATAGAGGATATCTTTTAAATGCACAGAAATTTCTGCTTGAATATCTGCACCACGTACTTCTTGAGATTGTCTTCTTCCACTACCACCAAAAAAACTTTCAAAAATATCCTCAAATCCGCCCCCAAATCCTCGAAACATATCTTCAAAACCACCACCAGAAAATCCACCATTCCCTTGGAAAGCTGATTCACCATATTGGTCGTATAATTTTCGTTTTTCAGGATCGGAAAGCACTTCATAAGCTTTACCAATTTCTTTAAATTTTTCTTCGGCTTCTTTATCTCCAGAGTTTCTATCCGGATGGTATTTCATTGCTTGTTTACGGAATGCTTTTTTAATTTCATCCTGACTAGCTGAATTGGATACACCTAATAACCCATAATAATCTGCCATGCAACCCCGCCTTTTATTTTTTTTAACATTATTATGCGGTATTTTTTATTAATTGTCAATCTTAACAAGACATAGGAGTAAGATTTAACTTACCCCTATGTCTATATTCTTTTTTATTATTTTTTATCTTCGTCAATAACTTCTGCATCAATTACATCATCTGAAGACTTTGATTCTGGAGACGATGTACTTGATTCTTGCTTTTTTTGGGTAGCAAGATGTTGATATACACGAGTTGAAACTGGCTCTAGTGCTTTCATCGCTTCTTCAATTTTTGAAGAGTCGTCGCCTTCTATGGCTGTTTTTAACTCTTCATTTTTTTCTTCTAGTTCTTTTTTATCAGCTTCAGCAATTTTATCGCCCTCATCTTTTAATAATTTTTCGATACCATACTGAACAGCTTGTGCCTGATTTTTAAGCTCTATCGTTTCTCGTATTTTTTTATCAGCTTCAGCATTGGTTTCAGCTTCTGTTTGCATTTTTTCGATTTCTTCAGGAGTTAGTGTACCAGAAGATTCAATAGTGATTTTTTGCTCTTTTCCGGAGCCTCCATCTTTTGCTGAAACATTCAAAATACCATTAGCATCAATATCAAAAGTAACTTCAATTTGAGGTACCCCTC
This sequence comes from Brevinema sp., assembly GCA_051649605.1. GTDB lineage: Bacteria > Spirochaetota > Brevinematia > Brevinematales > Brevinemataceae > Brevinema_A. The sequence continues at coordinate 61,549 of JBOFHK010000008.1, read as the reverse complement.
TTGGTGCTGGCTGTATACCTTCTAAATTAAAGTTTGCAAGAACTCTGTTATCTTTCGCCATTGGACGTTCGCCCTGAAGAACTTGTATTGTAACAGCAGTTTGATTATCAGCCGCAGTCGAAAAGACTTGGGATTTGGAAGCTGGGATTGTTGTATTCCGAGGAATCAATACAGTACTAACGCCTCCAAGGGTTTCGATACCAAGAGATAAAGGAGTTACATCTAAAAGAAGAATGTCATTAACCTCTTTATTAAGTACCCCAGCTTGGATTGCTGCCCCAAGAGAAACTACTTCGTCAGGATTAACACCTTTAGAAGGTTCTTTACCAAAGAAATTCTTCACCGTTTCTACGATTAAAGGCATTCTTGTTTGACCACCAACTAAAATCACCTCTTTAATACTGGATTTACTAACTCCAGCATCTTTTAATACCTGTTCACAGGGAGTAATAGAACGTTCAATAATAGGACGAACAATATTTTCCAATTCCCCGCGGGTCATATTCATATTAAGATGTTTAGGTCCAGAAGCATCTGCCGTGATAAACGGTAAATTGATTTGAGTATCTGGTTTTGAAGATAGTTCTATTTTTGCTTTTTCAGATGCTTCTTTAAGGCGTTGCATCGCCATAGGATCATTAGAAAGATCAATACCACTTTCTTTTTTGTAAGTTTCGATAATGTACTTGATAATTGCATCATCTAAATCATCACCACCAAGATGGGTATCTCCGTTTGTCGCTTTTACCTCAAAAACCCCATCACCAATTTCTAAAATAGAAATATCAAAAGTCCCTCCACCAAAATCATAAACAGCAACTAATTCTTCTTTATTCTTGTCCAATCCATATGCTAAAGCGGCTGCAGTAGGCTCATTAATAATACGCTCAACTTCTAATCCAGCAATCGTTCCAGCATCTTTAGTTGCTTGACGCTGTGAGTCGTTGAAATACGCAGGAACGGTAATCACCGCTTTAGTAATTTTTGTACCAAGGTATGCTTCTGCAGCTTCTTTAAGTTTGGTCAATACCAAAGCGCCAATCTGCTCAGGGGTTTGATCACCAATACGAGTTTGAAAAGCAACGTGATCATTAGCACCCTTTTTTATTACATAAGGTGTTCTTTCTTTGGATACCTCTTCAAATCGATGACCAATAAAACGTTTTGCCGAATAAATTGTATTTTCTGGATTGGTAACCATCTGATTTTTTGCAGGCGCCCCAACAAGAGTATCTCCTTTCTCGGTAAAAGCCACAATAGATGGCATGGTACGAGCTCCTTCTTGGTTTGCTATCACGACGGGTTTTCCGTTTTCAATAACCGATACAACAGAATTTGTTGTCCCTAAGTCTATTCCAATAATCTTTGACATATATGTCTCCTCTCATGGATCTTTATTTTTATGATTTTTTCTTAGCTACTTTTACTTTGGCAGTGCGAATAACTTGCCCACATAATTTTCTACCTGCTTCAAAAACATCAATAATAGTCATTGAATAAGGAAGATCATCTTGCTCTTCCATGAGAACAGCTTCGCAATATTGAGGATCAAATTCATCTCCTTTCGTTAGTTGTACTGTTTCTAACCCAGCGTCTCTAAGAACTCCCTCAAATTGAGTTAATACCATTTCAACTCCTTCCCGAAGAGATTCAATATTATCCGATGTTTTAGCCGCACCAATACTGCGTTCAAGATTATCAATAACAGGTAATAGTTTTTCGATAATATCTTTTAAGGCTGTTTTTTTAAAGCTTTCTTTTTCTTGTTGGATTCGCTTTCTATAGTTATCTGTTTCTGCAGAAAGCCGAAGATAAGCATTTTTTAGCTCTTCTTTTTCATGCTCTAAAATAGCAATAGGGTCATCTTCTACGTTATTTTCTTGGGACTCTTCTATTAATTCACTTTCTTGCTCGCAACAAGTATTTTCACAAGATTCTTCTACTATATTTTTTTCACCATTATGATCCACAATACTCTCCTCTTACTTTCTTTGTATTTTATACATTATTTATAATAATTTAATAAATTTCTATAGAAAAACAAAATAATCTATAATATTCTCATATAATATATAAGATATAAGCAAAAATCGTGCCAAGCGTTATAGTTTATTCAATTCAAAAAATTAATAATTTTCTATTCAAAAACTATAATATCTCATAAAATAGAAAAAAATACCGATTAAGTAGAATACCAATATATTAATTTATTGTTTAGTATTACTATGAAGATTTAATACTAAATCTGTTAATAAATCTAATTTTGTTACTCCTGGGACAGACCCCCTATATTTTATAAATCAAGGATTTTCTTTATGAAATACATTTCTTTTATTTTTCTTTTATTCATAACAACTAATCATTATAGTCAAGAAGATACACTCCCTCCCGCAGAAGAAGTAGCCGTTCCTAATACAAACGCGATAAACATAGAAAGTAAACAAGTAGAAAAGTGGACAGAAACTATGGAATTCGGTATTTCCGATCAACGTATTGCTATTGTAAAAAAAATTCGATTTGATAAAAATACTAATGCCATTACATTATTAGAAAACTTTTTTTCTTCTGAGAGTAATCCTCTAATAAAAGAAGAAATGATTTATGCTTTTATGGATATGAAACATAATGCTAACACCCAATTTTGGTCGGATTTATTTGCCAACGAAACTAATGTCTTGGTTCTACAACGTGCCGCTTATGCCGTGGAACAAATGAATATTCCTATCGCCAATGCTGTTTTTAGCAATGCAACTAATTATTTGAATGATCCCAAAGCCATGCGTTATAGTGCGACGGCAATTCAAGCCTTAGGGAAATTACGATATATAGAAGCACTGCCGATGATTACCGAAATCGCAACCAATATGACAAACCATCAAGATCTAAGAGGAGCGTCAGTTGTCGCTTTAGGGATGTATCAAGATGATAGTTTAATCCCTACTCTTCAAAACTTTTTAACAAATCAAATGGAATCTCGTTTAATTCGACGTTATGCAGCACTAGCAATTGGACGTACTGAAAATCCTCAAGCGGTAGATATTCTCAGCCCTATCGCTATAAACGAACAAGAAGAACAAACCGTTCGTCTAAATAGTATTTCTGGATTGGGATATCTAGTGAATAATGAAGACATCATTCCTATTTTAGAAAGTCTAACTCGTGCCGATAACACAGCTGTACGCACCGAAGCCATTAAAAGTTTAGGACGTTTAAAAGTTGGACAAAAAATTTTAGAGTACAAAGCTGCCAACGATCCAGAGGCAATTGTCCGTAGGGAAGCCAAAAATGCTCTTAAAAATTTTGAGTCTCCCCAAAATGAAACTCAAGATCCTGTCGAAGAAGTGGTAGAGTAATATTTTATATAAGTGAACAGATACTTAGTATTTAGAAATACTATCAATACAGAAATTAAAAAGCAGCACACTTTTGTGCTGCTTTTTAATAGAAAAATGATTCTTATCGCTCACCAATACTCGGAGTAATATGGATAAAATATAATCAATTTTAACAATCGAAATTCTTTCTTTTTTAATATGTAATAAAACAAGGAAATATCATAATATCCCCTCTTAGTATTATAGATTGTCGTAGAAAAAGCTATCCATTTTTACTAAAAACACCACCATATTCCTACGGCGGTGTTTAAACAACCCAATTGGGGTTCGGATGGTGTAGTTAAGAGCGAAAAACTCTCAAAAGTTATGAATTTAATTATAGCTTTTCTTTTAAAATACAGGGATAAAATTCCCGTTATCTGGGAAAAATACAGGGATTTCATCGTTTTTGAAAGAGTTAAAATTGCTACAAACTATTGTTATATCAATGCAAATGCCGACCGCATGGTCAAAATTAACAGGGAATTTAAAATCACTTATCAGGGAAAAAATTTTAAAGAACAGGGATTTAAATGCGAATATCAGGGATTGGAATATGACCGATTTTTTGGACAGTTTTTGATAAAATTAATAGTGACTAAAAGGAATACAGAGCTTTTGTCAAAAATTGAATGCCACAAGGTCTCTCTGTAAATTGTTGAGGACTTTTACGAAGTACCCTTGAGGTATAATTTAGAGTAGAATGTTTTCTCTAAAGATTATAGAACTGGAATTTAGAACAGCCTCTCAAAATTGAGAGGCTGTTCTTTATTTTAAATGATTTTTTATTTTATGTTCTGTAAATAAAATGATATGTTAATATAAATGTTGCTGAAATTGAAAAATATTTCCAAAATATTAACAAAAATAGATAAAAGTATGCTATAATATCAACTAATATTGATAATTTGATAACGAATAATGAAATATTCCTTGGGTAAATCCAGTGAAAACGAAGAAATATGTTATTATTTGAAGTATTATCAATAAATGAAATAAGGAAATACTTTGTTTTAGCACCTCCATGTGCAACAAAGTATACGCGGCATCGTGCCACTAGGAGATATTATGGCAAATTTTTCATCATCTCAAATCAGTGATATGATTTCAAGAAGAAAATACGAAGTCAAACGCGGTGACACTTTGTCGGAATTGGCGGAGAGTTTTCAGAAGGCGTTTCCAACGCTGAACAGGTTTTCGAGATCGAATATCGAAGACATGATCTTTAGTGAGAATTCTTCGAATGCTTTTAAAGATAGAAATAAATCACTATTATTGGAAGGAAAATATCTAGAACTGAAATTCATTTTGGAGGCAAGAAGACGTGAATTTCGCTTCGACCACTCTGCTAAAGAGTATCTCTTCACCGACGAAGATAGACTGGCATTTGCAATAAATGAAAGTTTGTTTTGGGATCATTTTTGTCGATGTGATCGGGATTGCGGAACATTTCTGCAGGAAAGCTTGAAAGAGCAGGGTTTGAGCTCCTTGCCCAAGTCGATGAGTTTGAATCACAAAATTTCAGGATCCTGCTGCCACAAGGATTTAATCGAAAACGTCCGCCGAGAGATCGGCTCCTTCAAAAAAGCTATTAAATTGGATTTGATCGCCGAGAAAATATTGACAAATATCGGCTATCATTCTCCATCTAATTCGCAAATTTCGGATCTTTCGAAAAAATTGATTGAGGAAAACCGTTTGAACGCTTGCAGGGACGAGAAATGTGTTTGTATTCCTTTCAGCCAAATCGAGAAATTATCGACGAAATGCGTCGACGCTTTCTACAAAAACGCGCCCATTTCCAGTCGCCAAAAGGATGATTTGAAGAAGGGAAGTTTCAAAGCGACGAAAAATAAATCCTTGGTTGGTTCGATTAAAGAATTGAAAGAACGATTAAAGAAATAGGAGAAGTAAATGATCGAAATATATACAGACAAAGGATGTAAATGTAAGGATTCGGATCCGATTTGTACGGATATGGAATATATTGTGGTGGATGAGGAAAGCATCAAAAATATCAAAGAAATTCACAGCCAAGAATTGCATCAATTAAAAATATTCGGGAAAATTATTTTGGGGCAGAATATTTCGGATACGCTCATCAATAACTGGGCAAAAGTAAAGCATTACTATCAACATCATATTTCAGACTTAAAAACCGAATCTTTTAAAATCGCCAAAGCAAAAAGCATTTTGAATAGCTTTAGCAGTTCGAGTAAAGTTGGTGACGACCTAAAATGCGGGAAAGATCTGCTGACATTCTCGCATTCGTTGCATAAACTGGGTGCGAAGACCTTATTGTTTGATGCGGGATGTGCTGATAGCAAGAGAATTTTGATCACTTCAAACAGTCATAGTATATTTAACGACTCAGGAGTACAAGGCAATACCAAAATCAAATTTATCGCTCTTCTTCAAAACGTCTTCCACGATCTAGGATCAAAATACAATCCTGTCCGTCTTACCAGCGGCTTTAGAACTCCACAAAAACAGGCTGAAATTATGACGGAACTTTTAATCAAAGGTGTAAATATTGCGGCATACTATTTAGAGGCTACACGATCTCTTCCCTATCTTTGCATTCTTCAATCATTGTATGATGATTATACTTCTACTTCTTTAAGCACAATAGGAGCTGAAAATTTAGCTAAAAAAACACAATTTACAGAATTGATCTTAGATTATATAGGATTTACGGAGACAATTTTAGATACAATGCCCAATCCTTCAGTGCCTGAAAAAATTATTCTCATAGCAGGTCAATTATATAATCGTGAAACGATTAAAAAGATGTTTTATAAGAATTCGGTTGCCTATTATTTTTTATTGGAAAAAGGCATGAATAAGCAGATTTTTTGGCCGTCTCGTCATTTAGAAGGGGTAGCTTTTGATATTGAATTGAATACATCCGGCAGTGAAGGAAAAGTTTACGATCTTCATCGTCCAATTACTGCTCGAAGAGCAACAAAAAATGGTACTAATGATCATTATCATTTGACTCTGAAATGAGCGATAATGGATCACTTGAAGATAAAACTCCTTTTCTCGATCTATTGAATATAGTACCGTTTTCATTAGTATATTGCAGAAAATCCCATTCATTTATCATCGGATAAACGGTGACTTTTTGCATAATATCTTTTCCGATAGGAGATTCAGCATAGTTATAGTAGGTAAAATGATTGTCTATTATTGGATATAATGTTTTAACTAAGTAAATATTATTATCCGGTTTATAATATAGTCGTTTATTTGTCGATATATCAGCGATATAGATAATTTCAGTTTCATTAGTCATGCGTTCTGTTTCAAGATAAACAGGTTCGATAAAATTAGTGGGAAAATTCGTAATATCTAGAGGTAAATTAGATACTATTGTCATATTCTGAACGTAAAAATAATGATTGTTGTCATTTTTGTAGTATACAGCATCGTACTCTGGGGCATCATTCCAAGAAGGTATATAATAAATACCGTTACTGATTATATCAGTTAAATTTGAGTTAGGGGTATTCCAAGTTTCTTCAATTTTGTAACCGTACCATTCAATAGAATCTCTATGCTCTAATAAGTATAATTCAGGAGTAAGACCGTAGGAGAGGATATAATTTGAGTTAGTGCGATCAAGATAAATGGGATTAGTAGACAAAGAAGTAAGAGGGTAATTAGTGATAATTTTATGAGAGCTGGAGTCCAGAATAAAAATATCATTGGAATCGGGTATTTCATTATCGATTTGATTATTGCCAGATGTAGCGATTTGAGATTGAGTAGCTGATTGTTTTTTATTGCTGGCACAGCCGCTCATTAATAAAATAATTAATAATAATATAAATCTCATAAATACCTCTATACTTGTAATTATAGTATGGAGGTGTTTTTTTGTCAATCAATCACAGTAAACGCCTTTCATTAGCCAATCAGTATTGACAGATTGTAATTCTTCTTGGATATCAATAATTTGTTGTTTTAATTGACATTTTTGATTTTCTATCAATTCAGAAAAGTTTTCTTCTACTACGATTATAACTTTCTTATTTTAATTTCCACGATATTTTCAAACCATTGTCTAGCTTTTATCAAAATTTCTGGGCTAGGATTTTCAAAATATACAACGAGATTGTTTTTTGCTCTAGAGCAAGCAACATAGAAAAGTTTTTGTGTTCTATGAACGACAGATTCTTTATTAGCTGTATTTTCAAAAAGATCTCCAAAATTGTAATTCTTCCATCCACCATTATCCATAATTACAAGCACATTATCAAATTCAGCTCCTTTAATACTATGCTGAGTAGAAAAAATAGCAGTTTCATTTCGATAATTATAGTATTTTCTAATTTCTTCTGCTTGAATCTGGGAGAGAGTGTTATATTTTTCTTTATGAGAGTCATCTTGATTGATATATTCAAGAAATGCCTCGTCTAGATGAATAATGTTCTTATCATGGGCATAATCAATCCATTCACTAATTAATTTATCAGGAGAATTTAGACAATCGATATATGTTCGTAGTTCAGTTTTATCAGATGCCAGCGTAATTATAAATTTTGTTTTCTGTAAAAACTCAGTAACGTTATCATTATTGTAGAGTTCTATTATGTTCTGCAATTTTAACAGATGATCAACACTCTTAGGTAGATTTTCTTCAGTTAGTCTAGCTCTATATAATTCAAATAAATTAGGGAATCCCATTTCTCTAGCAATAAGTTTGTGTGTTAAATAGAGAATTTTAGTATGCTCTGATGATTCTAAGTTCCAATATGAAAATATAGGATTAGATAGTATATCTCGGTTTGATAGAGAATTCGTAGAATATAAAAATGTGGTTGACCCTTGTAGGTTATTGCTAGCTGGTCGTTGATTTAAATCATCTAGTCTGAGCTGGTTAATCGTATTTATTACAGATACAGAGCAACGATAGTTATCTTCTTTGGGAATATTAGTAACAATATTCTTATCGATATAAGAATTAATATCCCCAATTCCTGTTTGATAAATCGCTTGCATACTATCCCCAAATAAACCAATAACGGGCTTGTTTGGGTGGGATTGGATGTGTTCTAAAAATATCTTAATGGTTAATTCATTGGTATCTTGGTATTCATCAATAAAAATATAATCATATCTATCAGCAATAATACGAGATAAGAGAAAATAATTAGCAAACATATATTCAGAAATTTTCAACAAATCATCGTGTGAAAACACACCATCTTCTAATTTTTTATAATCTTGATAATTGATTTTTATATCAGAATTTAAAATATCTTCTATTGGAGGTTTATCTCCATTCTTATTGTATTTGATTGTTCCGTTTGTTACTAATGTAATAACAGTTGTTTTTAAGTCTTGTTGGAACATTTTGATTTGTTCCCATAGAAATTCATGAATTGTAAATGCAATAGTTCCATATTGAGAAAAATGTTTATTAATTTCATTTTTTGCGATATTTGTATAAGTAATACATGCTACTTTAACTTTGGGATCTTTAGTATAAACATAATCTAAAACTTGTCCTAATGTATAAGTTTTTCCGCTACCTGCTCCACCATTTAATACAAAATTTTGTCGGTTATTACAGCATTCAATAATAGTGTCTATTGCTGGAGCCACTCTAAACCTTCCTTAATATATTGAGGAATATTCCAGTTGGAATAGTCTTCTAATGAGCAATAGAGAATATCCGCAGCAAATTCTGCTTTAGTAGAACGAAGCCTTTCAGCAAGGATATATGCATTTTCTTCAGTTATATTTTCTCTATTGTTTTGTGAAAAATGGTTCTTTAAATCTTCATTATTTGTAATAAAATCTCTATTACAATGGATGAAGGCATCTTCAAAACTTCGTGCATGGTAATCATTTTCTTTTATTTGGTAAGTAATTCGGAGATTTCCATCTTTATTGGGTTGCCATATACCATTTTGGAATTGAAATGTTTTTTGTTCACCCGTCTTAGAAGTAAGTTCTTGTAAGGAAGAAGGTGTTTCTTGATTCTTGAAAAAATAATTGAGCCCACTGTTGCTGCTACGAATACCCTCTGCTACACAACACTTTTTATTATCTTTGCATGAATCAATATCAGTAATTATAAGGGTTTTTACCCCAATAAAATCTAAAAATTGATTAAATATATGAGCATGAGCGCCTCCCATTTCTATAATTGAAATATATTGACTGTACAATGGAGCATTGTTTTGTAATGGAGTAATTTTTTTCATCATAGCTGGCAGTAAAATACGTTCCGTTGTGCCTTCAACAAATATTGCTTTATCCGTAAAAAACAATTCTGTATTTTGCGTGGTTAAGTACTTATGTAAAAAGTGAAAATCATTTTTCATAGAATTTTTTAATTCTTTAATGTTTTTTAGTAAGACGCTATTATCTTGCTTTTGCAAATAGCGAATTGAAGAAAAATCACTTTGAGAAATAATATGAGCAGAATGTGTTGATATTAAGGTTTGAATAGGCACATCTATCTTTTTGATAGTGTCAGTAATATTTTTAATGAATGTATATTGCATCTGAGGATGTGAATGTGCTTCGGGTTCTTCAATAATGAGTAGATTGATGGGGGTGCCGGAGTTCTTTAATTTATTACTGGAGGTATGTATATTTAATATCATATGAATAAAATTTAAATACCCTAGACCATTATAATGCTCTGGCAGAGTTCCTTGATCAGTCGCGTATATAAATCTAGTATTTGTATAATTTGATATATGTTGCTCATTAATTTCAGAAATAGCTTGAGTATTAAGGTTTGTAAATGTACGTAAATCCTCCGTTACTGTTTCTAGAGATTTACCATATTGATTATTCATTTCTGAATTCAAGTCTTGTAAAATACGGTTTATTTTGTTTTGATAATCTTCTGTGGTAGTCTGGTCTAAGTTTCCTTTTAGAGAATCTAGTAATTTGGTAAGAGGGTTTATATTTTTTATATTATCAGAGCTGTTAACTTCTCTTGAGGCGTGAATAAACTCAAGTGATATAACATCTGTGAGTTGTTTCAATTCGATTATTTGTTTATAACTATGCTCTGTATCAATAGAATAGTATTGTTTTATAAAGTAATTTGTTAATCCTAACTCTTTTAAAAATATAAATAAATTATCATCTTTATTATTATCAATAAATTGTTGATAATGGTGATAGAACTCCTTCTTTTTAGAGTCGATTAAGGTGTATTCGCATTTTATATGTATTTGATTATTTGTCTCTGAAAGGCTTGGAAGAATATAGGATAGTTGATTAAGATTATCCCGATCAGAGTATTCTATGATTAGTTCCAAAGAAAACTGTAGCTCAAATTCAGACAAGGTATTCTCAGCAAGGGTTGATAATTCCCGTGTTTTATCAGCTAAATAATATAGATTTAAGTCTTCGACAGAAAAATTTTTATTATTTAAAAATATATCTAATAATACAAACATGGATGTTTTGCCAGTATTATTTTTTCCAATAACAAGAGTAGCAGAGTCTTCTAATTCCATAGTAATATCTTGAAGAGAACGGAAATTTTTGATAGATAGAGATGTGATTTTCATTCATAGCACTCCGTAATCAGACTATCCCAGTAACTATTGTTGGCTCTCCATTGTGAATAAGGGCGCGCATTACCTTGATACATACCACTATCAAAAAATACAACCCCTTGTTGAATAAGCTCTATCCAGTTATCATAGCTCATAGGTTTACCAAAACAAAGCTCTTGATAAGACCCATCTTCTCCCTTTTTGCAAGTAAACCAACCAAGATTGTTGAATTTATCTTCAAGCTTTTCTTTCAAACATTTATCTGCTCTCTTTCTAGTAGGAGATGTAATACCAAACCACCGTGCTAAAATGAGATTTTCTTGCTGTAATTCTATAGGTACAATTTGATCTTTGTTAGGCCGTAAATCTTTACTATAACTATAGAGTGCTATAATATCTTTATTTTCAGATATTTCTAATTTTTGTCCAAATTCATTATACTTGTTGATCTTTGGTATAGGGCTACCAGACCAAGAAAAACGATTGTTTTTATTAATATTAGGCTTTCCAAAAATAGCACAAAAACTATCTTGTCTTTCTTTATAGTTTTTCCCTATGAAGTAACGTATATACTGACCAGTTTTAAAAATATACTGATTAGCAGACCAATCTCCAAATGTGGTTTTAGAAGCTGTTGAATTTTTTAATTCATAGCCAAACAAATCTGCACTATTATCTGCATTTGCCATAATACCAAATTGTCGTTCTAACCAATGTCCTTCTTTACCATCGTGTCTAGTATTAGATGCACTTGTATCAGGAAATCTATTTTTCACGTTTTCTCTAAATAATTCAATAATTCGCTCTTTATTCATATGTTGTATTCTCTTATTTCTATATATTTCTTTTATTATTTAAATAAATTTTTAAAAATAGCTTCTAATACAGGAACAACTATACTATTACCTGCTTGACGATAAAGTGCTGTATTACTAACAACCTGTTGAGCTTTTTTAAAATCACTTTCTGAACATCCCATAAATTTCCAAGTTTCATAAGGTGTTAGTCTTCTTGCAGCATATGTACTATTACTGAGTTGTTTTCCTGTTACCACTTGCCTTCTTTTTTTACTTAGAAAATCTTTGAGAAAAGTACCTTTCCAATAATTTGCATCGAGGCAATAACAAACATCTTGCTGTATAATAAAATCAGTTGTCTGATTTCCTGATAGATAGTACTTTTTATCAACATTTGTTTCTAACCAATCATTCATAGTAACCGTTAAAGGTATGGTAGAGGGAAATTCAAAAGGAGTAGATGCGTTTAATTCGCTAATACAAAATACACGTTCTCTATTTTGAGGCACTCCAAAATCTTTTGCGTTAAGTACTTTCCATGAGTTTGTATATCCAAGGCTTGTTAAATATTCTAAAAATAAATGAAAATTATGAATATGATTTTTACCTATTAAGTTTTTAACATTTTCCATCATCAAATATTTTGGACGTTTATATTCAATGATTTTACAACATTCCCATAAAAGTGAAGAGCGAGTTCCAGAGTTAGTGTTTAATCCGTTTTGATATCCAGCAACAGAAATATCTTGACAAGGGAATGAATAGGTGAAAAAGTCAAAATCTGGTAATCCTTTTGGGTCAATACGAGATATATCTCCAAAATTTTTAGTAAGTTTATTAGCCAAGTGAAAGTCTTGGAGCTGAGGTAGTTTTAATTTTCTTGCTTTATTTTCAAATGTTCGGTAATCAAGTGGTACATTTGTGTGTTCTAGCTCAGCAATCATATCTTCTTTTAAGGCAGGAATATTTTGAGTCTTTTCTTGTAAAAAATCAGTATGGATAGAAGCATAAGACAAAATAGCATCTTTATCTATTTCAGAAATTCCTACCACGTTATGAGTAATTCCTATATTTTTTAAAGCCATTCGTTGACTACCATATCCAGCAAAAGCTTCAAAAACATTTAGCATCTTTATAATTCCTTTGATTTAGTGAGAATATTTATTATAACATGATGCTAGTTAAATGACAATAAAATAGTATTGAAAAGACTTCCAATTTATAAATAAATGTGTTAAAATTAGGACAATATGACCTCAGGAGATGTTTGGTGAATGAGACGATAAAAAAGAAAAGGCAAGATCTTGGATTAACTCAAAAAGAGTTTGCGGATGCTTTAAATATGGGTAAGAATGGTGATAGAACTTTACGAAGGTGGGAAAATGGAGAAACAAAACCCTCATCTTTAGAATTAGATAAACTTTTAGAATTTGCTAATACAATACCTTTTTCTAATCCAAAAAATAGTAAGTTTTCATTTATAGATTTATTTGCAGGAATCGGTGGGATAAAAATCCCATTTACAGAATTAAAAGGTAAATGTGTATTTTCTTCAGAATGGGATAAATTTGCTCAAAAAACATACAGAGTTAATCATGGAGAAGAGCCACAAGGAGATATTACACAAATTGATCCTAATACCATTCCTGATCATGATTTGTTATTAGCTGGATTTCCATGTCAACCATTTTCCCAAGCAGGGAAAAAACAAGGGTTTTCTGATACGAGAGGAACGATGTTTTTTTATATAGAAGAAATATTAAAACGTAAAAGACCAAAAGCCTATCTATTAGAAAACGTAAAACAATTAAAAGGACATGATAAAGGAAATACGCTAAAAACGATTGTTAAACATTTGGAACAATTGAATTATAGTGTTGACTTTAAAGTGCTAAGGGCTGCTGATTTTGGAATACCTCAAAATAGAGAACGAATTTATATTGTTGGATTTGATAAAACACAATTGTCTACTGAGAAAATTACTTCCTTTAAATTTCCTATACCACCTAAAATTCAAACTCGATTGGGAGATATATTAGAAAAAAATGTAGATGAAAAATATACAATTAGTGACACCTTATATCAAGGTCATTTAAGACGTAAAGAACAACACAAAAGTAAAGGAAATGGATTTGGATTTAGTCTTTACAATGAAGACTCAGTTTACACTAATACTATTAGTGCAAGATATTACAAGGATGGAAGTGAAATTTTAATAGAACAAAAAGGTAAGAATCCACGAAAATTGACACCAAGAGAATGTGCAAGATTACAAGGATTTCCAGAAGAATTTATTATTCCCGTATCTGACACACAGGCGTATAGACAATTTGGTAATTCCGTGGCAGTTCCTGTAATTAGAGCAATCGCTTTAAGTATGATGCCGTTAGTTTTAGAAAATACGCTATGAGATGACTTCTAAATTAAAACTTGGCTTCTTTTGAGGATTAACCATTACAGGATGATCTGGTAAATACTTTCAGAGATTACCAGAATCTGGAGTTCAGGAAAGTGCCAAAAAAATTATCATATTTAATCTTGAGTTTTACTGAGAAGAGAGTTTCTTTTTGTTAGGAAGATCTTGACAATGAAGAAGAGGTATGGTATACTGATAGTGCTAAAATCCTTGCAGACGGGAATAGTCTGTTATTTATATTTTATCTTAATACTTTAGAATAAAAATCTTGCTTGAAAGTTATGCTTTTTGGGCAGGTAAGATCCATTAATTGCCGATGCTCTTATGGCTCTAAAGTATAGGACAGCTTCAAGCGGTTCTTTTTTATTTTTAAAAGGAATTCCACAGATTCCCATGCCGGTCACACGGTAAATTTATATTAATTGCTCATAGCAGTTTGTATATTTTTGTGTGATCGGTATTGGATAGAAATATTTAAGACCATGTCTGCAAGGATTTTAGCAATACAGCTGTCTATGAGCTTTATTGTTTTCAGGAACGAAGTGACTAGAAAATAATAATCCAGCGAGTGCTTTAGCACAAGCATGATTCCTTGATATTTCCATGTATTGCTTAGAAAATAACAAGAGAACAAAGTAATCGACTTTATTTTTTATACAGTAAGAAACAAGGTTTCGATACTGTATTCTTCATAATATCAATAACTCAACTCATAGAAACGGGATGAATATCCTCGGCTCTATGAGTTTTTTTATTTTAAATATAATTACGGGATTATTATCCCTTTTAGGAGTTTTTTATGAAGAAAATGTTGATTATGCTGTTACTGTCGTCATCGCCGGCCTTTGCGGATTTTAAAAAAGTCAAAGAAATTAACGGCATTAAAATACCGAAGGGAGTTATTGCTCAATACGATGATTTGGAAAATGAATATCTGATCGGTACCGATAATTTTTATAAATTTGAAGGATTTAACGGCGTACACAATCATATCACGCTCCACTATACCTATAAAAACGATGTTATCTATCCCTGCATAGAATTAAGCATCAATACGACAAGCCGAGATATGAAGCCGTTATTCAAGACGGAAGTTTTTATTGATGTGGATTCTGTGACCATATTTATCAGAAATAAAGGCTCGGATGTCAAAAAATACACGGTCGATTGGTCCGAAAAAAGTACAACGAAAGACGAATTCCAAAAATACAATGTCGTATCTGTCAGGGAATTCACCAAAAAGAATGATGTGGAACTCTTTAATTTTCTGCTTGAGAATATTGATAAAGACAGTGCGGTCACCGTGCGTTTTCAGAATACAAAGAACAATACAAAGATTGATGCAGATGTAAAAAAACGCGAACTGAAAGATCTGTTTAACATGCTGCAGCTGTATAAACTGCTGAATCGGGATTCCACAGAAAAATAAAGTATAGACAAGATTCTCCTATCGTTTTAGAAAAAAACAGACACCAAGTATGGTGTCTGTTTTTTATTATGTATAATTTAAAAAAGAAAAACAATCCTGAGTTAGGATTGCGGTTTTAGAGATTGTATGGTATAATGTTAAGTTCTTTTCGGATAAAGAAATAATTGTTTCATTATATACTAAATTATAACATAATTTTTATGCTTTGTCAATAATTTTCACAAAATAAATAAATTATGTTCATTGGAGGGGCAAAATTTATGAAAGTACAACAGATAAAGATTGGAGATTTGAAGCCGTATTCAAGGAATGCACGAACGCATAGCCCGAAGCAGGTTGAAGAAATCGCTCGAAGTATTAAAGTATTCGGTTTTACGAATCCCGTGCTCATTGATCAAAATAATATGATTATAGCAGGTCATGGCAGAGTTATGGCAGCCAAAGAATTGGGAATGGAAGAAGTGCCGACTCTTTGTATTGATTATCTCAGCGATGCGGAAAAACGGGCTTATATCTTGGCGGATAATAAATTGGCAGAAAAAGCCGGCTGGGATAAGGAAATTTTGGCGATAGAATTGCAAGAATTAATGGTTATTGAGGATGATTTTGATATAACACTCACAGGATTTGAAACTCCGGAGATCGATTTAATATTGGAGTTAGACAGTGATAATGTAGACGAGGAAATTGACTTGCCTATGGAAGCACCGAAGGTGTGTCAAAAAGGAGATTTGTGGCAGCTTGGGGAACATAAGCTATATATTGGAGATTCTTTATTTGAGGAGAGTTATCGGAAGTTATTAGGAGATGAGCTTGTGGACATGGTGTTCACGGATCCGCCGTATAATGTGAAAATTGAAGGTAATGTTGCGATGAAGGGAGTGAATTCAAGGAAGGAATTTGGAGAATTTGCTTATGCCAGCGGAGAGATGAGCAGAAAGGAATTTACAGACTTCTTGGAGAAGGCTTTGTCTAATGTGACAAAATATTCCAAGGATGGCAGTGTCCATTATATCTGCATGGATTGGCGACATATGCTTGAGGTGCAAACAGTGGGCGAGAAATTGTATTCGGAACTTAAGAATATCTGCGTCTGGAATAAGGGATACGGTGGAATGGGAAGTTTGTATCGTTCTCAGCATGAGATGGTTTTTGTTTTTAAGTATGGTGAGGGAGAATACACCAATAATATTGAGCTCGGCAAACACGGCAGAAACAGAACCAATATTTGGAATTATGCCGGCATGCGTAAAGGCAAAGACGGTTGGGGACTTCATCCGACAGTGAAACCGACACGAATGGTTGCCGATGCGATTATGGACTGTTCCAAGGTAGGAGATATTATATTGGATATTTTTGGTGGAAGCGGCAGCACCTTATTAGCTGCTGAAAAAACAAAGAGACAAGCGCGTATTATCGAGTTTGATGAAAAATATGGAGACGTAACAGTATATCGTTGGGAGAAATTGACGAAGAAAAAAGCTGTGCTGTTGGAAAGAGTTTCTCAGGAGAAGATCAATGCCTAAGACAACAGATAGAGTACAAGATGCTGAGAAAATTGGTTACAAGCAGCCGCCGAAAGAAACTCAATTTCGGAAGGGAGCATCAGGAAATCCCAAAGGCAGACCTAAAGGAAGTAAAAACCTGAAGACGATTTTGAAGAAAGAACTTGAAGAGAAGATGACGATTCAGGAAAAAGGGAAAACAAAAAAAGTTACCAAGCAAGAGGCGATTGTGAAAACATTAGTAAACAATACCTTAAAAGGCGACAAAAATGCCATGCAAGCCTTGCTGCGTCTTATTAACAATATTGTGGGAGATGAAGTGGAAGTTGTAGCACCGGAACTTCATGCGGAGGACATGGAAATCTTAAAAAGGTATATGAATCATGAGTAGAAAAACAGATGAAAGACAAAGACTACTTAGAGCGCTGCTTAGGAATAATTTAGCACCATTTGTTGAGAAGGTTTACAAAAGTGTGGATAATTCCCAGCCATATATTCACAGCGAGCATATTGAGTTGATAGCTGATAGGTTGGAGAAATGTTATGAAGGAAAAATCAAGAGATTAATTATTAATATGCCTCCACGAAGTTTGAAATCTATTTGCACAAGTGTTGCGTTTCCGGCGTGGATTTTGGGAAAAGATCCAAGTAAACGGATTATTACGACAAGTTATTCGGATGAATTGGCGAGCAAACATGCCAGAGATTGTCGAGCAGTAATGGATACGTCTTGGTATAAAGAGTTATTTCCATTAACGAGAATCAATCCCAATAAATGTACGGAAACAGAATATGAAACCAGACAGAACGGTTATCGATTGGCGACGTCTGTCGGCGGCACCTTGACAGGCAGGGGCGGAAATTTTATTATCATCGATGATCCTATCAAACCTCAGGATGCCCTATCCGACACCAAGCGAAAATCCATAAATCAATGGTACGCAAACACTTTATATAGCAGGCTTGATAATAAAAATACGGATGTCATTATTATTGTGATGCAGAGGGTTCACACCGATGATTTATGCAGCTTTGTCCAAGAGAATGAAGCTTGGGAGGTCTTGAATCTACCGGCGATAGCAACAAAAGACGAAGTTTTTGAACTGTCTAATGGAAAAACAATCCATCGTCATATTGGAGAAATATTAAATCCGCAGTTGGAGTCTCAATTTATCTTGGAAAGCATCAAAAAAAATCTTGGTAGTTATAATTTTGAAGCCCAGTACCAACAAAATCCTATGCCTGAAGAGGGAGGATTATTGAAATGGAAGTGGTTTGAATATTATGATGAACTTCCTCAAGGTGGGATGATAGTACAGAGTTGGGATACAGCAAGCAGTAATAATGATTTCAGCGATTATTCGGTGGGAATGACGGCATTATATCAAAACAATAAAATCTATATTATTGATATTTTGAGAGGTAAGTTTCTTTTTCCGGAGTTGAAGAGAAAAATCAAATCCTTGTACGATCAATACAATCCGAAAAAATTGATCATAGAAAACAAAGCGTCGGGAATTGCTTTGATACAGCAAATCAGACAAGAATATCATATTTATCCCATCGCTTACGATCCCAAACTTTCTAAAAAAGACCGAATTATGGTCAATTCGGGGATGATCGAGTCAAGACAGGTCTTATTACCAAGAGGAGTAAGCTTCTTAGATGAGTTGGAAAAAGAAGTGGTGACTTTTCCTTATGGAAAACACGATGACCAATTGGATGCCTTATCCCAAATGCTCGACAATATGAAATCCTTTGATTCCATTGAGCCTATATTTCTTGTGATATAAGAGTTTTTATAACTGCTACGATTAGAAAAGTAACGAATTTAACTTGGTCAATTTTTATGCCGTCCATGGCAAAATTGACATAAAATGCCCTATGGGTACTTCATCCATCCTTGGACTTGACTATATCTCCTTTCCAAGCTAAAGTGTTGTACACGCAAAATATACAAACTGCTATGCTTGGAATTAATGAAGGGATTCTAAGGTAGATGTACGGAAACAAGTCTCCTCTCGAGACTTGTTTCCGTTGTGGGTTAATTCTTTATTATATAAAGAATTAAATCAATAAAATCTCAATAAATAACTTGACTTCTATCTGTATTGAAGCTAACATGTGTTACAGAGATAGATAATACCAATATTAGGAGAGCGTATGACGGTAAGAATAAATAATATTGAAATTAAGAACAAGAACTGGATGCAAGTAGTTATCAACAAAGAAGACGGTTATGTTAACGGAAGCTTACTAGAATATCAAATTGGAATGAGCTTGCATGGATTTTTCAAGCTGGACAATATTAAGGAATCTGTAGAACATATCAAGGTTTTAACAAGAAATAAAGAAAAATATCAAGGTGAAAGTCCTTGGAATAATGTGAAAGGGGTGTATGTGCATCCCTTTCTTGCATTAGAGATGGCGGCTATTAAGAAATGTGAAGATAGTAATTATGAAGAATATTATGAATTTCTTAAAACAACTATTATTGAATTTCTAGAAATTAACCAAGAATTAAAAGAACAATATAACTTTATCGAGGAATTTCATGGATAAGCTAAGAGAAAAATACGAAAAACTAACGAAGAAGAAAGCTCCGTTGAATATGTCTAAAGTATTGCTAGAAAAGTATATAACGTGGCATGACCAAGTAAACAATCATGAGCTTAAAGAGTTGATCTCTTTACTAAAAGGTAATTCAACTATTAATGTAGTAAAATCCGGCACGAAACTTGTCAGAGAATACCAAGGTCAAAAACATGAAGTCTCCATCATTGATGGGGACTTTTTCTATGGTGGAATCAAGTATAAAAGCCTATCAAAAATCGCAAGAGAAATCACAGGAACGAATTGGAATGGTAACCTATTTTTCGGGGTCAAATAAAAGGGAGTAGATATGGAAAGAAAAGTAAAAGGGGCATTGGATGGAATCAACGGAAATGCTTTTATGTTAATGGGGTATTTTCAGAAGTTGGCAAGACAACAGGGATTTAGTAAGGAGTGGATAAAACAAGTTTTGGATGAAGCAAGAAGTAAGGATTATAATCATCTCGTAGCTACATTATTACTACACATGGAAGAAAATGATAATGGATAAAGAGTACAGTGACGACTCAAAATATTTAATCAATTTATTCAAAAAGGAAGCAATAAGATACGGTTATGATGAGAGCTGGATAAATAAAATCATGAGAGATGCAACGAGCCGAGGAGAGTGGTACCTAAAAAGTACGCTGTTATTTAATCTGCAGTTGTTAGAGGAATATAATGATAGAGAAGAAGAGTAGGAATACCAATGTTTTGATATCTCCCGTTCGGGAGCAAGGGGGAACTGCCATGTCGCATCGACATGATAACCTCCGTGTCATCAAATCAGCGATCTACACAAGAAAATCCTCCGAAGAGGGATTAGAATTGGATTTCAACTCCCTAGATGCACAAAGAGAAGCTTGTGAATCGTATATCAAATCGCAAAAACACGGCACGGAATCGCACGTAGGCTGGGTATTAGTTGAGAAAGAATATTCGGATGGTGGGATTAGCGGGGGTACGTTGGAAAGGCCTGCACTTAAAGAATTGTTGCAAGACATTAAAGACGGTTTGGTGGATATGATTGTGGTTTACAAGATTGATAGGCTTACGAGAAGTTTAAACGATTTTTCGAAATTGGTGGAAGTATTTGATAAATACAATACAAGTTTTGTAAGCATAACACAACAGTTTAACACATCAACAAGTATGGGGCGATTGACTCTGAATATGTTGTTGTCATTTGCCCAATTTGAACGAGAAGTTACAGGAGAGAGGATAAGAGACAAGAAATTAGCAACAGCAAAAAAAGGACTTTGGGGAAGTGGAGGACAAACAAGTTTTGGCTATAAATCTGTTCCAACTAATCCTGAGTTACCAAGTGGTTCGAAGAAATTAGTTCCTCATGAAGAAGAATCTGTGAAACTGAAAAGAATTTTCAAATTGTATTTGGAGCTGGGAAGCGTGCAGGATCTTATGTATCGATTAGAAGATGAACAAATACTCACAAGAAATAATAAATCCTTCACAGCCGGTAATTTATACGAGATTTTAAAACGGAAGATTTATATAGGTAAGATTGAGCATAAGAATCAAGTATACGACGGTATTCACGAGCCGATTATTGATTTTGAGATATTTAATAAAGTACAGGAATTACTTGCTAATAACTGTAATTCTCACAATCGAAGATACAAAGCAGAACAGCCTTCATTACTTGCGGGAAAGTTATACGATGACAATAATTTTATAATGAGTCCTAGCCATGCCGTTAAGAAAGGTAAACGTTATCGCTATTATATATCACAAGCCTATCTTAGGAAGCAAAAAGAACTAGCCGGATCGCTTCCACAAGTACCTGCAACAGATCTCGAACAGACTTCGTCTGATTTCATAAAGAAAAAGATAGAGAGTTTATTAAGACTCGAAAATCAAAGTATTGAGCAGTACCAGTTATATAAAAATAATCTTGAAAATTACTTAGAAAATTGGAATCTACAAAATAAGGAAACTCATTTTGTAGTGAGGCAGATAATCAATAAGCTTGTGATTTCCCATATCAATATTATTTATTATCTCAATCATAATTCACTACAAGAGTTATTTGATTTAATTACAAAGTGCCCTTGGGGTATCACTAAACAAAACATATTAGATTATGAAGCTACAGATATAGAAGATAACGATTGTGAGATCATCATCCTACCGTGCGAGTTAAAAAGAGTAAACCAAGGCAAAACATTGATTATTGGAGAAAATAAAAATATCAAGAACAATGGAGTGATAAGTTTATTAAAACAAGCATGGAAATGGGGTGAGGAGATTCAAAATAGCAAGAGTATGAAACAAATTTCTGAGCAAGAAAAAGTAAGTGTGGGTTATGTTGGAAAGGTATTAAAATTGAGATTTTTATCGCCTAGAATACAGAAGATGATATTGCTAGGAGAACAATCTGAGAAGTTAACAAGCCATAATTTGAGAATGGTAACGAGTGTGGATTTTAAGGAACAAGAAAGAGAAATAAGGATATAAATATTTATTTATAATTTGCTCCAAACACTTGATTTATATACAAATACAAGAAATACTTAATAACAATATGGAGAATAGAATGATAAGAAAAATAATTGATTTTAGAAATATTAACGTAGAATCTTTAGAATATATTGTTCATTTTCAAAAAGAAATGAGAAAAGAGCTTAGTGAAAAAGAACAAAGCGAAGTGTTAATAATACTAACAAATGCAGGTCTTCTGAAAACTAAAAAAGAGCAGATAAGTTATCTAATTGAAACCATGAAAAACTATGCTGATATTATTGTATAATAATTATTAAATGTATTGAAAAATAAACGCTCTATTTAGGAGCGTTTATTTTTGTAGTAAATGAACATAGATTTGATAGCAGTGGACCGAGGAAAATCGGTTTTGAGAATTCTTTAAATTTAAAGAGTAAAATTCTCAAAACAATGTTCTCAGAAGACAACCTTACAAAAATATATTAAAGAGATGTCCCGTGTACCGCGGTTTCGAATCCAATTTGGTCAAAAAGGAAGGAGCTAGGCATTACCTAGCTCCAATGCCATTCGGAAAGAGAGGGATTCGAACCCCCGGTACATTGCTGTACAACTGATTTCGAATCAGCCACCTTCGACCACTCAGCCATCTTTCCAAAAGATTTATATATTTTATATTATTTTTTAATTTTTGTCAATATTATCAATACCAATTATTTTGTAGTAAAAATTCTAAAGTAAAAATTCCAATTAGAATAAAACTTTATATTTGTTTAAAGATTAAAGTATATTTTACAATACTAATAGAAATAATTCATTAAAAGTTATATCCAAAAACATATTGACAGCACCCCTAAACTATAATATAATATTTGTAGCTACTGGAAATATTTTTGATAATAAAAATGAAACTATAGAATCTATATGGGAAGTTTACGAATCATTATAATAAGGAGTATATTATGAGATTTATGGGAATAGTAGGAATTCTTGTGTTTTTAGGAATAGCTTTTTTATTTTCAAAAAATAAAAAAGCTATTAATTGGCAAACCGTTTTTTGGGGTTTAGGTCTTCAAGTACTGTTTGCATTAGCAATTTTAGGAAATAATACTGTATCTTTTTCTGCTACAGTATTATTTTTATTATTAATTATTATTTATTTAGCAAAAGTTCGTTTTATACCATTTCTTCGTAGTGAATACTATCCCATCAAAATATTTCACCAAATACCAGAACCAATTGCTATAGTAATATCTATTATTAAATTTGGAGTATTTGGTCTACTTATTGGGTACTTTTTCGGTAAAACACACGAAACATTAATTACTCATATAATTAATGGATTATGGATCCTTATTACACTTATTTGGCTTAGTCGAAAGTTTATTCATCATAAATATTTACATAATATACCGCTCAATTCAGCTCTAATAGTTGCGACCATTAGTATTAATTTAGGTCTATGTATCGCCATCGCAGAACTTACAGGTGGTGAACGAGGTACGATGGCTTATAATATGCAACAATTATCCATAGCTGTAGGAAATTTTTTAACAATACCAACCAATGCTGGGGCTTCTATGATTTTTGGATCTTTAACAGAAATCAAAGAACCTTGGTATTTTTTATTTTTTGTTCAAGTATTACCGACAATCGTCTTTTTTTCTGCTTTTATTTCCGTACTCTATTATCTTGGAATCGTTCAAATATTAATCCAAGAATTAGCACTATTTATGCAATGGACAATGAAAACCTCTGGTGCTGAAACTTTATCTTGTTCAGGAAATATATTCGTTGGACAAACAGAAGCTCCTATTCTAATCAAGCCTTATCTTAAAGACATGACTAATTCAGAAATTCATGCAATTATGACAGGAGGATTTGCCACTATCGCTGGTGGAGTATTTGCTGGTTTTGTTGCAATGGGTATTGATGCTGGTCATTTAATTAGTGCCAGTCTTATGAGTGCTCCTGCAGCATTAACGTTATCTAAGATTTTTTATCCTGAAACTGAACATTCTCAAACAGAGGGTAACTCCTCTCTTCCAGAAGTAAAGATTTCTGATAATGTTATTGGAGCTGCTGCCCAAGGAACAATGGACGGATTACAATTATCTTTAACTGTTGGAGCTATGCTCTTATCATTTATTGCATTAATCAAAGTCATTAATATGGGACTAGGAATGATTAGCGACACTTTAAGTCTCAATATGATTTTTGGATCTTTATTTCAATATGTCGCCTTAATTTTAGGTGTTCCCGCTAATGATATGCAGGCTGTTGGCTCTTTGTTAGGCAATAAAATTACCATTAATGAATTTGTTGCTTATGGGAATCTTGTAGATTTTATTAATAATAACATGCTTTCCGAACGATCTCAGGTAATTGCAACTTATGCTTTATGTGGATTTGCAAATTTTGGTTCTATTGGAATTCAAATTGGAGGGATCACTCCTATGGCTCCTGAACGCAAAAAAGATATTGCCTCTTTAGGTTTTTCTGCAATGTGGGCAGGTGCTTTTGCCTCTTGGATGACTGCTGCAATTGCTGGAATGTTTATAGCATAAGTCATGAAGAATATTCTTATTGGTATCGCCGGTGGCACTGCTTCTGGTAAAACAACTATTGCCCAAGCAATAGAAAAAGCTTTTTGTTCCGATGAGGTAGTAATTATTCGACAGGATAATTACTACAAATCTCAGGATCATCTTAGTACAGAAGAACGTCTACAGACAAATTATGATCACCCTAATGCTTTTGATTTTGATTTATTAAAGCAACATTTGGAAGAATTAACTCAAGGAAAACAAATTTATCAACCAAATTATGATTTTACTTTTCATACTCGCTCTTCAGAAACTAGTTTGATAAATCCTGGTAAGGTAATTATTTTAGAAGGAATACTTGCATTTGCAGATCCCGCTATTATAGATATTATGGATATAAAAGTCTTTGTTGATACAGAAGCAGATCTTCGATTTATTCGAAGGTTACTACGAGATACTACAGAACGAGGACGTAGTATTGAGCAGTCCATCAATCAATACCTATTTACCGCAAAACCAGGGCATGATTTATTTGTAGAACCTTCAAAAAAACTAGCGGATATTATTATTCCTTATGTTAATCATAATTCCGTTGCAATTAATATGTTGATCGATAAAGTACGTTACATTGTCTCTCAATATAAATAAAAAATCCTCTTCAAAAATAAGAAGAGGATTTTTTATTTATTCCTATAATCCCCATAAAAAAAGGAGTGTGCCAACAAACCACGCTGGAATTATCCCAAAAATTGTAGCCCATAAAGAAGATTTTTTATCCATAGCGAGCATAGGAAATAAGGCATCTCCATCATTACAAATAGCATTAGTCATTAAAGCTGAGAAAGGAATTAATCCCTGTACATACATTGTTGCCAAGATAATATGAGGTCCACACCCAGGGATCAAACCAACAAGTAAGGCCACCAATACTACAACATACCCTGTTTGTTTCATAAAGACTGCAATAACTTCTTCTCCACCTATAAGATATACAATAGTCTCATAAGATAATAAAGCAATAAATACCCACATAATAACGAAGGCCGTTTCTTCAGCATTATGAATAAATGTTTCTTTTAGAGATTTCAATTTACTACATTCTACAGGCAAATCATCATCTGCCAAAAATTTTCGGCACATTAAGGTATAAACAATACTAAATAAAGTTCCCATAAGACCAATTAAGCCTAAATTTTTGATAGTGAATACGGTATCAAAATCAATTTGCATCAAATTCATAATACCTAAAGGAAACGCCAGTGCTAAAACGGTCCAAAAAATATAATGTGCTCCATTGTGTCTAAAATAATAGAAGATTTTGGGGAGATTAGGTAATAAAAAGCGTTTTTCTTGAATCATATGATCTAAAGGATCAACATGCGTCTGTAGAATAATAGTCTCATCAAGAAAATCTGTTTGCTCTGGGCGAAACTGCCAGTGATCGTGTGCTAATTGTTCTGTAGTATAAATAGGAGCAAATTTATCACCTGCTTTAAAATAATCTAAAGTATAGCCCATAATAATAGCTACAATAAAAGAAATTAATAATACCCAAGCTAAAGACATAGGATCTTCCACTAAAAGAACAAAAGCAGCATCTCCCATTGTAGCAATTAAAGTAGCAACCATTGTTCCAAAAGTGGCATGCCCCTTTAAATACAAGGGCATGACCATAATTGCTCCACCACAACCTGGGGTTAGTCCTAACAAAGATCCAAATAACACCTGTAGATTTTTATGTTTTACAAATCCCTTGAGAAAACCTCCACGGGTTTTATAATCAATAATTCCAAATATTAAAAGTGTCAATCCAACAAAAGTTCCTACTTGGATAAACGCTGCACTAGCAGCTAAATAAATAATATCCAGCCAAACCATGTTCATCTCCTCAACCTTCATTCTACATGATAATTATAGCAAACTTTAAAAATAAAATCAATATTTTTCATAAGATTTTCTGGTATTTAAAGAAATACCCTCCTTCAGATTTTTGAAGGAGGGTATTTGTTATATATTTTATAAAAGAAAAATCCTCTTATAAGCACATTCTTTAATAGTATCTTTGGGCCATACGGAAACTTGAACTTCTCCTATATGAACCTTCTCTAGTAGGAACATACTGAGACGAGATTGCCCTATCCCCCCTCCAATAGATAAAGGTAAAATATCATTAAGAACCATCTTATGAAAATCTAATGATTTTCTCTCTTCTAGCCCTAATAGGGCTAATTGACTTTCCATAGTTTGTGCATCAACACGAATCCCCATCGAAGACAATTCTAAAGTACAATCTAACACTTCATGATATAATAAAATATCTCCGTTTAGACCCCAATCATCATAGTCAGGAGCTCTCCCATCATGAGGGATTCCAGATTTAAGCTTCCCACCAATCCCTATTAAAAAAACAGCTTTATGATATTTGGTAATTTCATATTCTCGCTGTTTAGGGGTAAGGGTGGGAAACATATCTTCTAATTCTTGGGAATGTATAAAGGTAATTTCATCGGGAAGTTTACTGTGTAAAACGGGAAATAATTCGTTGACTGATTCTTCTGTTTTTTTCAAAACATCATAGATTTTACAAACGATTTCTTTTAATTTATCAGTATTCCTATCTTCTGGTGATACCACTTTTTCCCAATCCCATTGGTCAACATAAAGGGAGTGCAGTTCATCCAAAGATTCACAAGGACGAACGGCATTCATATCTGTATATAAGCCTTGTTCGACTTGTAACTCGTACCTATATAAAGCCATACGTTTCCATTTTGCTAATGATTGAACGATTTCAATAGTTTGATCATCATGAATAAAAGAAACAGGTTGTTCTATTCCTGTTAAATTATCGTTTAAGCCTGTATTAGCTTCCAAAAATAGAGGTGCTGACACCCTTAATAAATTAAGATTTTCTGATAAATACCGTTCAAAAATCGTTTTAATTTCTTTGATAGCTACTTCAGTATCAATAAGATTGAGCTTAGATTGATACATATTTGTACTCCTAATTCTCATAATTTTCCATTATAAACAAGTATAATAATTACCATTATAACAAAAACAACAATTCATAGTCAAGTTTTTTGAATAAAATTTAGACGTTCAATCCTTTTGCTATTTTATCAGCCATTTCATTAAATCGATTTCCTGTGTGTGCAGCAATTTTACACCACGTAATTTGTATAGAATATTTCTGTAGTTCGATACGATAGTTCTGTGCCACCTCACTTTTTACTTTCCATTCTCCTGTAGCCCATTTCTGGAGACCAACATAATCATAAAAAATAGTAATCGTCGAATATCCATGATGAACAGCATAAGATAATGCTTCCAAAACACTTTGAATTTCTCCTGCAATTTGATGAGATACACTTGATGTAGAGTCTTCTAATCTCCCCCCTAAGGTATACACAATCTGATTATTTTCCACTAAAACAACTCCCCAACCAACTTGATTTTGGTAAAAAGAGCCATCCACATAAGCACACAATCCGCTAAACTCTTGAAGATCTGGATATTGAAATCGATACCATAAGTTTTCTATATCAGTTTTCTGTATGGTGTTTTTTATTTCTTGAGTCCCTATAGAAAAAGTTTGTTTACTGGATTTATAATATAAAATTACTATCATATTATCTACTAAGAGTTTTACATGATAATCACGAAAGCTGTTTTCGACCCTTTCCGCGTGTACTCCTAACAGAGATAAAAATTCAATAAATCGAGAACTTTCTATTAATAATTCCTGATATCCTACTACCATTCATTCCTCATTATATCTTTTTGTTATTATAACTAATATTATAAAAAGATACAAGAACTAGATTGACAAAAAAAAGAGAGTCCTTTATACTTATTAAAAATAATAGTTATAAAAACTTAAGGAGAAAAATATGCCCTCTTACTTTGACATCAAAGAGATTACCAAATTACTCCCTCATCGTTTTCCCATGCTTTTAGTTGATAGAGTGTTAGAAGTCAATGAAGAAGACGGTAAAGGGTACAAAAATGTAACCATTAACGAAGATTTTTTTAATGGACATTTTCCAGATGCACCTGTAATGCCAGGAGTACTCCAAGTAGAAGGTTTAGCACAATGTGCTGGATTTATTGCTTTAACTCAATTAAAAAACCGCTACCCCAAACTACATACCGATGGGATTTTAATGTTTTTTATGGGAATCGACGGAGTAAAATTCCGTAAACCAGTTATTCCTGGAGATCGTTTAGATTACCATGTTACTGTAACCAAAAGGCGAGAGTCGCTTTCTGAAGACCAAACTTCATTTACACGTGTTATTAATAGTTTTGAAGCAAAAGCTTATGTCGATGGAGAATTAGTCTGTGAATGTACAATGAGTGCCATGATGACCCCCAAAGAATCAAGTATTACATAGCACCAAACACTCCAATACATGTTGTGAAACTTAGGTCGGAGCGTACTCCTTATCTCTTAATCCAATACCAAGGCAAACGACCCTCGTAATCCAGGATCATTTTTCAACGATGCTCTAACAATAAATTCCTCTGTATTAGCAAAAATGTCTTTTTGATTATACCCATTTAATAGTTGAAGATAGTATTTTCTGATTTTAGGAAGCACTGTGGGGACATTCATAATCCCCCCTCCTAAGATAATTCGTTGTGGAGCAAAACAGTATGTGGTGTTGACACAAGCAATGGCCAAATAATAAGCAATATTATCCCAAATAGGAGAATCTTCAACAATTTCTTCTCCTTTTTTACCAAAACGGCTATATATCCCTGGACCAGAAACCAATCCTTCTAAACAATTATTATGAAAAGGGCAAGAACCTAGTTTTTCCGTATCTTCAGGTAATATCGGTATTAATATATGACCCGCCTCAGAATGTAATTCTCCATGATAAAATCGACTATCTAGCCATACTCCTAAACCTACTCCTGTTCCTATCGTATAATAAACAGCATTTCTTAGATTCTGAGCAGCTCCCCATTTGAGTTCACCCAGTAGTGCCACGTTTACATCATGCTCTACGATAATTGGGCAATCAAACTCTTTTTTTAGAGATTGGTAAATATTAAAAAAATTCCATTCTTGCTTTGGAGTGTTCAATATCTGTCCATAATTGTATGCGTTAATATCTAGCTCTACTGGGCCAAAAACACCCAGCCCTATCGCATCAAAAGATTTTATTTTTAGATATTGAATAACTTCTTTCATGGTCTGTTCTGGGCTAGTAGTATCAATCCGTATCGAATCAAGAATTTCCCCTCTATTATTACCAATCCCACAGACAAATTTCGTCCCTCCTCCTTCAATTCCTGCCACTGTTCTCATAGTTGACCTCTTTTTCATAAGTTTTTTAGATAATAAATACTGTCGTTTTTTTGGATAATCAGTAAGTAAGCTATTTAACTGGTAATATTAATTTTGGTGTTATAAACAGAGGGGTCGCTACTTCAATCATAATATCTTCAGCGTGAGTCGTTTGCACCCAAAATGCGTATACTCCTCCTTCAAGTGCCACCATTTCATTACCAATTAGTTTTGCCCCTCCCTTAATATTAATCTGAATAGGAAGATTGATATAAGGTAATCTATTCCCAACCTGATCTTTTGCAATAACTGTAATCCTTGTCGTATCCCAAGTATCACCATTTACTGGAGCATTAAGCTCTTTATCATCAGCCACTACTTCGAGAGAATATAGAATCGGGTGAGATACCATTTCTTGAGAAATGACACATTGACTATTTATATACCCTTCAATTTTACAGTTATGCCATCTATCCCCCCATCCTCGATCAATAAAAGAAGGTAGATTACTTGGACATCTCCACGGCTCTACGATCACAGGAGGGTGTGGAATCCCTCTATACCTTCCTTCTGCTGGAAAAAAAAGACCTAGCTCATGATCACCAAAGTAAATTTTAATATAATCACAATTTGTAGAAATCATCAAAGGGAGTACCCCACCCTCAGAACGTTCCCCACGAGCCCATACAGAAATAGTTTGTAAAAACGGTTTGGTTGTATTCTGTGCTTTATAAGCTCCTGCTGCAAATTTCGAAATACGAAAAATATCCATTACCCCATGATAGCAAAAACGATCACCAGCCCCAAAATCAGCATGAGTGTGGTAATCAAAAGCACACCATCCTATTGAACCACAGATATATTTATCTTGACCAGCGGCTGCAATAATACGATAATGACGATGGGTATGCTCTACCTGTCGTTCTTCTTGATCATAACTTTTTGTAGGGTACATATGTCCGTTATATTCAGTAACTAAATAAGGGACATATTCCGTCAATCCTGTTACTTCTTTCTGACCTCGCAGTGCTTCTCTTTCGTGATTTTGAATAAAATCATTCATAGTATAAACATCTTCGAGCATTTCACTGTGAGAGATACAACGAACTCCGCCTGTTTGCCGTGTTGGATCAAGATTATGAGCGCAAGCATTAGTTTTTGTATAAAAATCGTGATTATCATTACTTTCGTTAATCCTTACCCCCCATAAAATAATCGATGGATGATGAATATCCCGCTCTATCATTTGTTGTACATAACGTATCGATAATTCTTGCCATGCCAGATCACCAATATACTGCCAACCTGGTATTTCTTCAAACACGAGTAACCCTATTTCATCACAGCGATCTAAAAAATGAGGAGATTGAGGATAGTGAGACGTTCGAACTAAATTAAGCCCTAACTCATATTTTAAAATATCTGCATCTTTTTTTTGTGCACGTGCTGGCATGGCATACCCTTTATAAGGAAAGCTCTGATGGCGATTCAATCCTCGTAGTTTTATTTTTACTCCGTTAAGAAAAAAACCTTGAGCAGTAAATAACGCTTCTCTAAACCCAAAACTACGGTGAATTTTATCTTCTCCTATAGAAGCAGAAACTTGATAAAGATATGGGTTCTCTAAAGACCATAGGATGATTTTTGATTTCTCGATAGTAGAACAAATAGGAATATCTTGCATAAGTTCTCCTGTTAAGGAGACTGGAAATTCTTCCGTGAAAATTGATTTAGACTGGTCATCTATAGATAAGCTAAGAGTTATATCTTTTTTAATATTACTTGGATTGCATATTCGGATCGAGCCTACAAGTATAGGTGTCGTTAAAGCATTTTTTTGGGATATAAGAATCTCTTGAATACTAATAGGATCAACAATACGGAGAGAAACTTCTCTATAGATTCCATTATAACAAAGGTAATCAATTTGTGCTCCAAAAGGAGGAACATCTTCCCGTTCACGGCTATCAACTTTGACAGTCAACAAATTAGTACCTTCAATAATATAATCAGTAATATCTGCTTCCCAAGGAGTATACCCCCCCTTATGTTCAATAACTGATTGTCCATTAACAAAAAGTTCTCCAACAGCCATAACTCCTTCAAAACGAAGAATAACACGCTTTCCTTTCCATTCTGGTATAACTATTAACTCTCGCTGGTATCCTGAAATGAGCCATAATAACGATTCATCTGCATAATGCAGATCTATTTCTTTCATTGCATGAGGGATCGTTACTATTTCTCCTTTACCTTTGGTTTTTATAAGAGAATCATCCCAGTGTTCCATAAAAATCCAATGGTCATTAATCATTAAAATATTTCTCATTCTTAGTTCTCCATTGACTTTATATTAAATAAAATCTATAATACTAATTTTATTATACGATAGAAAATTTTTCTGTCAAGAGAAATTATACAACTATTATTTTGTTATAAAAATAATAGTTAATAGAAAAAATTTGAAAAATAAAACGCCTGTTTAACAGGCGTTTTATTTTTCAAATTTTTTCTATTACGAGTGTATTTCTTTTTGTTCGTTCATTTGGCTTGCTTTATCAATAATTTTTAAGAATGGAAGATAAATTAATGCCCCTAATATCAAATTAAACAATTGCATTAATGTGCCTGAAATCCCACCAACAGTTAGAAATCCACTAATTAATGCAGGAGTTGGCCAAGGAAAAATAACCCCTATAGGTCTTGCAACCAAACCAATAGACATCGCAATATATTGAGTAATAACAAACACTATAGGAACAATATTAAATGGTATCAACATAACAGGATTGAGAATAATCGGAAGCCCAAAAAGAATCGGTTCGTTGATATTGAACAATCCAGGTACTAAACTCAATGTACCAATACCACGTACATGCTTACTTCGTGCAAAAAGGAAGATCGCTAGTAGTAAACTCAAAGTAGCTCCAGCTCCTCCCATCCAAACAATATCAAAGAATTGTTCTGTAATAATATGGGGAAGAGGTTCTCCAGCACGTAGAGCTTCAAGATTTTGGGCTTGATTTTCTAACCAAAAAGGTCGAACAAAACCATTTACCATCGATCCACTATTAATACCAACAGACCAAAGGACAGAAATGGCGATTACCGTTAAAATAGCTCCCATGAAGGAAGTACCCAATACGACTAGTGGTAACGCTAATACTGTATAAATTAAGTTATGGAGAGTAGCATAAGGTGTTTGTTCGATGACCAGACGTACAATAAATGCCCCCGTAGTAATCACTAGACCTGGCACCAGAGATTGAAAGGCTCTTATAACTTCGGGGGGAACACCATCAGGCATTTGGATATAGATTTTTTTATCAATAAATATTTTATATATTCCAGCAGTATATAATCCAACAATCATAGCAACAAACATTCCTCGGCTACCCAGCCAAGTTAGGGGAATAGCAGTACCAATATCAGGGATCTGACCGTAAGGCGTAAGCATTAAAAATGCAACTAAAGACCAAAGCCCTACAGAAATATCATCCAAATTGAATTGTTTGGCTAATTGTTGCCCCACCAAAAATGCAATAAATACGGCCATAATATCAAATGTTGCCTTCAAGGGTAAGCTAATAATACTTCCCCAGTTGTCTCCAAAAGTGCTTTTCATAAAGTTTTGATACGCAGGAAGAGGAAAAGCTTCTATCATTAAAAAAAGAGATCCTATCATAATATAAGGCATCATCATCACAAAAGCTCTACGGATTGCTGAAATATATTTATTTCCTTCAATTTTAGCAGCCAAATTTAGTAATGGCTGTTCTATTTTTTCAAAAAATCCTGGATTCATAAATACTCCTTCTCATTTATTTTAGTGTATATTTCTAACTATTATTATACAACAGAAAATTTTTCTGTCAATTCTTTATTTAATAAAAATTCAATAAAAAAAATAGATAGTTAAAAATACCATATTATCTCCATAATCAAACCAAAGAATACAACAATTTTATTACAGAAAAGTAACTATGGAACACAAAATTTTAGAATAGTAAAAAAGTAAACAGATATATTAAAGTATCAATAGGTAGAAAATCTTACCTTTATGATGTTCAAGATGGATATAAATAAGAGATATATTTGATCGATTAATTGCTGGAGAAAAGATAATCTCCAGTAATTAATCGATCACTTTAAGAAATAGTAGCTATATTTTATCGTTATAGTAGAACTAAAAAAACTAAAAATGTTAGTTGATAGAGTCAGCAAGATTTTTTAATAACGCATTCATATTGTCAATAATCGGAGTTTTATCTTTGGAGCTAGTAACATCTTTAGCCATCGTTCTATATTGAATCCATGTTTGCCCTTTAGGATCTTGATAAATAGCTATTTTTAGAGGAAGCTCATAGCTCCAAGCAATATTATCATTCATAAGCATTGTTCCAACAGCAGGATTCCCAAAGATAAGTACTTTAGCAACGGGCATCTCTAATTTTACAGTTTTGGCTGCTTTTTGATGATCCAATTCTGCAAAAATAGTAAGATTTTTAGATTTCATAATCGTTTTAAGTTCTTTTACCGCTTGATCAACCGATACCTGTACTTCTTTTTTCGTCACTTCTTGAGCATAGATATTATTTAATGAAAACAATACCATCAAGAATAACATTTTTCTCATCATAAAAACCTCTTTTATCCAATAATTAGGATACAATCTAGTATATCAAGTCCTCTTACTTTTGTCAAGCAAATAATGATTTTAAATATTTAAGGATTGTCCTCATCAATAACCTTCATTCACTACTACTATCATATATCATAGTATAGGTAAATAATTTTTAAAATCCCCTTCACGTTAAATCAAAAAAATAAAAATCTTGACAAAAGTTCATAAAATAACGCATAATATCTATTATGAATTATATTTATTATACTTTATTATGGTTATTTCTATCTATCTCTATATATTCTTCCGAAATTGGTATTCGAGGATATCAGTTTGGTGAATCCTATTCTTTTGTTTTAAATCGTGAATCCCAACTACAAGAATATCAATTGATTCCTTCATGCACTAATAATAATAGATTGGTATATACTGGTAATTTATTCAATAAGCCGATGCGTTTAATTTTTTACTTTCGTACTCAGCGCCTTTCTTCTATTTCTTATTTATGGAGTATTAATACTAATGAGATGTTATTTTCTCAATATTTACAAGAACTTCTCGAAAGTAAATATCAAAAATATCAGACAAAAAATCTTAAATCCCAAACAGGCACCTTTGATATGATTAGTTATATTCAATCCACAAAAAATAGTAGTAATAGTACGCCCCCCTTATTGTATATCAATTTAGAAAAAATCAACCTTTCTAACGACACACAAAATTTTATTTTGGAATTTCAAGCTTACGATTCTGATCAACTTATCAAACAAAAAATACTATTAGAAAATATTTAAAACATTTTAAAGGAGATCCATAAATGACTTTTCATTTAAAAACTTACCCTGATGCCCTCAGACAGCTTTTTGTCTTCTGTTCAACAGAAGAAACAAATAATGCTTTTGATACCGCATTACACCAACTTCAAAAAAGTTTTTCTCTTTCAGGCTACAGAAAAGGTAAGGTACCGATAGATATTATTACAAAAACAAATCCTCCAGAGTTGGTGAATTTAGTTTCAGATATTCTTATGAAAGAAGCTTTACACTATATTGAGAATCAAAAAACTCCACTTTACGGACAACCTCGTTTTAATCCTATTGGTGGACTTTCTAAAGATAAAGAATTTATCTTTAGCTTAGTGTATGAAATATACCCTATCATTACGAATACTATTAACTTATCTTCCCTAAAAATCAGTTATGAAGCTTGTGAGATGGATCAACAATTTATAGAAGACACCTTATGTCGACAAATTCAATTATTGGAAAGTAGTAAAGGTTCTGTCCAAGAGTTTGATCTGATTAAAGTTGAAGTTTTAAATGCTGATTATCAAGGAGAAAAAAAAGAAGCATCTTTTGATTCCAGTAAATTAGAACTATTCTTAGGTAAAAAATTAGACGAAACTTTTACAATTGCCTTTGATGAGCTTTCAGGGTATCTTCCCGAATTTATTGGTAAAATTTCTGATCCTTTAGAAGTAAAAATTACCGATATTTTACGAGCAAAAAACTGGAAGAATGTTACTGATGAAGAAATCGCCGAAAAAACACCTTTTAAAACAAAAGATGAGTATCATAAACAATCTCAAACACAATTTGAAAATATAGTATTACAATATAACAATTCCCAAAAAGCTGAAATACTATCTAATACTATAGGAAAAATGTTAACGGTCGAACTACCAAAAAGTTTGTGGTTGAACAATCTTCGTGATTTAGTGGTAAAAACCGCCGAAAAAGAAGTATTAAAAGAAGAAATTGCATTGAATATTATCTCTTCTTCTAAAAATATCCTAGATAAATTTGCCCAACTTCCTGTTGATTCTTTGGAAGGCTTAGCGTTCGTAATTTGGTTAGAACAAATAGCTGAAGAACAAAAAATCACTGTTGAGGAGCAGGAATTAGAATATTACTACTATCGATATGCACAATCCAATCGTTTACCTATACAGGATTATAAAAAACATCTTAGCCTAGAAGTAAAAAGTTCTATCAAAAATGAAGCAATACGTGAAAAAGTACTATCTTATTTGCTAGAAACTATAACATGTACTTCTACAAAGACAATTCCGCTCTCGGAAGTGGTTAAAAATTACCAAAGACATTAATATCAAAATACAAGCCCTAATATTAGGGCTTGTATTTTTTTGCTTATTTTACTATAATAATATATAATATGTATATTATTATAGAGGTCATCCATGGTAAAACTCCTAATCACTATTATATTACTATGTAATCAACTTTTTGCCCAAGAAGTAGCAGAAATTAACGATACTTATAACACTGAGCTTACTGAAGTTAATAATACTGAGAATCTTGATACTGTAGCTGATGGTGTTGAAAATACTGGTGATATAGCGGATGAAACTGAAGTTCCTGTAGCAGATGATGGATATTATTATGAACAATACTTTTATGAAGAAGTTTCTGTTACCAATACCATACACCAAACAAATGTGGTTACCATTTCCAATTCTATTTATATTACTAACCATGCTTATACGGTTATTCCTTCGATTGAAACTATTTCTCCTAATATTTGTATGGCTGTATTAAAGAGTGATTCCGAAGATATTAAAAAATTCTTAGAACAAAACCCTAGTTTGATTTATTCTGTACGAGGAGATGGAAACAGCCTCTTACATATTGCTGCAACCAGACCCAATGGGGGGATTGCTTTATATCTTATCCAAAAAGGTGCTGATATTAATAGACTTAATCAAGCTGGGCGAACCCCTCTTCATATAGCAGCACAGCACAACAATATTTCTGTTGCTAATATTCTCATCCAACAAAAAGCTTCCCTTCGCATTTATGACAAATTTGGGCAAACCCCTCTATGGATCGCCAATATTAAAGGTTTCCCTACTATGCTTCAGATTCTTGCAAAAGCACAAAATACTCAAGAACCATTATCACCATCTATACAGCAAAAAAAAAGGCAAGTAGCTGGGTTAAATCCACCAAACCTTTTTGATCTACATGAAAATTTTGTTTACAAATTATCTAAATCTGGGCCTATAACAAATACCCCATGGCACAAAGCTTTATTCAATATTGGATTCCAAGAAACAAAAAAATTAATCGAGCTTGGAATGAATCAGAATTACCCCGATCGAAAAGGACAAACAGCACTTCATATTGCTGCTCTATATGACAACACACTTGCCCTAGAATACTTATTATCTCTTTCATTGACTGATTTAAATGTAGGCGATAATTTTGGTAATACTCCTTTACATATCGCAGCAGAAAAAGCAAGCTCTAATACGGTAAAGCTGTTAATCAATAACGGATATAATGTTCATCAGACTAATAAAAGTGGTTGGACTCCTTTATTCCAAGCAGTATTATTTAAAAATAGTGACGTGGTACGTTATTTATTACAACAAGGGATTTCTCCCAACACTAAAACCAGTAAAGGGCGTACTCCACTCCACGAAGCAGCTCGTTTAGGTTTTAATTTTATTGTACGAGATTTATTAGATGTTGGAGCAGACTACAAGTCTTTAGATTCTCAAGGTAATAGCCCTTTACTTCTCGCTGCAGAAAACGGACATATTGATTCTGTTGTCCAACTTCATCAAAAAGGCGATGACGGAACAGCTATCAATTATCGTCAGCAGACTCCTCTTCATGTGGCTATTTTAAATAATCATATTAATATTGTTCGTTATCTTATTGATCAAATGAATTTAGATATTGGAATTATTGATGATTTAGGACGAAGCGTTTTAGATATTGCTTACCTAAAAGGAAACAATGAAATAATTTCCTATCTTACAACAAAATATATAGAACAACAAACAACAATATCAAGTACTCTTATTACTGGTACTAATCTGATAGCTGATACCGCAGAAGAAAATATAGAAGAGAACATAGATACTACAGCACAAGATATTGATCCAAACAATATTGAAGAAGAAGAATATGAAGAAGCTATAGATGATGAGTATGCAACTCTTTATGCAGAAGAAGAATTATAGGATAAAAATATAAAAAAAGTATTGACATTTTAAAAACTATTGTGTATAATAATAGTACATTATTTATTAAGCCCCCTTCGTCTAGTGGTTAGGACACAAGATTTTCATTCTTGGAACAGGAGTTCGATTCTCCTAGGGGGTAATAAAAAGTACCTAGATTATACATCTAGGTACTTTTTATTTATATTCTATATAAGGACGTAACGATGTTTAAAAAAATATTTATTGTTTTCATTATTTTTTTAACATCTTGTGGTATTAAATTAGGACGAAATGATAGGAATAAAAGAGAGTTACCGGCTGCTTCCATCCAAGATTTTTTATATGCTTATACAGAAAAAAGTGGATTTCGAGAATGGGAAGTAAAAGCAGCTCAAGCACATACCTACGAAAACAGTAGCATAATTTATTTATATAATATGACGATGACTTTGTTTTCCGAAAGTAATCAAATTAAAACCGTACTAGTTGCCAATAAAGGAAGTGTTCAACAAGATATTGGTAATCTTATTGCGGAAGGTGAAGTAAGGATCTTTTCCTCAAACCAAAGCGAACTCCAAACAGAAAAAGTTTATTGGGAACAACAGCGAAATTTATTCTATTCTGAAACAAATAAATTAGTAACTTACATTCGAGGAACTCATAAAATTACAGGTTACGACATGGTTTCTGATTCTCAGCTAGAAAATATAGAACTCGATAATAGCGTTGGACAAATCGAAACAGGTACGCAAAACACAGAAGGCGAACCTATAGAAGATGTGACCGAATTTAATGAGGAATTTCGTATTACCGAAGAAGAAGTTGGTGATGTTTGATGAAAGTATATCACTATATTATGTTTATTGTTTTACTATTTTTTATTCTAGGCTTATTCCAATATTCTCAAGCTGTTTCTGTAGCCGTTACCTCTGGAAAAAGTTTCTTTAAAACTATTGAAGAACTGGTCATTTTAGAAACAGCCAATAATCGACGACCAACATTAAGTCAAGGACCTGTTGCTTTTATTTCTGACACCATGATCTATAACGAAAAAACTAAAATCGGTTACGCTTATGGGAATTTAAGATTTGCCGATCTCATTAATAGAACTTTCTTCTCAGCACAAGAAGGCACTTTTTTTACTAAAGAAAACAAAATAGTTTTAAGAAAATCACCTGAAATTTTGCTAGAACAAGATAATAATTTATCAACCAAAATAGACGGTAATATTATTACTATCTATCCAGATGATTCCTACATCCATGTGCAAGGAAATATTACTATTGATGATGGGACAACTTTTATCACAGGTCAAGAAGTTCGGATCTGGTCGAAAGCAGATCGAATGATTGTATCAGGAAATGTTCAATCCCTATCAGGTGCTCAAAAACTTGCTTCCGATCGTTTAAATGTACAGTTTAATAAAGGACAACTTGATTTTTATATCGCTCGGGGAAATGTTATTGCGGTGAATACCGAAGATAATTTTACCTTAGAAGCAGGTGTGTTAAGTTACGAACAAGCAAGCGATTTTTATAAAGCGGTTGCTAATCCTCTCATTTATTTTCAAGAGCAAAAGACAGTATCTTATGCTAATATAATAGAATATGATCGAACTACCAAAATAGGTAATCTTTTAGGAAATGTAGTTTCTATTCAAGAAGGGTCAGGACAAAAAGCCTACTCCCGTTGGGCTATTTATAATGGATCTAATAATATTATTAATATGTATGGAAACCCCCGATTACAACAGGAAACCTCTGAAATATTTGGTACAGAAATTGTTGTGAATATTGATTCCAATAATATGTCTATCCTTGGTGGGGGACGTGGATTTTTTGATAGAAATTAAGTAGAATTTATATAGGAGTATTTATGCACTCTTCTTCTCATTTTCTAGATCGTTTTGAAGAATTGGGGCTAAGCCGAAACGAAGCATCTGTATATTTAGCATTATTAACCAATCATCCTGTTACAGGATATAAGTTGGCTAAAGATAGTGGTATTTTACGTCCTATTGTTTATGAAATGCTCACAAGACTTGTAGAACGCGGTGGAGTCAAAATTGTAAAAGGATCTCCAGAACAATACAGCCCTATTTCTCCTGAAAATTTCTTAGCTAGCCTAGAAAAGCGTTTTAACGATGCTCGTGTGTCTCTTGTTAATGAACTATCTATTTACCAAAATTATGAAAAAGATAATGATGAATTTTGGACACTCACCAATAAAGATACAATTATTAGTAATATTCAAGATATTACTAATAAAGCAAAAAAAGAAATTTTATTTTTTATAAATAATAGTACCTACGCTTTTTTATTAAAAGATATCTTATCCAAAAAAGTTGCTTCGGGTATTCAAGTTATTGGATTTTCTTACCGCGATATTTCTTTACCAGGTACTGATCTTTATTCTTTTAAAATTGATCCCACAATACAACATCAATTGATTGATGATGAACGAATTATCATTACCGTTGACGGTATTAATTCTATTATTGCTGATATGGACGTTGGAAAAGCATGCCAAAGTATGCGTCCCGCTCAAGTTATTACTGCAGAAGAATTTATTAGAATGAAAATCGTACTCTATCGTCTTAATCAAGTTCTAAATCCGTCAAAATTATCACTATATCTTTTTGATAAAGATAAATCATTATTTGAAACACTCTATTAAAATATAAAGAGGAGAATTTATGAGAATCCTTTTAGAAGATACTAGTCTATTAGTTGTAGATATCCAAGAAAAATTTGTACCACATATCTACGAATACCAGCTAATGCTTAATAATTGTTTGATACTCATCAAAAGCTGTAAATTACTCACAATACCAATTGCTGTATCGGAGCAAAATTCATCAAAATTAGGGCATACTGTTCCCGAAATTAGAAGTATTCTTCCTGAACAAAAACATCTTGAAAAAATAGAATTTAGCTGTTACGATGCTCCAAGTTACCAACAATGGCTAAAAAAACACCTTCAGAAAAATATCATCCTATGCGGTATCGAATCCCATATCTGTATTCTTCAAACGGCAATAGATCTCAAAAATTCAGGGTATACGCCTATTGTTATTTGGGATACTATTTCTTCACGAAAGTTAGAAAACAAAGAGATCGCATTACGCCGTCTTATCCAAGAAAATATACTCATTAGCTCTTGCGAAAGTATTTTATTTGAATTAATGAGGACTTTTGAACATCCTCATAGCCGAGAGATATCAAATC
Source organism: Brevinema sp. (assembly GCA_051649605.1). Classification (GTDB taxonomy): domain Bacteria; phylum Spirochaetota; class Brevinematia; order Brevinematales; family Brevinemataceae; genus Brevinema_A. Next base: position 19,775 of record JBOFHK010000008.1, on the reverse strand, counting down.
TCATTAAGTGATAATAAAACTATATTATTATTTCTTTTTAAATTGATCTATAAAATTATTACTGGTATCTCCCTTTGTGATGGTCTCTTTTATCGTCAGATTCTGTTCGTCTAGGAGAATAAAATCGGCATAAGTTTGGGGTTTTAAAGAACCAATTTTGTGAGAGAGATTTAATGCTTGGGCAGGAACACTCGTATAAGAAGCCAACGCTTCAGAAAGACTATATTCACAATGCCATACTAAATTTTGGATACATTCAATTGGTGTAATCATTGAGCCTGCAAGACCTCCATAATCGCCAATACATCGATTCGATTCATCAATATGAACATTTTGAAATCCAATCTTGAATTTTTTAATATTCGTACCCATCGCCATAATACCATCAGTAATAGTAATAAGACGACTTCCTAACATTTTATGAGCTAAAATCACCGATTGAAAATCACTATGATTTCCATCAGGAATAATCGAAGAAAACATTGTTTTGCTCGTCAGTAATGCTCCTACGGTATTCGGCTCTCGAGAAGAAAAACGACTCATTCCATTATAAAGATGCGTTCCTAAGCTTGCTCCATACAATTCAGCCGTACGTACTTGTTCCAATGTTGCATTGGTATGGGCAATAGAAACATTTATCCCTGCTTGAGAGAGAATTTGGATATATTCTAAAGGGGCGATTTCTGGTGATAAAGAAACAATTTTTACTTTAGAGCGACAAATTTTGTGCAATAACTCTATAGGAATCACCCGAATTAAATCAGGATTATGCGCTCCTTTATGTTCTTGAGAGAACATCGGGCCTTCAATATGTAGCCCTAAAATCCCTATTTGATCAAGATTTTTTATATGATTGACTAGATCTAATGCTTTATCAATATCTTCATCTGAACTAGTAATTAAAGTGGGACAAAAGGAGGTGCATCCAAATTTTTTTAAGCTTGATGCCATTAACTCTAATGTTTGATAAGAGATTCCATCCCCATAAAAATCGGCTCCCCCTGCTCCGTTAACTTGAATATCAATAAATCCAGGAGATATCATATATTCTGTGGAATACTGCTCGTCAAATTGAAAGTTATTAATAATTTCTTTCTTCCCAACAGCATAAATTTTTTCTTGCTCCCAAAGGATGACTCCATCATTAATAAAATCATATCCCGTAAAGATACGAGGTGAGAAAATTGCCTTCATAAACTATTCCTTTATCTTACTATATTCATAGCTTCTATAGATTCGCTTATTTTGGATACGGATAGATCTCTACCCCTTGTACTACTCTGTTAATTGTCCCAGAAATACTTGGAGCATCAGGACTTAGACCCAAATTAAGGCTTTTAAAAACCCCTACTAACTGAACAATAACAACAGCGGAAAGAAGTTTGAAAAAGTCATTTTGATCCCCTGTATCACAAGAGATTAATCTTGGTAATATAACTTCTTCTGGGTTTTTACCAATGACAATATACGCATATCCTTGTTGTTTTGTTTTCAATTCATTTAATAAATCAATTTCATACGTTCTAACATAAGGGTCATTTGATAAGATAGCCACAACAACCGTATGGGAATTGATAAATACTTGAGGTCCATGCCTTAACCCTAAAAAAGAATCCACTCGAGTAGCAATTTTACCATCTGTCATTTCAAGTATTTTTAGATGCCCCTCTGTTTGAAGACCCACAGCATCAGAAGATCCCAAATATTCAATCCGTTCTATATCCAAAACATTCATCAATTGATATAGTTGTTCTGCTTGAAGATTTAAAAATCTTTCTACACACATACCTGTAGATTTAATTGCTTGATAAGCCTCGTTTTTTTTAGAAAAATAACTACATAATACAGCTGCTAAAATCATCGACGAAAAAGAACTAGTCATCACTAACGACTCATCATTTGTTTCCTCTGGAAGAATAACACAATAAATATGATCATCCTGTATTTGAGCCAAAGATCCTTTTTTATTACAGGTGATAATCAAATGTTTTGTTGAGGGTGAGTATTGTCTAAGGAGTTTTACTGATGCAAGAGATTCAGGGCTATTCCCAGAACGAGCAAATGAAATCATAAGAGAAGGGGGGGTAGGAATAGAAAATTTTTCTGGATGAGTAACAATATCCGTTGTGGGTGCATTAATAATACGACGATTGAGATTCTTCCCTAAAGTATCAATAACACTTTTTCCTGCAAATTCAGAGGATCCTGCTCCAGATACAATAATCGGTTTTGATTCATCTTGAATCGCTTTCATAAAAAATAATTCTAGTTCTTTATCTTCTAAAACTATTTCCCCTGTTTTTTTCCAACATTCTGGCTGGTGGAGAATTTCTTTTAGGGTATGAACATATCTAGTATCCGTACTATTATTTAAAATATCTTTCCACATCTTATCACTCCTATTATTTATTGATCGCATTTACATATTTTTGAATCACGCGTTCGACACTCCAACGTAAAATTTGACGAGCTTCAAAATCTGTTTTTTGATATTTTTCATTATATTCCAAAACCCATGGTAAATACTGAGAGATCAAAGAATATGTGAGTGATTGATTAAGAGAGTCAATACTTTGATCAATTTTTTGTTCAACATTAGACCAATAGTAACGAATTCTATCACTCAAACTATAAATCCTTTTAAAAGCAATTTCTTGCTCTGTGCCTAGATAATAACTTTTCCAATAGTGAGGATCTGCGATCATCTCTTGGACTACTAATTCTTGAAGATTTGATTTATGAGAGCTATGAGGATTTATTTTTTCAATCATATCCATTGCAAACAAAGCTTCTCTCCAAGCAAAAGTTAATTCTGGTCCAACTTTTAGAATAGCAAAGTGATCTTGTATCAATGCCGATAACGAATCCGTCGTTTGGTAATCTGTAGAATGTGCTTCAAATACTAAGTGATTATAAGGTTTTAATGCTGTAGATAGATGTTTTGCCTGACCTTTTTTATACGGAAATACAAAATCATCTCCAAACTCTACCCCAGGTTGCACAACAATCCCATGCACTTTTTCCCAGGCATAAGGTAACGCTCTCTCTTCAAAATAAGAACGAAATACTTGAATCGTATTATTTACTTCAGAGAGTGGAGTTATGGCAACAGTCTCTTCTACTTCTTGTGCTCCCCCAGGAATGGGAACTTCTGTACCTACAATATAAAACAAATCATCAGAATGGCCAAAACATTCTTTTGCTGTTTTTTCTGCAACTTGAATCATCTGAACCGTCCGCTCCGCAATGATTTCTACAGACAGAGGCTGTATATCATCCCTACAAGGCATACTAGGGTCAATATGAAGTTTTTTATAACCCACTCGAACATATTGTTGGATTAGCACCAAGCTTTTTGCCATTGCCTCTTGAGCTGTCATATGTTTCCAGACATTAGGGCCTAAATGATCCCCTGCCAGAATATAATCTTTTGAAGATACCTGATAGAGATCGGCAATACTTTGGACTTTTATATAGAAATCTTGAGGGGTTAGCCCTGTATAGCCTCCATCTTGATTCACCTGCTGTACGGTACTTTCGATAGAAAGTGTTACCCCGGGATTTTTAGAAATAAAATTAAATGAAGCATGTAATACATCAATATGAGCAGAACAAATACAAATTAATGCTCCTTTATTACTAGTACGATTATCGTGGACAATATTTTGAATCATAAGTACTCCTTTTACCAATATAATAATATTATATAAATGATTAAAAATCCTGTCAATACTAATTTTATTAATTTACCTTTTTATAGGCTTATTTATTCAAATAAGACATCCTATCATATCTTATTTATAGATCGTAGAAATATCTTTTTAAAATTTATTATAAAATCATTGAGAAATATCATAAGATTTTTTTTGCTCTTCAAGAAGCATTTGTTTATCATAAAATAATAGAAAAGGAAGATAAACCAAGCAAGAAATCCCTATATTAATTACATTAAGTATTAATGCACGAACACTACCCCCAGAAGAAATATACGCCCCTAAAGGCCCTGGAAAGGTCCATGGAGCAAGAATCACATTATGAGGCACAAATCCCATATTAATGGCAAACCAAGTAATCACCGTCATAACCATAGGAGCTATAATAAACGGTATTGCCAATACAGGGTTTAAGACAATAGGATAACCAAAAATTACCGGCTCATTAATATTAAATAATGCAGGAATTATAGTCGCCCGTCCCATTGACTTAATAAAACTAGAACGTCCAATAAAAAAACTTAACAGAACAAGTCCTATCGTAGCTCCAGAGCCTCCAATCCATACATACCATTGATAAAATGGTTCAGAAAAAATATGTGCAGGTGTCTCACCAACAGCAAAAGCAGCGGCATTACTATCCAATAATTGTAGCCATATGGGACGAGCAACAGCTCCTATAATAGACACTCCATGAATCCCAGCAACCCATAACATACAAATAAAAAACACTATAAACAATGCCCCTGGTAGACTATCTACTCCTATAGATAACCAAGAAAAAGCTTTTCCAATAAGAGTATGGAGATCAATATAAGAAGCGTTAGGAGAAAAAATTTTAGGACCAAAATGAAGAGATCCAAATAAAATTAAAATACAAGCCATAGGGTAAAGTGCCTCAAAAGAACGCATAATAGACGGTGGTACACCGTCAGGCATTTTAATAACTAAGTTGGATTCCTTAAACCAGCGAAAAATCTCTGTCGATACAAAAGCTGTTAAAATCCCTACAAATAAACCCGCTGATCCAAGATTAATAATAGGAAGTACCAATCCCAGGGCTTTACCTGCAGATTCTGCCGAAGGAAAAGATTGCGTGATAAAAAAAGCTACTAAAGCAAGTGTACCTCCTGTAATCCCATTAAGATTATAGGAACTTGACAAGGTGTAAGCTGTATTATATACTACATAAACGGCAATTAATCCCATCGTTGCACGAAAGGGAATTAGGATTTCTAAACGATTTGTAGCAATCCATTGAAAAAAACCTATTGTTTCAAACCACTCTTGTGGGATAGGCGGAAAAGCAATTAGTAAAAAAAACGAGCCAACAATTGTTAAAGGAATAGTAGAAATCATCCCTTCTCGAATGGCTACAATATGCTTAATGTTATTTAGTGCGGTCAGTATAGGCATCATTTTTTTTTCTATGAAATCCATCATCATTAAATCCTTTTTATTATTATTCTAGTTTATTATCTTTTTATATTATAAATCAACATAAAAATAAAGCACGTGTGAAAGATTAAAGAGTTTTTTATTTTTGTAGCTGTTCTAAAAGAATCATTTCAAATTCTTGGGTGATTCTATCCCAATCAAAATTTTTTGCATAACAAAAAGCACGAGCTTGGAGAGCATTTTTCTCAGAATCTTGTAAATAAAGAATAAGAAGAGATACTAATGCCTTCGTGTCAGAAAATTTTGTTAAAAAACCATTCACTCCATCGCGTACCGCATCCCTTAATCCAGGTACATCAAAACCAAATACAGGACAAGAACAAGCGGACGCTTCTATAGCGGTAATCCCCCAACCTTCTTTTTCGGAAGTAAATAATAGTGCTTGAGATTGTTCGAGTAATCGTTTTTTTTCTTCTTCTGAAATATAGCCTAAAAATTCTATGGCATGATCTATTTGTAATTGTATCGCATAGTTTTTTAATGCCTGTTCCTGAGGACCTTTTCCAGCAATCAATAAACGAGCTTGAGGATATTTCTGAAGTAGTAATCGAAAAACTTCCAAAGATAAATCTACTCTTTTTGCTCTTGTTAAACGTCCTACTATGCATAATTGAAATGGAATCTTAGAAAATTTACGAATTTCTATATAATTTTTATCAATCCCATTAGGAAGTAAGAGTATTTTTTGAAATTGAGCAAAATTAAGAAGCTCTTGTTTTGTACTTTCTGAAACAACAATCATTGTTGTCTTTTGATATGCCCTTAGGGCTATTTTTTCCATAATGTAAACGTAACAAGCCATAGGAAACGGTAATAATTGGAACAGCGTATGCCCATGAATATGATGGAAAAGAGCAATCATAGGAATATCTTTAATATAAAGAGGAGTTTGTAAAGCAATTTTTGAAATATCATCAATGATTAGATCAAAACCCTGAGAAGATAGATTTTTTTTCCAAAGATAAGAAAAAGTAAAATTAAATAAAAATGGGTGTCCTTCTCGTCGGATTTCGTATCCATGGTAGGAGAAAGTTTCATTAGTTTTTGCTACCCGGACACTAATGAGCACCACGTTGTGTTTCTTTGCCAAATAAGATAGTAAATGATCTAAATGTACCTCAGCACCACCAGCCTCTGGGTGGAGAGGGTCTCGCCAATTTAAAGCTAAAATTTTTAATTTTTTCATAGCCGTTTACTAAAATACACGATCTTTAAGAATTTTTATCTTTATTAGGCACAAGACCTTCTTTGATAAAAATCACATCTTCCGCCAAATGGGTGCTTAGGTCGGCTATTCTTTCAAAATTACGAGTTATATTCATAATTTGAAGTAAATGTTCTACGTCTACCGCTTGATTCATTTCTTTAATAATTTGTTTTAACATTCTTGTACAAAGATCATCAACTCGATCATCATGTTGAATAACAGCCACTGCTATCAAACAATTTTCCTCAACAAAAGATTTACTCACATCAATAAGCATTTTTCGATTTTCTTCTGCCATTTCTAGTATTTTAGGATATTCGCTGATATGAAAAGCCTCTTGCCAACGATAGGTAGACAATGCAATTTTAGTAACTAAATCACCCATTCTCTCCAAATCACTTCCCATTCCTGACATTTTGATAATTCCACGGAGATGTCCAGCTTCTGGATGATATAGTGCTAAGATACCCAGACATTCTTGGGCAACTTCTAATTTGAGTTGATTCGCTCGAGGTTCAAGGACATCAATCACCTCTTTCACAAGATCCCAATTTTTAGCCTGAGATCCTTCCATAGTTTTTACCAGCATGGTATCAATAAGCGTTATATACTCTACAATCATTTGTTTTGCTTCTGCTATTTTGATTTCAACAACATTCATAATAACTCTCCACTAATCTTATGATTTTATTATACTATAATATCATAAAAAGTCAATATTTTCTTAATAAGTTTCCAAACCTAACTATGCACAATAAACAAACAATCATATGCACAACAATCAATCCAAAAAACAAGATTTATTATTTTTCAAGCATAATATTGACAAATGTAATTATCTGTACTATAATAATGCAGATAATTATATTTATTAGGAGATTGTATGATTTTGGATCAGATTAATAATATTGTGAACATGTTAAATAATTACATGTATTCTTATGTTTTAATAGTTTTGTTATTAGGGATAGGGTTGTTTTATAGTATTAAAACAAGATTCATTCAATTTGATTGGAGAAATATCAAACTAGCGTTCAAGGAAAGCCTTCAGGATTCTGACAAAACAAATAAAAAGATTTCTCCTTTTGAAGCTTTTGCGGTAACTACCGCTTCTCGAGTAGGCACTGGGAATTTAGCTGGTATAGCCTTGGCAATTACCTTGGGAGGGCCTGGAGCTGTATTTTGGATGTGGATTACCGCCTTACTAGGGGGAGCTTTAGCTTTTGTTGAGTCTACATTAGCTCAAGTCTACAAAACAGAAGATAAAAACCCTGTTTCCAACGCTGCTCATTTTATTGGTGGTCCATCCTATTATATGCAAAAAGGACTGGGATCAAAAGCCTTAGGCAGTTTATTCTCCGTAATTCTTATTTTTGTTTTTGGTTTTTCTTTTAATGCCGTTCAAGCAAATACCATATCACAAGCATTACAAAATAGTTTTAATATTCCTTCTGTTTACTCTGCAATTATGCTTAGTATTCTTACTGCTGTTTTTATTTTCAAAGGTCTTCCCAAAATCGCTCGATCCTCTGCAATTATTGTTCCTATCATGGCACTACTCTACTTAGTTTTATGTGCTATTGTTATTTTCAATAATTTTAGCCGTATTCCTGAAGTTTTTAGTATGATTTTTGAAAACGCTTTTGGTTTCAGAGAATTTGGTACAGGAACGTTAATTGGTACGATCACCACAGGGATCAAAAGAGGCCTATTCTCAAATGAAGCTGGTATGGGTTCTGCTCCTAATGCTGCTGCTTCTGCATCCACATCACATCCTGTCAAACAAGGATTAATCCAAGCTTGTGGTGTATTTTTTGATACGATTATTATTTGTTCTGCTACTGCTTTCCTAATTTTATTTTCGGGAGTCGATTTCAGTAATCCTGATCAATCAGGAATCATCTTAACACAAACAGCTCTCAACTCTTTCTTTGGAGATTTTGGAAATATATTTTTGGCAATTTGTATCTTCTTACTCGCCTTTTCTTCTGTATTGGGAAATTATTTTTATGCACAAAACAGTATGTCTTTTTTAAGTTCTAAGAAAAATTATATGTTTATTTTCCAAGTAGCCGTTGTTGCTTCAGTATTTTTAGGTTCTATGAGTACTTTATCTTTAGTGTGGAATATGGCTGATTTATTAATGGGAATGATGACAATACTCAATCTCTATGCAATACTCAAACTCTATAAAGTACTTACCGCAGTTCTTAAAGATTATAAAACACAACGAGCTAATAATACAAATCCTATTTTCAAAAGTAACGAATTTGAATGCTGGAAATAGTTAGATCTTACTTTTAGGAGATATTACTTATTCCTTTCTCCGAGAAGAGGGTATTCGTTATCATAAAAAAAGTGTATTTATAATAAATTATTATAAATACACTTTTTTTAGATATTTTATAGATAATTATAAAAAAATATTGACAGAAGATATATTTTTTGTTATAATATGGTTCATATGTGCCTATAGCTCAGCTGGATAGAGCATTGGATTGCGGTTCCAAAGGTCTTAGGTTCGACTCCTAATAGGCACGATAAAAAACCACTACTTTAATAAGTAGTGGTTTTTTCTTTAGTATCAAAGGTATCCTTTCTTCTGCCAATAAACGAGCATCTCTTGATTGAGATCAAGACTCTGCTCTCTTTCCGATACACTACCCAGAAATTCTCTATAAAAAGATTGCCCCGCAATCGGCACTAAAACACCTTGCGTATTGGGATAAGAAACATAGACAAAAACATAAGATTCTTCTTTTAATGTGGTATAAGGAAGCTCAACAACCGATTCCCATTTACCATTAACCGCTAAAAGAGATTTTAGTAGAATTGGTTTTTTTTGGTTGACTAATTCCATCACCCGATCAATCGAATTAGGAATATGATTTGCATTGGTAAATATATACCAAGAAACAATAAACTGTGCTTTAAAAATATTTCTTCCTGTAATTTGGGCAAAATAATCAAAAATATTTTCTGTAGGAGAAAAATTTAAAATATATTGGTTTACTGAAGGAATAGGAATACTATTCGAAAAACCTCGTTGTAAAAAAGGCACTTTTTCTTTGAGGTAAGGATCAATATCCTCAGTAGTAAACTGTCTCATTAACAATTTTGTATTTTCTTCGCTAAAAGATACACTACAAAAAAGGAAAAGAGAAATTATAATAATTCTATACATAAGATACCAATCACTTATCAAAATATCTTTATAGAATTATCGGTATTTTTAATAAATTTTTAAGCTATTTTTCATCATTAATCTGGTATCCTAGTTTTCGATTGTGATAAGTAATCAATAATACTAAAACAAGACCAAACATTCCATTTATAGGATAGAGCATATTAACCAACTGACCAAAAGGAATAGAAGATAATAATAAGCCACCTACCCCCAAAAGAACAATTACTGTAATATATCTTTTTTTCCAAAAATCAAATTTTTTACGAAGAATGTTACTAACAGACCATAGACAAATAGTTCCCGCCGAATACATCGCAATGAAAATTAACAAAGTAATAATAAACGCCAATATTAATGAAATTTGCTCTGCAAAATACAAGGTTACAATAGGAAGATTGTATACTTTATCTAAATTGAGTATAATAGCAAAATGAATTGTTAAAATAACTAGAACAAACCCTATAGTACCCCCTAAAATACCATAAAATCCGCTATTTCTTTGTTCAAGATTCATTCCCATATCAAATAAAAATTGTGATGACGCTAATAGAATCGTACCACTATATAAAATACTAGCACCATAAAAAGAATCACTTCCCACAATAATAGGGTATTTTCGAATAAATGAAGTAACATAAGGAATATTTCCTAATTCTTTCAAAATAATGATGATGGCAACGATAAAAATTATAAAAGCAATTCCTTTACCAATATAGCTTAAATATTTCGCAATATATTGAAATTTGAAAAATACACTTACTACAGATAAGCTACATGCAACAACCCTACCAACAAAATTGGGAATCTGGAAAAACTGCTCCAGTACTGATCCTGCTCCAGCAATCATAATAATATACGATCCAAATAGTAACACAGGAATAATAACATTATAGAAACGTCCAATAACCGAACCACCAAAATATTCAAAAACAGAAATTTTAGAATTATTACGACAAAGCCAACCAGCATCAATTAACGATTCTCCGCCATAGAGCATTAATATAAAGGTAATAATCCCCCCAAAAAATCCCCACCAACCAAATCCAGAAAAAAACTGTAGGATTTCTTGTCCAGAGGTAAAACCAGCTCCAATATTCAGCATCATATAGATGCCGGCAATTTTTATAATTTCTTTACGGTTTTTACTCATTTTTACCTGCTATTGAAAATTGGTTATAACATCAAATTATTTCTTTAATATGACACATAGATATCGCTTGTATTATAATAAACAACACCTATATTGTCAATATTTTCAATAGGAAACTTTATATAATATATCTCCCCACAATAAAAAACAAAAAGCAATGATTTTCTAAAAAATTCTTATTAATTTCTTGACCAAATAAAAATAATAAGATATACTATTAGATGTATAATAATATGGAGGAATAATGGAGTATTTATTACAGGGTGGCTGGGTTATGCTGACAATTTTATTGTCTTCCATTATTGGTTTAGCCGTTTTTTTTGAACGCTTATTCTATCTACACACTGTCATTAGAAATGCTGATATTATCAAGAAAGAAATACAGGAAAAGTTTAGAGGAATAAAAATAGGAGACGCTATCCTTATTTGTAATGATCATCCAGGAACAGCTTCTAATATTATAAAAGCTGGTTTACAGGCGTCTCGTTCTCGCGAAGAAATGGAGCGTGCAATGGAAGATATTGCCAAATACGAACTACCTAAATTAAACCAACACCTTCCCATTCTAGCAACAATTATTAATATTTCAACTCTTTTAGGACTCTTGGGGACAGTATTAGGAATGATTACATCAACATCTGTCTTAGCATCACAAGGATTAAACAATCCTCAAGAATTAATCGGAGGGATTGCACAGGCATTAGTCACAACAGCTGCTGGACTTATTGTATCTATCCCTGCTTTAATTGCCTATAATTATCTCAGTACAAGAATAGATTATATTATTCTTAGTATTGAAGCTAGCACTACAGAGCTGATAAAAGTTATTAAACCAACTTTTATTTCGAGTTTTAACCAGACTCCTAGTATTAAAAAATGGTAATAATAAAAAACACTCCTTCAAGGATCTCTTATGAAAACACATAAAACACAACAAGCACATGCAATCAATCCTCGTAAATCATTCTATCGCATTGTATTACAAATTTTTGTTTGGGCATTGATTATTGCATTCGTTTCAACTCTTGGGGTCATGTGGGATGGTACAGCAGGTGGATTTCCTATTGTACTTCGCTCTTCTAAAGGAAGAGTTGATCTTTCTCCCCAAAACTTCTATATGATGGAGTACACTCGATTGAACGACGAACTTCAAAAAAATAATCCTAATGTTGATCCTAGAATACTGAATCGATATATCCAAAACGCAAGCTTAACCAATACCGAAAATACCTTTACAAGGCAATTATTCTATCAAGATATTGGCTTATCACCATCTGCCAAAATATTTCAAGAAATACAAGCCAATACGGGACTAAGCTCTAATTTTATCAACTTCCAATATGCTGAAAATTACTATTTCAACCCTGTCGGTATTTTACCTATTCTTGCATCTCCTACAGTATCTGATATGTACGCTATTTCTGACCTTCAAAAATTAAATATTGCTATCGAGATTATTACTTTGAATAAGACAAATTTTCTCTATGCTAATCTCTCTGAAGAAGAAAAATCACAACATTACCTAAACAATTTTGAACAATGGATCGATAAAATCATCATTCATGAGATTAAAACACCAAATCGTGGGCAAGCACGGAAAGTTAGTGATTTAATCAATAAAAACGGTGTAGAGCTTGCTTTAGAAGAGTTAGCATCGGATTCTAACTTTATTATTCAAAAAGATAAAACACTTACGGCGAGCAATTTTACCTATTTTAATAATATTCTTAACACCTACAAAACAAATACCTTAATTGCCTCTGGACCATTATACAACCAAGGAGATTATTACGTTGTCATCTTAAGTAATATTACGGAGTTTTCACAGCTTCCACTTAATACTCAATATGAAGTGGGATTAGATTATCTCCAACAAAACTATCAAAAAATAGCTAAACACTATGATGCTGAATGGAATAATACCCTCACTAGATTTCAAGAAGAAATCTCTACAAACACTTCATTTAGTGTTATTATCAATAATATTGCTGGAGCAGTCAACCACAATACTCAATCCTTCACACTATTAAATAAAACCATTACAGATATTTTTGGTCAACCAGTAGAGCTACCAATATTAACGAGTTCAGAAATTCTTAGTAGTATTTTAAATACCCCTCTTTCAGAGATTTCACCACTCATCAATCCCAAATCCGAGTCTGATCTTTATTTATCAATCCGCCCTTTACTACGACAATACCAGCAAGAGGAAAATGTAGATGCTATTTATAACGATCCTGAACTATTCCAAACAATATTTTATTATAAAAATGACACTTTAAAAGAATCATTAAATTCGCAAATATTAAAAAAATATTATAAAATCAAAACATACCCAGATGTACTAAGCAATCTAAGCGGTTCTTAGAAGGAGTACCTTATGGTAGAAAAACAAAGCTTAGATCAACGATTTTTAATCAAAAATCTAGGACAATGTAATTTCACTTCACCAGCAATACATTTAGGGCCTAACGGTTTTGTAACAGATAATGAACGAGTTTTATACGATGTGATCTACCATCATAATAGTGATCAACTACCTGATCCCACATTATCTTTTGAAAAATCTGGGCCTAGAAAAAATATGTTCTTTGATCCTAACAAGACCAAAGCAGCTATTATCACCTGCGGAGGTTTATGCCCTGGAATCAATGACGTTATTCGCTCTATTGTTCGAGAACTTCATTTTGGTTATGGTGTTCATTCTATTTTAGGTATTCGCTACGGATACCAAGGTCTTACTAATCTCAAAAAATACAAACCAATAACATTAAATCCTGAAGTAGTCGATAATATTCATACTCTAGGGGGAACAATTTTGGGTTCTTCCCGTGGTGGTGGAGATAAAGTTAAAGAAATGGTTGATACTCTCGAATTTTTAGACATCAATATTTTATTTACTATTGGGGGAGACGGTACTCTCAAAGGAGCACACGGTCTTGTTGAAGAAATTGAGCGAAGAGGGTTAAAAATTTCTATTATTGGTATTCCAAAAACGATTGATAACGATATTAGTTATATACAAAATTCTTTTGGATTTGAAACAGCCTTCAGCCTTGCTGTTAATGCAATTGCCAGTGCAAGTATTGAAGCAGACAATGCTCCAATGGGTATTGGACTGGTGAGATTAATGGGACGACATTCAGGATTCATTGCTACTAATGCAACCTTAGCAATGAACGATGTGAATTTTGTATTCGTTCCTGAAGTTCCTTTCAAAATGGATGGGCCCGATGGATTTTTATTCGCTTTAGAAAAACGTCTCTTGGCACGTGATCATGCTGTTATCTGTATTGCAGAAGGAGCTGGACAAGAACTATTAGTAAAAGATTCAACTCTCCAAGCGAAAGACGCTTCCAATAATATCAAACTTGCCGATGTTGGTATTTGGATGAAAGATCGAATATTACAATATTTCCAATCACGTAATATAGAAGTAAACCTTAAATATATTGATCCCAGTTATATGATTAGAAGTGCCCCTGCGTGTCCTAACGATTCGTTATATTGTCTCTTACTAGGTCAAAATGCAGTGCATGCAGCAATGGCAGGTAAAACAGATCTAATTATTGGCCTTTGGAATAATATTTATACACATGTTCCTATTCCTTTGGCAACATCAAAACGTAAAACATTGGATATTAATTCTATTTTTTGGAGAAATCTTATGTCTGCCACTCAGCAACCCATGGAAATATTTGACCAAGAATTTTAGCTTATTCGATAATTGTTCAAAAGATTTATTTTTCTATATGTATTAGAATTTCAGTAAGAAACCCACCTCTATTGGTGGGTTTCTTACTGAATAGACAACTAATTTCTGATTTTTTCGATAAGATACTTAAGTTTTTTAATCGATCTGCGACAATACACTATCCACTAAGAAATCTTTCTGGATCTTTTTAATCATCCCTTGAATAATCATACCAGAGCTTAGTTCAAATCCTCGAGTAAATCCTTTTTCATAAAGAAAATTAACAGTCTTCACCCATTGAACAGGGCTTTTCATTTGAAGAGGAAGTAATTCATAAGCCGATTCTTCATTATAAAATTCTCCTGTAACGTTAGAAACAATAGGACAAATAGGCTTTTGAAATACCACACCTCGAACAATTTTTTTAAATTCTTCAGCTGCATCATTCATTAATTTTGAATGAAATGCTCCACTAACTGCCAAGGGAAGAACTCTCTTTGCCCCTGCAGATAATAATTTTTCTTCTGCTAATTTCACTCCTTCTTTGATACCAGATATAACAACTTGCCCCGGTGTATTAAAATTTACTGGTTCGACATAGGTAGCGATTTCAGAACATATAGAAATCACTATCTCATCATCCAAGCCTAAAACAACTGCCATCGTTCCTTGGTGAGTAGGATCTACTGTTGCCATCAAAATTCCACGTTTTTGTACCAAACGAAGCGTATCTTCAAAATTGAGCATTTCGGAGGCAAGAAGCGCGGAAAACTCTCCCAAAGAGTGTCCTGCTGTCGCTGTAGGATGTATATTCTTTTTCTTCAATAAGCACAGAAAGATATATTGATAGATTAAAATTGCAGGTTGGGCGTACTGAGTATTCATGAGATCCGATTCTGGACCTTTACTAGATAGACGCTGAATATCCATTCCTAAAATATCATTAGCTTGTTGATAAATCTCTTGAGCTATAGGATATTTATCAGTGAGTTCTTTACCCATTCCTACAAATTGAGATCCTTGTCCTGGAAAAAAGAATACCATATTTACCTCTCTTCTATTAAAAATTTTTATAAATTATACGATAATTTTTTATAATTTTCAAGGATTTTATCCTATAAAACTACTCTTCATTTAATCGTGTAATGATCTCATTAGTTCCTATCATCTTTTGATAAAAATAGGGAAGATCGCCTAGACCTGCTTCAAACTGTAAGACATAGGATAAGACAGAAAAAACACCCCCTGTTGTGATTACCGATTGGGAAGACTCAATAATAAGAACAAATACTAAAACTCCTAAAATCCCTATATATAACAAAGCATAAACCATTGATTCTAAATCAGATAATTGTATTCTTCGTTGATTCATCAATTGAAAATGAGGAAGAAAGCGTCCTGTTCTATGTTTTACTAAACTGCCCACATAAGATTCATAATGATTATTCAAAGAGCGATTTAGTTTAAAGATTTTTTTCGTAATAATACTATAAATCACTACAATCATCATACAGAAGAGTAAAGAAACAATTAAATAAGAGAGACGAAACTGCACTAGAATCAATAAAGCCCCAACAATTTGAATTAGTGATTCGATAAACATTGGAATATCTTCATTAATCGTATTAATAACATCTGTTGATAATTCTATCCGTGATATTGAAATCTCTGACGAATTTTCAATAATTTGATTGGCAAGATAAAAGTGCATTTTAGAATAAATCCTTGTATCAATAATCCTTCTTATTGTTCCAATTAAAATTCCAAGAAGATAGATTCCCACCATTATCAATAAAGGAAAATAGTTACCTACTATCCCTCCATCGATTGCTTTTCCTATAAATAAAGGTTGTATAAGGAAAAGAATATTTTCTAATACTAATAAGCCAAATGTACCTAAAACAGGGTATTTATATTTTTGTAGCATAGATCGAATACTTATTTTTTTCATATTTAATCCCTATGATTAATTTATAATCTTGATAGTATTTTTAATAAAAACAAAGTAGTCAATAAAAACATAGCTCTATTACTATATTTTTATTGACTACTTAATAGCAATAAAACATCTCTTAAAAAGAAATTAATAAAATTATTAATTTCAAAACAATACTAATATAGCCATCCCTAATATTTTTATATAATCTGTTTCTACTTCTCATTTTATTTAATATTATTGGTATATCTATATTAGAACAGATTACTTACGTCTCCGAAGACCTAACTCTGATGAACGTATCGGCATAGCAAATAAAGAAACTGCTCTAAAAAAATGTACTAATTTTTTTGTGCGATATGCTGGATAAGAACAACTCTTAGATAATTGGGTATTTGCGAGAGCTTCCCTAGTCATATTTCCTCCAATATATTATATAAAAATCTCTAAACTCTATAAATTATCGGAAATTTTTATACAAATCATAAGTAAAAAATATTTTTTTCAGGAATGATCCAAATTGATAAAAACTATAAGACATATTCTTTACGAACCTTCATGATCCAAAAAAAAGAACCCCCAATTACTTGAGAGTTCTTTTTTTACTACTCATTAGCTCATATCATTTGAAATATCATTTTACTACAAAAATAATGGTGTTTTTACGATTAGAACATCTATTTTATTATCCTTAACTCTTCTAATTTAGTGCATTTTACACTCTCCGTTTTCTCATATCAAAAGCAATCGCCATAATAATAATCAAGCCCTTGACGATTTGCTGCCAGTAAGGAGAAACCCCTAGAATAACGAGACCATTACTTAATACTTCAAAAATCAGTACTCCAGTAATGATACCGCTAACCCGTCCAATACCACCAGTAGTCGAAATACCACCTATAGTACAAGCAGCAATCGCATCTAGCTCATACATCGTTGCATAGTTATTTGTCGCTCCTCCAGTCCGAGCTGCCAAAAGAAGTCCTGCAAGTCCGTAGAGTCCTCCAGCGATCGCATAAGTTTTAATCAAGGTGAAATTAATATTAATCCCTGAAACCAACGTTGCAATAGGATTTCCTCCGATTGCATAAATATATTTACCCAACACCATTTTATTAAGAATAAACCAAATAATAAAAATAATAATACTCGCAAACAAAATAAGATTGGGAAGAAATAAGGTCGATCCCGTTCCCAGATTGATAAAATCTTGCCTTAGCCCGCCAATCGGTTTTGCATCGGTGTAAATCGAAGAGATACCGTAAACAATAATCATCATTCCTAATGTTGCAATAAAAGGAGGTATTTTAAATGTTGTAATCACTACACCATTCATTATACCAATAAAAGTACCAACCGCCAAAACAGCAAGAAAAGGGACAATTAAAGGCAATAAAGGAAGATTAGGAAACATCTTATCAGCATAGTCTGCATGTTGCATCAACGAGGCTGCAACACAAGCCGTTAATCCGACAATACGTCCTGAGGATAGATCTGTTCCTCTTGTAATGAGGATACAACCTACCCCCAGTGCAATAATCACCCTCACCGAAGAAATTCTTAATATATTCAATAAATTAGGAATTGTTAAAAAAGAAGGTTTAATCAATCCAATCCCTATCACTAACAATAATAAAACCAAATAAATTCCACTATTGGAACAGAATGTATAAATCTTTTTCAGGGTACTATCCTGCATACAAACTCCTTATAAAAATTCTGTTGCCAGACTTATAATTTTTTCTTGATTAAATTCTTCTTGGGTTAAAACACCACTTAAAAAACCATTACTCATAACCATAATACGATCAGAAACTCCAATTAATTCCGGCATTTCGGAAGAAATCATAATAATAGCTTTTCCTAATTCTGCTAATTGATACATTAATTGGTAGACTTCATATTTTGCTCCTACATCGATCCCTCGAGTTGGTTCGTCCAAAATTAAAATATCTGGCTCTGTAAGAAGCCATCGAGCAATCAGAGCTTTCTGCTGGTTTCCCCCAGATAATGTACCAATAAGGGTTTTAATCGATGCAGTCTTAACATTAAGTTTAGCTGTATATTCTGTAGCTATATTTTCATTGATTTTTTGATTGGTGATTTGCTCAAATTTTGCAAATTTTGGATACGAAGCTAGTAGAATATTAGATTCTACAGATAAACAACTAACAATACCACTTGTTCGTCTATCCTCTGTTAATAGAGCGATCTTTGACTTCTTAGCATCAATAGGAGATCTAATATCTACCACTTTACCATAAATAATAATTTCTCCTTGAGCAGGACGTAGTCCAAAAATACTTTCGATTAATTCAGTACGCTGTGCTCCTACTAAACCACCGACTCCTAGTATTTCTCCTTGCCTAAGATCAAAATTAATCCCTTGAAAAGAATTAGGGACTAATGAGATGTAATTACGTACTTGCATAATAATTTGTTCTTGTGCTTGATATTTTTTTTCAGGAAAACGATTATCTAGTTGTCGACCCACCATTTTTGCAATAATTTGATCAATCGGTAATTCTTCCGTACTCCAAGATCCAATATATTTTCCATCTCTAAGAATCGTCAATGAATCACAAATTTCTTTAATTTCTTCCATTTTATGAGATACATAGACAACAGAAACACCAAACTCTTTTAATTGACGGATAATATTAAATAAATGAATAACTTCATTATCGGTAAGAGAAGAGGTTGGTTCATCCATAAAAATAATCTTAGCTTTACTGGATACGGCTTTAGCAATTTCTAACATCTGTACCTGTGATACAGAGAGTTGTGAAACTTGCTTACGTGCATCAATATCCATATTAAGAGAAGTTAATAATTTCTCAGTATCTTGGTATAATTTTTTATGATCAACCAACATTCCCTTTACGGGGTAACGTCCTAGCCAAATATTTTCAGCTACTGTCATTGCTGGAATAGGGTGTAGTTCTTGATGAATCATCGAAATCCCATAATCAAGAGCTTCTTTACTATTGTTGATCACCACTAAAACACCATCGATAAAAATTTGACCAGAATCAGGATGTTCAATCCCAAAAATACACTTCATCAATGTTGATTTTCCAGCCCCATTTTCTCCTACTAAAGCATGTACTTCTCCTGATTTTAATTGAAAGTTTACAGCTTCTAGAGCCTTAACTCCTGGAAAAGACTTGTAAATATTTTTAACTTCTAAGCTTAAAATTTCTGACATCGGTATCCCTCTTGCATAGAAAACATATACGAATAAATACCCAGTAAAATTTACCGGGTATTTATTCATATTAAGAATTTTACTTTTTCATAAATTCTTGAAAATTGTCTTTAGTAACAGCAACGTAAGGAATCCATACATAGCGTTCATCAGTAAACGTGTAAGGTAAGCTACTAAGAGCAGGTTCGTCTTTTTGGAGTTCTTTGAGGATATCAATAACTG